>DALYEU010000005.1:69070-80551 GCA_031972375.1 bacterium | reverse complement strand
CGGAATACAGGATTAGGTATAGGAGAAGAATTTGACCGTCAAACGCTTTCTTCCCACTGCGATAAGCTAAGAAAACAAAAATACAAAATTCGGCCATCGCCTCCATTAACTGAGAGGGGTAGAGAGGCAAGCCTGGAGGAGCCAAACTACCCTGTCCCTCAGGAAACATCACCGCATACCAAGCATGGGGATTACAGACGCGACCATAACAACACCCCGCCAAGAAACATCCCACGCGGCCCAAAGCATGACCCAGGGCAACTCCAGGCATAAAAACATCGGACACCTTCCAAAAGGACAAACGATGCTTTTTAAGAAATGCCCACGCCGCACCGATACAAGCAATGAGCCCTCCGTAGAAGACCAAGCCACCTTCCCAAATACGAAAAATAGCCATGGGATCGGAAGCGTAACGCCGCCACTCCACGATGATATAAGTCAAACGGGAACCCGCAATTGCGGTGAGAATGAGGATAAAGGCCAAATCCGTCATTTCTTTCACCGATAGACCTTCTCGAGGAGACTGGCGGCGAATCCAAGCCAAGGCGCCTAAAAATCCCAGGGCCATCATCAATCCATAACTATGAAGTTTTAAACCACTTCCCCAGGGAAGCTCCCACAAGACCGGATGCATAGGCCCACCATGGGCCAGTCTCTCAAAAAGGGCAAGACTCACTTGAATGAAAAGATTTTTTCCTGGTCTTTTTGGATTGTAGAAAACTTGCTAGGCAAAACGGAACGAACATGAAAACAGAGAAACACTTTCCTCTTTGAGAAAAATACCACTGTGAAAAAAAACACTCTCTTACTTTTAATCGCCCACGGGAGCCGTAAGGCCCAAGCCAATGAAGAAGTGCGTCAACTTGCCCAACAACTAGAAAACTTGCGCAGAGAAAAAGTCATCGCCTGTTTTTTAGAACATGGCGCCCCCTCCATTTCAGAAGGAATCGATCTGGCGATACAAGAATCCCCTGAAAGCATACTCGCCCTACCCTATTTTTTAACCGCAGGACGACATGTTCAAGAAGACCTACAAAGCATCTTAGAAGAAAAGGCCCGAGCCCATCCCGGCACCCCCATTCGTCTCGCTCCTTATCTGGGCTCTCACCCTCAACTCGCCACGCTGCTCGCCCAAATTGCCGAAGAAAACCTCTAAATTCCCACGGCGAGAATCGATAAATTCCAATGCGATTGCCATAAAAATACCCCCCAGGAAGTCCGTCATCATCGATGATTTCCCTGAATCGGCAATCAAGAACAAAGAGCCCCTTTCAAATTCGGTCCAATCCACTCGTCCACATTATCCGTTTCTTATAACCTTTTTTGCCAAGAGCATAAGATCCACTCTCGAGTGGTCATACCACTCAACTGAACGCGTTCCCCCGATCAGGTTGGCAAGAGATTTTCACTCTCCAGTGGGCGCAACCTACCGAGCACACCCCCCACAAAAAAGCCCCAGAACCATTGAGGCTCTGGGGCACGAAAATAAAAAAGAGCTTTTAGGAAAAACCGCTTTTTTGAACGCGGATTTAGTACGTACAAGCCGAGCAATCGTCAGCCACATTACAGGTGTTACCATCGACTTGCATAGAACCCGAACAAGAGGAGGCTAAACCCGTCTGGAAATCCACATTCACCTCAACGTCATTGATAATGAGGGTCAGATTACCATCGGTTAAGCCTGGACTGGAGAGTGCTACAGTGAGGTCTGATTCCTCATCACCACTGTAGGTAAGCGTCAAGTCCCCATCCACCACATCACCAAATTCATCGACACAACTATCGAAACTGGCGGTAAACACAAAGCTGACCGTCAGGGGAGGCCCAGCATCACAGACCACATCGCTCACCGAAAATGACGCTGTTCCTCCTCCATCACAATCAAAAACATCGGTTGTCGCGTACACCACATCTTCGAATTCTTGACAACTTGTCGCCCCACCTAAACCATCGACAATCAATTCCGCGGTTTCAACAAAGCCTAAAAAAGCCTCGTTGGTCTCGTCTTGATCGGGAGTGTTCCCGTTACCGTTTCCACACCCAGCGGCCAAAAAAGCCATGGTCAACACGCATAAAACTGCTTTTATTTTTTTCATGGAGATCCTTTCTAAAAACAAAAGTGAGAGGATGATTTCTCGATCTGGCGAACCCATCCGAGGGAGAGAGGATAACCTAATCTAAAAAAGCCCGACAAATGATTTTATGACAATAACCCTAGAAAATATTGGAAGCCAAAACGATGATTTCAAAAAAGACAAAGAGGCCTTCTTAATCTCCTGGAGATACCCCCAACCCTGGGAACCGCTGCACCTGAGGAGAGGCGTGAGGAACAGGCGTGGAGATGATCGTCCTATCTCCAGGATGGGGACCTCTACGATTCATACGACGAACCGCCCTAATTTCATGACGAATCTCATCCATAATCAAAACAAATTGGGCCAACTGCTGGGGATTGAGCAAAGTTCGCACCTCGGCATACATGGCTTCTTCGTTTTGTTCGATTTGATCTTGTACCTGCTGCAACTTACCCAAGGTGTCTTTGAGTTTTTTTTCCTCACCCCGTATGGTTTCTTCACGTAATCGAGATTTCAAACGATAGGCCTGCCGACGCAAGGGGTACTTACGCTCTCGATGTCGACGCAAAACTTCATCGAGCTTTTGCGTTTGCACAGGAGTCAATCCTAGCTCTTGGGAAACACGAGCGAGAATGAGTTGATGAATCTGTTCAACCCTAACCTGGCGGGAAACCTGCTGTGCCCGAAGTGGAGGAGAAAACACCGCCGTAGAAATGATAAAGCAAAAAAATAAAACCAAGCGACCCATGGCTTTTAGGCCTTTTCTTTTAAATGTTGGATCAGGTTTTCCAATTCGAAGTCGTCAAAATCATCCCAATCTTGCGAATCCTCAACCAAAATCTCCTCATCTTCAAAAAAAGCGCGTCCCGAAATATTTTTCGCTAAAAGTTCTAATTGCGGTTCACTGAGATCCTCAAGCTCAACCCAAGGCCCCAGCGGATCAGGGTTTTCATCTTGAGCGAGAAAAGAGAGGGCCTGCCGCCAATCCTGAGAGTCTTCGGAAGAGAAGTCGTGCTTCCAAAACCAAGAGGCTCCTACGATTAGAACAAACATGGCTGCGGCGACCAACCCCCTTCTCCATGCCGATCCCAAAAAGCTCGACTCATCGAGAGGAAGAAGGGACAAAATCTGCTGTCTTTGGCGACGGAAAAAAAGCTCGCCGGGGTCTTGGCAAGAAACCTGCCCCAAGCGCCGTTCGAAAGCCTGTTCTTCTTGAGAAATTTTCTGAAGCACCGCATCCCGTTGTGCAGTAAAAAAACCCTCCTCGGGCTGGGCCACCCTTACCCTCTGCAAAGCCATCGTTAACAGCGCCTCTTCTTTGGGAGATAAACCTGAAGCGTCTTCGCACAGAGAAACCTGCCGCAAAATAGACTCACGTTGGTGAAGAAAAAAATCTTCGGCCCGGGGAGTCCTATCCTCCTGCCTCAAGGCCCGGAGCAGACCCTCGATTTTATCGTACAAACGAACGCAAGTTCCACAATCAGCTAAGTGACTCTCAATATTCTGCCGAGTCTCGCGAGAAAGCCCTTCTCCCACGATCCAGTCTACCCATCGCTCAAAGTTTTTTTCACAGTCTTTCATTTTGCTCCTGACTTTGGACCCAGAGTCTTAGACTCTTCATAGCATGATGAAAGTTAACTTTTACGGCAGATTCCGTACTGTTAAGCACCTCGGCAATCTCTTGAAAGGGCATTTCTTGATGGATGCGCAATACAACAACTTCGCGTTGGCGAGGGGGTAATTTTTCCATGGCACGACGTAATTGAGCCCGTTGCTCCTCCATTTCTTCTTGGTCTCCCCTTTGCTCCATGCTGGTATCAGGCAGATCTTCAATCCACTCCTCGGCCTCTTCTCTCTTAGGACGAGCTAGCTCTGTACGACACAAATTGAGGGCAATGGTCATCAACCATGTCTTTAACGAGGATTTAAACTGAAAACCCGCCAAGGCACGATAGGCCTTTAAAAAGGCCTTTTGAGTTACATCATCGGCGGATTGAGGATTATGCAACATACGCAAGGCCAGAAAATATAAGGGCCGCTGATACTTTTTTACAATTTCGCCAAAGGCCTGGGAATCACCGGCCAAGGTCGCTGCCACAAGTTTTTTGTCTTCTTCCAAACAACCCCCTCTTACAGGAATGGTGAACATCCCTGGGCCTAAAGACGCTAGAGTCTAAGAAAAAGATTAAATTTCCTAAAGATTTTTCCACGTCTACGGACAGTATCCCTTGAACGAGGAAGATGACGTATTTATTTTTAGCAAAAATACCGACTTTCCGAACCGATAACTTGCAAAAAAAAAATGACAGACGCCGCCAAAATCAATATCAGGGCGCCATGGCCCATACTTCAAACCGATTAGAAGACAACTGGAACGCCCTACTTCCCCTGCTGCAAAAAGAATGGCCCCTACTCAACGAGGCCGATTGGGTGTGGATCAACAAGCGCTACGATGTTTTGGTGGATGTCATCCGCCAGCGCTATGGAGGACGAACCGAAATTATTCAAGAAGCGGCCATTAGAGACTGCCTCAATCGTCTTCTACAGCAGGTCGAAGCTCCGGCCTAAGGTGGCCATTTAAAAAAACTAAGTAAATTCCAATTGTTATCTATTAGATCCGCAGAGGCCACAACCCCGCCTAAAAAAACCCGATAAGGTCCGTGCCTGAAGAGGCGAAACGAGATAATCCGGGAATTATTCCTTGAATTTTATCCGCCTAATGGCTACACCATGCGGCCTTTTGCCCCCGAAGGGAAGTTTCAGGGTATCCTTACAACCCTAAATTCAAGCAAAATGGGCCTTTTAGGTTAGGCCACCGATATTAAACTTTGCGAGGCTGCAGTTAAACATGATCAAGCTCTCTCAAAAATCTCTCTACGATCCACGTCACGAACACGATAGTTGCGGCACCGGGTTTGTCGTACAAATCGACAACACTCCGAGCCACCGCATCTTAGAAATGGGACTTGAAGCGGTCATTAACCTAACCCATCGAGGGGCCGTCTCTGCCGACGGAAAAACTGGGGATGGAGCCGGCATCACCACACAGATTCCTCGCGAATTCTTCCAAAGAGAAATCCGTTTGGCGGGGGATTCCGTCGACAATCCAGAAGATCTGGGCGTGGGAATGATCTTTTTTCCCCAGGACCCAGAACTAAGAGAACGATGTCGAGCCATTTTAGAAAACCAAATTTTGAGGAATAACTTCAACCTGATCGCTTGGCGCAAGGTCCCCACCAACCCCGATGCCTTGGGAGAACAGGCCAGAAGCAGCATGCCGGTAATCGAGCAGGTCTTGGTGCGCCGGGGAGAAAATATCCCCAAAAAGGATTTCGAAAAAGCTCTCTACGTGGTGCGCAAGGGCGCCGAAAAAAGAATTCGCGAAGAAAGCATCCGGGACTTCTACATCGTCTCGATGAGTTGCCGTACCCTCATTTACAAGGGACTCCTCGTCGCTTCCCAGTTGAAAAACTTTTACCTCGATTTGGCTGATCCGCTTTACAAGACCTCCTTTGCCCTGTTCCACCAACGTTTTTCGACAAATACCTTTCCCACTTGGCCCCTGGCCCAACCCTTTCGCATGATCGCCCATAACGGAGAGATCAATACCATCCAGGGTAACCGCCACTGGATGCGCGCCCGGGAGCCCGAACTAGACAAATTATTATGGGTGCGAGACCCCGAAGAACTGAAACCCATCATTCTCGATGGGGGGTCTGACTCCGCCAGCTTGGATAATGCACTAGAAGCCATCGTCATGGCGGGTCGGGATATTCTCCAAGCAAAAAGCATCATGCTTCCCGAAGCCTGGGAAAATATGCCTCACATGTCAGAAGAACGCCGGGCCTACTTTGAATACCATAGTTGCCTGATGGAACCTTGGGATGGTCCCGCTGCCATCACCTTTACCGATGGCCAATATTTAGGCGCCATTCTCGATCGCAATGGCTTGCGTCCTGCCCGTTATGTGTTGTGCGACGACGGTGTCTTCATCATGTCGAGTGAAATGGGTGTCGTCCCCTTAGACACCACCAAGATCATCAAACGTGGTCGTTTGGGCCCAGGACAAATGATCGCCATCGATTTAAAAGAAAAAAAGATCTTGGAAGACGAGTCCATCAAGTCTTTGCTGACCCGAGACAAACCCTATGCCCGTTGGATTGAAAAAGGCCTATGGCGTTTTTCGTCTCGAAATCGCCCATCCCAATTACAGGCCGCCAGTCTTAACGAAACTGAGCGTCTCACTCGCCTGCACGCCATGGGCTATACCTCCGAAGAAATGGACATGTTGTTAAAATCCATGGCCATCGAGGGAAAAGAACCTACTTATTCGATGGGCGACGACACGCCTTTAGCGGTTCTGTCCCAGGGGCCTCGTCCGCTCTACAGCTACTTTAAACAGCTCTTCGCACAAGTAACCAATCCTCCCATCGATCCAATTCGGGAAAAATCCGTCATGGCCCTGACGACCTACTTGGGCCCACGGGGAAATGTTTTTGAAGAAGCTCCCGAACATGCCGAGTTAATTCAGCTGACCAGTCCCGTTTTGGATGAGCTCGACCTGAAAGATTTGCGCGAAAGTGCACGCGCCCATTTAAAGACGGAAACTCTCTTCACCCGCTTCGCCGCTGCCAAAGGCCCTCGAGAAATGGAAGAGGCCTTGTTGTCACTATGCGACGCCGCCGCTCAAGCGGTGCGCAAAGGTTGTTCCGTATTGATCCTGAGTGATCGCGAGATTAACCGAGAATACGCTAGAATCCCCATGCTCTTGGCCGTCTCGGCGGTACATCATCACCTCATCCGAGAGGGCTTGAGAATGCGTGCCGGGCTTATCGCGGATTCGGGCGATGCGCGAGACGTACATCACTTCGCTTGCCTTATCGGTTTTGGTGCACAGGCCGTGTGCCCCTACCTCAGTTTAGCCTCCATCTCGGCCATGGCCGAATCGGGAACCCTGGGTGAAGTATCCGTCACCACTGCGCTGGCGAATTTTAAAGAATCCATCGAATCGGGCCTTTATAAAATCATGTCCAAGATGGGTATCTCCACTTTGAGTTCTTATAAAGGAGCCCAAATCTTTGAAGCCATCGGACTACGCTCCAGCATGATCAACCGTTATTTCACGGGATGTTTTTCCAAGGCTGGAGGCATCGGCTTGGAAGAGTTCGCCAAGGATATCCTCGCTTGGCACGAAGAGGCCCACAAAATCGATGAGAGCGGTCAGGGCCTACCCTTGCCCATCGGTGGCTATTATCGCTTTCGTCGTGAAGGCGAATACCACGCCTTCAATCCCAACGTCGTCAAAGCGCTAACCAAAGTTGCCCGTACCGGAGACGCCGAAGACTATCGCGCTTTCGCCAAAGAAGTGAATGAGCGCCCGCCCACTTGCCTGCGGGATCTTCTCGAATTTAAGCCCAGCAAAGCTATTCCGGTCGAAGAAGTCGAATCCATCGTCGACATACTAAAGCGTTTCAACACAGCCTCCATCTCCCTTGGTGCCCTAAGCCGCGAAGCTCACGAAACCATTGCCATCGCCATGAATCGCTTAGGCGGTAAAAGCGGTTCGGGTGAAGGCGGCGAAGATTCCGCTCGTTTCTTGCCACTTCCCAACGGAGATACGGCGAACAGCAAAATTAAACAAATCGCTTCGGGACGTTTCGGTGTCCGAGCGAGTTACCTAGCCCATGCGGAAGAGCTCGAGATTAAAATGGCCCAAGGCTCCAAACCCGGAGAAGGCGGCCAACTCCCCGGAAAAAAAGTCAGCGAGGAGATCGCTCGTTTGCGCCATTCCATGCCCGGGGTCACCCTTATTTCTCCTCCGCCCCACCATGACATCTACTCCATCGAGGATTTGGCCCAGCTGATCTACGATCTCAAGTCGGTCAATCACCGGGCAAAGGTCTCGGTGAAATTGGTTGCAGAATCCGGAGTCGGAACCATCGCCGCCGGAGTTGCCAAGGCTCACGCCGATCTGATTTTAATTTCGGGTCACGATGGCGGTACCGGCGCCTCTCCACTCAGTTCGATCAAACACGCCGGAAGCGCTTGGGAGCTGGGCTTGGCTGAAACTCAACAGACCCTTGTTCTCAACGATTTACGCGGTCGAGTCACCTTACGAGCAGATGGCGGTCTAAAAACAGGTCGCGATGTCGTCATCGCCGCCCTGCTAGGAGCCGAGGAATACGGCTTCGGGACTGCAGTCATGATCGCCGCCAGCTGTTGCATGATTCGTCAGTGCCACCTCAATACCTGTCCCGTAGGTGTGGCGACTCAAGATCCCAAGTTAAGGGAAAAATTCAAAGGCACTCCGGAAATGGTGATCAACTATTTGCTTGGAGTGGCTCAAGAAGTTCGAGAAATTCTAGCTTCCCTGGGTAAACGTCGTCTGCAAGAAATTATTGGATGCCCAGAACTGCTCCGTCCGCGCGAACTCCCCGAAAACTCCAAGGCGGCTTCCCTCGACTTGGAATTTCTACTGAGTCAGGTTGACCCGGATCACAGAAAAGCCCGGGTATGGGGCCTTAAACGAAACGATTGGGAAGACAAACCTCTCAATGATCGTTTCTTGGCGGATGCCCTAGAAGCCTTGGAAGGCAAAGGCTCTGTCTCCCTTAATTATCCGATTAAAAACACAGACCGTTCGGTAGGCGCACGCATTGCCGGAGAAATCGGAAAACGCTATCTCGATGAGGGGCTACCTCCCGGAGTTGAAATCCACGCTAAATTCGAAGGCTCTGCCGGACAAAGCTTCGGAGTATGGACGACCAAAGGAATGCGACTGCACCTCACCGGAGAATCCAACGACTACGTGGGTAAAGGCATGAGCGGAGGAGAAATCGTTGTAGTACCACCGAGTAACGCCAAATTTGTCCCCGAAGACAACGTCATCGTCGGCAACACTTGCTTTTACGGAGCCACCGGAGGCCAAGCGTTTCTGCGCGGCCGCGCTGGAGAACGCTTCGGCGTTCGCAATAGCGGCGGCACCTTGGTTGTCGAAGGAATAGGCGACCACGGTTGCGAATATATGACCGGTGGCACAGTTTTGGTCTTGGGTCCCACAGGACGCAACTTCGGTGCGGGTATGAGCGGTGGCGAGGCCTATATCCTCGATGAAAACCGCCTCTTCGATACTCGATACAATCCCGAAATGATCGAACTAAAACCCGTGGAAGACACTCGCTCCCTAGAAAAATTGGCAACCCTGCTAAAACGTCACGTAGAACTCACCGGCTCCAAAAAAGCTGAGAAAGTTCTGAAACAGTTTAGCGAATACCAAAAACTTTTCTGGCGCGTGGCTCCTAAAATTGGGACTGCTCAAGGTGCCCAGGTCATTCCCCTGAAAAAGACCCAGGAAAAGAATTCCTAAGCCGCTTCAATTTTTTTAGGAAACTCAAATTCGATTCGAAAGATGCTTGGGTGCAACCGAGAGTTGTTGATGCGTGCAGCTCGCCAATGACATATGGCCTAATTCATCGGCAAGCTAGAGACAGAAACGAGTTCTGTGGGAGCGGGGGCATGCGTAGGAAACAAAAATTCTGAGGAGTTACAAACTCCCAAATCCTCTCCAAAACGATTAAAGTCTCTGTTAAACCTTTCCTGAGAATAAACTCTATAATCCCAATATCGAATTCCTTGCTCCTTCGCCCAATCGTCCCAAAATGAAAACAGCTTCGTCGTTGAATTTTTCTTCATGCCCAACAATTTTACAGCCAAAGGGATGTTTCCGTTGATCAAATGATGAGAAAACTCAACGAAACAAGTCAAACCCATAGAAGAAAACAAAGGATGCGGAACATGATAGAACGAAGAAAAAAGATCAGGATGGGAAAGAATTAGAGCTTCTACTTCGAGAAGACCATAATTTTGCGGACTTAAAGTAGAGGAAAGCGCCAGTTCTCGTAATTGATCACTGTATCCCCTGTAGACTGCAGTACCAGTCAGAGGCGAAAGCTTAGCTAAAAATACATTAGCGGTCCCCAACTGCTTATACCTTAAAGCTCGCAATACCGTTTGATCCATGTCCAAAAACGTCTCTTCTGGAAATCCCATAATAAATGCTGCAACAGATTGAATTCCTAGACTGTTGCCATATTCAAGTACGGGCTCAAAATTAGAGAAGTTTAGATTTTTTTGGATAATTTGCTGCATCCTCTCTGAACCGCTTTCGATGCCAAAAAAGAGAGAACGGCAACCCGCATTGTACATACGCTGCATCAGTGGGCCACTAATGCAGTCTGTACGACTGGAGGAATACCAATGAAAATTCTCCTCGTTATGCGACTCCATAAAGTCACAAAAATCATTCACAAATTTCCGTGAAGTCGTAAAATTGTCGTGCACAAACTCGAAAGCTGTAAATCCATAGGCTTTATGTAAGGCCTGCATTTCGCTGTAGATGCGCTGCGGTGATTTTACCCTGAATTTTCGTTCCCACATCACTGAAGTAGAGCAGAAGGTACAGTGAAACGGACACCCTCTCCCCACCTCCGGACTCATAAAAAATTTTCCTCCAGTGTGTTTTTGATACTGAAGTGGATCCAGCAATGAATAATCGGGTACCGGCAAATCGTCCAAATTCTCAACAAGTTTTCTCTTGGGAACCTCAACAACTTTTCCCTGACGAAAAAATACAAGCCCTGGAATCTGATCTAATTTATCCTTTGAAAAATCTCTATCAATCAGATCTTGTAAAATAAGCTCACCCTCACCAACCGCCACTGCATCCACAAAAGAAAAACGCTCCACAATGGGAACAGGAACAGAAGAGGGTTGGGGCCCCCCCAATAAAATCAAACTTTCTGGTTTTATCCGTTTAATCTCCTGAGCGAGGTAAACAGCCATGGGAAAATTAGAACATATGGAAGAAATACAAAAAACTTTGGCGCGACTTCCACGAACACCATGAAACAACAATTCCAAGAATTGCTTCTTGGTCATATTTTTTCGATACTTAAAGAAAAAATCGAAATCCCAGAGCTGGGTCGAAACATTATTCTTTTTGAGGACTCCCCCCAAAGCCAATAAGGCCAGAGGGAAATAAGGCCGCATCTCATGAGGGTCCGTTGTAGGAGGATTAATCAAACAAACGGCAGACATCTCTATCCTCACCTCTACAATTCAAATGTTTCAGAAAACAATTGTCATCGCACCGACTGAAGATACTGCTCCAATCTCTGGGCATTTTCCACACTCACCAGAAGCGATAGCTCCTCTGGAGTCAACGATTCGTTATTCCGCACCTTCAACTTAATAGACTCCAAGGTTTCATCGACTTGATGGTGCACAGATTGGATTTGTTCCGGAGTCGCTGTCTCCGTTAAAACAGAAAAAGTATTATTGGAATCCGGCTGTTTAAAAGCACGACCACTATCCACAGATTGAGTTGATGAACCTTCTGACGGCTGTT
>DALYEU010000005.1:0-68970 GCA_031972375.1 bacterium | reverse complement strand
TTAAAAGCACGACCACTATCCACAGATTGAGTTGATGAACCTTCTGACGGCTGTTTAAAAGCCCGTCCGCTGTCTATAGACTGGGTAAAAGAGCTCTCTGATGGTTGCTTAAAAGCACGACCACTATCCACGGATTGAGTTGATGAACCTTCTGACGGCTGTTTAAAAGCCCGTTCAGAAGACTGACTTACTGTCATTGAGGGGGAACCCACCCCGGCCTGGTTTCCCTGTCTCAGTGTACCAAAAAAATTTTCATTAAAAATGGTCTCACTTCTTGAACTTTTGACGTTTTGAGCCCAGGTTGGAGCTGGTTTTCCCAACACACCGAACATTCCGGAAATCAAAACAGCAAAAATATAGGTGAAATAACCACTAGCTCTTTTAATTGTCGCCATAATCCTAACCCTCTCAAAAAGTAAAAAACAGTCCCAACCTCGGAAGCTCTGCCTCGAACAGAGGCAAAATCCCAATCTGAACAACCAAGATAGAGATCCTCAATCTTGAACCTACAGGATACCCTACCTCCTTTCTCCCCACTAGCCCTAATAATGAGGAAAGGTCAACTCATCGCCCTGATATTAGACTTTAGAAATCATGAAAAACCCCATAAAACGAGAGAGGAAATCTAATTTTAGTCCTCCTTCCAATGTTTCTTTAAAAAGTCCTCTCGCCCCGAATGCATACGGTACAACTGATAGCGCAGGGGATTTTTTTGGTAATAGTTCTGGTGATATTCCTCTGCGGCAAAAAAATCACTCACAGGCAGAATTTGGGTAACGATGGGTTTGTTAAATTTACCGGAAGCTTCCAGCGTCGCTTTTGAATTTTCTGCTGCCTCGCGTTGGGACTCCTCATGGTAGAAAATAGCGGTACGGTATTGTGTCCCACGATCGGCAAACTGCCCATCGCCATCAGTAGGGTCGATCTGTTGCCAAAAAACTTCCAACAAAGATTCATAAGAAACCTTGGCGGGATCGTAAACCACCTGGACCACCTCTGTGTGTCCCGTTTTTCCCGTGCACACCTGTTCGTAAGTTGGATCAGGAACTTCTCCACCCGCGTATCCCGAGACCACTTCAAGTACACCGGATAATTTCTCAAAGGGGGCTTCCATGCACCAAAAACATCCCCCTGCAAAAATTGCGGTCTTCAGATTATTATTTTTTTTATCGTTACTGGATTGTGTGGAATGCTGCATAGCGGCTCCTGCCAAGAAAGGAAAAATTCCCCAGAGACTAATCCCCAAGGCAAAACACATCACAAATTTAAAAAATCCACCTAGGAAAAAAAAACGAGTTTTCATAGATAAGACTTCCTTACCTCTGAACTACGAGACAAGCCGTAGTTTGGATTCACGCAAAAGCCCGCTGCTTTAGACCTCCTCCTCATCGCGCCTCAAAAAGCTCCGGATTCTTTTAGAAATCTCCTTGATGTTTTGAATAAAACGCTACAAAGAGAGGCCTTTTAATCGTTTGACAGGCCAAGCCTCCAACCGTATCCTGAAATCTGGTTAAGCCTTAGTATCTTGAGGGGATATTTCCATGACTCGCCAATTTTACCGCATGCTCTTGATTGTTTTTCTCTTTATCTTGGCCTTGCCTGCTTTGCCTCGAATAACGAGTGCGGATGGCTATGAAGTAGCCCCTCCGGCTCCTAGAGCGAAACGTCGCGCCGCGCGGCAGGCTCCCGAAGCCCAACCTGAGATTCCGCCTCCCCCTTCCTGTGTGTCACGATCCCAACAGCCCAAGATCCGAATTGTTTCTTGGGACCCCAAACAAAAGGCTGAAAAATTCATCGCCGAAATCACCGAATGCGTCACCACTCAGTGGGATATGCTCAAGATGCTTTCAGGCCCCAATATCATCAACGTAGAATACCCCTCCGAAAGGGAGCGCTGGGAATATCACTGGTTGTGGAGCTACAAATTGCAAAATCCCATCGGCAATACCCTCATCATGATGGACAACCCGGGTAAGCGCATTATGAAAGGTAAAAACCCCGTGGAGCTTTCGGTAGTTTTCAATAAAGACGATGTAGTGGAAAAGGTCTCTATGGTTTTCATCAAAAAGAAAAACAGCGAGTACTAGTTTTGCAATTCGGCGTCGACTCTCCTCTCTGTGGGCGACATCGATGCCAGCAGGGGGGGAGTTTCGCGATGCCTCAACATCATCAATCGAATCGACTTAGGCCACGAACCCTCCGCCTCTACTGCTAGGCGAAAATGTTCAGTACCTCTTCAAGATCACCTAGAGAATCCAACAAAAAGTCGGGTTGATATTGGGCCAGGGTCTGTCGTGATGTTGATCCTGTAGCTACCGCCACCGTACACATCCCCAAAAGTTTGCCACAGCGGATGTCAGCCGGAGTATCTCCCACTAAAAAAACCTCTTCAGCTTCTACCATTCTTCCCAAGGCCTGCCGACCACGAGCTAAGGCAATTCGGGTCAGGGCCAATCGATCGGGATGATCCGAACCAAAGCCCCCACATTGAAAAAATTCTTTTAAGCCAGCCTGCTTGAGCTTCATCCACGCCGTTTGCTCAAAATTTCCCGTAGCCAAGGCTAACAAAGCCCGCTCTTGCCGATGCAAATTTTCTATCAAGATTGATACTCCGGGCAAAACGCGAAAACGCGGAGATTCTGCCAAGGTGCGGGACAAAGCCCGAGTATAGGCCTCCCCAACCCGGCGCTGCTCTTGCGATGTGGGACGGCGCCCCAAATTTTTCTCGAACAACTCAGAAATCAATGAAGGATCGGTTCGCCCATCGGGATGCACTTCTCCCCAAGCCTCTTTTAATCCGTAAAGCTCAAAAAACACTTGGTCAAAGGCGGCCTTACCGGCCCCACCCGTCAAAAGGAGAGTTCCATCGATATCAAAAAGAACAAGCGACTTCATAACAAGCCCCATAGGATTTTCATTGGCAATATGCTAGTTTTCCTTTTATGGGCACGGCCCCTTCCTAAGAAGGTCGCAAACGCGAGGATTCCTTAACCCCAACGGTAACGAGTAGCATTATGGTCGCCAAATCCCTTATCGGCGTCATCGGCGTGAATGATCCCCAAGAAAAAGAAGCCCAATTGGCCTTTGA
Source organism: bacterium (assembly GCA_031972375.1). Classification (GTDB taxonomy): domain Bacteria; phylum UBA10199; class UBA10199; order DSSB01; family DSSB01; genus DALYDW01. The sequence goes on along the minus strand of DALYEU010000005.1, from coordinate 65,882 downwards.
AGTGGGAAAGCTCATCGGAGCCATGGGATATCCTATGGTTTGTGGTGGTTTGGGCGGAGTTATGGAGCACGCCAGTCGGGGCTGTCATCAGGCCGGAGGCATTGTCATCGGCCTACTTCCTGGGGCATCCAAAAGCGACGCCAACCCTTATGTCACTTTTGCCATTCCCACCAACTTGGGCCATTCCCGAAACACACTCATCGCCCACAGTGCGGACATACTGGTGGCCGTCGGTACGGGCTATGGAACCCTCAGCGAAATCGCCATCGGTTTGAAATTAGGAAAACCCGTATTGAGCATCAATAGCTGGGACGTAAAGGGGGTCACCCGTTGCGATGATCTTCGGCAGGTACAAGAGGTCTTAGCTACTTTTTTCAAGAATCAAATCCACTCCTAAGCTTTCACTGCCCGACGCGACCTTGCGCTCGAGTCTCCCCAGACTAACGTAGATTTCTTGTGCAAAAAAAACGAAGCGAGGTAAAGCGAGGTTTATGGAACCCCAAGAAATCCGTATCCAAGGCGCCAGACAACACAACCTCAAAAACATCAACGTCAGCATCCCACGCAACCGACTGGTGGTCATCACAGGACTATCGGGATCGGGAAAATCCTCTCTGGCCTTCGACACGCTTTACGCAGAGGGGCAACGCCGTTATGTGGAATCCCTTTCCTCTTATGCGCGACAGTTTTTGGAGCAAATGGGAAAACCCGATGTGGACACCATCGAAGGACTCTCTCCCGCCATCTCCATCGAACAAAAATCAGTGAGCCACAACCCCCGTTCGACCGTCGGCACCGTCACTGAAATTTACGACTACTACCGGCTGCTCTTCGCACGTGTGGGCCACCCCACCTGTTATCAATGTGGCAAGGAAATCCAGGCCCAGACCATCACCCAAATGGTCGACCAAATTCTACAAATTCCAGAAAGTAGCAAAATTCATCTCTTGGCTCCCGTCGTACGGGATCGCAAAGGAGAATACTCCCAACTGTTGAAAAATTTTCAGGCTCAGGGTTTTGTCCGAGTCAAAATAGATGGCGTTGTTTATTCCCTAGGTGAGGAACCTGCTCTCGACAAAAAAAAGAAACATCAAATCGATTTGTTCGTGGATCGCCTCGTCGTCAAACCTGAAATCCAAAGTCGTTTGGCGGATTCTTTAGAAACAGCCCTTAAATTCGGCGAAGGCGTGGTTAAAATCGAGGTTCTAGGAAAAAACAACGAAGTCGCGAACGAATTTCTCCTCAGCGAAAAATTCGCCTGCACCGACTGCGGTATTAGTATCGAAGAAATTGCCCCACGACTTTTCAGTTTCAACGGTCCTCACGGCGCCTGCCCCACCTGCAATGGCCTGGGCAGTGACATGTTTTTCGATCCAGAGCTTGTAGTCCCCAATCCCACCTTGAGTTTAAACCAAGGAGCCATCGCCCCTTGGTATTCAAAAACAGCCTCATTTTATGGGCGCATTTTAAATACCTTGGCGGACACCTTTCATTTTTCGATGGAAACCCCCTGGGAAAAACTACCTGAAAAAATCCGCGATCTACTCTTGCAAGGCAACGAATCCGAAACCGTCACCTTCACCTATGAAAGAAAAGGCCGAAGCCGGGCCTATAAAACCCGATTCGAAGGGGTATTGAAAAACCTGCAAAGACGCTATCAGGAAACCGAAAGCGATTGGATGCGGCAAGAGCTGGAAAAATACATGTCCTATCGAGCCTGCAAATCCTGTGATGGAGCTCGCCTCAAACCCGAGGCCCTGGCCGTCAAGATCCAAGGGAAAAATATTCACGAGCTCAGCGGTCTCTCCGTTAAGCAGTCTTTAGAAACCCTACAAACATTAGAGCTTTCCAAAAAAGAAATGGAGATCGGCGAGCGCATTCTCAAAGAAATTCGGGAACGACTGAGTTTTCTTAGCAATGTCGGACTAGACTATCTCTCTCTGGATCGAAAAAGCTCGACTCTGTCAGGCGGAGAGGGCCAACGAATCCGCTTGGCAACGCAAATTGGCTCCTCCCTCGTGGGTGTTTTGTATATTTTGGATGAACCCAGCATCGGCCTTCATCAACGCGACAACTCCAAACTTTTATCCACCCTCAAACGATTGCGAGACCTGGGAAATACGGTTCTAGTGGTAGAGCATGACGAAGAAACCATGCTCGAATCCGATTATCTCATCGACCTAGGACCCGGTGCCGGCATTCACGGTGGCGAGGTGGTTGCCGCAGGAACTCCTTCCCAAGTCATGGCTAACCCCAAGTCCCCAACCGGATTATTCTTGTGCGGAAAAAGAACCATCGCCATTCCCCAACAGAGACGCAGTGGAAATGGTTTGAAGTTAGTCCTACTCGGCTGCCAAGCGAATAATTTAAAGGAAGTCGATTTAGAGATTCCACTGGGAACCCTCACATTGATCACTGGAGTTTCAGGATCGGGAAAATCCACCTTGATCAACGATACCCTCTCCCGAGCCCTGTCCCAAAGACTCCTACAAAGTCGAGAGGCTCCGGGGAAATATCGCGACCTTCAAGGCGTAGAACATCTCGACAAGGTCATTAACATTGACCAATCTCCCATTGGCCGCACTCCACGCTCCAATCCGGCGACCTATACGGGACTCTTCACCCTAATCCGCGATCTTTTCACGGAACTTCCTGAAGCAAAAATGCGGGGATACAAACCAGGTCGATTTTCTTTCAACGTCAAGGGTGGACGCTGTGAAGCTTGCGAAGGCGATGGCGTCTTAAAAATCGAAATGCATTTTTTGCCCGATATTTACGTGCAGTGCGAAGAATGCAAAGGCAAACGTTATAATCGTGAGACCTTGGAAGTGCTATACAAAGGAAAATCCATCGCCGAGGTTTTGAAAATGACCGCCGAAGAAGCGGTGGATTTTTTCCAAGCCATTCCTGCCTTAAAAAGAAAACTCGAAACCCTCGTCGATGTGGGATTGGGTTATGTAGAATTGGGCCAAGCCGCGACCACACTATCGGGCGGAGAGGCCCAACGCATCAAGCTGAGTCGAGAACTAAGCAAAAGATCCACAGGAAAAACCTTCTACATTCTCGACGAACCCACCACCGGTTTGCATTTCGCGGATATTCATTGCCTTTTGGAGGTTTTGCAAAGACTCGTCGAAGGTGGAAACACGGTAGTGGTCATCGAACACAACCTGGACGTCATCAAAACAGCAGACCATATCGTAGATTTGGGCCCCGAAGGTGGCGAAGGTGGGGGGCGTGTCGTCGTCGCAGGAACTCCCGAAGAAATCGCACAGCACCCCTTGAGCTATACGGGAAAATATCTAAAGCCAATTTTAGAAAAGTCTGGCTCCGTCCCAGAGAAAAATGCATCAAAAAAACCCTCTCTCAAAACAAAAGCAGGCAAACATCTCCAGAAAGACCGCGCTCCACAGGATGGATAGGAAATCAAGCTCCTGTCCCATCCTCCACAAACCGCTTAAGCTCTTTTCTTTATTTTTTGATTGCGATTATAGAAGCCGGGCAAAGCAAACCTCGATGAAGGTCTAAGGTAAGGTCATGTCCATTCTTCTCAGCGTCCAAGAAATTTCCAAAAGTTATGGCACTCAAACCCTATTTCAAAATTTGAGTTTTACCCTCTCCGAGGGGGAACGGGTAGGCTTGATCGGACCTAATGGGGCGGGCAAAAGCACTTTGTTAAGGATTTTGGCGGGACAAAGCCAGGTCGATAGGGGCGAAGTCGCCCCACGCCGTGGCTTGAAAGTGGGATACCTAGAGCAGGTTCCTAGCTTTCCCAAGGATGCCACGGTGGAATCGGTGGTGCAAAACTTTGAGGGATCTAACCAAGATTGGGAGTTCCATGGCACTGTTCAGGAATACCTTTCCAAACTTTCCTTAGATGGTTCACGAGGAGTCTTCCCCCATACCCCTGTGGCACAACTCTCTGGCGGTTGGAAAAAACGGGTGGCCCTCGCCCGAGAATTGGCCAAACGCCCTGATCTTTTGTTACTCGACGAACCCACCAACCATTTGGATGTGGAAAGCATTCTTTGGTTAGAACAATCGATCGCCCGCGCTTCCTTTGCAATACTATGCATCACCCACGACCGGCTTTTTCTTCAAAGAATCAGCAATAGAATTTTAGAAATTGACCGACGTTTGCCCGAAGGCATCCTCTCCATCAGCGGTAGTTACGCCGACTATCTCGAAGCAAAAGAAGAATTGCTCCTCGCTCAAGAACAACGGCAAGCCGCCATGAAAAATACGCTTCGCCAAGAAACCGAATGGTTGCGCCGTGGCCCCAAGGCACGAGGCACTAAACAACAAGCCCGCATCCAAAGGGCTCAAGCCTTGAGTGAAGAACTGAATAAAGTGCAAGATCGTGCTCGAAACCGCGAGATGGATCTGCAATTCAGTTCTGAAGAACGGAGCCCAAAAAAATTAATCGAAGTAAAAAATATTTCCAAGGTCGTGGGAGGAAAGACGCTTTTCTCCGATCTGAGTCTCACCCTCGCCCCAAAAAGTTGCCTCGGATTATTGGGCGAAAACGGCTGCGGAAAATCTACGCTACTCCGGGTCTTACTGGGTCAAGAATCTCCAGACTCAGGTTCTATCCAACGGGCTAGCGCCTTAAGCTTCGCCTTTTTCGAACAGAACCGTGAATCCTTAGACCCCCAACTTTCATTGCTCAAAACCCTGTGTCCTACGGGTGACCACGTACACTACCGAGAACAGGCGATTCACGTTCGGAGTTATCTCGATCGTTTTTTATTTAATCCAGCACAAATGGAGATGCCTGTGGGGAGGCTGAGCGGTGGAGAACAAAGCCGCTTACGACTCGCCCAGCTCATGCTACAACCTGCCAACATTCTGGTGCTCGACGAACCCACCAACGATCTTGATATCGCCACTCTTGACCTGCTCAGAGATTGCCTAAAAGATTTTCCCGGAGCCGTTCTCTTAGTCACCCACGATCGTTTTTTTCTTCACGAAGTAGCCACTCAGATCCTCGCCTTCGGTCCTGGCCACAGTTCTGAAGCGGGAAAAATCACGAGCTTCGCTTCCCTCGACCAATGGGAAACTTGGCACAACGCCTTAGAACCCATCAAACCTTCGGAAAAAAAATCACTGCCTAACCCTGAAAAATCCAAGATCAAAAAAAAGCTGAGCTATCTTGAGCAAAGAGAATTCGACGGCATGGAAGCTAAAATCGAGACCCTAGAAAAGCAATTACAAGACCTGCATCAAGAAAGTCAAAGCCAAGAGGTTTGCAGCCATGCACAACGCTTATTGGAAATCACCGGGAAGATCTACGACTTAGAAAAGCAAATCGAAGCGTGTTACGCCCGTTGGGCCCAATTGGAAGCCCAGCAAGCTTAAAAAAGCCCCCTCTTGTTTTTTGCCGATCTTATCCCCAATCGTTTCAGTCATGTGTGACCTAACAAAATAGACTTTTTATCCAACAGAGAGATGGTCTTTCCCGCTCAAAAATACACCTACCCAACGTCTCGTTTTTTGGGATGATTTCAAGCCGGATGACTCACTCGACCTTCAAAATAAATCGCTGATTTTTCAACGCATTGAGCCATAATATCGCCTTTTTTTCGCCACAACTTTCTAGACATTCCGCCGAAAATTCTCCCTGGGGAAATGCTTTCCCCTGTCGGAAGGAAATCGCTTATGTTTACCTGGCGCAGCTTACAAAAATACCGCATTTTAAGCACCCTCGCACTGGGGCTCCTGTTAGGTTCTTGCGCAGGTGGTGGAGAACAAACGGGTGGCAACGTCAATATCGACGCCGGAGTTTTCGGCCCCGACGCCAGCGGTAGCCCCGATAGCTTCCGTGGAGCAGGCATCGTCAGCGACGAAAAATTTCTTTTTGGCGGAATGTTAACTCGAGGACGTCGGGGAGACATTCTTCTACAAAACGACAAGATCCGCATCATCGTCCAAAAACCCGACCGTAGCGCCGGCGTAGGCATGTTCGGCGGCAACATCATCGACGCCGATCGATTTCGTCCCGCCTCCGAACCGGGGCAAGACCAATTTGGGGTTATCTACCCTCTCATCAATCTTTCGTGGACAGCCAATTACCAACGACTCGAAATCATCAACGGAGATTTCAGCAAAGGCCCGGTCGTGGTTCGCGCCACCGGAGCCATCGACGTTTACGACTATATTCAAACCAATATCATCGTACCCTTTGCCAGAATTTTTTCGGGAGTTGATCTGAACTACTCCGACAATTTCGATGATAGCTTGAATCCCTTCGACCACGTGCTCGGACTCAGAGACCTCAATCGCACCGTGGTCACAGACTATATCCTTAAGGCCGACGCCGATTATCTCACCTTAGAAACGCGCTTCCAAAATGATGGCTCCGAGCCCATCGCGATGCCCGTCGGCGACTGGGTCAATGGATCGGGAGCCCTGGAGCAATTTATTCCTGGACGCGGTTTTGTCCGGGCCTCCCAAATCGACAATGTGCCCGCGGTACTGTTTCAGGCCATCGAAGACGATGTCAATGTCAGCTACGGTTATTTCTTCAATCCCATCGAGTACATGGGAGAAGACGGGAAATTACCCGGAGCGGCTTCCCTCGCCGTGAGCGGGGTGACCCCCATGGTCTTGGGAGAAGGTTCTTTGCTCAACATCTTGCCACTGGGAGACAGTGACCCAAACGTCAATTTCGAGGTGGAACCCGGCGTGCGTAAAATCACCCGCTACTTCGCGGTGGGTACGGGAGACATCGCCAGCGTCATGGAGGCCGGTTTCAATGCCCTTGGCATCGACCGCATTCGCATCAGCGGTAAGGTTACGGATGGTTCGGGGCACGCTGTCGCCCGAGCTCGAGTCATTGCCATGCAAGGAGATGCCCCGGTCACCATGACCTTTTCCGACGCGGAAGGAAATTTTTCCCTGAGTGCTCCCTCGGGAAAAGACACCTTAGACCAGTTCTTCGGAAAGGGTGTCTACAAGATACAGGTCTATAAAGAGGGCTATGTGCTTGCGGGAAGCGATCGCTCGGGAAAATGCACCGGGGGCTCCCTCGACGCCGATCAGCAAACCTTCTCCGGAGTAGACTGTAAACTCGGAGAATACGGTACGATAAAACTGAGCGGAGAGGTTGACGGAAGCTTGGGCCCGGTGCGCATCACCATTCTCGGCTTCGATCCCAGCGACATCCATACGCCGGGACAACCTGAAGACTTCGGCAAATACCGCGATATCAGTAACGAAGAACGACCTTACGGAGTCGTCGATGTTTTGTTCTTAGATCCCAGCGGCGAGTTATTTCCTCGCGGTAACCAGCGCCGCCTTTCCGAGGATTCCATCCGCCTCGAACCCGGAGAATACACCATCTATTTCAGCCGAGGTCCGGAGTACTCCATGGATCACAAGCGAATCACCGTGGCGGCGGGCGATACCCAATCGGTACACGGCAGTATTCAAAAAGTGATCGACACCACCGGATACGTCAATGGCGACTTTCACGTTCATGGCATCAACAGTCCTGACAGCCCTTTTCGCATGGACAATCGTTTACGAAATTCCATGGCCGAAGGCCTAGATGTCCTCATCAACACAGACCACGAATTTGTCACAGATCTCCAACCCATGCTGAAGGAATTGCAATACCAGGATTGGATCACCACCATTCCGGGTGACGAAATTACCCCGCTCGCCAACGGACATCTAGTCACATGGCCCCTGACTCCCAATCCCGACCGTCCTGATAACGGGGCCTACGACTACACCTACGTGCCCTCCGACGATATTCTCAACCCCGATCACGATTTGGTACAAAGCATCGGAGAAATCATCCACGGGGTCGATGAAACCAATCCCGGCACCCAGGTATTTTCTATCGCCCATATTACCGATAAAGCTCTGGGCCAATTTTCCATCGCCGAGCTGGTCACCTCTCCCAGTTTCGAGGGAGTCGAACCTTTGTCGACCTACTCCGATCCCGTCAAGTACCGCTTGCCCACCAATAGCAATGAGAAAGGTGGCTTCGTCGCGCCCTTCCCCGTGGGCACCAATGGGCTCTTCAGTCTAGACTTCACCTCGCTCGGACTCACCATCGGAACAGCCTCCGATATCCTAGATCACCTCATGGAAACCTCCCTACCCACCTATTTTAACCTGCTCAATCTGGGAAAAATCTGCTCAGCTACCGCCGACAGCGATACCCACTCACAAATCAAAGAGCCCATCGGTATTCCGAGAAACTTCGTACTTTCTTCCATCGATCCCAACGATGGCATCGGTTCCTATCCCGAAATCGATCCCGAAGAATTGGCGCAAAATGTCAATGCCGGAAAACTCTTCGTCTCCAACGGAGTCATTCTCAAAACAAAATTAAAATCTGCAGAACAACCAGAAGGCATTACCGTGGGGGGGACTATCAGCGGTACAGGACAAGTCACCTTAGAGTTAGAAATTTCCAGCATCGAAGACTTCGATTGGGATAAGGTCGAGATTTACGCCAACACTCTGCCCACTCCAGCCAAGGACGATATGAGCGGGGTGACAGACTTGGGGCCTGAAGAATTTCATCATGTCACCCAACACCACTTGCCCAAATATCTCATGGCCCCGCTTTATAGCTTTCACAAAAATGGCAATGGAGATGCCGAGTTAACGCAGACGGTCAACAACGGAGTCCGTAAGGCGGTGCTTAGCAAAGACTTCAATTTCTCCGAGGACACTTGGATTGTGGTGGTGGTGCGAGGTGGTAAGTCCGTACAAAGCACCTTCCCCTTCGTCACTAAAGAGGCCAACCGCGATGTGGCTCCTGAAAATTTCCTCGACACTCTGGAAAATAATCCGGCGCTAATTCATGGCATTCCTGCCTTCGCCTTCAGCAATCCCATGTTTGTCGATGTGGATGGGAATGGCTTCGAGGCCCTACTCATTCGAGAAGGAATTTCGCCTTTGGCTCCCTAATCGCTCCACAAAGTCATTAAAGACTCCCGAGTCTACAAGATATTCGAGTCGTTAAAATCATTTAATGAGCTCCTGTGATTTTGAAAAAGATGCGAAAAGACAAAAAATAAATTTCCATCGCATAAAAATACAGAAGATCCGTCCAAAAAAAACCAGCCCCAAAAGAGCTATTGCTCCTCGCCGGGCTCCTCGGCTATGGCCCGAGCCATGACCAAGATCCCTGAACATTTGAAAAAACTTTTCCCTCATCACGACAACTTCGGCGACGTCATCGGTTATGAATTGGAGTCCTACGGAGATGCTTGGGCAAGAACTTCACTGACCATCGCCGCAAAACATATCTCACCCGCCGGTACCGCCCATGGCGGTGCTATTTCGGCTTTTGTGGATTGGTCGATGGGCTGTTCCGTATTTACCACCTTAGAACCCGGCCAGCTGTGCTCGACCATAGAATTTAAGATTAATTACCTTTCTCCCGTACAACTGGGAGAAAAAATCTACTGCGATGCCAAGGTTAAATTTCGAGGTCGATCTCACGCCGTTATTGAGTTTCATGTATTTCGTGACGAGGGCAAAGACATCGCCGTAGGAGTGGGCACGTTCAACGTATACTCCAAAACAGAAACTACCCAAAAAAAAGTTAAAAAACATTCCTGACAGCCCAAGGATTTTTCTTGAACATGCCGCCTCTTAAAATAGCGCTAAAAGGCCTCGGTGTCGCGGGACGGGCCCGATTATCGGCCATTCAAAGCCAACCCGAAAAATTTTCTTTGGGTGCCATCGTGAGTCGGCATTCGGAACAAGCCTCCCATTCTTGGGAAGAAGTTTTAGCCGATCCCGAGATTGAAGCCATTGCCATCTCGACGGAAAACACAGACCACGAATCCTCTGTCTTGGCGGCACTCCTCGCAAAAAAACATGTCCTATGCGATTACCCGTTATGTTTCTCAGCGGCACAAGCCAAAAAATTCTACGACCTCGCTCAAACACAACAAAGAGTGCTTCACGTAGAACACATGGGATTGCTTGCCGAAGAACATCTTCATCTTAGGCAAAGGATCAAAACGGGAGGCCCACTGCTCCGAGCTTGCTTCTCTTTTCAGGGAGGTTTTTCGGAAAAACTTGAAAACATTCAATGGTCCGGTCCTCTTATTTTTTCCGCCCTACCCAGACTACTTCAAACCACCGACCTCTTCGGCGACCTAGCTCTAGAATCCCACCAATTCCACTCCCATCCCCAAGGCTTTCGCATTCAACTGCGTTTAAAAACTCAAGATCAAGGTGAGCTACTTTTCATTGAAGAACACCAAAAAGGCATGGGTAGACAGCGACAATTACACGCTCTGCTGCGAGGAGAAGAACTCCATTGGCAGTCGGGAACCTTAAAGGGTGGGCTTTTTTTAAAAGACTTACTTTGGTTTTACGACCGGGTGAGGAAAATTCAAAAGAGCGCTTATTACTCCGAACGGCAACTCCTACATTGCATCGACTTATTGGAAAAAATCTCGTGCCAGGAAGGGCTTCTCTTAAAATCGTAAGAGCTTAAGAGAAGCCTTCCCTGGGCACATCTTAGGAACGAAACTGCCTAAAGCGCTTCCTAAATAATAACGGCGTAGACAACATCAACACCACTCCCGCCCACGGGTGCCCGGATTCGCTTTTACCAAAGGCCATAACGCTACAGGCTCCACCTCCAGAGATAACGGAAGCGGGAGTCGGCGGTGTCGGCGGATTGGGAGCCGTGGTGGGTTCTGGCTCAGGCCCAGCCGTTGGCTCGGGCGTTGGTTCGGGAGCCTCCGTCGGTTCTGGAGTTGGCACTGTCGTCGGAACCGGTGAAGGAGAAGGTGTGGGCTCAGCCGTTGGTTGTGGAGTCGGAACGGGAGTTGGCACAGGGGTCGGAACAGGAGTTGGCTCCGGAGTAGGAATAGGAGTCGGCTCAGGAGTTGGCAACGGTGTCGGTACTGGACTGGGACTAGGAGACGGCGTCGGCTCGATCTCTTCCACCAAGGTCGTCACCTGAGCCATTTGACTTTGTGCCTCTTGAAAATCATCCGCACTGGCAGAAACCGTCGCCGTATTGATCAACTCGTTTTCAGGGGGAACCTCCAACAACTGAACTTCGATCTCAATGGTCACGGTTCCAGGTTCACCCACGGCCATATCGCCGATTTCACAGGAGACGGTTCCACCTTGTAGGGCTCCATCGTGATTACAAGTTCCCTGGCTTACAGTCCCCAAGGACACAAAAGCCACCTGTGTCGGTAGGGGATCACTCAAGGTTACCGCCAAGGCCTCGCTAGGGCCCTGGTTTGTAATCGTGATGGTGTAAGTCACATTTTGTCCCACCACGATACCCACTCCAGGATCGATCCCGTCGTCCTTGGTAATTTCAAAAGAGAAGGCACCAAACTCATAAGCACCGATGTCACAACGGGGCAAATTGCCCCCCAAACCATCCACCGGTCGAGCGAAACCCCGTTGATCGCTATCCTGCACAATCAGTGTATCCGGAACATCGGGATCGGGCTCTACACAACCGTCAGGATTGGCCGCATCAATGGCCGGGCTTCCCGTCATCAAACCATTCGTTTGTGTGGGGCCACCATTCTCACCCAGGGCCCCCAGCAACGGATCGGTATCCAAGAGATCTCCCCCCGGGCCGCCCGAAAGGGGCGAAAGAGTACACCCCGAGGAAGACTCAAATAAGTTGTATCCTCCGGAAATCAACATCCCAAAACAATCCGCACCATTGACGGCAGAATTGTCTCCGATCAGGGTATTGTAGAGCACCATCCCCACAGTATCGACGTCGCCGCCGCCACCTCCGCCGCCACCACCACCATCGCCACCACCACCGCCTCCGCCGCCACCTCCGGAGTTGGTGAGTTCGGAATAGATCCCACCGCCAAAGCTAAAAGTACCATCCAGAATTTGATTGAAAGCGACGGTAACGTTGTAGAGAAAAATGCCCGTATCCGGTAAAGGTTCCTCAGCGCCAACTCCTGGCCCCGGAGTAGGAGTTGGATTGGGTAAATTTAAGGAACCCGCCACAATTCCTCCCCCAAGGTAGGTGGCAGAATTTTCGCTGATGGTGGTATTGACGACCGATAAGGTTCCAGAGAGCCAAAATAAACCGCCCCCCATCCCGTTGTAAGACAGCAACCCATCCTCATCGGCAACAGCGACGGCGGAATTTCCACTCAAGGTACTGTTACTGATCTGACCATCCCCCGAGAAATAGACACCACCACCACCACCATAGGTCGAGTTATCCGCCACCGAACTTTGATCCATCGTCATGATCGAGCCAGCGCAAATTCCCCCACCGGTGCTGGTACTAAAACTCACCTCGGGCAAGGCATTGGCTTGATTATTTTCGACCGCGGAAAGATTGATCTCCAAGACCGCCGGGGGTTCGTTACCAAAACCGCCACCACAGCCCAACTGAATGAAGCTAGAAATACCACCACCGCAGCTGTAGGAACTATTATGATCGATCTGACTTTCCGTTAATACAACAGAACCTGTACTGGCGATTCCCCCCCCATTGGCTCCGGAAAAACTATCCGTAACCCGTAAACCGTTACTAGAAAGCGATACCCCACATTGAACCAGAATCCCTCCTCCATCCGGAGCTAGAAACTGGTCGAGGGTATTTCCTCCCTGAAGGGTCATCCCATTGATGGCCATGGAAATTGGAACAAGGGGATCACCATTGTTGATCAGATGAAACACGCGATCCCCGGGAACATCGGGTTCGATGGCTAAACCCGAGGCGTCCACGACACTTTGGGACAGACCAGCCCCCTGCAAGGTCACCGCCGCCGTGACATCTAGGTCTCCGGTGGCGTTTTGATCCTCCTCACTACCTCCCAGGGTAAGAAAATAGGTACCAACCTGTAAGTTAATGGTGTCATTAGTGCCGTAAACTCCCACGGCCACGCAACCCCCGAAATCAGAACCCTGATCTACCGATTGGACTGCTTCTCGAAGGGAACAATCGGAATTGGGCATGGCATCCCATTCGTCGGTAAAGATATTGGGATCCACCGTAGCCGCAAAAAGAAGACCAGACCCAGTGGTTAAGGACGCACACAACACCAGAGCCGAAAGAACACGCCGAAATCGTTTCATGATTCCCCCCAAAAAACCGACCTACAACATCACGGAGCGCGATGATGTCGTCAAAGTCAAAAAAACTAGAACAGCTGGAAATGATAAAGGGGTTTGCAGGAGAGGGTCAAAGTAATTCTGGAAAGTTGAGGAAAAAAAATGAAAAAACAATAAACATCTCAATCAGTTCTCGCGACAAGAGCCTTAGAGCTGTTTCCGAGAATCAGCATGCAATCTCCATAGCTAAAAAGACGGTATCCCTGGGAAATGGCCTCTCGGTAAGCGGACAAAATCTCCTCGCGTCCGGCTAAAGCAGATACCAGCATCATCAGGGTAGAACGGGGCTGGTGGAAGTTGGTGAGCAAGGCATCTACCCAAGAAAAGGTAAAACCCGGCAAGATAAACAAAGAACTCTCTCCATAAGCGTTTCCGGTTTTCCCATAGGTTTCCAAAGCTCGAAGCGTCGTGGTCCCCACCGCCACAATTCTTCCACCGCGACGACGACAAGCCTCTAAGGCAGCTAGGGTCTCGGGAGGAATTTCATACTGCTCCGCGTGCATAACATGATTCCGCACATCCTCCGTCTTAACCGGAAGAAACGTCCCCGCACCAACGTGTAACACAAGAGAGGCCCACTCTATCCCCCGTTGCGATAAGGATTGGCGCACCGCCTCGGTAAAATGAAGCCCCGCCGTGGGCGCGGCCACCGCCCCCGCCACCCGGGCATAAACGGTTTGATAACGCCGCTCATCTTGAGTAAGAGGCCGCTCCCTTTCGATATACGGTGGTAAGGGGACTTCGGCGAAACGCTCCAAAACCGTTTTTTGGAGTTCCTCTGAAGCAAATTGAACTTGAAAACCCGTTTCCCCACGGGCGGTAACCTTGATGGCTTGGGCTAGTTGTTCCCCCGTGGCACGAGAAAACACAGCCAGATCCGCACCCAAAGCAAGACCGCGAGCCGGAGATAAAAAGACTTCCCAACACAAATCCCCCAAAGGCTTTAGGAGAAAAACCTCTACACGTCCTCCGGTAGACTTTTTCGTAAACACACGACTGGGGCGAACTGCCGTTTCATTGACCACCAGCAGGTCCCCAGGATGCAGATACTCGACAAGATCCCGAAAACGTCGATGCTCCCAACGTTGCTCTGGAACCGAATAGACCATCATTCGGGAAGCGCTCCGGTCTTCGAGAGGATGCTGAGCCACCGCATGGGGAGGATATTCGTAATCGTAATCGCTTAAATGATAGGTCATTCCATTTTACCTGACGCGTGAGCACTTAACCTTGACATCCCCCAGGCCAGAGCATACCACCCCCGCTATGCGAGAACGTCTGCTGAAACGCTACGCCGCGTGGGTCGTGCGAAACTCTCTAGGCATCGTCATCGGGGCTAGCCTACTCGGGGTGGCCTCCCTAATTCTTTCCCTGCTATTTCTCAAGACTCAAACCGGCATTCTAGATCTCTATTCCGAATCCGAACCCGTAGCGAAACGCTTCATGGAATTTACCGACCAGTTCGGAGCCTCCGAAACCCTGGTCATCGCCGTAGAAGGCGGTCCAGAAACCGACCGGCGCCAGGCCCTTGATCTCTTGGCTAAGCGATTGCAAAAAAACTCCGACGAATTCATCGAAGACCTTTTATACAAAATCGACTTAGGCCTCTTCGAAAAACACGCCTTTCAGTTTTTATCTGAGGATAAAGCGCAAAAACTGCTCCAAGAAATCGAAAATCCCCAAGGCGGCGTGCGTCTATTTTTTCAAGCTCAGGACATCAATCAGTACTTGGAATTTCTCAACAACTCCCTACGAGAAGGTTTAGCTCATCCCAAGACCCCGCCACCCGATGCTAGCCAACAGTTCGCCCAAGGTTTGGGACCACTCTACTTGTTAAGGGATTTTCTCCAAGGCCAAGATCTTCCTCCTCAGGTGATGATGCATCGACTCCAAGGAGATGGGAACGAGCACGCCACGCTGGACGACTGGGGCTATCTACGCACTGACGACGGCAGCATGCACCTCATGATGATCCGCCCCCTTGATCGCAAACAAGATTATCGTATCGCGCAAAAAATGGTGGAATACGTGCGCTCCCAAATCCAGCCCATCAAAATTCAATTCCCCCAGTTGAAGATTGGTGTGACGGGAGGCCCCGCCCTCAATAACGATCAATTTAAAATCAGCGAACGGGACATGACCTGGGCGAGCATCTTCGCCTTTTGCTCCACGGGAGTTATTTTCTTTTTGGCCTTCCGTTCTTTCGTAAGACCGCTGCTGGGCCTACTCACCTTGGCCATTTCTATCAGCTGCGCCTTCGGACTCACGACACTCACCGTGGGCTATCTTAATCTGTTCTCCCTGGCCTTTATCGTGATCCTGGTGGGACAAGGCACCTATTACGGTGTGCATGTCGTCGCACGCTATGAAGAAGAACTTCTCAAAGGAGAGTCGGTTTCCGATGCCTTGCAAAACACCATCTTTCATATCTTCGGCAACATCACCACCTCCACGCTAACCACCGCCTGCGCTTTTTTTGCCACGATCTTCGTACCCCTCAAAGGCTTCGCAGAACTGGGTTGGATCGCGGGCTCGGGAATCCTAGTCTCTTCCATGGGCATGCAAATGGTGCTTCCCGCTCTTCTCAACCTCAGAGACCGTCACCGCCCCAAAAACCGCCTCATGCCCCCCCATAAAGAACTCCTGGGAAAAAACTTTCACCAACGCTGGACGACCACAGCGCCACGACTTCTACAGCGTTCTGCCCCCCTATTAATCGTACTCGTCACCCTCCTCTCCACATGGGGGGCCTATTTATTTTTCAGCCCGAAGCATGGGATCCCCTTCGATAGCAATTTACTGAATCTTCAAGCCAAGGGCACAGAAGCCGTCGAATATGAAAAAAAATTGGTAGAGACCTCCCTCTCTCCTCGGGCGGGTATTTTTTTGGCCAAGACCTCGAGCGAAGCACAACGCATCGCAGAAGCCGCGGCCAAACTTCCCACAGTGCAACGAGTCGAATGGCTAGGCAACTTACTACCTCAAACCGACCTTCAGGCGACCACTCGAGAAAAAATCGCACAAGCCATTCTGCAATTGCCCAATGCCCCTTTGAAAAAACCTGATCCGGTTACTTTCGAACACAACTTGAAAGAGCTACAAAAACAGCTCAACCAACTTTCAGAAAAAGCCCTGCAATACGGAGGTGGCGAGTCCCTCTTAAACGAAACCGAAAATGCCCTCGGTGCGGTTCAAGAGATACTCGATAAAAAGGAGCAAGTGGCCCAACTCATCGAATTCCAAAATCGTTTTTTTCCGGAAATTCGAACCCTGTTCCTTAGCTCAGCCCAAGCACAAAAACTCAGTATTGATGGTCTTCCCAAAGAACTTCACAGCCGTTTTCTCAGCCCCGAAGGGACCTACGCCATTTACGCCTTTCCCTCTGTCAACATCTGGGAAAAACAACCCCTGGACGATTTTGTTTCTCAGTTGATCTCCGTCGACAAAAACGTCACCGGTCCCCCGGTGATGTTCCATGAAATTCTGGGCTTGGTCCGCACCAGTTATTTTCAAGCGGCGGCCTTTTCAGCCGTGGCCATTTTTCTACTTTTTTTAATCAATTTCCGTTCCCTCAAATATTCGCTCCTCGCCTCCCTTCCCCTAGCCTGCGGAACCCTCAGCCTCTTTGGTTTAATGAGCAGCTTGGATCTTTCCTTCAATATGGCGAATATGATCGCTCTGCCCATGATTCTGGGCATCGGAGCCGACAACGGTGTCCACATCATCGAACGCTTTCGCGAAGAACACGAAATGAGTCTGGATTTTTTATTTGGCTCTACGGGCAAGGCCCTACTGATCACTTACCTTGATACCATGACCTCGTTTGTTGGCTTGGCTTTTGCCAATCATCAAGGACTCGCCCAACTGGGACGAGTGGTCATCCTCGGAATCTCTTGTTGTACCTTCATGGGCATTCTTTTACTTCCCGGCATCATGACCTTCATCATTCAAAGAAAAAAACGCGAGTCCGTACTCAAAGCCTCCACGGCATTCTCCTAGAACTTAAAAAATTCTGCTTGGTAGTCAAAAATAAAACCCTTACCCTGTGCTCGTTCTCACGATGATTTCACTTTATAAGGACAGGAGTTTTTTATGTTGGAGTCCATACGCCGAGCCCTCTCCCCACTTGCACTCACTTTGTTGCGCGTCTCAACGGGCCTCATCATGGCCGTTCATGGTTGGCAAAAGCTTCAAGACATTTCTGGCTTTGCCGGTTTACTCACCAACATGGGCATCCCAGCCCCTCAATTTTCCGCCTATGGCGCGGTCGCCGGAGAATTTCTCGGCGGCCTAGGACTATTGGTGGGCCTATTCACTCCCCTCGCTGCCCTGGGAATTACCCTGACGCTGGCCGTCGCAGTTTTTAAAGTCCACTGGGCGAATGGGCTCCTAGCTTCTAACAATGGCTACGAATATCCTCTCACTCTCATGCTGGTCGCTATTTACTTCATGATGCATGGTGCGGGTCCCTTGAGCCTCGATGCCCTCTTTTGTAAAAAGAAAAATCCTCAGACTCTTTCGCAAATTTGATCGGTGGTGACGATCCAGTCAAAAACGCCTAGACCATCGCTTCGAGAGATTTGCGAAAATTTTTTATAGCGTGCTACCCTGCAAGGGGAGGGGTCATGGAGCCATCGGAATATCTCAAGGCAATGACAGCAGCGGACGCCCAAGAAATTGAGGAGTGGCGACAATCCCTGCAAGCGGTTCTCCTTCGAGAAGGTCCGCAACGCGCTCAAGCTCTGATAAAAAATTTGATTGAGTACAGCCAACGTCACGGCGTCTTGGTTCCTGGGCAACTCCAAACCCCCTATCTCAATACTCTGTCCATCGCCGAACAGCCCCCTTATCCTGGAGATCCCAAGATTGAATGGCGAATCCGTTCTTGGGTGCGTTGGAATGCCATGGCCATGGTGGTCAAAGCCAATCAAGTTTCCAATGGGATTGGTGGCCATATTTCTACCTTTGCTTCAGCCGCCACCTTGCTGGAAGTCGCCTTCAATCATTATCTAAAAGGAAAAAATGCCCCAGGAGGTGGTGATCAAGTTTACTTTCAAGGTCACAGCGCTCCCGGCATCTATGCACGTGCCTTTTTGGAAGGACGTCTAAATTTAGAACAAATCACCCATTTTCGCCGTGAGTTGGCCAAGGGAGGTGGCTTGTCTTCCTATCCCCACCCCTATCTCATGCCGGATTTTTGGGAATTTCCCACCGTATCCATGGGACTTTCTCCTCTGATGGCCATTTATCAAGCTCGATTTAACCGCTACTTGAACGCCAGAGGCATTCGCGATACCCGAGAAAACCACGTCTGGGCCTTTATGGGAGATGGTGAAACCGACGAACCCGAGGCCTTAGGATCGCTTTCCATTGCCGCACGAGAAAAACTCGACAACCTTACCTTTGTCATCAACTGCAACCTACAGCGTCTCGATGGACCTGTTCGCGGAAACGGTAAGATCATCCAAGAATTAGAATCGGTTTTTCTAGGCGCTGGCTGGAATGTCATCAAGGTAATCTGGGGAGGCGATTGGGATCCTCTCTTAGCGGCCGATAACGGGGGCCTTTTGGTCGAACGCATGGAACGGGCACTAGACGGAGATTATCAAAAATATTCCGTTGAACCCGGCGCCTATACTCGCCAACATTTTTTTGGAACTTCTCCCCAGCTACTCCAACTCGTCGAGCATCTTTCCGACGAAAAAATTCAAAAGCTGCGCCGTGGTGGACATGACCCCGATAAGGTCAATGCAGCCTACAGCGCGGCGCTTCGCCATCGTGGTGGCCCCACCGTCATTCTCGCTAAAACCATCAAAGGTTACGGTCTAGGTGAGGCGGGAGAAGGGCGCAACATGAGTCACGCTCAAAAAAAATTAAATTTTCAAGAGCT
The DNA here is from genome assembly GCA_031972375.1 of bacterium. GTDB lineage: Bacteria > UBA10199 > UBA10199 > DSSB01 > DSSB01 > DALYDW01. The sequence continues at coordinate 46,894 of DALYEU010000005.1, read as the reverse complement.
GAAGATCTTTCGAGACCGCTATGAGATTCCCATCCCCGACACAAAACTCGAAGAACTCCCCTTTTTTAAACCTGATCTCAAGAGCCCCGAGATGGAATACCTGCTGGAACGTCGCCGACAACTGGGGGGATTTCTACCCCATCGACGGGTCCTTCCGAAATCACTGCAAGTCCCTCCACTCAAGCATTTTCAAGAAGTACTGGACGGAAGCGGCGACCGAGAAATCGCCACCACTATGGCTTTTCACCGCGTGTTGACCTTGCTGCTGAAGGAAGAAATTGGAAAAAGAATCGTGCCTATCATTCCCGACGAAGCGAGAACCTTCGGAATGGATCCCCTATTTCGAAGCATTGGAATTTACAGTTCCTTGGGACAACGCTACGAACCCGTCGATAAAAATCATTTCCTTTATTATCGGGAAAGCACCCAAGGACAGCTCCTCGAAGAAGGCATCACCGAAGCTGGATCCATGGCCAGCCTCATCGCTGCAGGCACCAGTTACGCTACCCACGGCGAACCGATGATTCCTTTTTATATCTACTACTCGATGTTCGGATTTCAACGTACCGGCGATCTGATGTGGGCCTTCGGAGATATGCGAGGCCGGGGATTTTTAATTGGGGCCACCGCCGGACGCAGCACATTGGCCGGAGAAGGCTTACAGCATCAAGATGGCCACAGCCACGTATTGATGAGCGTAATCCCTAATGTGCGAGCCTATCATCCCGCTTGGGCCTTTGAAATCGCGGTCATCGTGCAAGAGGGACTCAAGCGCATGCTCGAAGAAGGAGAAGATGTCTTTTACTACCTAACGGTACAAAACGAACCCTACCCCCAATCCCCCATGCCCGCAGGTGCCGAAACAGGAATCTTGCAAGGCATGTATCTCTTCAAAATGTCCGAAGCTCCTCAGCAACTTCACGTGCAATTGCTAGGCAGTTCCGCCATTCTCCGAGAAGTGCTCCGAGCACAAAATATCCTCATGGAGATCTATGGCATTAGCTCCCATGTTTGGAGCGTGACTTCCTACCAACTCCTGAGGAAAGAGGCTCTATCCGTTGAACACTGGAATCGAAACCATCCTCGAGAAGAACGACGCCAGTCCTATCTGGAAAAACTCCTCGAGGGACATAAAGGCCCTTTCATCGCCGCCAGCGATTCCATCAAAAGCATGGCGGACCAAATCAGCCGGTGGATTCCGGGGCGATGGTGCAGTCTGGGCACCGACGGTTTTGGACTAAGCGAAAATCGAAAAAACTTAAGACGATTTTTTGAAATCGACGCGGAATCCATTGTCGTAGCGGCTCTTGATCAATTATTTTTGGAGGGAAAAATGCCGGCCTCCACGATTGAAGAAGCCCTAAATCGCTTTAACTTCAGGGGAGAACGAGAATACCCGTTTTTAGAGAATGAAAAAGCATGACCTTGTAGATCATGGGAAAAAGCACCCGCTTCCCTCAGCGTACATTGGTTTTTTCTTCGGCTTCTTCGCTTTCGGGAAAGACTTCCAATAGTTTGAGAAACAAGGCTTCAAATCTTTCTTCTTGATGAATTCGGGAAAACTGCAGAGCCTTTTCCAAATAAGCTCGACAGACTTCCAGGGCAGTTTTCTTCCGAATCAAAGCCTCAAGCAATTTTAAATCAATATTTCCAGCCGATAATAATCCCGCGAAGTCGTCCTCCATGGACTTTTGTAGACATTCCGCCGCCTGAAAACGTTGGCCAGTCTTCAACAAAGCCAAACCCAGTAAGGCGTAAGCTTGATGCAGAAAAGGCGGATCACTTCGAGAAATCTCCAAGACCTTTTTACAACGACGAATCGCTGCGTCGTACTGACCGAAAACTTCCATGAGCAAACGGGCGGAGATTAATTTCAAGGCTGGATCCTCCGGCAACAACTGCTCCGCCTTGTCATAAAACTTCCAAGCTCGATGAAAATCCTTTTGTAGTTTGGCAAGCACTCCCAACGAAGAATAAAACAGCGCTGTTAAAACAGCGTTACCTTCTTCCTGAGCCTCGACTAAACCCGCTTGTAACTCTTGTTCCGCAAGGCCCCAATCCTTGGCGGACATACAGTCAAAAGCACGATACAGCCTTTCGTTTTGAACATGATCCTCAAGTGTTAAACTCATAGAAAAGAAACTCTCATTGGATTTTTTATAGGGGGTCGTAAGGCGAGGTGACCAATTCTGCGGGAATGGTTACGGTAAGATCCAAAGTCTGAAGTTCCATGGCTTGTCCCGCCAGATAGAATCCCAAAATAGGAAGAGTCCCCTGCAAAGTCAACACCGCCTGAGTATTAGATAAAATCACATTTTCGTAAGTAAGATTTTGATCGGGGGTTTCCACGATCAAATTCAAAGTCATCGTGTGGGTACCTTCCAATTGATTATTCAGATTTAAACGATAAATCGTCGCCGTAGACTCCATATTGGGATTGAGCACCATGCGAATAGGGCCAACACCCGGAAACTCGTTAACGATTTCAAAATCTTCAATCAATAATTCTTGCCGATTGATATACTCTTCGACGATCTGAGCAGTAACGATACCCTCCGCCGCTTGCTGTTGGGGATTGAACAAAAACTCCGTTTGTGGATCGGGAGGTAATGCATCTCCCACGACCTGAGTGGTCGCGGTGGACATCTCGAAGGGGCCCGCAGCTGAACCACAGCCAGCCAATGCAGCTAGAGACAAAAACAAAACAGAGATTCTTCTTAAGAAAAACATGAGCACCTCTCTACCTCTTTTAGCTATGAAGGAAAGCCGAGGTCTTGGAAAATGGCATTTTTATCTCAAAATCACATGCCCCCGTTAGATTCTCCCTAAAATCTCCAACATCTCCAAGTGAATACTACCGTTACTCGCCACAATTTCCTTGAGATAAACATCGAAAGGCCGCCCACGAAAATCGCTCACACGACCTCCCGCTTGTTCCAAAATCAAAAAACCCGCAGCCACATCCCAAGGGAAAAGATTCAACTCCCAGAAACCATCGTAACGGCCCGCAGCGACATAGCAAAGGTCGATAGCGGCAACTCCGTCGCGGCGCAAGGCCTGGGCGCGAAAAAGAAAATCTGTAAAATGATCCAAATTATTTTCGCGAGTTTCCCGCACATTGTAAGCAAAACCTGTGGCGAGCATGGCCTGCCCCACCCGTTCGACACCACTCACCCTCAGTGCTTGACCATTAAGCGTAGCTCCACTCCCTCGTTCCGCCAGGTACATCTCTTGCCGATTGGGATCGTACACGGCGCCCACAACGATCTCACCCCGATATTCGAGGGCGATCGAAGTGCAGAACAATCGATAGCCATGGGCATAGTTGGTGGTGCCATCGAGGGGATCGATAATCCACTTGAACTCGCTGTCCTTGCGTTTTCCACTTCCTTCTTCGGCCAAAATATCGTGATGGGGAAAGGAACCTTGAATGAGATCCACAATGGCACGCTCACAGGCATGGTCCACATCGGTGACCAAATTGATGGGACTCTTGTACTGGATTTGTCGGGAACGAGTGAGCCCCTCCAGTTGAATTTCACCAGCACGACGACAAGCCGCTTCGGCCACACTCAAAAAATCTTGATTCATATCTACACTCCTTTTCGGGGGCTAGAGACACTCCATCGTCCTAAAAACGTTTTGGAATGACTTCCCGGTCATCTTTAAATATTTTTTTTCGAAACTCAGGAATCACGCCGCACTCGTGCCAACACCCAGGCTTCTACCCGAAGAGCCCCCGCTTGTTTCAAGGTATGAGCGAGGGCCTCCACCGTAGCTCCTGTGGTCATCACGTCATCCACGATGAGAATTTTTTTTCCGGCAAGCGCCTCCGGTTGTTTCAACCAAAAACTTCCCTTCAGTCTTTGCAAACGCTCCGCACGCCGTTGCTGAGCCTGAGGTTCACGATGCCGACGCAATACCCCTCTCAGTTCTGGAATGTAAACCTTGGATTGCTTTTTTAAACCATGACAAAGGAGCGCGCTTTGATTGAAACCCCGCTGAAAGCAGCGTCGCCAACTTAAAGGCATGGGGACAAGGAGATCTGGCGATAAACTAACAATCGCATTTTGAAAAACCTCGACGGAACGTGGAATCAAAAGATCCAAGGCCCCCAGTCGCCTCCGAAACTTCAAAGCTCCGATCAAACGTCCGACACTGCCTTCGTATTCAAAGGGGGCCCATACTCGATCAAAACTAGGGGGCTGTCGTAAGCAAGAACTGCAAAGATGGGAACTCAACGAGGTTCCGGAAAAAGGAAGCGCACAACACGTACAAGCATCTCCCGTGAGTTTTTTCCATTCGGCCTCACAAACAGCACATAAATTTTCATGGATATCTAAAGGAGATTCACAGGCCACACAACCGGGAGCCGCTAACAAGCTCTGTAATAAATTTCGAAAATTTCGGAACCATGTTTCCAAGGTTTCTGTTCTTGAAGCCAAGATAGGCGCTCTCCTCAAGACAACAGTAAAGACTGCCCACTCATTTCGGAAGGAGCGGGAATCTGTAAAATCTCTAATAAGGTGGGAGCCACATCGGCGAGAGATCCCGAGGCGCGCAATTTTCTTGTTTTAAAATCCTCTCCCACCAGGATGAAAGGTACCCAATCGGTCGTATGAGCAGTATGGGGTCGACCTTGTTCATCGGACATTTTTTCACAGTTACCGTGATCTGCCGTAAGAATCCACACCCCTCCCTGTCGGCGAACTTCCTGCTCAATTCTACCCAATTGGGTATCTAAAACCTCAACGGCTCGAATCGCCGCCGTAAGATTTCCCGTATGTCCCACCATATCGGCATTGGCAAAATTAAGGACGATCACATCGAATTTTTGTGAGCAAATAGCCTCTAAAACGCGATCGGTGATTTGAGGAGCACTCATTTCAGGTTTGTAATCGTAGGTGGGAACTTCTCGCGGAGAAGGCACTAAAATACGCTCTTCCCCAGGAAAAATGGATTCTCTTCCACCATTGAAGAAAAATGTCACATGAGCATATTTTTCGGTCTCGGCGATTCTTAACTGACTTAAACCATGGGCCGCGACCACCTCACCGAAGGTATGGTGAATTTCCACAGGAGAAAAAGCCACCGGCAATCCTAGAGAGGCATCGTATTCTGCCATACAAATAAAGGGCTCTATTTGAGGAAAAGACTTGCGAGGAAAACCGGAAAATTTAGGATCGGTCAAGGCTCGAGTTAATTGACGGGCTCGATCGGCCCGAAAGTTGAAAAAGATGGCACTATCACCGTCTTGCAAGAGAGCCTTCGGACGCCCCTGCTCATCTCGCAATACCATGGGCTCTAAAAACTCATCACTGACTCCGCCTTCATAAGAAGCCTTCACGGCCGCAACCCAATCGTCTACCTGTTGGCCTTCTCCATTCACCAGGGCATCGTAAGCGCGCTGTGTGCGCTCCCAACGCTGGTCTCGATCCATGGCGTAATAACGTCCCATGATCGATACCAAAGCCCCCACGCCAATCTCCTGAATTTTTTTCTCCAAGGCTTGCAAATAACCCAAACCACTGTGGGGATCCGTGTCACGACCATCGGTAAACGCGTGTACCGCAATGCGAGTCACTCCTTGACGCTTTGCCATCTCTAACAAAGCATAGAGATGATCTTGATGGGAATGAACCGCCCCGTCGGACACTAAACCCAGGAGATGCAAACAACTTTGACGGGAGCGTGCAGCATTCATGGCTTCGAGTAGAGCCGAGTTTTGAAAAAAACTACCCTCTTCAATGGAATGGTAAATGCGGGTCAGCCCCACTTGCGCAATGCGACCGGCTCCCATATTGAGATGACCCACTTCGGAATTCCCCATCACTCCCGCAGGCAAACCCACAGCGCGCCCTGAAGCGTCCAAACGAGTGTGGGGATATTCGGCTAAAAGACTATCGTAATGGGGGGTGTGAGCCTGAGCGATGGCATTATGCTCGGAGCTTTCACGAATCCCCCAACCATCTAAAATGACTAACATCACTGGCTTGGGAATCATGGCCTTCACTTTCATCGTTAGAAAAGCCCCGGGATCAGATTTATTACTAACCCTCATGATGGTAGGGAAAATTTTTCAGAATCGTCAGGGCTCGGTAGACTTGCTCTAAGAGGAACACCCTAGCCAACTGATGGGGTAAAGTCAATTTTGACAAGCCTAGCAAAAGGTCGGCGCGCTGCTTCAATCGGGAACTCAAACCCTGCGCCCCACCTAAAACGAAGACAATCTCACGATAAACGGAAAGCCCCATTTTATCGCCTAAACATTGCGCCCAATCCATGCTGGTCAACTGGCATCCTCTTTCATCCAGAACTACTAGGCAAGATCCCGGCTTCAGGCGTCGCTCGATTTTCTGAGCCTCTCGCTCCAAGATTTCAGCGACAGCAACCTTGTTGTTGAGGCTTTCATCGGGAATTTCTTCAACTTCGAAAGGATTCAGGCGCTCAATGCGCGCCGTATAATCCAAGGCGACATCGCGTAGGGCGGAATTTTTCACCCTCCCCATGGCCAAAAGTTTAAGCTTCACGAGAAACGCGCCTAGGACTTTTCTTAGGCCGAGCGACTCGAGGTTTTGCCGCACGAACCTTGCCTTTACCCTTACCTAAAGCCCCCGGAGCGACCACGGGAGCATCCGCCCAAAAATGGTCTAAATCGTAATACTCGCGCTGCTCCTCCTGAAAGAGATGCAAGACCACGTCGCCATAATCGAGCAGGATCCATTGGCCAGTATCAAATCCCTCGAAGGCAAAGGGCAAAACCTGATGCTCGTTCTTCAGACGCAACCGCACCCGCTCCGCCATGGCTTGAACATGGCGATCGCTGGTTCCGGTCACTAATACAAAATAATCGGTATAACTGACAAACTTGCGCAGATCCAAAACCACGAGGTTTTGTCCTTTGGTGTTTTCAAGTTCGTCGGTAATGAGTTCGATAAGTTTTAAGCTATCCACTAGTCTCGAATCTGCCCTTCTCCCCGAATCACGTATTTCTGGGTGGTGAGTTCCTCCAAGCCCATGGGGCCGAAGGCGTGTAACTTGGTGGTGGAAATGCCGATCTCCGCGCCGAGACCCAATTGCCCCCCATCGTTAAAACGGGTAGAGGCATTGACCATCACGGCGGAAGCGTTGACCTCGCGCAAAAATCGTTCAGCATGAGCTTCATCGTTGGTCAGAATAGATTCGGTGTGCAAAGAGCCGTAATCGCGAATGTGCGCCAAGGCAGCGTCGAAATCTTCCACCACCCTGACAGCAAGAATCTTATCCAAATACTCCATCGACCAATCCGCCTCGGTGGCGGCAAGGATGTCTTCGACGATGTTGCGACTCCGCGCACAACCGCGAACTTCTACTCCCTGATTTTTAAGCTCTGTGATCATGCGAGGCAAAAATTGATGAGCAATCTGGGCATCGACCAATAAGGTTTCCAAAGCATTACATACCCCGGGACGTTGCACCTTCGCATTGAGCACGATGCGCTCGGCTTTTTCTAAATCCGCGTTGTAATCGACAAAAATATGACAAACGCCTTTGTCATGCTTGATGACGGGAATCTTGCTATGCTCGCGGAGCATCTTCATCAAACTCTCGCCCCCGCGAGGAATGATAAGATCGATAAATTGATCCTGTTGTAAAAGAGTGAGGATAGCCTCACGATCGGCGGTGGGCACCACCTGCACTAAATCAGAATTGACGCTTTCTTGCCGTAAAACGTCCCGCAAAATTTCCCCCAGCACCTTATTGCTATGTAGGGCTTCGGACCCCCCTCGCAAAATCACCACATTGCCCGACTTTAAACACAAACCCGCGGCATCCACAGTCACATTGGGACGGGATTCGTAGATGATGCCAATGACTCCCAGGGGAATGCGCACCTTCTCCACTCGCAAACCGTTGGGACGAGTCCAACCTCGCACCACCTGCCCCACTGGGTCTTCCAGTTGTATGACCTCACGGAGCCCCTTGGCCATGTCTTGAATGCGGGAACCATTCAAGACCAAACGATCCACCATGGCCGAAGACAAACCTTTCTCTCGGGCATAGTTCAAATCCTTCTCGTTTTCGGCAACGATTTTATCTTCAGAGGCGACCAGCGCTTGGGCCATCTTTTCTAAGAGATGATTTTTTTGAGGGGTACTCAACCTCGCCGCCTCGGACACCGCTCGGTGGGCCCGCTCTGCCATTTGCACAATCAATTCAGCGTTCATAAAAAACTCTCTCTCTTCAGTCGGCCTCCCGGAGAAAAACCGCAACTCAACTTAACAAGAACACCCAAAAGCTTTTTTAAACAAGAAACCTTGATGGAAGTCCGTTTCCCAACACGGATCTTTCTGGTAATAGCCCGAGGCGAAACGAAAATCCAAGCCCTAAAACTTAATTACAAGGAGGTTTCATGTCGACTTTACTCGAGGGCAAACCCGCCCCTGAATTTATTGCCCAAGACGAACAAGGCAACACCCTTCGCCTTTCCGATTTTAAAGGAAAAAAACGTGTGGTGCTATATTTCTACCCTAAGGACGATACCCCCGGATGCACCATCGAAGCCTGTAACTTCCGCGACCACTACGCCCAATTCCAACAGAAAGACACCCAGATCCTTGGCGTAAGTTTCGATAGTGCGAGTAGCCACGAAACCTTCAAACAAAAGTTTTCTCTGCCCTTTCCACTGCTGGTGGATAAGGACCGCAGCATCGCCAAGGCCTACGGCGTTGGAGGAGAAAAATATCCCAATCGAGACACCATTGTGATCGATAAAGATGGCATCGTTGAACGGATTCTCCGCAGCGTTAATCCGGCCCCCCATGCCAAAGAACTTCTGGAAATGTTCTAAGCCCCTCCCACAGGCTCGTAACACAAACTGCTCAAAAGCCGGGGAAAACGCCATTTTCCCTCGGCTTTTTTTATTTTTGGGTCATTCGGAATACCATCGGTTCCCATTGTCGTCAGCCCATTCCCCCCTTCTTCCACAAACTTTTAGATTTATGCCCTAAAGTAGCCATTCTTTCCAATTTTCCGAGCCGGTTCCTAAACGAAGATCCATGGTTGACACATTGCGTTACAATCGTTACCCTGGCCTCGAGAAATATAAGAAAGAATAAAAAAGAAAGGTGAATCTATGGACAAAAAACTACTCGCTCTAGGGAGACTCGCTCCGCTCCCGGCTCATGGGCCGGTTTTTAAAACCCAAGGTAAGACGCCCAGGATTTCGGGGCCTCACTTTCAGTGGCCCGGATGGGTGCGCCGAAGCTTGCATCAAAAGGCCCAGGAGACTTGGTTGCCGGGCTATTTGCAGATTCTGCTGCAAAATCCCTACCCCCACAACAAGACACTGCGGTCTTAAGTTTTCCCGACTGACGACGGAGAAAACTCGATCGTCAACAATTACCCCCTTGCAAAAAATTCCCCGCTTCTCCCAGGGCACAGGGCAGGCTGGCCCCCAGCGGAACGGTGCGGCGACCACCTTTTCTTTGATCCGCCACCCAAGAGAAAGTCACTACGAATCTCGATGGTTCCGCCCCCACCAACGGAGTTGGCGACAAACCCCCCTCAGCAGTTTTACTTCTTTCACGGTGGGAGCGGCTCGATGAAACAAACGCCGCAATTGCCCCATGGGACCTGAGGGACTCTTCGGATCCAAAAAGCCCCCCTCCGCTAACAAGGACTCGAGGTCCTGATAAAAATTCTCCAAATCCTCCCAGGGAGCAGGTAGGGCTGTGGGCATCAAGGCGGGGGCCACTTCTCTCTCGGCACTCAACTCCTCCAGCATTCTTAGTTCGTAGGCCACCACCAAAACCGCTTGGGCCAAATTTAAGGACGGAAAATCATCGTGGGAAGGAATATGAATTAATCGATGACAGTGACGCAATTCATGTTGAGTCAAGCCCGTATCCTCGGGACCAAAGAGTAGGGCTAAACGATGGGCCTCTGGAAGATTTTGCAAGGACTCAGCAAAGGCCCGTGGATCTAAAGTGGGAGGGCGATCTCCCCCCATGCGACGCGAAGTTCCCACGACCTCATGAAAACCCTGCAGGGCCTGCGCTAAATCGGGAAAAACACGCGTTCGATCTAAGACATCTTGAGCGTGAGCCGCCATGCGCTTAGCCTCTGCATCTCGAGGTGTGACTTCAGGTTCTACCAGGAGCAATTCTTTAAGCCCCATATTTTTCATCGCACGAGCGACTGAACCCAAATTGCCCGAAAATTGTGGGCGAAATAACACGATGACCGGCTTCATTCATCGACCCCATAACCGGGGGCCAAGACTTCCCGACCTTTAGAACCCATGGGGGCACTGACAATGCCCTCGGCTTCCATTTGTTCGATCAAGCGGGCAGCGCGGTTATAGCCAATGCGTAAACGTCTCTGCACCATGCTGATGGAGGCCTGACGGGTTTCCGTCACGATGGCCACGGCTTGATCGTAGAGTTCGTCACTCTCCTCCTCACTTTCTTCCAAAGTGGGCGTGGCCACCTTCATATTCATGATCTCTTGGTTATAAATGGGCCGGGCCTGTTCCTTGAGATGAGAGACGATGCGTTGAATCTCTTGATCGCTCACATAAGCCCCATGCACTCGAGTTTGTTTGGAAAGTCCCGGGGGAATGAACAGCATATCGCCCGATCCCAAAAGATGTTCGGCACCGATGGCATCTAAAATGGTGCGCGAATCGTGCTTGCTGGTCACCTTAAAGGAAATACGGCTGGGAAAATTCGCTTTGATAACTCCGGTAATGACATCCACCGAAGGTCGCTGAGTTGCCAAAATCATATGGATACCGGCAGCCCGCGCCATCTGCGCCAAACGGGTGATGTACTCTTCCACCTCGCGACCCGATACCATCATCAAATCGGCCAATTCGTCGATAATGATGACGATATAGGGTAGACGCTCTTCATGACGAATCGGACTTTCGTCGGAATCGGGCAATACGGGTTTAGGCCTATGATCTGCAAATCCACCCGAATCGAATTTTCGGTTATAGGAAGCGATATTGCGCACCTGAGCATCAGATAACAAGCGATAGCGACGCTCCATTTCTTTTACAGCCCAGGCCAAAGCAAGAGCCGCCTTTTTTGGATGAGTCACTACTGGCAAAAGCAAGTGGGGAATATCCGCATAGATCGATAGTTCGAGCATCTTGGGATCGACAAAGATAAACCGGACATCCTGAGGGCTATTGCGCAACAACAAACTTAAAATCATCGAATTAAGTCCGACGGATTTCCCCGCCCCTGTCGCTCCAGCTACCAAAAGATGGGGCATCTTGCCCAAATCGGCCACTACGGGTACCCCTTCAATATTTTTTCCCAAGGCCAAACTGAGTTTGCTTTCGGCCTTTTGAAAACGGGCATCCACCACAATCTCTTTGAAATAAACGGTCTCCCGCTCCGTGTTGGGAATCTCAATACCCACCGCGGGTTTCCCAGGAAGTGGCGCCACAATGCGCACGGGACGACCTCCCATGGAAAGAGAAAGGTCGTCGGACAAATTGGTAATTTTGTTTACCTTAACACCGGCAGCAGGCTCGAACTCGTACATCGTCACCACAGGACCCGGGTGTATCTCCGTAACCCGACCCTCTACCCCGTAGTCTCGCAATTTATTCTCTAACAAAACAGAACTGACCTTGAGATTTTCTTCATCAATTTGGGGATGAGCACTGGGGGGAACCGGATCTAGCAAAGCTGGCGAGGGTAATTGATAATCTCCCGAAAGCTTTCCCAAACTGAGTTGATCTTCTTTTTTGGGTTCAGGTTTAACGGGGGTGCGTTGATAAATCTTAGGACCATCCTCCTCGCGAGGCGCAGTAGACACCTTAACTTCGGAACGAGAAGGAACCGCGGAACTCCCCGGAAGCGTCGCCTTGTTTCCAGCTTCTTTGCGAAGCCCGTTGATTTTGGGCGGAGCAGCCGGCACACGAACGGCCGCGTCTCTCTGAGCGGCCTCGCGTTCACGACGCAAGGCCTCCTCGTGACGACGCTCCATCCATTTCTCAAAACGGGCGTAATACACCACTAACTGAGTTTTTAAGGAGGAGATTCCTCTGCCTAAACCTGACTTAAGAGACCTGGAGAACTCCACCACCGAAATTTTGGTAGCCCACACCAAAGCCAATAGGGCTAAGCTCCCCACTAAAAGATAACTTCCCCCCAAACTCAGGTAGCGACTCAACTGACTGCCCAACAAGGCTCCGATCCAGCCCCCCGCCAAGGTGGAATGACCAAAGATACGAACCGTTTGAAACTTGAGATGAAAGAGAACCGCTGCCATCACTAAAAAAGTGAGCAGGAGAAAACCCTCTACCCAACGAAGCCGGGGACGTTCTTTGGTAAAGCAAAAATAGGTGGCGAGCAGCAGAAGAAATCCCACCAAATAGCTAGCCATCCCCAAAAGAGTAATGAGTCCATCGGCCAAATGGGACCCCACCACCCCTCCGAAATTAACCACACCACGCTGCGAAGCCGCGGAATTAAAGGAAGGATCCTGCGGAGAATAGGAAAACAGACTTAAAAAAACAAAGGTGCCCAAGGTGAGCAGGAGGATCCCCAAAATCTCATGCCAATAGGTACGTTTGGGGTGCTCTTGGGTTTTTTTCGCCATTCCCTAATCCGCCTGCTTTCTGAGAAAGGTGGGAATGTCGTATTCGTCTTGTCCCACGTCGACCACACCGATTTCGGCCACGAGTTTCTTGAGATCATGGGCGGGCGAAACCACAGGGCGCTCTTCCATCAATTCGATCTGCTGACTCGGGGGCTCTACGGGAAGCTTTCGCCCCATACCCGAAAAGAAAGCGCCTGAACTTTCTGCGACGGGCAATTCATCTCGATAGGTACCACCGGATTCAAAACCTGAGGAAGCCACGCTGTTTCCACGGAAACTCATGCCTCCCCCACCCATTCCCCCGGAAACGACGGGATTTTTATACTTGGGCAAGGTGGTCACGGGAGCCACTGGAATTTTTTTCATCTGTTTATTGAAGCCTGTGGCGATGACCGTCACCCGCAATCCGCCCTTCATCTTTTCGTCGATAACCGCACCGAAAATAATGTTGGCTTCTTCATGAGCCTCTTGTTGGATCAACTTACTGGCTTCATTCACTTCGAAGAGGGTCATGTCACTGGGACCCGTGATGTTGATGATGATACCCGTGGCGCCATTAATCGAAACATTTTCAAGTAAGGGGGAACTAATGGCCTTTTGGGCGGCTTCCATCGCTCGACTTTCGCCCTCGCCCACACCTGTCCCCATGAGCGCCATGCCCATTTCTCCCATAATGGTACGGACATCGGCAAAATCTAAATTGATAAGACCTGGAATGGTAATAAGATCGCTGATCCCTTTCACCGCTTGAAGCAAGACCTCGTCAGCTCGCTTGAAGGTATCGAGCATGGGGGTATCCTTACCCGCCACCGTCAATAATTTTTCATTGGGAATGGTGATGAGAGTGTCGACATTTTCCCTCAAATGATCGACGCCCAAATCGGCGTGCTTACCACGTTTTTTACCTTCAAAGGCAAAGGGCTTGGTCACGACCCCCACGGTGAGGGCGCCTAATTCTTTGGCCACTTTAGCGATGACAGGCGCTGCCCCCGTTCCCGTACCGCCGCCCATGCCACAGGTAATAAAGACCAGATCAGCGCCCATCAATACTTCGGCGATATGCTTCTCATCTTCTAAAGCGGCCTGACGTCCCACCTCGGGATTGGCACCCGCTCCCAAACCTTTGGTCACTTGAGCGCCTATTTGTAATTTAATCGTGGCTTCAGAAAACTTGAGGGCCTGGACGTCGGTATTGGCCGCAATAAATTCGACCCCATCCAATTTGGAACGAATCATGGTGTTGACTGCATTACCGCCGCCGCCTCCAACACCGATGACTTTGATCTTGGCATTTTGTGCTAAATTTTCTTCGAATTCAAACATGGAGGTCTCCTCGTCGTAACACGTTCAGACTTGCGAAGGCTGAATTTGAAAATGGGGCCCGCTTCGAGGCCAATCCAGTGAAAAATCTAAAAACAAAACCTTAATTTTTTAAAAACTCCGAAATGGGAAAATGATTTTAATTTTTTCCATCCCCTTAAAAAATTTCTCCGAACCATTCCTTCATGCGTCCTTTGACCTTGCGATAGAGATTTTCTTCTCTCACCTTGAAGCGATGCCCACGCTGACTCTTGCTGCCAGCAATGACCAAGCCCACTCCCGTTGCGTAAATGGGGCTTTTTACTACATCGACCAAGCCACCGATGGCTCGCGGCACGCCACGACGCACAGGCATATTGAAAACCTGTTCGGCTAATTCGGACATACCTTCTAAAATGGTGGATCCACCGGTAATCACCACACCACTGGCGATTCTTTCTTCGTAGCCGGATTTGATTAATTCTTGCCGGACAAGATTAAAGATCTCTTCCACTCGAGGTTCGATAATTTCCGCCAAAATCTGTCGGGACAAAATTCTCGGCTTTCGCCCACCCACAGAAGGCACTTCGATGGTTTCATCCCGTTGCACCATGGAACTCAAGGCGCAACCATATTTTTGTTTAATACGCTCGGCCTCGGCAGCCGGTGTACGAAGCCCCACCGCCACATCGTTGGTCACATGGTTACCTCCCAAGGTCAATACAGAGGTATGCACCACAGCGCCTTCCGAAAACACGATAATATCGGTGGTACCACCACCGATATCCACCAAACACACACCCAATTCTTTTTCGTCGGGAGTCAAAACAGCCTCCCCGGAGGCCAGGGGCTGCAAAATAATATCACTGACATTTAAACCACAACGATTGGCACACTTGACGATGTTTTGGGCACTGGTGACCGCCGCCGTCACGATGTGCACCTTAGCCTCCAAACGAACCCCTGACATCCCCAGAGGCTCTTTGATGCCATCTTGATCGTCGATGATATACTCTTGGGGGATGACGTGAATGACTTCACGATCGAGTGGGATGGCCACGGCCTGGGCGGCGTCGATGACTCGCATTAAGTCGTTGTCGTTTACTTCTTTATCTTTAACCGCCACGATTCCATGGGAATTAATCCCCTTGATATGTCCTCCAGCGATACCCGCATAGACCGAGGTAATATCACAGCCCGCCACTAGCTCAGCTTCACTCACTGCCCGCTTGATCGATTCTACCGTCGACTCGATATTGATCACCACGCCCTTGCGAAGCCCTCGACTGGGATGAGACCCGATGCCAATGATGTCGATTCCGTCTTCAGTAACCTCACCCACCACCGCACACACCTTGGTGGTACCGATGTCCAGGCCTACTACTAGATCGTCTTTTCGAGCCATACATAAACCTCTTCAAATCCTGGAAAACCTCCAGGCTAACCACGGGAAGACCCACGGAATTTTCATGGGGAAAATTCCTAGAGCGTCATCAGGACCTTCCCCGGATAATTGAGATCGATGGAAGAAAACCTGATGCTATTTTTTTCAAGTTGTTCGAGGACCTGGGAAAGTTTTTTTATTTTCTCAGAGAAGTCGGCGTTTCCGAACTTGATACTATATTTTTCTTTCTCTGGATAGAGGGTAAAGCCATTATTTTTTTCGTAATGGATCTCACTCAAACCGAAGCGACGATAAAACTCTGATTCCCGGTAAATGGATTTAAGCTCGACGGCGCTACGAATCAATTTTTTAGTTTCCTCAGGTTGGGTAATGAGGTCTTCTTCAGAAATTCCCGAAACAATAGGCATATCCCTGGGCTCATTGGTCTCGGTAATATCTTTAAAAATATCCCCTCCCGGATCGACGTAATAAAAACGACCCGTATTCAATAAAAATTCGGGAACATATTCTTGGATCTCAAAAACCAGGGTGTGAGGAAAATTGCGATGAACAACTACCTCGCGAAAATAACCATGACTCAGAAGACGAGAGCGCAATAAGTCTAAGTCGATGCGAAACATATTGGTACCCATGGGTACCCCGGCCTTTTTGAAGAGTTCGGCCTGGGTTAGGGTACGTAATTTCCCCTGAACTTCGATCTTTTTTAGGGCAAAAAAATCCAAGCGACGTACCGCCTCACGCCCACCCCATGCCAAACCCAACAAAAGCACCACGCCCAAAGCCAGACCAAAGCCCCGTTGAAAATGGCGCTTTCGAACCTCACGCTTCACATTGC
The DNA here is from genome assembly GCA_031972375.1 of bacterium. Classification (GTDB taxonomy): domain Bacteria; phylum UBA10199; class UBA10199; order DSSB01; family DSSB01; genus DALYDW01. Next base: position 30,755 of record DALYEU010000005.1, on the reverse strand, counting down.
GACGTCGAAACCAGGCTTTGTGAACTTTCATTCGATCTTTAGCCTCGCGCTTAATAGGATTTTCTCCACTAAATCAGGAAAGGAAATTCCCGCCGCTGCCGCCGCCTTAGGGACTAGACTATGGGAGGTCATGCCGGGCAAGGTGTTGATTTCTAAGAAGTACGGCATCCCTTCAGCGGTTAAAATAAAATCGGCACGCGCCACCCCTTCACAACCCATACGACGATATGCCTTAAGAGCCATATTCTGTACATGAATCCTGATCTCCTCGGGCAAACTCGCCGGACAATGGTAACGAGTGGTTTGGGACTGGTATTTGGCCACGAAATCGTAAAATCCAGTCTCGGGAACCACTTCTAAAACCGGAAGGGGCTCACCATTAAGCACCGCCACCGTCAACTCTCGTCCTGGAATGAAGCGCTCGATCAGCACTCGCTTGTCCAAGGCCTGAGCCTGATGGATCGCCTGACGCAAACCCTCCGTATCCATCACCTTGGTGATCCCAATCGTCGATCCCTCCCGACAGGGCTTAACGATCAAAGGAAAGGGCAGACCATTGGACTCCACCGCGTGTTCCACCTCATGATGATTGGCGTCGAAGAAAAAATCGTCGGGAGTAGGTATACCCGCCGCACGCGCCACATCTTTCGTGAGGTATTTATCCATGGCCAGAGCACTGGTCATCACCGAAGACCCCGTATAGGGAATGGAGCGAATTTCCAGTAGCCCCTGAATACAACCATCTTCACCAAAACGACCGTGCAAAGCCAAAAAGGCGATATCGATACCCTTGTCTTGTAAAACGCCATCGATATCACGCCCCACATCGATAGGTACGGCATCGTAACCCTTAAGCAGCAGGGCCTCCAAAACGGCTTGGCCGCTACGCAAGGAAACCTCGCGCTCTTTGGAAAGACCGCCGTAAAGCACACCGATAATTTTTTCTTTAAAGGGACTCATCTTCACCTATGACCTTTGCTTCTAATTCGAGTTTAAACTCGCGCTCTTCGCGCACCTTATCACGAATCAATCCAATGAGGGCTAAAACATCTCGCGCCGTCGCTCCACGCTCGTTCACGATGAAGTTGGCGTGTTTTTCGCTGATCCTAGCGCCACCGACCCTAACGCCCTTGAGCCCAAGTTCTTCGATCCATTGAGCGGCATAAGCCTTGTCGGGATTTTTAAACACCGAGCCCAAACTGGGAAACTCCAAGGGTTGGGTTTGACGGCGCCGTTCTTGAAAAGCCGCTATCTTACTTTGCACCTCCTCGCGGGGCCCCTTGGTAAAACAGAACCGAGCCGAAACCACGATCCCGCGAACGGGCAACTTGAGATGACGATAATCGAATTTGAGCCGAGAAACGGGAAAATGCAGTGCCTCACCCTCGGGACTAACCACTTGGACGGACTCGAGAATTTCTGCGACGGTGCCTTCACGGGTACCCGCGTTCATCATCACCGCTCCACCCACACTTCCGGGAATTCCATAAAGCGGCGCAACTCCGACTAGGCCCTTTTCTTTTCCCAGCTCTACTAAACGCGGCACCGGATAACCGGCCTCGGCCTCTAAACGAAGTTTAGAGTCGGTCTCTTCAAGGATTTCCATATGGTTAAAGGTTTTGTTGAGCCGGACCACGATCCCGCGAATCCCCCCATCACGCACCAACACGTTACTCCCCAAACCTAAAACCGTATGAGACACCCGCTGTTCTTTGGCAAAAATCATCAGAGCCTGTAAATCGGCCAAATCGGCGGGAAATACCAAGACCTCGGCGGGCCCTCCCACCTGCATGGAGGTGTAACGCTTCAGCGGCTCATTCCATTTGATTTCACCGCGTATCCGCGTTGGAAGCGCCTCTTTCCATCCGGACTGAGGCCCCGTGGGAACGACATTTTCACGCAACAGGGCTTCGAGGGCTAGGGCATCCATGGCCCGTGGGTTTAAGATTTTTTACGATGGGTGTAAAGGGGAAGCTTCCTGGGTTTTACTTCCCACCCAGCTGGATCGATCCAACGACCTCGGAAGATCTTAAGAGATCCTCTTCCTCGTCTCCGAGAGGATTCATCCCCCACTATTTTTGTTTCAGTAGACGGGCCAAATCGTGCCCCACTTGGGTAATATCCCCGGCTCCCAAAGTTAGGATGACATCGCCGTCTTGCAATAGGCTACGCAGCTCGGAAATCAACGCTTGCTTATCATGTACAAAGGAGACTTGGGGATGGGCCATGGCCTCGCTGAGAGCGCGCCCCGTAATTCCCACAATGGGATCCTCTCCAGCCCCGTAAATTTCGGTCAGCAAAAGCCGATCCGCCTGCTCGAAGGCCTGGGTGAAATCCTGAAAAAGATCCCGGGTTCGACTGTAACGGTGGGGCTGAAATAAAACCAAAACACGACGTTTGGGAAAGGCCTGACGCACCGCCGCCAAGGTGGCACGAATTTCCACGGGATGATGGCCGTAATCGTCCAGCACCAAAACTTCCCGATCGTAGAGCACCTGAAGACGACGCTGAATCCCTCGGAACCCCCTCAAACTCTCGGCAATCGCACGAAAGGGAATCTCTAATTCACGGCCTACGGCGATGGCTGCCAAGGCGTTGGACACATTATGGCGCCCAGGCATGGGTAAGGTAACAAAACCCAAGGGATCTTTGCGATAGTACACCTTGAAACGCTGCTTCATGCCCTCTTGACGAATCTTACCAGCCGAAAAATCGGCGGGTTGGTCTAAGCCATAAGTCAAAACTTTTCGGGAAAATCGCGGGAGTAATTCCCTGACCACCGGATGATCCACACAAGCCACAATGCTGCCGTAAAAAGGCACCTTGTTAGCAAAATGTACAAAAGTTTCTTTGAGCGCTTCGAAATCCCGATAGTGCTCCATGTGCTCGGGATCGATATTGGTAATTAGGGCAATCGTCGGATTGAGTTTCAAAAAAGACCCATCAGACTCGTCGGCCTCGGCCACCAGATAATCACCCTTACCAAGCTTGGCATTGGTGCGCAGGCTGTTGACCTTGCCCCCAATCACCAAAGTGGGATCCAATCCACCCCCTCCCAGAATCTGCCCCACCATTGAAGTCGTTGTGGTCTTACCGTGAGAACCCGCCACCGCAATGCCGTATTTCAGCCGCATCAATTCGGAGAGCATTTCTGCCCGAGGAATAACCGGGATATTTTTCCTCCGAGCCGCCACCAATTCGGGATTGTCCGCATGAACCGCCGAAGACACCACGACGACATGGGCACCGTCGACATTGGAGGCACGGTGCTGATAAAAAACCTTGGCGCCCTTTTTACGCAAACGCGCGGTCACCGGAGATTGTTTGGCATCGGAACCGCTCACTCGATAGCGCAGATTAAGCAGCAGTTCGGCAATTCCACTCATGCCAATACCGCCAATGCCGACGAAATGGATATTTTGAAAGCGTTTAAACATGGGGCTCCTCGTAACGCGCCGAGCCAAGGAGTCCAAGTTTTTTTAGGAGTTTTTTCAACACCAACGCACCCTATAAGCGGTACATACCGATAAAGTAGCCAGAAGGGCTTAGCCCCGGGAAGGAATCACCATGGCGCCGCCGATTGGCTTAGAACATTGCCCCAAATCTATTCAAGAAAATCCCCTGCCAAACGATATTTGTTCAAGACCCATCGAGCCGGTGCTCCCCCCAAAAGAACGTTGGAATCGCCTTAGCGTCTTCGTCGACCAAACGATTCTCCCTTTTAAGGGGGTACGGCACGGCGAGAGCCCTTATCAGTTGACGGTGGGGGCTGTGTTCCGCCCGCGACGATGGGTGAGCATGGGGGTGCAAGGTAGTTCTAATTTTCGTGACGAAGTTAACTTCTTGGCACGGGCTGGCTTCAGTTTCAACTTGCAACGGGAAGGCCTATTTCGTCCCGAAATCAGCGCGCTCGTGGGTTTGCAATATCTCCACGGACAAAATCGCATCTTGTCGGGCCCACAGAGCTCAGCCTCGATCAGCGGCGTTCTCCTAAACACGGGGGTAGAGTTGGCTGTCAACATTCGAACTTTTCGGCATCTTTCCATAGCCCCCGTACTGGGACTCTTTATTACCCCGCCCACAGCAACCGAAAATGGCGAAAAAACCCGAACCGATGTGGGAGTCACCGTGGGAGCCCGACTCTCTTTTGATTTTTTCTCGGTAGGCGACCAATAAGTGGATTGTTCGACAGCCGCGTTTACCAGTCCGCTAGGCGAACTTTATGGACTGTTTAACTCCCATGGCGAGCTACTCCGCCTGAGTTTTTTTCCTCTTCCAGCCAAATTCAATGCCCCCTTTATTTCGCCCCCCTCCCTCACCACAACCTTGCAACAGGCCCTAAATGCTTATTTTTCGGGGCAGACCCGAGGCTTCGACATCGCCCTTGCCCCCCAGGGAACAGAATTTCAGAAAAACGTTTGGCAAGCCTTACAAAACATTCCCCATGGCAGCACTCTCTCCTATCGAAACCTAGCCCATGAAATAGGCCACCCTAAGGCCGTGCGCGCCGTGGCTCGAGCCAACGCCCTCAACCCGATTGCAATCCTTATACCCTGTCATCGCGTCATCGGTAGCGACGGAAGCCTCACGGGATACGCCTATGGCTTGGAAAGAAAACTCCAACTCTTAAAACTAGAGGGTTCCTACCCAGAAGCCTTGCAGACAAACTTGTTTGCATGACGGTCCCTTAGAGAGTTCTCATAAAAATGCCGTTGACCGAAACTGAAAAGATAACCTAGGAAGCTCCCACCTTTCGGGGATCGTCTAATGGTAGGACTACGGACTCTGACTCCGTCAATCGTGGTTCGAATCCACGTCCCCGAGCCATCTCAAAACAAAAGCCGTTCTTTCAAAAAAAGAGAACGGCTTTTGTTTTTTCGGACACCGCAAAGCCTGAGAAAAAAATCCGGGCTCCCTCTGACGGAAAGTTCGGGATGAATGTTTGAAGGAGAATGTCTTTTGGAATCTGGAAGATCCTCGAGACATGGAGGGAGCTCTACAATTCAATGAGACCGCCTCACCCCACTGAAAGGATTTTCTCCCAACGAGTTTATTGATCGAGTTGGGGGAAAAGGTACGGCTTAACTTTGAAAAATTAACTCGCAGACCCCATTAGTTACTGGGGGATGGTCAAAACCACTCATGCAAAACGCAGCCTGGGAATAAAAACCTCTTCGCCCCCATCAATTCTGCATTGAAAAAAATCTGGTTGAAACCCCGTCCATTGAATATCTCCATAATGGATCTGTCGATGATGATTGGCGCACACCGTCAATAGATTAGAGACTCCCAAGCTACCTTTTTGCAAAGAAGATACGGGGTAAACATGATGTGTCTCAACATAAGGAATGCCTTCACTCGTTAAAAAACCAACGGGATCTCTGCCTAGAACTTCACACAACTGACATCGATAGGCATTTAATTTTTTAATTTTCTGAGCGATAGCGCCTCTCTCAATTCTTTTACTCATAACCTCTTTAACATAAGGCGTGGCATGCTTATACCTCGCCTCTAAATCAAAAACTGCATTTAATGTGTCCACAGCTGTTAAATCTACTTTTTGAAAAATAGATTCCGTTGACATGCCCGCACATTGCAAAAGCATCTCAAAAGAAGTGCGAGACAGCGGCCAAGAAGAAGCCTGTCGCCCTTGAAAAATAGTTCTTTTATCGCTCTCCAAAATCATACCCTCCTCTATTTCTTTGAGGAGAAGAGGAGTCTCCAACATATTTTTCAGAAATTTAATTTTTACCGAGTAAGAATCCGATTCGTATTCTTTGCTAATATGCATTCTATCCTCAGAACCACCTACTAACTGGGGCTCACTTAAAATCTCGACAACCGCATAAATTCCCGATTGAAGCTTATTTTTCTTTCCCAATTTTTTTTTACTTCTGCGATCCACACCGACACGAATCAATCCTAACTGACCAGGATAAAAATTATTTCTATGATGTTTCGTAATCAGATAGTTACCATGTTCGGGATTTTTACTTAAAAACTCACCGATATCCCATATCACGGGGTTACAAAAAAATAGCCAATACCCCTCATGTCGAATTTTCTCTTGGAGAAAGAAATGTTCTGGGGAACCTAGTGAATTTTTTTTTGCAAGCCCCAACGCTTCCATTGCAAGAACGATTTCTTCTCTTAACGTCCATATGAAACGCCGATTTTCGTCGTAGTAAGAAGGGTAAAAAAGATTTTCATAAGGACGATTACGATGATCAAGAGTAAAAAAATCGCCGATTTTTTTACCTAACCTTCCCACCCGGCCATTGATGGCTATAAAGTGATTTTCATTTAATATCTTTGCCAGCTCTGTCGCCGACGCTTGATGGTGGTCACAGGAGTAAATCGCCAGCAGCAGCCGCAAATCTTCAGCCCCTATATTGGAAGTTAAAAAATCCTTATAAATTTGAACTAACTTATGATTCATCAATAAACTCGCAAATCTTTGAGAACAAATTTTTGCATAAGCGAAATTAAAAAAATCGCCACCCCGAAAGATCGTACCGCAAACAAACCCTCATCCGTCCCCAGGTTAGGATGAGAGTCTCTTCGAATCAAAAAATGTCACAAAAACGCCCTCAAGACGTCATTCAAACCATGGACGTTCCCTCAACTTTGGGATGAGGCGACTGGCTACAAACTCGTTGAATCTTTCTCGGTAAAAACGACGCAGGGCTCCCTAATTCGGCCTCAACTCAAAATGAACAAAAGAGATAAAGACGCAAGACGTGCCCAGGACTTGCGTTAACCGTTGGCTGAGGCTATTGGGCGGCCTCAAAACAGGCGAGAGCCGACCAAAGGCCAATAAGATCCCGAGAGGAAAACATCATGAGAAAAAACTTTTGCCTTATTCTGACGATGATTTTTTTGAGTCTTCATCTCACGCGATGCGGCGGCTCTTCCGATTCTGTCGATCTCAATTCGAGCACCAGCATGGAACAAAACTTGGGCTGGCATGGGGACAATCTTAAAAAGCTGCAAGACTTTCTCGCTTCCTCCCATGGAAAAAATCCAGTCGCTGTCTTTGATTGGGATAACACCATCCTGTATCGCGATATCGGAGACGCGACCCTATTTTGGATGATCAATCACAATAAAATCCATCAACCTAAAAACAAAGACTGGGGCAATACCAGTCCCATTTTAACAGCAGAGGCAAAGACCGCTCTCAAACAAGCTTGCGACAATCAGGGGTTTTCAGGAGGCACTCTGACCACCGATCAAAGCAGCGAGGCAAGCAAAACCTGCAGCCAACAAATTCTCATGATCTACTCTACGGGTTTTGTCGATGGTGATGCCGAAGAACCTGCGATTCCCGCTTTTGATGAAAAACTCTACGATAAAGATTTATATGAGCCAGCCTACGCCTGGGCCGTTCAATTACAAGCGGGCTACACCCCCGACGAAATCCGGGAGTTCGCGAAGAGCGCCTTCGAATTCAACTCCGGTAACCCTTTGGGAACCAAACAAAACGTTGGACGAACGCAACAAGCCGCCGACGCTCGTATTTATGATCCCATGAAAAACCTCATCAAGGCCTTACACACTAAAGGCTTTGATGTGTGGGTTTCTTCCGCGTCTTCCCAATATATCGTGGACGCCATCTCTGAAGAAGTCGGCATCGATCCCGACCACGTGATCGGTGTTCGACCCATCATCGTAGACGAAAAAATTACTTCTCGATTCGAAGCCTGTGGTTCGGAGCCCGACAACAATAGTTCTTTGATCAATTATCGCTTCGGAAAAAGGTGCTGGCTCAATCAAGTCGTTTTCGAGGTAAGCGACCCTAATCTGCAACTTTCCACACCCGGCAAACAAGTGTTTGGCGCCGGAGACTCGGACACCGACATACCTTTCGTCCAAGACGCTAGCGGTCTGCACTTGGTCATTAACCGTAATAAAAAAGAACTCATGTGCCATGCCTACGCCAACATTGACGGAAATTGGGTCGTCAACCCGCGCTTCATTCAACCACTACCTCAGAAAGATCCACCCACTTACTCTTGTGGAGCCTACGAGCTTCCCGATCAAGAAGACACGGTTTTCATAGAGGCCAGTGAATAACTCCATCATCGAGGAGAACAGATCCCTTTCCATAAAGTCGGGGGCTTTCTATTTTATTGTATCGAAAGAACAGCCAGCGAAGACCGCCCTTGTAACGACCGTAAAACAAGGAGGCTAGCACCCCTACTTTGATAATATCAGCGGATCATTCTAGACCTTGTCATGCGGTGGCCAAAGAATATGGTTCTAAGATTCCTCGAAAAAACAATTTAAAGTCGATCCCAACGCAAATCCTCGGGTAAAAGATCGGTATAATCGGCGTCGATCCATTGTCCCCGAATCCACTTACATCGACGACGGGTCCCTAAAAGACGAGCCCCACCTTTCAAGGCATTTTTTAGGGAAGCCGGATTACTGACGTTATGCTCAGCGAACAAACTATGAAAGCCCATCTGCGAAAAACCATACCGTGCCAAGAGTAGGTAAGCCTCCGACCCCAATCCTCTTCCCCAATAGTCAGGCTCACCAATCACCCACCACATCTCGGCAGACTTATTTTCAAAATCGATATACTTAAATCCCAAATTGCCGATGAGCTTGTCTTCGGGCAAATAACACAAACTGAAAACTCTTTGCTGGCCGTCTTGCAGCGTAAGCTTCATCCACTCCAGGTAATCCTCGAAACTCGACTGAAGGGACATATCCCTCAAATGGCCATAAACCCGTGGATCATGGTACCAATGAGCGAACGGCACAAGATCATCGAAGGCAACCGTACTGAGATACAAATGACGCCCCCGAATCAAAACTTGCCTTTTATTGTGTCGCCCCAATGGAAACTCCTTCCCAGGATTACCTAAGCTCTCCTGAGAATCCCAACCCAAGAAAAGGCGAAAATAAAGCCCGAAATTATTTCATTGAGGGACATGCGCATTCATGCTTGGAAGGCCCCACCTTGGGACCCGGTCACGAATCGGGACCTGACCAAGCCTCAACTTGAAAGGGCCTCATACCAAGACCCCGAGCCTACAGGATTCCGATATGGAAATTTCTCAAATTTACGATCAATTCGTTGCTGACCATTTTGACGAGGATCAGTTTAAAATCTACGAGGATGCCCGAAAAATCGCCCTCGCCCAAATCGAAGGCCACCTCACCCACCCCAACCCAAGGGTCTTGGATTTAGGAATGGGAACGGGCGAATGGCTCTCCAAGCTTACGGAACGATTCCCTCAAGCCCAATTGACGGCGGTGGAACTCTCCCAAAAGATGATCCAGATCGCCCGCCATAAGTTATCCCAACGAAATCTTTCCATTGAGATCTTCCATAAAGACGTCAATGAATTCACTTCAAAGCTCTGCGGACACCCCATCGATTTGATGAGCATCCATTTTGTTTTGAACTATGTCGACCGCAAGCGCCTCATCCCCGAGGCCTATCAGACCCTCGACTCGGGGGGCTTATTCTCCGTAGCCAGTAGCACCCATGGCTCCTTCCCGTTTCTCCATGAATTGGCAAAAAATTTTCTCTCTACCGAACAAATCAAGGCTCAGTATCTCATCCCCGAAGATCTGGAAGAACTTGAAGGAGACTTAACCAGCGTCGGCTTTGAAATCGTCGAACGGCGCCTATTCCGCAAACCCCTGACCTTCACCGACTTCAACCACTTTTATCACTTCGCCATGCACTCGGGATGGCTAGCGGACCCCGTGTTTTTAAAACACATGACCCAAGGTGACCTCGACACTTACCGAGAATTCGGAAAATCGCTTTTTCCCTTGAGCGATCATTTCGAATCCGTGATCGTGTTGGCAAAAAAGCCCTAGTCCCCGACTCAGATCCTGAATACCATTCGGGATCATGAAGCGGTTTTTTCATCACTGCCGGAAAGTGACCCTAGCCTTGCCCTGGTCGCAGATTCTACGTATCTCGTTGGGTCTGGGCGTGCTTTTATTAGCCTTTCTCTTGGGGCACCATCTCCACCAAGACGTTCCCAAGTTGGAGCAATGGATTCGCTCTCAAGGGGCCTGGGCTCCACTCGTTTTTGTGGGAGCCTTCTGCATTTTACCTCTGATTATGTTTCCCACCGATGCCCTATGCTTCGCTGCTGGAGCTCTGTTCGGCCTATGGGCTGGCTTGCTCTTAGCCAATGCAGGGATTTTAGGTTCGGCAAGTTTGATGTTTTGGTTGGCTCGCACCCATCTTCGGTACCCCTTACAAAAACTCTTCCATCGCTACCCCAGTTTTCGTGGTCTAGAAAAAGCCATCGAACGCAAAGGCCTCAAGTTCATGCTGTTGCTGCGCTTCACCCCCCTTCCCTTCGCTCCCCTCTCCTACTATTTAGGCACCACCCCCATTTCTTTCAAAGTCTATCTGATCGGGACCTTAGGAACTTTCTTCACCGTGGCCCTGGGGGTTTACTTCGGCTTCTCCGCAAAAAAACTCACCGCTGTTGGCCATCATCATGCTGGAAAATTAGCTCTCCTCCTCACGGGCCTGAGCCTGCTAGTTCTACTGTTCTTTTTTCTCGGAAAAATCGCCTCCCGAAGACTGAAGGAATTAAGCACCAACTCTGAAAACCCTCCTGAGGCCGTTTCCTGATGGCCTTATCCGCTTATTCACCCTCCCCCAACCTTAGGCCTTGAAAGAGAGAAAGCCCCGAGGTTAAGAGCCTTCCATGGAAGCCGACCTGCGCAAACTCTTAGAAAAATACAATATCCCGGGCCCACGCTATACCTCTTATCCCACGGTACCCGCTTGGTCCGAACAAGTAGGCCCCCCTGACTATCAACAACAATTACAGAACTTAAATTCCGAAGCTCCGCTCTCTCTGTATTTTCACCTCCCCTTCTGCGAGAGACTTTGCCATTTTTGCGGATGTATGCAGGTCATCACCACAGACCACAGCCGCTCACGCCCCTACGTGCGTCGCCTCCTCGCAGAAATAGAAAAAATTTCACAACTGTTGGAACAAAGACGGCTACCCGTGTGCCAGATCCATTTTGGCGGAGGCACACCCAACTTTTTGCAACCCGACGAACTGAGCGAGTTGGTCGAAGCCATTCATCATTATTTCAAACCCACCCCAGACGCCGAATGGGCCATCGAAATGCATCCTCGCACCAGCACACCGGCCTTTTGCGAACGCCTGGCCAAGCTCCATTTCAATCGCATTTCTCTGGGTGTACAAGATTTCGATCCCTACGTACAAAAACTCATCCATCGCGATCAAAGTTACGAAATGACGGCCGACATGGTGCAACAACTTCGCGACCTAGGATTAAATTCTTTCAATTTCGATTTAATTTACGGACTGCCGGGACAAACCCAAGACGGTTGGGAAAAAAGCCTAACCCAAGTGCTAACGCTAAACCCCGATCGTTTGGCCGTCTACAGCTACGCCCATGTTCCCTGGGTACGCCCCGTACAACGATCCTTCAAGGATTCCGACTTGCCCAATGGGGAAGAAAAAATCACCTTATTCCTCAAAGCCTACGAACGCCTGCTCGCTGCGGCCTATCGCCCCATCGGCATGGATCATTTCGCCAAAGCTGAGGACGAACTCAGCCAAGCTTTGGAAAGCGGGACCCTGCATCGTAACTTCATGGGATACTCCACGCGAGCCGAGGCTCATCAACTGGGCCTGGGAGTCAGTTCGATTTCCTTTGTTGGCGGCCACTATTTTCAAAATCGTAAAGAACTTCCCGCCTACGAGGCGACCATCGACCGTCGAGAACTCGCTACCTTCCGTGGTTATTTACTCAATCACGAAGATACGCTGCGACGGGATCTCATCACACAAATCATGTGCCTAGGCCGGGTCAACCTCATCGACTGGCAAAAAAAATGGGGCATGGATTTTCATGCTTATTTTGAAAAAGATCTTCACGCCCTAAAACCACTGCTTGACGATGGATTACTTGTCCTCGACCAAACCCACTTACAAGCCATGGGACGAGGCCATCTCTTCTTGCGCAACATCGCCATGGCCTTCGATCCTTACCTCGAAAAAATCCAAAAAGAAGCCCCTACTCCCGTCTTCTCCAAAACCGTTTGAAAGAGATCCTTGGCAAAATACTTTTCGACCATAACGGGAACACAATGGAAATCCGCCTTGTAGACTTGGAAGCAACTCTCTTCATGACTGCTCATCGAAATAAGAAGAACCATTGACCGAACCCCAAGCCACGATTATGGAATTTCTATGCAACTTTACTTATGGTTCAAAGCCTTTCATCTTATTTTCATGGTGGCTTGGTTTGCTGGCCTGTTTTATATCTTTCGGCTTTTCGTCTACCACGCCAAATTCAAAGACCAAGCTGAACTCGGCAAGGCCTATTCGTTGATGGAACGCAAGTTGCTTTACGTGATCATGCATCCGGCGATGTTTATGACTTTGTTAATGGGCCTACTCCTCATCTCGCAAAACCCATCGGTACTGATCGCCCCTTGGTTTTTAATCAAACTGGGGTTGGTATTTTTATTGATCGCCTACCAAGTATTTGCCGCCATTACCCATCGACGCTTTTCAGAAGGAGATTTTTTTCTCTCTGAAAAACAATGCCGCTGGATTAACGAGTTTCCCACTCTAATTTTAATTTCTGTTATTCTTCTGGTGGTATTGAAACCCCATCTAGGAAACTAAACTATGATCGGTGTCCTGCTTGTCAACTTGGGTACCCCAGCTTCTCCCTCGGTACGAGACGTTCGAAAATATCTCAGGGAGTTTCTCTCGGATCCCCGAGTCATCGATATCAATCCCGTGGGACGTTGGCTGCTGGTCAATGCCATCATCGCTCCATTCCGTTCTCCTCGGACCGCAGAAAGCTATCAAAAAATCTGGCTTCCAGAGGGCTCTCCCCTCGCCGTTTACAGTCAGGCTCTCACCCAGGGAGTCCAAAAAGAATTGGGACAATCCTACGCCGTAGAGTTAGGCATGCGTTACGGTGAGCCCTCACTCCGACAAGCCTTGCTTAAACTACAAAGTCGCGGTGTAGAAGAAATCCGCGTATTGCCGCTCTACCCTCAATATGCCTCCAGCACCACGGGATCCACCGAAGCCGCATTGCTGGCACTCGATAAAAAAATAGGAAACCTTCCTGAGTTGCGCTTTTTGCCGCCTTTTTTCGATCATCCCGCATTCATCGACAGTTTCGCCGAGCGGGCCCAACCGTTGTTAAAAAGTTTTCGGCCCGATCATATTTTCTTCAGTTTCCATGGATTGCCAGTGCGACAGATCGTCAAAGAAGACGTCGGAGGCACCCATTGCTTAAAACGCGATGATTGTTGCGAGCAAATGGTTCCCGCCAACGGCATGTGTTACCGCGCTCACTGCGTACAATCGGCGAGAGGTATTGCGCGTATCCTCCAGCTCTCTCCCGAAGATTACACCATCAGCTTTCAATCTCGCTTGGGTCGTACTCCGTGGATCACTCCTTTTACAGACCAACAGCTCAGCGCATGGGCACAACGCGGACAAAAAAAGGTCGCCGTTTTTTGTCCAAGTTTTGTCTGCGACTGTTTGGAAACCCTCGAGGAAATCGCGATACGCGCACGAGAAGATTTTATCCGTGAGGGAGGCGAAGACTTATTACTCATTCCCTCGCTCAATGATTTTCCCCCATGGATCCAAGCGCTCAGCGCTATGATTCGCGGAGAAAGCCCCTAAATTACCCATCGATTCCAATCCAATGCCATTGAGTAGTAAATTACGCCGATGCGTTGTCTTTCCAGCGATGCACGAAATCAACCAGGGCTATCACATGATCCACAGGGGTCTCGGGAAGAATCCCATGACCTACATTAAAAATAAATCCGGGGCGCCCCCCCACCTCCCGCAAGATGCGCTCCGCCTCACCCAAAAAAACCTTCGGTTCAGCGAAAAGCAACACGGGATCCAAATTGCCTTGCACGGCAACCGTTCCCAATTGACTCCATGTCTCTGAAATGGGCATGCGCCAATCCAAACCAATCACGTCCCCACCCGCCTGCTGCATCAAAGCAATCAAAGTGGCATTGCCCGTGCCGAAATGAATGACAGGAACCCCCTCAGGCAAACGAAGAAATAAACTTCGCATATGGGGAAACACGTATTCACGATAAACGGCGGGAGACAGACATCCCACCCAAGAATCGAAGATCTGCAATACCTGACAACCGGCCCTCACTTGGGCTTGCAAATAAACGGCGACGGCATCGCTCAACTTCTCCATCAAGAGATGCCAAGCTTGGGAATCCTCCTCCATCAAAACTTTCGTGGGCACGTAATTACGCGAACCACGCCCCTCAATCATGTAGGACGCCAAAGTAAATGGGGCTCCGCTAAACCCAATCAAGGGAATACGTGGATGCAAGCGACGTCTTACCTCTCGAACCGTGGTCAAGGCGAAAGATAAATCAGCTTCCGGGACCACCGGGCGAAGCTTTTCAATATCAGCCCGACTGCGTAGGGGATTGCCGATGACTGGGCCTTCGAGTTCTCGATAAGCGAGGCTCATTCCCATGGGTTCGAGGATGGGTAGAATATCCGAAAAAAGAATCGCCGCATCGACCCCCAAGCGCTCGACAGCGCCGAGGGTGGCCTCAGTGGTCAACTCGGGATCTTTACAAAAATCTAGAAAACTCTTGCCCTGCCGCAACAACTGATACTCGGCCATGTAGCGCCCGGCTTGACGCATCAACCATACCGGAGTGCGCTTCACCGGTTGTCTGCGACAGGCTCGATAAAAATCCGAATCGAGTAAACACTGTTTTTGTTCAGCCTCCGAAAACGACCCGGGAACCGCGAGCCGTACCTCCAACTCCGCCGCATGGCCTCGCTTTCTGTCTAATAACTTGGCACCCTGTTCTGCGGCCTGCGCCACTAATTGGTCTAACTTATTGGGAAACACTTCCAGATCGGGAAACACCTGAAGCTCCCTAAGTCTCGCCGAAGTGGTGGGCCCGATGGATACCACCACCACACGGGTCAAGGCCCTGCGCAACGCTAACTCCTTCCAAGGATCCGAAACCATCTGCAGCAAATGATCGATTTGAGCCGTATTGGTCAGCAGAAAAAAATCAACCTGTCCGGCTAAAAGACTCTGCACCGCTCCCTGTAAAGGCGCTAAATCTTCGGGTAAAGCCCATCGATAGACGGGCACGGTCTGTACCTGAGCGCCACGCGATTGCAACTCTTTGACAAAATGCGGATCGGATTTCCCATACTCCAACAAAGCCAAGCGACTCCCATTCAACAAATTTTGCTCGGACAAGCTCTGTAATATTTCCTGCCAAGTATTGGGTTCTGGCACCGTCACCGCTATGGGAATTCCGTAAGTCTTACAGACTAAAGTGGGTTTGGGACCACGCACCACGACTTGGGTTTTCTGAAAGGCCACCAGAATTTCTTCTTTGGAGAAACGTTGCTCCAAATTTTTGAGCAAGGCCTTTAATCCCACCCCGGTCATCAACAGAGTGAGATGAAAATAGCCCTGGGAAAGCTCCTCAAAAAAACGCAATACCTCTGAATCATCGTCGAGAGGAACTTCTCGAAGCGAAGGAGCCACCTGGGGAACGCCGCCATGCCGAAGAATAAGTTTCTCCATGGCACCGGACATACGGCTCTCAAGAGCCAACACCCGCTTACCTTGGAAGGAAGCCAAAGAAGATTCTGAAGAAGAAAAAGACTGCACCACGCCTTCACCTCAAGATTCGATTGAACGAAACACTGCAATTCAAGTTTTTTTAACCACCCCATGGGGGGAACTATCTTATAAAAACGGTCAGCGCCCCCATCAAGGCAAAGGCGCTCCAGTTCTTCTGCCACTCTGAAAACTCCAGAGCGAAAATTTAAGGATTGCCCCTAGCCCAAGATGCCCCTATCTTGCGACCATGCGTTTAAGAAAAGACCAAATCGAAAACTTAAGCAAGCGCATCCTCAACCGCCTGCAATCCCAAAACCTGGCCAAACTCAAGGTTTCCGAAGAAAAAGTTCTAGAAAAGATTCAGGC
The DNA here is from genome assembly GCA_031972375.1 of bacterium. Taxonomy (GTDB): domain Bacteria; phylum UBA10199; class UBA10199; order DSSB01; family DSSB01; genus DALYDW01. Next base: position 14,747 of record DALYEU010000005.1, on the reverse strand, counting down.
CATCATTACCCAAAATCTGACGGATGAGCAAAAACTCGAAGCCGAGGTTGACCAATTACTCACCCAATTTCGCTCCCAGATCCGTGCCGGCCAAATCAACGAGGCCGAACTTTTTCTGAAGATGAAAAAAGAGTTAGCAAAAAAGAAAAAATTCGTCCTGTAAGGATCTTGCTATGAAAGCTTCTGAAGATCGTCTCAGCCATCTAGCCCATCTCGTTTGTGATGGGCTCTACCATAATGATTTCGTCGACTACCCTGACGAAGAAAAAGCGCTCCGAAACATCAAAGGTGCCCTGCAAGAATTCTTTCAGGTGGACGAAATCATTGACGAAGCCGTGCAAAAGAAAATTCATTCCCTAAAGCGGGGGGTCGCTCCCGGAAGTCCAGAATGGGAGATCTTGTACAAGAAATATTACGAAGAAGAAGCCACTCGACGACGTTACTAGCCCACCCCAAAAGGCCCGTCTCGTGGGCACCCCCGAAAAAATCTGGAAACTTTCTCCCGGGCCCACCTTGACACAGAACAACACAAGCCTATATGGAACAGCGCTCTCAATTTTCCACAAGGAAACGCTGAGGGTGTGGCTTAAGAATTTCTTAATATTCTCAAACACTTTTACTTTTACTTAACTTCCAACGGAGGAAACCTATGGCCAAGAAGCTTAATATTCGGCCCCTCAGAGACCGCCTTATCGTGCGGCGAGCCGATGAACTGGAAAAAACCAAGGGAGGCATCATCATCCCCGATTCCGCAAAGGAAAAACCCCAAGAAGCCGAGGTGGTTGCCGTAGGCAGCGGCCGTGTGGACGATTCCGGAAAAATCGTTCCCATGGATGTGAAAGTCGGAGACAAGGTACTCTTCAGCAAATATTCCGGTACCGAAATCAAAATCGACAACGTCGACTATTTGATTCTGAACGAGTCCGATGTCCAAGCGATCGTGATCTAAGCTTAGAACTCATACTTCAAGCTTAAGTCTCAAAATTCATTATTTAAGGAGTCAGTCATGGCTAAAATTATCGCCTTTGACGAAAAGGCCCGAGGCAAGATTCTGAGCGGAGTCAATACCCTGGCCAACGCAGTAAAAGTAACCTTAGGTCCCAAAGGACGTAACGTTGTTCTTGAAAAATCCTTCGGTTCCCCCACCATCACCAAAGACGGTGTTTCGGTGGCCAAAGAAATCGAACTCGAAGACAAATTCGAAAATATGGGCGCACAGATGGTTAAAGAGGTCGCTAGCAAAACCAGCGACGTCGCCGGAGACGGCACCACCACCGCCACCGTATTAGCTCAAGCGATTTTCCGCGAAGGCGCCAAGATCGTTTCCGCCGGTAACGATCCCATGGCCATTAAACGCGGTATCGAAAAGGCTGTGGAAGCCGCCGTGGCCGAACTGAAAAAAATCAGCAAGCCCACCAAAGATCGCAAAGAAATCGCCCAGGTCGGCACCATTTCCGCCAACCAAGACAAGACCATCGGGGACATCATCGCCGAGGCCATGGATAAAGTCGGAAAAGAAGGTGTCATTACCGTAGAAGAAGCCAAGGGACTCGATACCACCTTGGATGTGGTCGAAGGTATGCAGTTCGACCGTGGCTACCTTTCTCCCTACTTCGTGACCGATCCCGAACGCATGGAAGCCGTGTTAGACGACGCCTTAATTCTCATTCACGAGAAAAAAGTCTCTAATATGAAAGAATTGCTCCCTATTTTGGAACAAGTCGCCAAGATGGGACGTCCCCTGCTCATCCTCGCCGAGGATGTCGATGGTGAAGCCCTTGCCACCCTGGTGGTCAACAAATTGCGTGGCACCTTGCAAGTCGCCGCCGTCAAAGCCCCTGGTTTTGGTGACCGTCGTAAAGCCATGCTCGAAGACATCGCCATTCTTACCGGCGGTAAATGCATCGCCGAAGAATTAGGTTTGAAATTGGAAAGCGTCCAACTTCAAGACCTGGGCCGTGCCAAGCGCGTGGTCATCGATAAAGACAACACCACCATCGTCGACGGGGCTGGTAAAAAAGCCGACCTCGAGGGCCGAGTGAAGTTGATTCGCAAACAAATCGAAGAAACCTCTTCCGATTACGACAAAGAAAAACTGCAAGAGCGGTTGGCCAAGTTGATTGGTGGCGTCGCCGTCATCAACGTGGGCGCTGCCACTGAAGTTGAAATGAAAGAAAAAAAGGCTCGCGTCGAAGACGCCCTGCACGCGACTCGCGCTGCAGTCGAAGAAGGTATCGTTCCTGGTGGCGGTATCGCCTTGATCCGCTGCATCCCAGCCTTGGATAAAATCAAGGTGGAAGAAGACGAAGCCTTTGGCGTGCGCATCATCAAACGCGCCCTAGAAGAGCCCGCTCGTCAAATCGCCGAAAATGCCGGCATCGAGCCCGCCGTCGTCATCGATAAGGTGAAAGATGGCAAAGGCGCCTTCGGTTTCAACGCCGCTACAGAAAAATTCGAAGACCTGATCCAAGCGGGAATCATCGATCCCACTAAGGTCACCCGAAGCGCTCTACAAAACGCGGCTTCCATCGCCGCACTCATGATCACCACCGAAGCCCTCATCGCTGACAAGCCTGAGGAGAAAAAAGACGCCCCTATGCCTGGTGGCATGGGTGGCGGTATGGGCGGTGGCATGGGCATGATGTAAGCCCAAGCAACGGCTTAGACTTCTAAGCCCCGAACCTGGCTCAAAAGGCCTTGGGTTCGGGGCTTTTTTATTTTGACACTCTCTACCCTATGCCGTAGTCTGCCGCGCGACCTAAGCTTTCAAGGCAAGTCCTTGAAATTCAAGGATAATACGTTTTTTCGCAGAGCCAAATTGGGAGGTTTCATGTCTGCAAGAATCAAACGCGTTGCGTTGGGGTTGATGACCTTGTGTCTTGGACTAGGGGCCTCACCCGCCGCACGGGCCTTAAGCTTTTCCGCCCACGGTTACTATCGACTCTTCCTCGATTGGTCTTACGACCTAGACACCCAGAAACCTTCCAATATCCAACAAGGCAATCAACGGGGCAACGACCGCTTCGGTAACATTGTTTTCGCGCAACAGCGTTTTCGTATCGACCCCATTCTCAAGGTTAACGACAATATCTCCTTCCAAGCCCAGTTGGATCTACTCGACAATGTCCTTTTTGGTTCTCATGACGTCGTAGAACTCACCACCCACAATCCCGTTACCGGAACGCTCACCTTACCTGGAGGCACGGGGGCTTTCGGCGTCACCGGACCCAAAGCCGGAGACATCATCACGGGTGGCGGTGGAGCCATCAACTTACGCCGGCTCTACGTCGACATTCTGACTCCGGTGGGAAAATTCCGCATCGGTCGTCAGCCCAGTAACTGGGGACTCGGCATCTTCCAGAATGACGGTAACGGAATGTTCGATAAGTTTGGTGATACCTTCGATCGCTTCCTTTACCTCGGTAAATACGATTTTGAAGACGCCAGTTCCTTGGCCTTCGCCCTATTGGTCGACTTCGTTTACAACGCACAGCAGGATCCCGTACTCAGCCTCTTAGAAGGCCCTGTCAACCCTGCCAGCCAAAACACCTACCAATTCACCGGCGCCCTCATTTATCAAAAGGATACCTTCGAGGTAGGTACCTACTCCGGTTTCCGTTTCCATAATGGTTCAGGCCTACGCGAAGGCACAGCTCTCAACGCCGATGGCGAGCCCGTGCCCGGTGCCATCGCAGGAGACACACGACTTTTTTACGGTGATATTTACGGTCGATGGAATAAGGGCCCCTACTCGGTAGCGGGCGAGTACGTTTATCTGGGAGGAACCCTCGCCCCAGGAATCTGCATCAACGCCATCTCGGTTCCCCCGGGTTTCAGCAACCCACTTCCCAATCCCGTATGCCTAGACGGAACCCACGACATCAGCGTCAACTTGGGCGCCTTAGAAGTCGAAGGTAAACACGATTTCGGTGGCGAATGGAAATTCATGAGCGGTTTTGCCTCGGGAGATTCCAGCCCCTTGTCTAGCACCATTACCACCTTCGGCTTTCGTCCCGATTATCAAGTGGCCCTCATGCTGTTTCATATGCCTTTAGGGACAAGTCCAGCCATTCAGGTCAACGGCGATACCAAACTTGGTAACCAACCCATCACCAGCAACCGAGTCAACAATGCCATCTATGTTGGCGGCACTTACCTGCATCGTTTCGATATTTCCAACGCCATTCCCCAAGCCCAATACTTCAAGGCAGGCGCGAATATTCTGACCGCCTGGGCCCCTTCTCGGGTCATCGACATCGACTTCGCGGAAATCACCGGAATCCCCAGCCTACCCCGCATCGTCAACGACAGCAGTTGGTATGGCTTCGAAACCGACCTGATCGTCGAAGCCAAATTTTTCGATCACTTGATCTGGAACATCACTGGCGGTGTCTTCTTGCCCGGCGGCGTCTTCAATATCCAAAATGATGCCTTCGGCAACACTTCGCTCAATGGCAATCCCATCAACGCAATTCAATTCGACAAGGCCTCTCCCGCCTACGCGGTGCGCTCGACGATTTTCATCGAGTATTAGAAACAAGATGAGTTGAATGATCGACAAGGTATCCACTCAAACACAGGGGGCGAGTCCGACAGTTAATTTCGCCCAGTATTTTTTAGTGGGTGGTGGTGGCTCGATAAAAAACAGGCCCAACGGGGAACGCTCCCCGTGGGCCCAAAGCGTGAGAAAGTTGAGAAGCCTTCCCGACGCACTGCCGGCATTATCTCCCCTTTTTCAAATTTTATTCCATCGAATTTAAGGCACTTTAAAAAAAGCTCGTTGAATTCGATCCATGAATTAAACCTTCGAAAATATTAGATTTTTCAGATACAAAGAGGAAAATCACTCAAACCCAGCCGATTTTGGGATAAAAATTTCTGGGCCAGGCGGCTTCATGGCAGCGCGCCACAATCTCCGGTGAGAATTCCGGCAAATGCGGCACCTCCGTATTATCCCAAACATGCCCCTCCTGTCTCATCCCCACCAAAACAGTGGAAACCGCCCGCTCTGTGAGACAAAACTTTAGCGCGGCCTGAGCCATCGACCGATAGGGTGACTTTGTTAAAAAATCGAGGGCCTCGACACGCGCCACAGTTTCCCTCAAACGATCGCCCCAAAAATAACGCGAACGCCAATCCTTGGAGGTAAACCGTGTCTCGGTAGTCAAGGTTCCCGTCAAACCACCTTCGTCCAAGGGAACTCGCACCAAGACCCCCACTTGATATTGCTCACATAAGGGAAATAATTTTTCCCGAGGACTCTGATCGAAAAGATTGAAAATCACCTGAATGGTATCAACCCAACCACTTTTCACTAATTCGAGCCCCGAATCGGCCTCATGGTCATTGAGGGAAACACCGAAAAAACGAATCTTCCCCTGAGCCTTGAGAATCGAAACCGCCTCCAACCACTCTTCCTCAGCGACGAGCCATTCAGGACGCCACACGTGCAACTGTTGTAGATCGATAGTTTCGAGACGCAAATTTTTTAAGGACTGCTCCGTACTACGGATGATGTGATCGTAAGAAAAGGCCTCACGAGCGAGCGTTCCGGGACGAGGCGGCCAAGAATCAATTTGCGGAGCCACTTTGGTAGCCACCCATGCCCCCCCCGATGTCTCCCCCAACACCTGACCGAGAATGCGCTCAGCGTGACCGTGTCCATACACGGAGGCGGTATCAAAAAAATTTACCCCTCGCTCTAAAGACAGTCTTAAGGCACGTTTGGCCACATCATCATCGCGACGCCCCCACATAGACCCCATGGCCCAGGTTCCATGGGCGATCTCACTCACTCGAAGGCCGGTTTTCCCTAAAAAACGGTACTGCACAAAGATCCTACGATGTTGTCCGCCCCGCACCCCGATCTGTTTCGACAAGGCACCCACCAAAGCACGAAGCCCCGAAGCAAACCAAACGCGACACGATTAAAAATCCAAATCCACCAACACCACGGAATGGTCAAAGCCAGAAACCACGACGGCCCGCTCAAATCCGGGCAATAAGGCAATCTCCGTGGGACCCAATCCCACCCTTTCGATTAACTGGACTACGGTGAAATCTTCGAGATTCAATGCCAAAAGACTGTTGTCTCCCGAATTCACCACATAGACGAGCCCTTGAGCCTCATCGATGGCAAGACCCGCGGGATTGTTCCCCACCACAATTGCCGTCACCGAAAAATTCACAAAATCGACATCGTAAAGTTTATCGCTACTACGATCAGTTACCAGGGCCTTGGTTCCCCCTTCATAAGCCACCAAGGCTCCAGGACGAATCCCCTGCGGCAATAGCACCTGGGTTCCACCTGGAGTACAAGAAGCATCCACAGGAAAACGACCCGCAAAATAACTACCATCATCGTAGGCAATCACCGCCTGCAAGAAGGGATCCCCTTCCCCGTTTTCGCCTAAAATCACCCGAGGCGTTTGCAGAGGATTGGCCGTACCCGTGGGAGGACTGAAAAGAAATTCGCACAACAATTGACCATTGGAATTTTCCAACAAACTCACCGAATGATTGGCGTCACCCTGTCCTACAGCAAGTATGCCTTGGCTCGACAACACACTGACATCGAGGGGTTGCTCTAAGGTGGTCGATGCCGGCGATTGACCAGAAAAAGGAAAGCTACGTATTTGATCCTGATTGGAAGAAACCACTATGCCCGTCTGTAATAAAAGATCCAAATCAAGTTGCCCAATGCCGTTGAAATCAGGAAACACGAAATTGGACTGGGGCACACTATTCAAAACCGCTCCCTGGCCGAAATTGAGTAAGAATACATGCCCATCGCTCGAAGTGGTACTACGGGCAGAAACAAAGGCTCGCCCTTCGGCGTCCGCCGCCACATCCTTAGGCTCCATATTCGGGCCCAAAAAGACGACGGTGCCCGTGACGATTAAATCGGTGGGAGGACTCCTCTCTCCATCGACTTCCTGCACCACTCTCAAGACCTCATCAACATTGGCACTAACGACTAACTGAAAGGATCCATCGGCGGCGGCCCGAGTGCTATCTTGTACCGGCGCCACCTGAGCCCAGGCAGAAGCGAATAAGACCTTTTGCAGGCGATATACCACGGCGCCTTGATCTAAATTACCGATCTCCACTGTAGCGCCGCCCAAGACCGAACCGGGAGCTCCCGTAATCACCACCGCACCGGAAGCATCGGGATTACTGACACTCAGCAATCGAGAAACAGGGGCTGGAATCCCCGCTGGAGGACTAGCCGTACAAGCCCAAGCTCCCCATATCCCCACGGCCAAAATCCAAAACCATCTCAAAAAACCTTTTGCCCAAGACGATTGTCTTCTCATCCTTCATCCTTTCGTCTTCGATAAAGACGCGCCATTCGACTCAAGTTGCAAACGATCTCAGAATCACTCCCGCCGCAGCGAACCCCAAAACCCCTCTCACTCTGCCATAAAGAGGATGGCTCCAAAAGCCCCCTTCCCTCCTTCAAGTCAAGAGCTTTGAAAACAGTCGAAAAGTTACAATACAAAATAAAAAAGCCGCGCTCGATTCCAGGTTATCGAGGGGCACTCCATTCACCTCGACCTCCTCGGTTTCAAACGCGGCCTTAGGAAAGTATTTTTCTTCTCAAATGCAAAGATCGATTCTTTGCCGGAGGACACCCGTTGGTTTATCCTCCGGGCTTCCTACCTCGCGCGCCCTGCATTGACGCACTCACTTAGTGAATGCAAGCACGATGCCAAAATCCACCCCATACAGTAAGCAAAATTATTAATTGTAACCATTTGAAATAAAAAATAATTTTACTGATTAACCCCATCCTTCCAGATCGAAATTCAATCACGTTCAAAAATAATATGTTATTTATAATAAATAAATACTGTTTTTAATAGAAAAATTAAAGACTATTTATTATTGTTTTTATTTTTTAGACACTTTATTTTATACTCACCATGGCCTCCACAAGAGAATACACCCCCACTACCTTGCCCAAGATCGACCATCGCTATCAGGCACTTAAACTTTTGGGGGCAGGCCTCAGTGGTGAGATTTATCAAGTTCAAGGACCCGAAGGAATTTGCGCCCTAAAACTATTACGCACCGAAGTTCCTGGACTTAACCAAGCCGAACTCATCACCGCTTTTAAATTTGAATTCTCCCTACTTCGCGGCCTTCAACATCCCAACATCATCCACATTTATGATTTTGGCTTCGACGACACCCTTAAACGTTTTTATTTCACGCAAGAATGGATTCAGGGATTAGAAATTCAAGAACTACAGCAAAAATTTTCACTAAAAGAGATGCGCAACCTCTTCGTGCAAGCCCTGCAAGGACTCGCCTACTTGCACTCGCATCAAGTTCTCCATGGAGACCTCAAGGCCGACAACCTACTGGTCACACAGAACAACGATGGAGCACCCCTGCTAAAAATCATCGACTTTGGCATTTCCCATCCCAGCTTCGTGCAACAAGCGGGAACCCCCGTAACCATGGCTCCTGAAAAAATCCTCAAGGAACCCATCGACGGGCGCAGTGACCTATATTCACTCGCAGTGGTATTTTACACCTTGATCACCGGACGCAATCCATTTCTCCGCAACAGTATGCAAGAAACCCTCAGAGCCCATCTTAATTTTTCAGCGCCCGCTGCCATCGAACAACGCCCCGAATGTGACCCTGCCTGGAGCCAATTGCTCAGCAAGATGCTGATCAAAAATCCACGTGACCGCATCGCTTCCGCCGAGGCTTGTCTTAAATTTTTGGAAATCGAAGGCGAGGACCCTCACTGGAACCCACCCCCGAGTTACATTCCTGAAACCTGGATGGGGCGACCCGAGATCCTGCTCGAAGCCAATCATTTTTTAGAAGAAATTCAGAAGGACGGTCTCTCTCGAATTCTTTTAGTGAGTGGCTCAACCGGACTCGGAAAAAACAATCTACTCAGTGAACTTAAATACAATGCAGAACTCAAATCCATCGAAGTACAAAGCCCAGATGAAAAGAAAATCCGCACTCCTGCACTTTTCTTTTTCAAAGCCGAAGAACTTCCAAGCCTGCTAAAAAAAGACATCCCTTCACTGTTAAAACAAGGTTCGATCGTGTCCGCCATGACACCACAACAAGCGGATTCCTTTATCGCACATCATGGCGACTTGGCCGTTACCCGCTTGGACCTACGTCCCTTGACCGAGAAAGAAACGCTCCACGTCTTACAAGGCATCACCCGACATCGGGATATTCCCGCCCCCTTCCTAAAAGCATTACATCGCTTGAGTGGAGGATATCCCGCTCGTCTCAGAGAATTTCTCAACAATCTTCTCAAAGATCCTCAAATACTCGACGCCTCGGGAAAATGGCATCTAGCTCCATTTCGAGAACAAGAGCCAAGCTTGGAACAACTGGGACTCTCGGAAAACGCCTTAGCTCAAGCCCTGGAAAGCGAACTCATCACCGACCCCAAGGAACATTGGCAATTAGGCCTGAAACAAATCCAAGCGTTAATAAGAAAAAAACAATGGGATTTGGCCCTAAAGTTACTTCACAACCGTGAAAAACAGTTGCCGGATGTTTTTGAAGGAACCGAACAACAACTTCAACGAGCCAAGATCTTAGAAAAACGTGGTTGGATTTATACCAAACAAGATCGTTATCAAGAGGCTCAAGAATGCTTTACCACGGCCCTTTCCCTGTTATCGGAAAGCAATCTCACTGAACCCACCCTAGAAATACGATTAGAAAACTTCTTGGCATTTCTCGACCTACAATCGGGAAACACCGAATCCGCCGTGGCCCGCTACTCCACCACGGCTCAACAAGCCCAAAACCTGCCTTTTGAAAAACAAAAACAGATCACCAACAACGAACTCGGATCCGCCTACCTAGTTTTAGGCCGAGCCCAACAGGCCATCGAGCAACTCAAAAAAGATTTAAAATTATTCAAAAACCTAGGCGATCCCGTGTTTAAAATGAAGGCCTATTACAACCTAGCCGAAAGTTACAGTCGACTCGCAAAGCATAAAAAAGCACGACAAGCTTACCTCAAGGTGGAAAACATCGCTCGCCAAGAGCGCCATTGGGATTACCTCGTTCGCGCTTACAATGGATTGGGCAACACGTCTTTACTCGAAAAAAAGAACGAAGAGAGTCTGGATTATTACCGTCGCAGCAGAGACTTAGCCGAATACCTTCGAGACTATCTCAGCGCCGCCACCATCGCTCAAAATCGGGGCGTTTTATTGACTGAACTCAACCGACTTCCTGAGGCCTTAGAAGATCTGGAATTATCAAAAAAACTCCTCGGCAAGGTAAATTCTTCTTCGCACTCGCGCTATCTCATGGCCCGAGCCATTCTAGAGTTGGGCGAAATCCACCTTAAGCAAAAAGACTATAGTCGGGCACGTAGCGCGCTGACAGAAGCTTGGAATCGAGCAAAAGAAGATCAAAATCTCAAAAATTTCCGATTCTATCCCCTCATGGGATTGGCCAAATTAGAACTGGAAGAAAAAAACTTCAAAAACTTTCAGGAAATTTATCCCCAACTACTCCATTTGGCTCATTCTCCCACAGAAAGACTTGAAGCAGAAAATCTTCTCAAAAAAATACCTCAAGAAACTTCTCAAGACGGCAAGGAAATAAAATCCCTAGAGGATGTTACAAAACATAAAGAACAAAGCGGGCAATCGGATTTTTCCTCGGAGGCTTTATGGTCTATTCTCACCATCAATCGAGCCTTGATTGCTGAGCACAATCCTGAAACACTCTTCGAAAAAATTCTGCAATACGCCAGCGAACTAAGCGGTGCGGAAAGCGCTCTACTATTAGAAGTTACTGAAAATAACGAACTCAAGGTGCGAAGCGTCTTTAATACAACTTTCAGAGAAGCTCATGAAGAAATCAGCCAACAGGTAGCGCGGCGGGTTTTAGAAACGGGTTATTCTCTCGCCACCCAAGACGCCCTAGGCGATCGCAACTTCAACCAATTTGAATCAGTCATGGCGCTGCATTTACGCTCCATTGCCTGCGTACCCATTCGCCTATACCAAAAAACCATTGGCTTGCTCTATCTCACCCACCGCAATAAAACCCGATTATTCGATCCCAGTATTCTCAAAATAATGGAAGCCTTCGCTGATCAAGCGGGAATCGCCCTACACAACGCCCGTCAAATTGAGATGCTCAATCGAAACAACCTACAGCTACAGGAAAAACTCCAGGGCGCCGAAGCGTTCATCGATCAATTAAAATCCGACCTTCGCTCCAGGATCAAAAATCCTTATCCGAATATTCTCGGAAAAAGCCCAAAATTACTCGAAGTGCTTCACATGATCGACCGCATCGCCGACACCTCGTTAAGTGTGCTCATTTTGGGAGAAACGGGATCTGGAAAAGAACTCATCGCCAGAGCGATCCATGAAAACTCCAGAAGAAAGAAGCACCCCTTTATCGCGGTAAATTGCGGAGCGATTCCCGAAAACTTGATGGAAAGCGAACTGTTTGGCTATGTCAGTGGCGCTTTTACAGGGGCCACACGCAATAAAAAAGGCCTGATCGAAGAATCTTCCGGAGGAACTCTATTCTTGGATGAAGTCGGTGAATTAGCTCCCGCCTTACAGGTAAAACTTTTGCGAGCTCTCCAAGAAAAGGAAATTCGCCCCTTGGGCAGCAATCAAAGCGTAGCCATCGACCTAAGACTGGTCAGCGCAACTCATCAAAATCTTGAAGACAAAATTCGAACTCAAAAATTTCGGGAAGATTTTTATTACCGCTTAACTGAAATGGTACTCACTCTTCCCAACTTAAGAGAAAGACTGGAAGACCTTCCTCTACTCGCGGAACATTTTTTACAAGAATCCACGAAAGAGCTAGGTCTCAAAAAGACTCCACGCCTCGGCAGAAGTCTATTGCAATCGATGATGCAATACTCCTGGCCTGGAAACATCCGCGAACTACAAAATATGCTTCGCACCGCCAGCGCCTTTGCCGAACACGGGATGATCCCCTTGGAAAACCTTCCAGAATTTCTCAGAAAAAAATTTACCCTTTCCCAATCACAGCCAATCGAAACTACTGAGGAAAGCCAAGCACCCCAAGACACAAACCAAGATCAATCCGCCAAAAATCTCCACGAGAAGAGCATAAAGCGCGATGCAAAAAAATGGGACGAAGTTTTTTCTTACGATCCACAATGGAGTTGGGCACAATATGAAGAAGCATTTTTTGCGAAAAGCCTGTTACGTCATCAAATGAACTGCGAAGAGGCCGCAAAAGAGCTACAGGTCGGCGTGGCTACGGTTTATCTTAAAATCAGAAAATATCATCTAAAGACACTTGGACAAAAATGGGAAACCCATCCGATCGAATTTTCCCAAGGACTGAGTCTACAGAATCTGAAACGCCAAGTGATTCAAACAAGTCACAAACACTTGAAAAGCGCTTATCTTGTAGCAAAACAATTGGACCTCAACGTCGGCACTGTATATCGCTTCCTAAAAGGAGAATAACCCGATCGGGTTTTTAAAATATCCATGTTTTCTGAATCACTTAATCCCATCGAAATTCAATTCCGAAAATTGAGCACATCGGGACATCCACCAAAAATTTTATTTTCCGGAAACCCCATAACCCAAGGATTCCACTTTCCCGCATCGATTCTGCAAAAAAGTTATGAGGATTTTTTTCTCCATCCCCACTACGAACCCCATCCCAAAGGCTGTCTCGAGGCGAGACAATCCATCGCCGCTTACTACCAAAACGAGGGCTGGCAAATCGACCCCGAAAACATTCTACTTACCTCGGGTACGAGCGAATCCTTTTTTTACCTATTTCATTTTCTAGCGAAGCCAGGAGAAAACCTACTGGCCCCCATACCTAGCTACCCACTCTTCGAGCATGTGGCGCAACACGCCAGAGTTCAACTCAAGCCCTATGCTCTTTCTAAAAATCATGACTGGAGTCTCGACTTTGATTCTCTAGAAGCTGCCATCGATAAAAATACCCGTGGTATTCTCTTGGTATCTCCACACAATCCCACAGGAGCCGTCTTGAGACCCGAAGAAATTCAGCGTCTCGCCAATATTTGTCGACAAAAAAACATCAGCATCATTTGCGACGAAGTTTTCAGCAATTTTTTTTATGAAGAGGGAACCTTGCCCCGACCAGGAGCCTTAGAAAAGTTTCCACTTTGCTTTACCCTCAACGGCATCTCGAAGATGTTTGCCCTGCCCTCCTTAAAATTGGGCTGGATCGTCGTCTCTGGAGAAAGGCACCGCATCGCACAAGCTGTCGATGCCCTCGAAACCAGCGCAGACACCTTTTTAAGTTGCCACACACCCATTCAATACGCCTTGCCTCAACTTTTTTCTCAAGGCAGTGAATTTTGTAGAAACTATGTCGCCGAAGTAACATCACGAAAAAATCTAGCGATTTCGATGCTTCGACAATTGCCCTCCATACGATTTACCGAACCGCGTGGGGGATTTTATTTATTCGCCGAAGTGCTAAATCCCCACCCCTTTGATGAAGAGGCTTGGGTGCTCCAATTGATGGAAAAAAAGGGGGTTTTCGTCCATCCCGGTTATTTTTTCGACTACGAACAGGGCGTGCATTTCGCCCTTTCTTTTCTTACAAATCCAAAAATATTAAAAACTTCACTGACTAAACTTGGTGAATTTCTACTAGAACCCTCTTAAACCGACCCGACAAACTCGAGTCGTTGCAATTGAATCTCTTTCGATCTCGAGAAATTTTCTCGCCTCCGACAAACGAAGCGGTGACAATGGTGGCACCCTTCTCAAATGCAAAGAGGTGAGCGTCATGAATTTACGTTTTAGAGCTTTTTCGTCGATTTCTACTTTTTCACTGATGGCCGTTTTTACTTTGCTGTTTCCAAAAACCAGTTCCGCTCTTCCTCCGCCTCCACCACTTGAAGAACTCTGCAAAGAATCTGACCTCATCGTACGCGGTCATTTCGTGGGAGGCTCGGTCAGTCCAGTCAAAGGCTGCGAATTCTCCGTCACCTTTCAAGTGAAGCCCGATGAATTTTACAAAAAACCCGCCGACCTGATGGAAAAAGAAATCATCCAGTACACGCGCCGTTATTTTGTCGATACGGATCAATGTAGAAATCTCCCCGGCCCCAACGCCATGCCCGGACAAATGACCGTCGATCTGCAAAAACCCTCAGCAGAACAAAAAGTTTTCTTTCTCAAAAATACCCAAGGCCAATTAAAAAATCTCACCGACGCCTTTTGGTCCATCACCCAATGGAATCAAGCCCCCAAAGAGTGGCACCAACAATTTAAAGAAACCCCGGCCTGTCACGGCTCCTGAAACTTTTCATGCTCTGATAAAAACTTAATTTAAAACTCAGCATATCTTTCCCTATTTCTTAATAGGTAAAGATTCGCCGCAATGATAAATGCGCCGTCCATTGGACAAACCAAAACCTTGCCTTCCAGTTCTCAATTCTAAGAAAGAGCCCCCTATGTTTATCGCCATGAATAAATTCAAAGTGATTCCCGAAAAAGAATCCGAATTCGAAGCCGTATGGAAAAACCGCCAAAGCTATTTGGATGAAGTCCCCGGCTTTCAAGAATTTCACCTGCTAAAAGGCGAAGGCAGCGTTTATATTTCTCACTCTACTTGGGAAAGCCGCGAGGCCTTCATCCAATGGACCCAATCGGAATCCTTCCAAAAGGCCCACGCCCAAGGCGGCGCCAAGGGAATGATGCAGGGCCCTCCGGAGTTTTCGGGCTATGAGGTGGTGCTGTAAT
>DALYEU010000004.1:42436-81502 GCA_031972375.1 bacterium | reverse complement strand
CGCTTGCCTATGTGTGCCCGACGGCAGTGGGGATGTGGAGGTGGAGATTCCGTGATCGTTTAGGATGGGGTCGCTTCTTCCCATAGAATTTGCGCCTCAAGGTATCGTTCGCTGATGTTGTTAAAAGCTTCTTGTGCTGCTGCATCGTTAGGATTTTTATCCAAAGTCCGCCGCGCTTCCTGACATTGGAGTTCCAATCGTAAAACCTCGTTGGCCAAAGACCGAAGACGATTCAAGTCCTGATCCCGTTCTGTTGCCCCTGGGCGATTGGGGCTCAACTTTAAGATATCGCTGATGTGCTTCTGAGCTTCTTCCAAACGCGCCAACCAGTCCTCTAAAGGTTCCGATGAATTTCTCCGTGGGATTTCCGGAAGAGGGGCGCCTTGGCTCAAGATCGTGTGATAGGAATCGACGAGATCCGCCGCTTTACTTAAAAGACTTTCGTGGGGAGAACGGTCGAAGGAGGGCTGCTTGTCGAGGAGATCTTCAACGCGGAAAAATTTATCCGCAAGGTCTCTTCCTGCAAGGATAATTTCCCTCAGAGCTTGGAAACTAATTTTCGCTTTCGCTTTCTTTGCTTCGTGATCCTTTAATAAATTATCCAGACGATTGGTGGCCTCCTCCAGTTCTCTCAGGGAAGTTGCTATGGGGTTAGGGAGGGCCTCAGGAGTATTTTGGGAAGCAGTTGCTCCGTTGATTTCCTCCCGCACGGGATTGGGTATGGGAGCTTCTGCTAAAGATCTCTCCATGACCTCTAGGAGTTCTCGGGCTTTCGCCAGACTTCTACTGACGGCATCTTTTCCTAAGAAAGCAGCTGTGGCGCTTTCGGTCAATTGGTCCACACGGGCTTGCAGTTCTTGCTGAAGGGTTTGCAGTCGTTGGCGGGTGTCTGCTGTTGGGGTTTCTTGATGATTTTTTAACGCTTCCGTCGAGGATCTAATCGCATCTTGAATCAGTCTGGCGGAGACTTCCGAGTGGAAACGGGCTAATGCTTCTTCTGCTTTATGTAGGGCGTCCGTGAGTTCCGAATTTTGGTTCTCATTCTGATGGGTACGGCCAGCTCTTATTTCATCGTGGATCAAGTTAACAGCGTCGCGGATTTCCATTAAGAGTTCTGGAGAGTGGCCAGTCCCATTTCGTCGGTTGCTTTGGTATTGGGCCTGTGCGGCTTGAAGGCGCCTCTTTGCATCCTCTAATTTTTCCAAGGACTCTTGTGGGGAAGCCGTTTTGCCATGGGTTGGGGCTTGATTTCGAAACTGGGTTTCATGCCGTTGGATTTGCCTATCCGCCAGGGTCAGCTTTTCGGCCAAAGCTTCTGCAGGACGCTCTCCCACGAGGAATTCTAAGGCCTGTCTTGCTTCCGTCAAACGTCCATAGGCCTCCGTGAGTTGAATCCAATGGATTTCGCTTCTCTCTCCTTCATAGCGGCTTACGGCATCTGTAAAGTTTCGCAAGGACTGCGTCAAAGCTTGAGCGGCTTCAGGAACGGTGGTGGGTCCGAAGGGAGCCGCTAAACTAGCCATCATCGCCGTGAGTTGGGCTTTAACCGCATCCACGGTACCTTTGAGGCGGGGTTTATGTTCCACGTCGAGGCCTGAGAATTGTCTCAAAACCTCACGCAATTGTCTTTGGGCGGCTTCAAGTCGTTGGAAGGTTTCGGAATTGGATTGTTCCGTGTATTCCCGCAAAGCATCCTCGGCAGGTCGCAGAGCCGCTTGGAGGACATGATCGGTCAGGCGGTTTTGAGCGGCTTGAAACAAGGCTTCAGCGGCTTTTAACTCCTTCACATATTTCTCAAGACGAGTTTCGTATGCCGCTGAGGCATCGGGGTGCCAAACCGGTACATTTAATTTTCTCTCAATAGGCTTGCCAGCAAAGGCGTCTGCAACTTCTGAGGTGGCATGGGCGATTTGGATGTGCCGCTCGAGTTCCGCTGCCGCTTCACTCACTTCTCTTAATAAAGCTTCGGAATCGGGTTGCGTGTGATATTCCTTTAAGGCTTTTTGGAGCCGGGCGTTGGCGTTTTCAAGTTGGGTGAGGGGGTCCTTCAGGAGGAACCCAGGGACTTTATCTGGAGAGACAGCCTTAGGTTGGGCGAGAGCTGCCTCCAGTTTTTTGTATGTCAGCTCAAGGGTTCTTTCCAGGGCGGAGATTCTTCTTCGATATGGCTCATGAGCAGAGAGATCGTCGTCCAAAAGATTTTCGAGAGTTTCTTTGGCGTCTTGCAGTCTACGATAAGCTTCCCGTAGCTCTGTGAGAGAGGCCTCCGACTTATTGCCATCGTAGCGATTTTTTGCGGCGGTGTATTGGTTCAAGGCTGAGGTCAAATCACTGTTGGCTTGTTCGGGGGTTTTCGCCCCTGACGCCCTGTCGCCTAAGGCCTGAGAAAGCAAGGTCGAGGCTCGAGTAAAGATATCCTTGGGGCCTTCCGCTAAGACGGCTGGTTCCCAAAAAGTACCGAGGCCGCTTTCCGCCAAGCCCGGGAACAAGCGCGCTCCCAATCGATCGAACCAAAGAGAAGCAGGCTCTTTACTTGGTTGAGCTTGAGATGAAACAAAGCCCTGCCGCAAAAAGCGCAGCGTCTGAACTTGCCCAGTGGTGGCCTCTCGATAGTCCACCTCCACCAAACCATTGGAGTACTCCCGAATATTTTCCAGGGGACTGTAGGGCCTTTGACAGTTGACTCTCAGGTCGTGGAGAAACCTTGCGAAATTTTCAGGAGGTACCAGTCCCTGGCCTTTGACAAAAAGGACATCGTAGGGATTGTTCTCTCCAAACATGTCCCGGACAATCTCGTGCTCTGTGGAAAAACGATCCAAAGCTTTAAGAGTTTCTTGGGTGGTTTCGATGCTCTGGGTATTGCGATGGGCGACTGGAATTTTTTCCAGGATGTCTAAGCGCAATTGTAGGGCCTCGCGATATTGGCTCACAACGGTTGTTAGCTCCCCTTCGCCCTTTTGCAGGTACTTGGCAAAATTCTCGTGGGCCTCGGCGATCTTTGCTTCGGCCCTTTCTAAACGGGGCTGCCATTTGGTCAGCACCATGCGTTCTGCCGCTTGATTTGTGAGACGGGTGACGGGACTGGCCAGGGCGCCGCCTACTTTTAAGGCCACCAGAAAGAAGAAACGATCGATCCAGGCTTCTTTGGAAAAGACGTGTTGAGCGGTGCCAAGAGGATCGAATTGTCCTTGCACCAGCATTTGAGCGTTGCTGCTGATAAAATCGTAGGCGCCGAAGGCGGCGAGTTCCGTGGTAAATCCACCCCCATAGCGCAGCCCATGACTTTGCCAGGTGGCTTGCAAACTCTTTGTCTCCGCAGCTAACTGGGCGGGGCTGGGAACGGTGATGCCTTTGGCTCTGAGTCTGCCTGCCGCGATTCGAGCTGAAGCGCTGTTAAAATAGCAGTTAAACAGCTCTAAGGATTTTCCGATGGATGCGAACATGCCCACGTTGAGGGCGGCTTCTCCCGTGAAACTCAGGGCATTGTCGATGAAAGAGGCCCGAGTATCATACAAGGGTTTGAGATCTCCTCGGACTCCCGCCCAGAGGGCGCGATGGGTTAGCGTGAAGGTGGTACCCGACACCGCAAAAAATCCCCCGGTGCCACTGGCAAAACCCAAGTATCCTGCGGCGACGCCTCCCGTGGCGGCGGCGGCGATGATGATGCCCACGCCCACCGCATAATGATTCAATTGCGTGGAAAATTGGTTCATGCCCTGTAAGCGTGTGCCGATTTGGGCTTGTTCCAAACCGATAAAGGCCTGCTGTGCCCCCTGAAAATCTCCCGAGGAGGCTTGGGTGGCAATGGCATCGTAACGGTCCGCCATGGCTAGTACTTGGGCTTCTCCCGCCGATTGGAATAAACCGGAAGTATCTCCCAAACCCGCGAGCCAGGTAAGTCCATTGAAGACGCGATCCGTGGTGCGGATATTCTCCGCCATGGCGCGATACATCTCGGCACGGCCCCGAGCGCTATGGACCAGGGCCAAATGATCCGCTTGGGTGACGATGGACTGATAGATCCCCAGGCGATCTTGCAGAGATTTGCCCTCCACATTCAATTGGCCATAAAGCGCTAAGAGCTGTTCATCGCCCGGACTGAAGGAGAGAGAAGTTACATGATGGAGTTCTGCGGTGATGCCGTGACGCACTTGGGCTTCTTCGTAATGGGCCAAGTCCTGGGCGATCGTTTGAAGGGATTCACAAGCTCTGGTTTCCGTGGCTTGCCATTGCGTTAATCGTCCTTCGATCTCTTCAAATTCTGCCAAACGTTTTGTTGCGGCCGCTTCCTTGGGACCGACTAGGCGCACTTCCCGGACGGATCCTCCCCAATAAGATTCTTGGGCTGTGGCTTCTCGTGCGGCCTGACGATCTTCTGATCGCGCTTTTTCAAGCTCGGTGAGCAGAGTCTCCCGGTAAGCGACGGCGCGACTCCTCAAAAAATCCTGAGCGAAACCTAGCGATGCTGCGTCAAGCTCCTTTAGACTCAGCACCTGATCCAACTCATGGTAGGCCTGCAAAGAAGTAAGATTGGCTTGGAGGGCCAGGCGGTTCTGGTAACCGGCATTTTGGTTCAGTTCAGCATTTTCTTTTTCGGCGACCTTTGCAAAAAAACTTCCGAGGGCGGGATGGGAGAAGAGCGCTTCCATTTGTTGGACATGGGCTTCCAGTGAAGCCAAATCGCCAGTGTCTTCTCCAGCCCTGTGGGGAAATTGTAAAAAGCTTAAGACGGAATCCAGGTGAGCTGCCACAGCTTGTTCTTCAGGATTCTCGGAGGCTTGGAGTTGTCCGTAGGCCAAGACAACAGGCAGATTCTGCAGGGTCTGTAGCGAGGGCTGGTATTCGGGCAGGACTTTCGCCCCTGTCAGGTAGCCCGGTTCAGGAATATAGGGACGGACCACAGGATTATGGGCCGAATAGTCCAATTGGTGATTGATCGCGGAGTACGCAGGATATTTTTGAACAAAGGCCGCGGAAAACTCTGAGGCCGTGGCTTCGGCGCGGGCATAGCGGGTTAAAAGAGTGGCGAGCTGGTAACCGGCCTCGAGGGTTAATTCATTGCCTTGGAGCGCACCCGAAAGCAATTGCACCTGAGCCCGCTTCAGATAGGGAGCTAAGCCTTGTTGTTGAATTCCTAAGTCGTCGATGCCTTCTGCCCAAGCCAAGGCATTTTCTAAGCGCGCCAAGTTTTGCAGAGCTTCGCTTAAGGCCTCACCTTCGAGATGACTCAATTGAGTTCGGTAAAGAGTGATTTCCGCTTTGACTTGTTGGGCTAGTGCGCCTTGTGCCTTGCGGATGTCTTGGCGCAGGGTTTGGATGTTCCTTCGCACTCCCAGATCAGGTTCGTGAGCGGAGAGGCTTACTAGAGAAACGACCCCCGGCTCGGTTCCCTCGTTGAGATGTTCCGCCTGTTGCAAAATTTCGAGGGCTTCGAGGAAATGGCCCTGGGCTGCTAAGTTTTTCGCTGCTTCCACCCAAGCCGTAGGGTCCTCGAGTTCTTGAGGGAGGGCTTGGATCTCTCGGGGAAGGATGGTTCTCACGAGCAACCCAGACACGCGAAAGCTGCCTTGCTGAAATTTTTGCACCGCGCCTTTTAGGTATTGGGATGCTTGAGCGAGGGTGGAGGGATTCTCTGGAGCGATTTCTTGTTGGGCTTCTTCTGAAGAGGAAGTGTTTTCCAGGTCGCGCGAACCTAACCAATTTGTCAAAACATCGCCCAAAAGTTTGTTGTCACTAAAATCAGGAAATTTCATCAAGTGGTCCACTTCGTTTATTTGGAATTTTCTTTGACGAAATTAAGCAAGTTGTATGCCAAGTGCTTTTTATAAATAGGTTTATATTTTATGAGGAGTTAGGCGAGGAAAGGAGGGGGTAAAAAGCAGGCCCTGTAGACTGAATTCCCCAAGGTGGGGATATAAATCATCAATCAAGAGAGGAAGTTGAAATACGAGATGACGTGCCAGAAGCGCAGAGATTCCACGCTCTCCATGGGGAGCATGGCGGTTTAATCTTGCCCATGCTTATGGCGATTTTTGAACAACTTGCCAAAACAATACAGATTGCTTGCGACGATGAGGCCCCAAAAGAGGCTGATGAAGATCCATCCGGCAGGAGTCATTTTATAGTTCGCTCCTCTCTCACGATACCACGTCGTTTTAAGCGTTCGTGGGAAAAGCTATATCTCACGGCCAGGGCTAATGCCACAAACAATGCAAGCAGGGTGGCGCGTACTCCGATCACATAGGGAAGATTTTCTTGGGGAATGCCCTTGAGCAAGAGAATATCCATCCCCCCCTGCCATAACCAGGAAAGGAGCAGGACTAAAATAAAGGTGGGGGTGATGTATTTGAGTACGTAGTAAAACACCTTGGGAACTTTCATGTCAGCCCCACGAGTAATTTCTTCCCAGGCGTTTTTAGAACCGAAAAGCCATACAAAGACGATCACCTCGACAAGCGCGAAAAAGGTCACTCCAAAAGTCCCCAACCAAAAATCCATATCGTCGAGCCAGCCGTACTTCAGAAAAAAGATCACGGGTTGTCCTAAGACAAACAATGCAAGGCCGGTGATGAGGGTGGCCCTCTTGCGGCTCCATTGAAATTCATCTTGTAAAAAAGACATGAAGGGTTGGGTTATGGCGACGGCGCTGGTGATGCCCGCAAGAAACAAGAGAAAAAACCACAAGGTGCCAAAGAGTTGCCCCAGGGGAATTTTCTGAAAAATAAGCGGCATGGCCGCGAAGCCAAGATTGTAAGCGCCACCTTCGGCGATGTGTTGAGTTCCCGAGAGTCCAAAAAATGCGACCGCAATGGGGATGGCGATACTGCCACCTAAAATCACTTCGGCAAAGGTATTGGTGGTTGCGGTGGTGAGTCCGTTGAGAGCGACGTCGTCGTTTTTTTTGATGTAGCTGGCGTAGGTTTGAATGGCGCCAAAACCCACCGAGAGTGTGAAAAAAACTTGGCCCGCCGCCGCTAGCCATACCTTGGGATGTTTGAGCGTGGAAAAATCGGGATTCCACATGAAGCCCATTCCCGCATTGATGGTATTTTGGGCCTGGTCAGGATCGGGGGTTCCCAGCGTAAAAACGCGGATCATCAGGATGATGCCGAAGATAAAAAGCAGAGGCATACCAATTTTCGCGAGGCGTTCCAGTCCTTTGACGACTCCCTTCGAAAGTACGTAAATGACCATGGCCAGGCTGATCAGGTAAAAGAGATAACTGGTATCCCAACCGTGAAAATAATTGCTATCTCGGGTACCTTGAAAGCTGGCGAGAAATTGACTCATGCCCTCTTGGGTGGTGATTCCCACGTATTTTCCCGTGAGGGAAAAAAAGCTGAAGGCGAGTGTCCAACTCATGACATAAACGTAATAGACACCGATGCCGAAGGTAATGAGGATGCCGAAGGTGCCGAGGTACTTGGAGAGAGGATGGTGCCAAAGATGATAGAACATTCCCGGGGTGGTGCCGTGTCCTTTGACTCCACCGTGGCGTCCCATGGCCCATTCGCACCACATGAGTGGAACTCCCAGGAGGATCAGGGCGACGAGATAGGGAATCATAAAAGCGCCGCCACCGTTTTGGGTGCACTGTACGGGAAAACGTAGAAAATTGCCGAGGCCAATGGCGTTACCGGCGGTGGCCAGCACCAAACCGATGCGGCTGTTCCAGAGTTCGCGAGATTGTGACATGCCCAGGTTCTAAGGGCTTCTCTTGGTACAGGCAAGAGAATATCCTCGAGAATTTTATTGGTTTTTTATTTGAGGGGTCTGAAGGTTTTGTTTTTCCTGTTTCCGAAGGTTTTTTTCTGAAAATCCCTTGTCTCTTGCGCGGGGCCTCCGCTAGGAGCCCCCCCATGTTGACCGAATTTCATGGGATCCCCTTATGGGGTTGGGGTGTTACGGGCTTTATTCTTTTACTGCTGATCGTGTCGGTAATTCTATGGAGTCGCCGCACACCAAAGGCTGGGGTAGGGGCTCCCTGGACCTTAGGCCTGCAAAAAACTCGGCAGAATTTTTTTGGGAAGCTCACTGGTCTGATGAGTGGGGGAGGCAAAGTTGATTCCCAATTGCTCTCCCAACTGGAAGAACTTTTGCTTTCCGCCGATGTGGGAGTGTCTACGACACAAAAACTATTGGAGGGGGTGCAGCGAGATTTTCAAACCTCGGGAAAAAACGACGCGGCGCTGTTGCAAGAATATTTGGGAGAAGAAATTTATAAAATTCTTCACCATCCCTCCGAGGATTTGAATCCTCCCCAATCACCCCACGTCATGATGATGGTGGGAGTCAATGGAGTGGGGAAGACGACCTCCATCGCGAAGTTGGCCCATCACTACATCAAAGAGGGCAACAAGGTATTGCTTGCCGCTGCGGATACCTTTCGTGCCGGTGCCGTCAATCAGTTGCAAATTTGGGGAGAGAGGGTCGGGGCCATTACTTTGTCTCAGGGAGAGGGAGGGGATCCCGCTGCAGTTGCCTTTGATGCGGTCAAGGCAGGTATTGCTCGCAAGATGGATCGTGTCATTATCGATACGGCAGGTCGCTTACACACCAAGGTTAATCTGATGGAAGAATTGAAAAAGGTGAAACGGGTCATTGAAAAGGCCATGCCCGGCGCTCCCCATGAGGTTTGGTTGGTGGTAGATGCCACCCAGGGCCAAAATGCTCTGCGGCAGGCGCGCGAGTTCCATCATGCCTTAGGATTGACTGGGGTGATTCTTTCTAAGCTGGATTCTTCTTCGAAAGGTGGCATTGCCGTCGGTATCGCCGGTGAGTTGCAGGTTCCCCTGGTCTATGCGGGAGTGGGGGAAAAAATGGAAGACCTGAGACCTTTCGAAGCTCGTGCCTTTGTGGATGCCTTGTTGATGTGACCCTCTAACAATCCGATGGATACAAACTTTTATGGTGTCAGCCTTATTATGCGATCTGCGGAGTAGGCAGAGCTTACCTGGCGCTGGCTAAAACCAAAGCCCGCATTTTTTCTCCTGTCGATTGTCGATAGAGTTTGGATAAGGAACGAGGGCTTAGTTGTTTCGGGCTTATTTTGGTTAGGGATACCAAAAACTTTGGGAACTTGAATTTTCCTCGTGAGCCTTGCGCCCATGGACATCGATGTAGTCGACTACGACGTTTGCTTCTACCCGGTAATTACCCTGAGGTAATGCAATCATGCTGAAGTGGATGCTCGAGCCTCGAGTGTTTCGATTGAAGCCGGTGTGAGCGTGATACACCTCGACATCGCCTTCTGCGATAATTCTTACCGTGACTTCGGCACCGAGAATCGATCGTCGTAATTCACGGGGAGGAAGGTGGTAGTGGATCGCATCAGGTTCGGGGGAGCGCGGATCGATATTGTCGACCGAGATTTTCACCGGAAAAAGATTTGTATTTAACGAGGGGTCCCGCGTGGGTTCGGCTTCAAGGTAGATGGCGGGCTCTTGGGAATCTAAGGGATAGTTTGCGGCGATGCGTTCTAAGCGACCAAGACGTAACCCCCAAAGCGGCGAAATTTTGAAACGAGCGGGGTCTCTTCCTTCATGAATTCCGTATTTCCGGAGTTCTTTTAAAATTCTTGGATCGGTTTTGGAAATTTCGGTTTTGTGTCTTGTGTCGCTGGTTTTTTCCAACCAGTAGACTTTGTCACCCCCATTTCCATTGAAATAATTTTTGTAACTATCATGGTTTTCAATGAGTAAATGACCGATTTGGTATTGAGTCTTCATCTTGGGGGTCCTTGTAAGATCAGCAATGGGCCTAATGAAAATGGCTCTGCATTCTCAAAATCCCTTACCCGGCCGATGGATCCTTATCGGCCAGTTTGTAAAAGGTTGCGCTTAAGCTCCCTTGTTCGATGTCCTTTAATGTTTTTGGGGTGAGGTCTCAAGTCTGTGTTTTTCGTTCGTTATCCCCATTTTTTAAAATAAATGGGGATAATCCTCTCCAGCCCAATATCTTTGTTTTTATATTTTTCAATGAGTTGAGTGGTTTTGTGCATTGGTATGGATTTTGCTTTGAATCATCTGTGACTCGGAGTGGGTCGGGGTTTTGTGTAATCTTTTTGGAGCAGGATATGTCAGGTCGTCTCGTTGCCTATTTACCTCAATTATTACCGCGCTTGGCTGGAGACGCCTTGAGCGCGGTTCAGAAAAAACAGGATTCGACCTCCGTTGGTTCCCCTACGGAGACAAAACCAAAAATCGATTCCAATCTTTCTCAAGGAAGAGCCCAGGTAAAAATTTCTCTTTCTGAAGGTTTGCAGCGTCGTATCGAGGCGGTTGCCCCCTATAATTTTTCCGAATTTGCGAGCCGGTCGGTTCCCGCAAGTCGACGGGTGGTGGCGGCTCGGCTCTTACCCGATGATCTCGATTCGATGGACGCGGAGCAGGTCAATCGTTATGTGGCCGAGCTTTGTGGGGTGACAAGCGATTTAGGTGAGAGATCCTTAGAAATTGGACTTTATACCTGTGCCCAAGATTTACGGACCCTACCCCACCGTGCGGGACATCTTCCCGCCGCTCGAAGTATCTTGCGGTCCTTAGTCGATGGCTCTCAGCACGGTATGATTCGCTCCTTGGCAAGGTTCGCCTACGAAGATTCGATGGGTGAGTTTTGTTCTCCCTCTGATAGCCGGGTCACCTCCTTGAAAAATTTATTTGGCATCGAGGCGGAGGTCGCGGATTGCAGTGACGAGGCGGCTCAGGATTTTGCGGTTTACCAAGAGCCCACGCTTCAGGATACTTTTATCAACCAATCTCTTATCAGTGTCATGCGGGCTTTCGATCACCGCAGGCTTGTTTCCCCCTCTTCTCAAGACGCCGTGTAAAAAAATTTCTCCGGGGATTTTTCTAGCGATGCTTTTTAAGCTAGGTACGGCGACGCGGTTTCGAGGGCTTGGCGCAAAAAGGCAAAGAATAGGTCGTTTTTTTGAGAACCTCGGGTTGCCGGGGTTTTTGTTTTGATAAAAGGGGGCTGGTGCTAGGCGGGGCCTGACTTTCCCCTATTGACAGGCCTCTCCATGGCCGGATAATAGGCCCCAGGTTCCAAATAGCCACGGAAATACGGAGGTTTTGCCATGGCCGAGGCCGCCTTGCTTGAAGAATATTTTGTCAGCGAAGATTGCATCGCGTGCGATGCCTGCTGTGATCAATTTCCTGATATTTTTACGATGAACGAGGAGCATACTCGGGCCAAGGCGATCAGCCAGTCTCCGGTGGGCAAATTCAACCCCTGGGATATCGTAACGGTATGTCCCGTCGATGCCATTAGCTTGGTGAATCTTCCCATGCCGGCCAAGCCCGAGGGAATGGAGGAAGGTGCTGAGGAAAAGGCCGCGCCCCAGGCGAGTGGGGATTGGCAAGCGCGCTGGGAGGCCGTAAAACATCAGCCCGAAGATCAGTGGGAGCGCATGAAGCGTTACGGCATGGCTTGCAGTGTTTCCGAAGAAGACGACCAGTATATTCTGCGTTTTGATATGCCCTCCAAGGTTCCCAATCACGAGTTAAAATTTAAATGGGATCTTCCCGAGGCGATGCCTGATTACGAAGTAGCCGTCGAATTGCAGGGCAAGAATAAGGTGAGGGTCAAGGCTAAGCTTACCGACGAAAAAATTAAGAAGCTCACGGGCTGGCTCAATTCCTTCCCCTCCATGTTTTTGAAGGAATTGAACTTGCCTCTTCCCATTAAGGGTCACAAAGAAAAATACGATCCTGAAACCAAGGTGTTGACGGTGACCCTTGAAAAGGACCGAGCCGGGGGCAGTGTGGCTGCCGCCTAAGGGGCCTTTCATGTTTGTCGATTCCCACGCTCATTTGGATTATTCTTCCTATCCTGCTGATGAGGCTCCTGGTTTGGTGGAGCGGGCGAAGGCGGTGGGGGTAGAGGCGATTTTACACATCGGTAGTGGTGAAGGAACCGCTAGCATGGAATCCGCGGTGGCCGTTGCCGAGCGTTTTGACAATGTCTATGCGGCGGTGGGGGTTCATCCCCATGATGCTTCCTTAGTGACGCCCGAGGTCTTATCTCGGGCTCGAGAGATTGCCGCCCATCCCAAGGTTTTAGCCATTGGCGAGATCGGTTTAGATTTTCACTACAATCATTCACCCCGAGAAATTCAGGAAGAGGCGCTGCGAAATTTCATTCGTTTGGCCAAAGACTTGAATAAGCCCGTCATTATCCACGATCGGGATTCCCATGAGGATTTATTGCGTATTCTCAAGGAGGAACAAGCTCGGGACGTGGGAGGTGTCTTCCATTGTTTTTCGGGAGATTATGAATTTGGTAAACGGGTATTAGATGAAAATTTTCATGTTTCCTTTACGGGGATCGTCACTTTCAAAAATGCCCAACAGACCCAAGAGGCGGCACGGCGTTTACCCTTAGAAAAAATCCTCATCGAAACCGATGCGCCTTTTCTTACCCCCGTTCCCTTTCGTGGTAAGCGTAACGAACCTGCTTACGTGACCTATGTCGCTCAGAAAATTGCTGAATTGAAACATCTCGCTGTGGAAGATGTGGGGCGAGTGACCACCCTCAACGCCCACAGGTTATTTCGATTTGGCGAACAGCGTCCACAGGCCTCAATTGCTTATACGATTCGCAACAGTCTCTACTTGAACATCACTAACAAGTGCACTTTAGCCTGCGTATTTTGTCCTAAGTTCGTTGATTGGGAGGTCAAGGGGCACTATTTGCGCATTCCCCGCGAGCCTGATTTTGTCGAGGTAAGACAAGCCATGGGAGATTTCTCCCAGGTGGATGAAATCGTATTTTGTGGATTTGGCGAACCTACCCAGCGTTTGGATTTATTGAAAGAGGTCGCCGCTTATGCCCATTTGAATGGAAAAAAAGTGCGACTTGATACCGATGGGTTGGGCAACAAGATTCATCAACGCAATATCTTGCCCGAGTTGGCCGGATTGGTGGATGCGGTCAACGTCTCCCTCAATGCGCCCGATGCTCAAGTTTATGCCAAGGTTTGTCCCAATCGTTTTGGCGCTGAGGCTTACCCCGAAGTGAAGCGCTTCATCGTAGAAGCAAAAAAATATATTCCTTGGGTACAGGCCTCGGTGGTGGGGATGCCCGGTATCGACATCGAGGCTTGTCGTCGGGTGGCTGAGCAAGAACTGGGAGTGGCTTTTCGTCATCGAGAATACAATAACGTTGGGTGATTTCTTTGAGGATTTAACATGAGTGTAAGTGATGCGCTTCCCATGCCTCGTCGTATTCGGGTGGTGGCCTGTATTTTAAAAAATAAAAACCGCTTTTTGATTACTCGCCGCATGAAACATTCTCACCTCGGGCATCTGTGGGAATTTCCTGGAGGCAAGATCGAGCCTGGCGAAAGTCTGGAAGATTGTGCTGTCCGTGAATGTCGGGAAGAGTTGGGCATCGAAGTGAAGCCGCTGCGTTTGCTCACCGAGGTGCAACACGACTACCCCGAAGTTTCGGTGCATTTGTATTTCATGTTTTGTGAGTGGCTCTCAGGGGAGATTCAGGCCTTGGAATGCGCCGATTTCACTTGGGCCACTCCAGGCCAATTTGCTGATTACGAATTTCCCGCTGCCGATAAAGAGGTCATCGAAAGGTTTGTTTTAAACGATAATTTCTGAAGATTGCTCTAGTACCTAGTCCTATTTCTCGGGTTTGGTTTTCGTGTTAGCTCTTCCGAGATTTTTTCTCACAATTGAATGCCATTTCCTTCGGGGCCCCCAAAGGCTCCCAGCGTGTTGCGGGTACCATCGGGATTATTGAAGACGGGATCGGGATTACCCGCATGAATGGCCGGAGAGGCGGCTTGAAGTTGAAAATTCAAGAGCATGGGATCGACGAACAAGGGATCGGCGTTGAAATTGAAATCGATATTGTCGTTGGGGCTTGATTCGTTAGCCTCGGTGGCGCTCATCAGCGTTTCGTTGATAAAAAAATCCGCTTCAAGATTTTGCCAGAACAGGTTGAACTGAACGAGGGAGTTGGAAAGCGGGTTGAGATCGGCAAAGCCTACGCCAAATCCATCAGAGCCATTGAAGGAGAAAATATTGTTTTGAAAGTCTCCGTCTGCGCCTTCGTGAATTAACAAGCCATCCGAGTCACCAAAATCGACGACATTGTTATAAAAAAGGAGAAAAGAGTTTTCTAACTCTACTTGGGCGGGGGTATTTTCATCGAGAAAGCGTCTTACGTTATCGGTGATGATGTTATTTTGTAGCAAGAAACCGTCGGAGTTGAGCACATATAGGCCACTACCTTGTTCTGCGGCACGATTGCCTACCACGATCATGTTTTGCATGACTCCACGACTATCCTCAATCAATACACCGGCGCCTCGGGTAGCTAGGCCTCCGGTGACGGTGAAATTGGCGATGAGTCCAAAATCGTAGAAGAATAAATCGAGGACATAATCGGTACCTTCGGCGTCGAGAATGGTGTTGTTTGGATCAAGTCCGATGAGATCCACGCCGTTTTGCATGAAAATAGGGAACAGTTCTCCGTTGGTCGAGGGGGAATAGACTCCAGAGCGCACGAAGACCTGGTCTCCCGGTAGGGCGAAGTCGACCGCTTCTTGAATGGTGTAGAAGTCATCGGGAACGACGACTTGCACATTGTCGGGATAAAAGGGATCAGCAATGATCGTGGTGCAGCGAGGCAAGACGCATAGACTCAAAAGTAAGACCAAATATCTTGCGGTATAAGATTTGACCAAGGATCTCCCCATAGATTCTCTCCGAAGCCTCAAGTATAAAAAAAAGTATTTCGTTGTCCCATACCTTTTCGATGAAAGAGAGGGATCAAAAGGAGTCTTTCGATTTTTTTCAAAGATTCCCGGTGCTCCTAGTATAGACAAGGTGCTCAGTTCAAAGGTTAAGGTCAGTATTTTCGCAGGGCGCAGCCGGAGGCAGGGGATGGAGGGGCGGGGGTCGGTGTGGGAGCCTCGCTGGGTTCTGGGATTGCGGCTGCGAGCACGGTCAAAGAAACGTCGTTAAAATTTTCTTGGTAACCATCGTCGATGGTCAGGCGGACCGTGTAAACTCCGGGAAGATCGGGTTTAAATTGCGTGGCGTTTTGATTTTCTGTTTTGAGTTGGGCTTGGGAGTTTGGAGGAGTGGCGACGAGTTCCCAGAAGAAAGTCAGATCTTCAGGAAAAATAGAATGACTTTCTCCGCCTTTGAAAAGCAACTGAGTCCCCAGGATTACGTTCAGATCGTTTGTCAGTTCAGCCCAGGTGCCATCCGTAAATTGCGCCTGGGTCTTGATGATGACCGTGGGCAACGGAAGGATTCCCCCAGCGATCGTGATGCTGGTCATGGCTGGAACACTAGTGCTCAAGCTGTCGCTTACGTAAAGCGTGGCGGTGTATTCGCCTTCTCGATCGGGGATAAAGCTGGGGTCTTGAGCGAAGTCATCGTAAAGTTTTGTGTTCGATTCGGGCGGTGGGTTTAAGGTCCATTGGTAGATCAAAGGGCTGTCTCCATCGGGATCGGTGGCGCTACCATGTAGAGAGATCACTTGACCTAATTCGTTACTCTGATCGGAACCCGCGTTGGCCAAGGGGGCTTGGTTATCAGGATCGGTGGCGACTGCCAAAGCAAGTTCTGCGTTGAGCCTACCTCCCATTACGGTGATGTCTGCTAGATAATCTTCGGGTTCTACCCCTTGTAAAAGTAAATTGCGAATCTGTCGGTGGTTGAGTTGGGGAAACTGGGACCACAGGAGCGCTGCCACTCCCGAAGCGTGGGGAGTGGCCATGGAGGTTCCCGAGATATAGCCGTAGGTGTCGTTGGGTTTGGTGCTGAAAATTGCGGTTCCAGGGGCTGCTAAATCTACAGTGAGTTTTCCGTAATTGGAAAAAGTGGAGAGGGTATTTTTATCATCGATAGAGGCTACGCTCAGCAAGTTGGGAGCGTTGATGCTTGCGGGATAGAAAGGGGTTTGGTCGGTATTCACGCCTTGATTGCCTGCTGCGGCGAAAAAAAGCACGCCCTGGGCATCGGCCGCTAAAATGGCGTTTAGTAGTGCCTTATTGTAAGGGCCTCCGCCCCAACTATTGTTGAGAATTTTAGCTCCATTGGTCACGGCATACTCGATGGCAAGAATGGCGTTGCTTACTGTGCCGCTGTTTGCCGAATTGAGAAATCTTACGGGCATGATTTTGGCGCTCCAAATCACACCAGAAATACCGATGCCGTTGTTTCCCACGGCTCCCAAAATGCCGGCTACGTGGGTGCCGTGTTCTCCTCCATCCATGGGATCGCCATCGTCGTCGACGAAATCATAGCCATGTACATCGTCTACGTATCCGTTACCGTCGTCATCCATCGCGTTGTTGGGAATCTCTCCGGGAGAGGTCCAGATATTATCGGAAAGGTCGGGGTGTTCGTAATCTACGCCAGAATCAATGACTGCGACGATGACATCGCTTCCGTCGGTAAAATTATCCCACACTGTTTCAATGGCAATGTCGGTTCCACTGAGTCCTAAGGTTTGTCCTAAATTTTGCAAACCCCAGAGCATGGAAAAGTCGGGATCGTCGGGGAGAATTTGTGCGTAAATGCGATCGTTGGGCTCTGCCAGCAGGATTCCCTTTTGGGAACGCAATTCGGTAATTTGAGTGAGGGTATCGGCGGTCTTGGAAAGTTGGAGATGGTAAAGTCGGCTTTGTGGAAAAAAATTCAGGATCTTGGCATTTATTTCGAGGAGGCGTTGGCGAATTTCCACTTCGGAAACTTGGCGGGAAAATTTTACCAGGGCTTGGTGGCACACGTAGTCGGCTGTGCAAGTGTCTGCCCACGTTTTAGGAATTTTCCACAAATAAGGATTGAAGATTAAGCCGATGCCCATGATCGAAATAAAAAAAAATTTTCGTAGGCATGGATTCATAAAATAACACTGACCCAGGGGCTCACGGTAACACGGGCTTCGGAGTAGGGTCAACGTGCGTAAAAAAAGCCGCCCCCTCTTTCATCAGAGGAGGCGGCTTTGGATTTCCCTAGGGGTTGTAAATTTTTAGTTCGCTACTCAGGAGCAGCCCATGGAGTTGCCGCAATTAAGGCATTTATAGCAGGCGCCATTGCGTACCGTGATATGACCGCAACTATCGCAAAAAGGAGCATCTCCCATCATGGTGGAGAGTTGCCCACTCAGAGCGTCCACACCGGACTCTCCGATGAGAGGAGCTGCGTCTTTATCTCCGGCGATCACTGCTAATTGGGGGCGAGCATTGGCCTCATTCTTAACATTATTGGCAGCGTCGCTTTCTGTGGGAGCGGCAAGAACCGTGGTTTGGGGTTTTACTTGCACCAAATCGGTTCTTTGTAGGTACTCGAATCCTAAACTGCGGAAGATGTAATCCACCATCGAAGTGGCGAACTTGATATTGGGATGATCGACGGGACCTTGGGGTTCGAAACGAGTGAAGGTAAAAACTTCCACGAATTCGTCCAGGGGTACGCCGTATTGCAAGCCCAAGGAAACGGCGATTGCAAAGCAGTTCATCATGCTTCGAAATGCCGCGCCCTCTTTATGCATATCGATGAAGATTTCTCCCAAGGAACCGTCTTCGTATTCTCCGGTGCGTAGGTAGAGTTTTTGACCGCCGACGCGCGCTTCTTGGGTCCAGCCTTTCCGCTTTGCGGGAAGGCGGCGACGTTTCAGGGGTTGGACTGCCGATATTTCTTGGACGGAGCTGGTTTCTTTTTCTTTTTTCTTGGCGGCCTTGGTGGAAAGGGGTTGAGATAACTTGCAACCATCTCGGTAGAGAGCCACCGCTTTTAGGCCCAATTTCCAACCTTCTTGATAGATCTGCTCGATTTCTTCCACCGTGGTGTCATTCGGCAAGTTGACCGTCTTGGAAATGGCACCTGAAATAAAGGGCTGTGCTGCCGCCATCATGCGAATGTGACTCATGGGTTTGAGGAAACGGGTTCCATGGGTACCGCATTTATTTGCGCAATCGAAAATGGGGAGGTGTTCGGGATTAAGGTGAGGTGCCCCTTCGATGGTCATGTGACCACAAATGACATCGTTAGCGTCGTGGATTTGGTCTTCACTATAACCTAAGGTCTTGAGCACGCTGAAGCCGGGTTCGGCTATTTGCGCTTTGCTGATTCCCAGACGACTCAGTACCTCGGATCCCAGGTTGAAGGGAGAGAAGGCCTGATGAATGTCGAAGACGGATTCTAAATTAGCTTCGATTTTCTCTAATTCATTTTCTGTGAAGCCTTTGGCTTTGAGAGATTCCGCATTGATATGAGGCGTGCCTTTGAGGCTCGAAGTTCCGCGTACATAGGTGACGATGTCGGCGATTTCTCGAGCCTTGTAACCGAGATTTTTTAGCGCCTTGGGCACCGATTGGTTGATGATCTTAAAGTAACCCCCCCCCGCCAATTTTTTGAATTTTACTAGGGCGAAGTCGGGCTCAATGCCTGTGGTATCGCAATCCATGAGCAGGCCGATGGTTCCCGTCGGGGCCAAGACCGTCGATTGAGCATTGCGATAACCGTGTTTCTCTCCCCATTGTAGTACTTCGTCCCAATCGTGACGGGCCGCTTGGGCCAAGGCGCTGGGGCAATATTTTTCGTCGATCTTGTAAGCGGCCTCTCGGTGCATGGCCATGACTTCCAGCATAGAATCGCGATTGATTTCAAAACCAGGAAAGGTTCCTTTGCTGGCGGCGATTTCCGCCGAGGTTCGATAGGCGTGGCCGCATAGAATCGCCGTGAGTGCCGCCGCCGTGGCTCGACCTTCTTCAGAATCGTAAGGGATGCCTTGAATCATAAGGGCCGATCCCAAGTTGGCATAGCCCAGGCCCAAGGGGCGATAATCGTGGCTGTTCTTGGCGATTTTTTCTGTGGGGTAAGAACAAAAATCAACGAGGATTTCTTGGGCTAGCAACAAAATGCGAACGGCGTGACGATAGCCCTCGATATCCCACGTTCCATCTTCATTGAGATAATGGGTGAGATTGATAGAGGCCAAATTACAAGCGCTATCGCTGAGGAACATGTACTCGGAGCAAGGATTCGAGGCGTAGATCTTGTCGGTGTTTTTGCAGGTGTGCCAACGGTTGATGGTGCTGTCGTATTGGACTCCGGGATCGGCACAGACCCAAGCGGCTTGGGCAATTTGCTTGAAGAGCGCACGAGCTTTGAAGGTTTCGTAGACCTCACCTGTGGTGCGAAACCGAGTTTGCCAATCCCCGTCTTTTTCGACCAAGTTCATGAATTCGTCGGTGATGCGCACCGAGTTATTGGAGTTTTGTCCACTCACCGTGTGGTAGGCATCGCCGTTGAAGTCGGAGGAGTAGCCGGCATCGATCAAAGCGCCGACCTTTTTTTCTTCTCGTACCTTCCAGTTGATGAAGTCTTCGATTTCGGGGTGGTCCATGTCAAGGCATACCATTTTTGCGGCGCGGCGCGTGGTTCCTCCCGATTTGGTGGCTCCGGCACCGCGGTCTAGTACCTCGAGGAAACTCATAAGGCCCGAAGATGTGCCCCCTCCCGATAATTTTTCTTGTTTGCCGCGAATGGCGGAAAAGTTGGTTCCGGTGCCCGAGCCGTATTTAAAAAGACGGGCCTCTGCCTTTGCCAGGTCGAAGATGCTCATGAGATCGTCTTCGACGGACTGAATAAAGCAGGCCGAACATTGGGGATGTTCATAGGAATTGGCCGTGGTTTTGATGCTGTCGCTGCTGGGTTCCCAATAGAAATTTCCTCCCGAACCTTCGATACCGTATTCGTGGTAGAGGCCGCAGTTGAACCATACGGGAGAGTTGAAGGCGCCTCGCTGGGTGATGAGCAGGTATTTTAATTCGTCTTCGAAGGTTTGGGCATCTTCACGGCTTGCGAAATAGCGACCGAGATCTTCTCCGGCCTTGCGCATTGTGTGAGCGACCCGATGCACCACTTGGTCGGCTCCAGTTTCACTGCCGGTACCTGGAACGCCCGCTTTGCGAAAATATTTAGAGACGATGATGTCTGTGGCCAGTTGGCTCCAAGTTTTGGGAACTTTTACTTGGTCCATCTGAAAGACCACCGATCCATCGGTGTTGGTGATTACTGATTTTCTATATTCGTAGTCAATCTGGGCAAGGGGATCCTTGCCAACTTCAGTGTGATGCCTGGGGATTTTTAAGCCCTTGGCGGAAGAGTCTGATTTGTTGGAGTTGCGGTTTCCGGGACGTACAGGATGAAGTGCTTTAACGGCCATGGGTTTCCTCCCTCAGGATTAGGGGCCAGAAGTCGATGATAGTAAAACGGCAAAAATCTTTCAGACCCAAACCGGGTCGTGTAACCGGCCAAGAAAACGGAGCCGATTCGTGCAACGGGCATCGGATATTATGATGGAATCTGGAAGATAAACACAATATCTTGTGTGAATCAACTTGTCTCATAACAAGATGAAGTGGGTCAAGGTCTTTTGGCTTGTGGATGGAAGCCAACGGATTTTTAAGAAAAAAAAAGTTTTTTTAAACAGGGTGTGGATTGTTTGTTGTCGCTCTAGGTAGAGTGTGCTGTTCGTTTTGAGACTTTATTATCGCTCGAAGGAGCTTTTGGGACGGGCTTGGTGAGCGTACGGCGCAGGTCGTTAAATCTTAGAAGGTCCGGGCTCCGGTTTTAAGGTAAGAGCCAGGTCGTGAAAGTAACCCAAGGAGTTTTTTATGCCGTTGGCGCTGATCGAATATCCCCGAATCAACCCCATGATGTTTCAAATCGGCGGCGTTGGAATGAGCTGGTATGCCTTCAATTATTTATTCACTCTGGTGGTCGGATACTTTGTTCTCAAGTACAGCTATCGCAAGGGACGTCTACAGCTCCAACATCCCGATGACGTGGGATTGCTTGCCACGTATTTTTTCTACGGCATGATCCTAGGGGCTAGGCTCTTCTACGTTCTGTTTTATAACCTGAGCTTCTATCTTGCCCACCCCTGGGAGATTCCCGCGATCTGGCATGGGGGAATGAGTTTTCATGGTGGCTTATTAGGAGCGGCCTTGGGGGTTGCTTGGTTTTCTCGACGCCATGGAGCCAAATTTTTTCAGATCACCGATATTTTATTTCTTGTGATGCCCTTGGGCCTGGGCTTGGGACGCATTACCAATTTTATCAATGGAGAGTTGTGGGGCAGGGTTAGCGATGTGCCTTGGGCCATGGTGTTTCCAGGGGCCGGCCCTCAGGCTCGACATCCTTCCCAACTCTATGAAGCCTTTTTAGAGGGGCCGGTGTTATTCGTCATTTTATGGGGAGTAGGGCGTTTTCGGCCCCGCGATGGAATCGTCAGTGCTACGGCCATTATTACTTATGGAGTTATCCGTTTCTCCGTGGAGTTTTTTAGAGAGCCCGATGCTCAGTTAGGATTTCTCTTGGGAAGGCTTTCCATGGGGCAATGGCTCTCCCTCTTGATGGTGTTATTCGGTATGGCCATAGGGTGGGTTTCGGCAAAAAAAAACCTGACCCCCACTAAGCATTAAAGGGGGGTCAGGTTTTTTTGAATGATTCGATTTAGACTGTTTTTCGCGAGCGCCACAGTCCGAACACTCCGAGCAACAGCAAGAAGCTCAGCCCCGAACCCGTGGCATTTGTGGTCCCGGTATTGAGTTGACAGGCTCCAGCGCCGGTCGAGTCGGCATCGGATCCCCCCCCTTGCAAAACCAATTCCCAAAAACATTGAGAGTTGCATCCATCGATATTTTGGGTGTTCCCATCGTCACACTCTTCACCCTCTTCGACGATGTTGTTGCCACATACGGGACTACTGCCCCCCGAGGAAATAGGATCTCCACCTCCTCCTGTTCCCTCGTTTTGACAGCTCGAACTACAACCATCCCCGTCGTTGAGGTTCCCATCGTCGCAGGCTTCCGTTGTGCTACGGAGGTAACCATCACCACAGCTGGCGCTTTGGCAGGTACCATTCTTGCCATCGGGACAATTATCCGAGGTATTGTTGTTGCCATCGTCACAATTTTCTCCGGGATCAATGATGCCGTTTCCGCAACTGTCAAAGGAGGTGCAGTTGTTGCTGCACTGGGCACTGAGGGCGGTATCACAAACCTCTACACCTTGACGGACAAAACCATCACCGCAAAAGGCCACGCTGCAACTGTTGAGGCAGGCATCCTTTTGGTTGTTGTTGCCGTCGTCACAACCTTCACCAAGATCGGTGACGCCATCACCGCAGGTAGGGTTCTGGCAATTGGTGCGGCAGGCGTTGGCTTGGCTATCGCTGTTGGCCGCGCCGTTATCGCATTCTTCCGAGCCTCCTTCGCTGTTGTGCAAGACGCCATCTCCACAAGTGGCTACCCGACAATTATTCAAACAGGCATCATGATCGTTGGGGTCAGCATCGTCACATTGTTCGTTGGAGTCAGTGACGCCATCACCACAGGTAGGGTTTTGGCAATTAGTGCGGCAGGCATCGGGTTGATCATCGCTGTTGGCTCCGCCATTATCGCACTGCTCGCCACCCCCTTGATTCCAGACGAAGCCGTCTCCGCAGAAAGCGTCTTGACAGCTACCGTTGGGCCCACTGGGACAGTCGTCGTTGAGACTCTCGTTGCCATCATCGCACACTTCGGTGCCGTCGCCGCTTTGCCAAAGAAAACCGTCACCACAAAAAGCCGAGATGCAACTTCCCTCTTCTCCATCGGGACAATTGTCGCTGGTATCGTTGTTGCCGTCGTCGCAGGACTCCCCGAAGTTTACAAGGCTGTTGCCGCAAGAATGAATTTGTTCTTCGTAAAATTCATCACAACGCACCGAATTGTTGAGCATGGTTTCCAGGGCGGATTGAGGGGTTTCACCTTGTCCGATGTTGTAGCAAAACACCGCGGAAGCGCTAGCCCCAGGGGCCAGTGTTCCTAGTTCAGCTGAAAGTGTCACGGCGAAATCTTGATTAGGAATTTGCCCCGTCAAGTCTCCTACCTGTCCCGAGGTATTTTGAAAATAAGCCCCACGAATGGCATCCCCTCCCGTGAAGATTTGGCAGGATCCCATGGCACCGCTGCATACCTCTAGTCGATACTGGGCGAGGGCGCCCCGTAACAACGAAACTCCTATGGTCGTATGATTGGGGTCTAAAGGTAAGCTTTCTTGTTGCCATACGGTGGGTACTCCCGCTGCATCGAAACCTACGGCCGCATCGGCGCTTTTGAGATCGACATCGAAGTCGTTGGAGAGAGCCAGTCTTACATCAATATTTTGGTTGGTGGGATTGATCACCCGGTATTCTATCAGCGCAAAGCCATCTTCGGGATTTGCCGAGGTATAGGAGACCTGTTCCACTCGAAGACCGCTGAGATTTCCTTGGAAATGGACCGGGGTGAGGGGATCGGCGCTGGATAGGCCTATTTCCCCAGCGGCGTTGGTGTTGGGCAAGACAGATAGGTCAAATAATTCGATGCCGCTATTTTCACCAAAGTCTTCGTCCATCAATCCGTCTTCGACCTGAGTTTGATTGCCGTTTTGACTGTAGAGCAACAGGGTTCCAAAGGCCGATTGATCGATGTCTAAGAGATTCAAAAAATAACTATTGTCGGACCCGCCATTGTTAACGGATCCGCCACGATCGTCGATGTAAAAACTATTGAGGTCTGTTCCTGCAAAGGTGTGCCGAACATCCTCGGCCCGAAGTTTTGTGGGAACCGTGCAGTAGAGTAGAACTGCCAAAATGGTTAAAAATAATTTTGTCCAAGAAGATGAGTTTTTCATCCAGGTCTCCTTCCAAGATCGAGCAACGACCACAACGCCTAAATAAAGCGAATTAAAAAAATAAATTTTAGATACCGAGCCAACGAGAAAATAGGGATGGATGCCTGGAATTTACCGGCCTAAGTATCAGTGGAGCTTTGATCTTGCAATGGAAATTACAATCGAGTGCCAAACACCCAGTCCCAAAAAGGTACGGTGACCCCAAAGACCTCTTTGGGTTTTTTGCTGTGGTGGGTGAGGTGATAGCGTTTTTGGTAGCGGCTCCATGGAGTGCGAGGACGGAATTCATGCACGCCGTAATGCACCCATTCGTAGTAGATGTAGGCGATTTGAATTCCGGCCAAGAGGAGCGCGGAGGTGGCACTGTTCCAAGTGATGACAAAACAGAGAGCGTAAAGCATCAAGGAACTCAATAAGCTCACCAGAGGTGGAGCGATGATCAAGGATTTTTCTTGAGGGTCACGGTGATGGGCCATGTGCAAGCCGCTGAAGAGACTACGCCAGGGTTCGGCGACTTGGGTCCAATGAAAGAGAAAGCGATGCAATAGGTATTCAACTAGGGTCCAGAGGATAAGCCCTATGCCTAAACAGCCCAGTGTTTTCCACAGGGGCAAGGGCCGGGTTTGTTGGGCGAAATAGATTAGGCCAAACACCGAGAGGGAAAAAATCAGCGTGGGAATAAAGGGGTGGGACACTCGAAAAAAAATCTTTTCCCTGAGTTTGGGGCCCGTGGTGATGGCGAACAGAGAGGAACGCTTTCGAGACATGACATCCCAAGCTTAAAGGAGCTTGGCTTCGGGGGGAAGTCTCAAAGTTGGATCTGACTTTTTTCGCATTTTACTCATCGAGAAAGCAGACGCTCAGAGACCTCTTGCAGGAGGGCGCGCCAAGATTGGCTATCTTGCCGATCGTCTTTCAATTTGTAGAGCAAGCGCAGAAAACGCTCCCAGAGATTGGGTCGCAACGAGAGAATCCGATCCACCAAAATGAATGGCATGCTATCGCCCTGACGGTCCCGTTCCTGTAGAAATTGGTCGAGGGAACTGATTTCCTCAGGAGAAAATTGGAGGTGGGGCATTTGGTCGGCGACGCGTTTTCGGAGTTGGCGATGCCAATCAGTGGCCTCGAGTAATTTTTGATTGAGGGTGATTTGCAGTTCTTCGATGCGCTGTAGATACAATCGTTCTTCAGGAGAGGTGGCTTCAGGGCCTTCCGGTCGACGGATGCCCTCCGCCCATTGGGTGGGAAGTACCCAGAGGGGGGCGATTTTATATTCTACCTCGGTCTCCGTTTGGATCTGAAAGGTCTTTTTGGCCCAGGTGCTTCCAGTGCCTGACATCCCCACCACCAAAATATTGAGATGGTCTTCGCCCCGCTCCTTCAGCAGATGAAGGGTATCTAAAATCAAGTGGGCGGTGCCGGGTTTGAGATGGCCGAGGGGTAGGTCCCAGGTTTTTTTACTGAAGGTCGTGTAATACCCGGCGTCGAGGCGTTCACCTGTGGGGGATTTCAGTGAGAAGGCTCGGGTGCCCTGGGGGTAGACGGCGATTTCCACGTCAGAATCGACAAGTTTCTTGGCGGCCTCCGCCATGGCGGCCCAGCCTTTGCCCTTCTTTCGGTTGATGAAAATCATTCCTGCGTTTTCGATGCACTTTCCCACGGACACCCAAGAGTAGATGAAGGGGTTGTCGATGAAATGATCCCGGGCGGCGATGAAGCGCGGGCGAAGGTGGCGGGTCCCCATTCCGGGGGTATCTCCAGGACCTGGATTTTTCATTTTTTTGGTGATGGAGCCTAAGGCAAAGAAGTTGAAAGCAAAATCCAACACCGATTTGTGATTAAACAGTAAGAGCGTTTTCCCCTCCAGGGGAGGAAGGTTTTCACTTCCTAGGGTGTGAAGTCGGGCCTTGAGATTGCGCGCTGCCGCCGATCCCCAGAGTCGGGCAAGTCCGTCGAAGGCGTCCCGACCATAGGTGGGCCCTACCCGTTTAAAAGCCATGATGGCAAGGCGTGCCAGGGTATTGGTCATCCAAACAGAATCCAGCAGGGGCCAAAAGGTGAGAATGGGTTTCTCTCCCGAACGATAATCGGCGTCGTTGAAATCCACCTTGCGAAACCCCGATTCTGGGAAAGGCGGGGGCCAGGGGGAGAGCAAGGCGTAGTAAAGATTAAAAAAATCTTCCGGATGAATATTGGATTGGGTGCGAGCCAATTCCGTAAGTTTCATGCGCACACTGTCTCGGTAGGCGATGGCGACGATGGCCAAAAGGGCATAGGTGACGATGAAGGGGGAAGCGATCAAGGTGTCGACACTCAGAGGACTTTCAGTGAACCAATGGTAGAGAACGACGCCAAGGAGCAAAAAGGTAATGAGACGGTCTCTCAGGGGGCCGCCGAGGTATTCCCAGCGCCCCAGTTTGACCAGCCATGGTGGATAGGGCAAGGTTCGCTTTTTTTCCTGCTCTGCCATGAGCGCCCTCACGGGACGACTCATAAGGCGGGCGAAGGGAATCAGATAAAAAAACAAACTCAATACGGCCAGCCAAGATAGAAGACCCATAAGATTAACCTCTTGATATTACAGGAAAAAGCTAGAAAGTAGCTTCGTCTGTGCGTCCTTGGGGGCTTCAATCTTTTAAAACCGATGGGAGATATTTTCCAAGGAAGAAAAAAGAAAAAAATAAGAGGGGGGCTGGATAGCAACCTTAAAAAAACCGCACCGATAAGCGAGCTTAGGTATTTATTTTCATAGGCTTGTAGTAGCTAGGCCTTGTCTGAAAGTACCAGATCCATCGGAGGGTTGCTCTTATGTTGTTACGTCGCTGTCTATCTCAAGCCGCTTTGGCGGCGGTTTTTGTAGTGTCTGCCTCCGGTTCGAGTTTCGCAGTTCAAGACAATACCTATTGCGATATTTCCAAGGGGGGGGACGACGGCAGCTACGGTACTTTGCGCCGTGCCATTGAAAATGGATTCAATAAAACCGAGGGGCAGTCCTGTTCAGAGAAGGTCCGCTTTCGTTCCGAAAGTGGAAAACCCATTCGCATCAAGCTCACCAAGCCCCTCAGTATCGATAATCCCGAAGATAAAAATTGTGGTGTTGCGTTGTCTCCGGGCCAGGTGGGACACGAGAACGAGCACCCCATCAATCATCCCCTTTGCAAAGACGGTCGTTACTTTGTGATCGATAGTTCCGATTACCTCGAGGGGGTCATCATCGATACTACAGATTTAGACGACGAAACTTGCGCTATTACGGTCAATGCCGATGCTCAGTTGCACAAGGGCTATTCAGTTCAGAGTCGACGGTCTAAGTTGTTGGGTAAGTCCAAAGACGATGGGGCGGTTATTTGTGACTTAGGAAAATACAACACCTTCGAATTAATCGAGCTATTAGACGAATCCGGTAATCCGACTTCCGAATGTGGTGATGGCGTTGTCGAAGGCAAAGA
Organism: bacterium; assembly: GCA_031972375.1. Classification (GTDB taxonomy): domain Bacteria; phylum UBA10199; class UBA10199; order DSSB01; family DSSB01; genus DALYDW01. The sequence continues at coordinate 54,351 of DALYEU010000004.1, read as the reverse complement.
AGAATGCGATGAGGGAGAAAATAACGGACCTTCTGGTACCTGTAGTGACACTTGTCAACTCAACAACGTCGCCGACGCCGATGGGGATAGTGTTCCCGACGATATCGATAACTGTTCTCCCGCGAATTCCTCGCATGGTTGCTTTGGTATGGGTTGCGCCAATCCCAATCAAGAAGATTGTGACTTAGATGGCAAGGGTGATGCTTGCGATAACGATCAAGACAACGATGGGGCTCCGGATGTTATGCTGGGAGCTGCGAATCCCCAGGGCCCCGCGGGCGTTTATGCTATTGATCTCGACAACTGTAAGCCCAATCTCGATTACTGTGGTACCGAAGCCATTTTATATTCGGCCAATCCTGACCAAAAAGACACCGATCGAGATCATATCGGTGATCTGTGCGATGCCGACGTCGATGGAGATGGTTTCGTCAACGACGAAGATAACTGTCCTCAGGTGGCCAACCCTGATCAAGAAGATCAAGACCAAGACGGTGAAGGGGCGGCTTGTGATCCCAATGATTCACCTCCAGAGGTAGATACCGATGGCGATGGAACCGGAGACGGTACCGACAATTGCCCCTTGATCGCTAATCCTCAGCAAGAAAATCTCGATGGAGATAATTTGGGCGACGTTTGTGACGATGACAAAGACGGAGATGGTTTGCCCAATCTCGACGAATCGGCTCAGGCCTGTCTGGATGCCGCCAATTCCGATTCCGATGGGGACAGCATTCAGGATGGCGATGACCCCTGTCCTTGCGATGCCAATAACGAGTGCTTGGTGGGGCCTGTGGATGGCGATGGGGATACCGATGGTGATGGAACTCCCGATGCCTCCGACAATTGCCTCGCCTCGGCCAATTCCGATCAAGCAGATGGGGATGGCGATGGTGTAGGGGATGTGTGTGATCCCGATAATCCCACGGCCGATACTGATCAGGACGGAATCGCAAATGCAGAAGACAACTGTCCGATGGTCGTCAATCAGGATCAATTTAACGAAGACCAAGATTCCAAAGGGGATGCTTGCGATGTGAATCCTACCATTAACGATGATGGAATTACGGCTAGCAGTGAGGACGCCAGTAGTACTGCTTGCAGTTTGAGTCCTTCAACGCAGGGGGGAGCACCCGATTGGTTTTTCTGGTTTGCGCTGTTTGCCTTATTGCCTTTGGGGCGCAAACTGCGCGCTTAAATACAATTTCGAGTAGGTAGGTAAAGTCCAAAAACCCCTTGGGATCTACCCAAGGGGTTTTTTATAACTTTGGCTTGACGCATGGCACCATTAGGGTAGGGACGGTCCCAGGGGGACCAAAACCTTTACAATTGTTAGGTCTTTTGGCACATTAAATGAACCCGTTTTGGGAAAAGGGGGAGTTTATGGGTCAATTGCCTTCAGAACTTATCTCAAATAGCAACATGTTAGGTGAATTGACTTCTAAGATTAAGCTCCACACAGGCCCCGGTTCCATGTCGGTAACCGAGGCTCTGTCATTGCCACGTTTGGTGCGTAAGCAATTGGAGGTTCCGCTTATTTTGCGCGGTAGCGATCCTCTTTTGGTGGGGCGTGACGAAACACTGGCCAATCTGGTGATTAAAGACGGGTATATTTCTCGAACCCATGCGGCGATCTTTCGTGAGAGCGATGGTTTTTTTCTTCAGGATCTCAATAGTAAAAATGGCACCTATCTCAATGATGAACGGCTCGAAAGCGGCGCGCGTTTTCCTCGGCCGCTTCAGGATGGAGACCGCATTCGTTTCAACATCGTCGAGTTTCATTTTGTGGTGCCCTCTGTTCAAGAATAGTCTGAGTTTTTTGGGGACTCCTCTGGGGGGAGCTGGCCTAGAAAAAATATCCAAACGAGAAATGAAGTCGCTGGTCGGAGGCATCTCCTGGTTGGGGATCCAAAACAAATCCGTAGTCTAATCGGATGGGACCCACGGGCGTGGTGTAGCGTAAACCGGGACCGGCGGCGTGGCGTAGGGTGGTGAGATTGACCTGTTGAATCGAGTTGGTGACGACGCCCGAATCTAAAAAACCCACCAACATGAAGCTACTCACCATGCGCATTTGAAATTCTAAGTTGTAAACCAGAGAAAAATTACCTCCGCTGGGGAGTAGGGAGTCTTGTTTAAAGCCTCTGACCGTGTCGTCTCCTCCGAGATAGAGTCGTTGGTCGGCTGGGATGATGGTGCTTCCCGGAATTGCGATGATTTGGGCAACTCGCAAAGCGTTGGCGATGGTGAAGCGCCGCATGGGAGAGTACCAGTATCCCATATTGGCCTGTAGGGTGGCGTAGTTTCCACCGATTTGAATGAATTGGTTGGTCAGTTGGACTTGTCCATTGAGAAAAAGTCCACGACGGGGATCGCCGAAACTATCTCGTGTATCTCGAATGACCCCCACCGTGGTGACAAAACGGGTGCGTTGGTTGGGATCGTAGGTGGGGTTGAGTTTTTCGAACACGGTATCCGTGTCGTTGTTGTCGACATACTCCAAGTTGACGCGCCCGAAGGCTCGGACGTTTCGCCCTAGGCCCTTAGAAACAGAAGTGAATCCTCCCACGTTGGTTGAGGTGAAAAAAGGCCGGTACTCACGCCCCCCGAACAATCCCACAATGAGTTGAAGTCCTGTTCCGCGAAAGCGATTGTCGATCCAGTTGAGTTGCAATCGATTGACTTCTTGACCCCCTTGGGCCGAGACCAGAAAGTTTTTTCCCGTTCCTCCCACGTTGAGTTTATTGAAGACGACTTGTCCGCTAAATCCCAAATCGGTGTAGTAGCCCGCTTCTAGGTCGATGGTATTGGTGCGTTTTTCCTGAACACGTACGACTAAATTAACCCTATCGAGATGGCTGCTGAGTCCTAAGGTTTCGATATGCACCGAGTCGAAGATGCCCAAACCGCGCAGATTGATTTCTGACTCTAGAATCTTCAGGGCGGAAAAGGGGTCGCCTTCTTTGACTCGAAGATTGCGGCGTAATACGGATTCCTTTGTGAGGGCGTTACCGACGAAGAGAATGCGCCCTAGTGAAACTTTTTTTCCGGGCCGCACCGTGTAGGTAATTTGATATTGATGGGGTTGGATTTCGATTACCTCATGGGATACTTCCGTATAGGGATAGCCTCGATTCGTGAGATGAATAATGATGTTTTGAATATCGGTGGCCATTCGGGCGGGACTGTAGACCGTTCCGGGCTTCATGGTGAGGCTTTCTCGAACTCCCGGTTCTAGATCCTTTGGTAGATCCTTGAATAAAATAGCTTGGGTTTGGGCTCTTGGCCCTTCGTCCAGATGGACGGTCAAGGTGACCTTGTCGCCAAGGGGGCTGTAGGTTTTATCCCAATTCTTGACCTCCATGTTGAGGTAGCCTTCGTCGTGATAATAGGATTCCAATGCGGTGAGATCCTGCTCAAAGAGGGGTTGAAGATAGTAGCCCCTATCCCCGATGGAATTTTTCTTTGTGGAAAGTAGATCGTGCAAGGTGGAGGACTTGACGTTTTCATTGCCTTCAAACTCGATGGCTTTAACTTGTCGTTGGGGGCCTTCTTCTATGGTGAAAGTGATTCGATAGAGGTTGGGGTTTATTTTTTCCCTCTGAAATTCAACTTGGGCGTTCTCGAAGCCGTTGCGTTGATAAAATGAAGTGAGTTTTTTCTTGCTGGCTTCGAGTTCGAAATCGTCGAAGTCCCCATCTTCGTAGAGGGTGATATTTTTTTTCAGGGTGCGATTCAGGAAATGATGATTGCCCTTGAAAAACACCTCGATTTGCGGGCCCTGTTGGATCAAAACCTTGAGATCCACTTTGCGTGCGTCGTAATCGTAGGTTTCGTTGGCGAGTCGCACCTTAGCCCGAACGAATCCTTTGCGATTGTAGAGAGATTCAATTTTCTTCAGGTCTTTTTTAATGGTCTTGGGTTTGTAGTGGGAATAAGTAAAAATAATGGTGCGGATTCTTTTGGGGTAGAGTGCCGTGTTGCCTTCGATATCGTAATTTCTCAGGCGGAAGGTGGCCCCTTTTTCGATCTTAAAATAAAGCGTAACGGTGTGATTGGCTTCGTCGTAGTCTTCTACGGCCAGGACGGTAGTGCCAAAATAACCATTTTCTTCGTAGAGCTTGTCGAGGCGATCAATCTGTTCGGGAAGTTTTGCGGGATCGTAAATTTGTCCAGGGTTGAGAAAAAGAGTACGTTGGACCCGAGTTTTTAAGATGGGATAGTTGCCGCTGAGATAGACGTCTCGGATGATATAGCCTTCCACCAATTCGTAGGTGAGTTCCACCTGACCATTTTCGTAAGCCACCAGAACTTCCACTTGGGAGAAGATGCCCCATTTTCTCAGGTCGTTGATGGAGTTTTCTAATTGGCTACGGGTGAGAGTGTCGCCCACCTTTAAAATGGCGACATCGGCTACTGTATCCAAAGGTTTTGATTGGACTCCTTGAAAAGTGATTTTTTGAATGACTCCCAGGATTTCGTCAGGAGCGGGGGAATCGTCGGGAGGCGTGCTTTCCGACTCGGTCGAGGAAGTGTCTGGAGGTGCTGCTTCGACGGCTTGTAGGAGACGGGGGTACGGCAGCACATAAAGCAAACAACCCAACAAGATGAATTTTTTTAGAAACTGTTTCAAGGTGTTTTGCGTGCTGTTTCTCTGGAGATATCAAGGAAACGAGCAGATCCTTTCGGGCTTATCCTCATCTCAGCTCAAAACGAAAGGCCAGGTTAAAAAAGAATTGGCCGTTAGTGAGCTGGGTTCCTTTAAGCAAGACGTTGTCCCATAACAAGTACTCCATTTGCACACCTTGTTGCGGTTGGTCGAATCCCAAAGCGGTTGTAAATTCTAGGCTCAATCGATCGGTGAGACGCTTGCCCACTACCAATCGGGTGAGGGCCTCGGTCTGGGAAGGATCCGTGGCTTCCAATCGGAAAATATCCAATTTGGCCTGCTTGGCCAGGGGTTGACTGATTTGTCCAGCGAGCACGGAGGTGGCGAGGGCTCCCCCCACGTTGGTGGTCGATTGTCCGGGAAGGCGACCCGTGAAAGCGAGGGCCAGGATATCGCGGCGACTCAAGGGGGGGCTGCTGGAAAAATCCACTTTGAGGTTGTCGGTAAAGCCTTGGACATGGACGATCACACTGGTGGATTGGATGGAGCTTTCGTATTGTTTTTGCACAGAGACGTCTACATAAGGTCCTTTGTCGGGATCCCGAAAGTCGATCATGCCACGGGCGCCCGTAAAGTCGACGGTGAGATAATGAAAATCTCCGCCGAGTACTTCTAAAGCACCATCGATTTTGGGAGCGAAAGCGGTACCCTTTACCTGTAGATCGGCATTGAAGTACATGTCAGCGATATTATTACGAATGCTCAGTTCTCCAGGAGAACGGATGCTGAGGTCTAAAAAAATATTTTTTAAAAAGGGGCTGGGTTCCTCTCGGAGTGACTTTTCTTGGGGGCGGATGATGAATTGGGTAATGTTAAAATCCCGGGAATAAATTCCTTCATTGATGTCTAGATTACCCGCGAGTACGGCTTTTTCTTGTGGTCCCTTGAGGGTGAAATCGCCGCTGAAGGTCATTTTGTAAACACCGGGATCACCAATCACCACTTCGCGAGTTTCGATTTCCAGGTCGTATCTTCGTGGTTTGAATCCCTCTAGATCTATCTTGCCGTTGAGAATGATATCGCCTTCACGCATGGTGCCTTTGAATTGATCGAAGACCAATTCGTTGCCGGTAAGTCGAAGGGCTCCGGAAAGATTTTCTACGGTACCTCGTAATGGTCTCAAGGTTAGAGAGGCTTCTTGAAAGGTCAGTTCTCCGCTGGGTTTGGGATCCTTCAGGGTACCTTTCAATTTTAGATCGACCTTGGCAAAGCCGTCGCCGTTGCGAAAGTACTGGGGGAAGAGGGAGAGTAGCTCTAAATTTAAATTCCCCGTTAGGCTTAAGTCTAAAGGTCCGTTGAAAGTGTAATTTCCTTTGAGGCTCAGGGTTTGACCTTCGGCCTGTACCTGAACCCGATCGAAGGAAATCTTTGGTGGACGAATGGATACCTCGATGGGTCCATCATTGTTGACGCTGCCTTCTTCAAGGGGGAAAACCAAGCGAGTTAATTTGATGTCAATGGCCGAAGCTTGGTTTCGCACCCCAAGTTTCATTTTGATTTCGCCATCGGTTCTGGCTTCTTGGGCAGGCAATTGGAGAGCTCCCAAAACGGGGCGTAAGTCAGCATCTTGGGCTTTCACATCGATGAAGAAAATGGGGGGACCTGCGTAGGTGTAACGTCCGTCGACCGAAACGCCATTCATTACGCTACCGCTGAGCTTGACACCCCGTTCGTCGAATTGGAAACGAATCGGACCAGGGGCTTGTAAAACCTCTTGTTGGGGAACTTGGTATTGGAGACGGGTGAGGGTAAATTGCCGTTGGCTCATGTTGCCTTGGGCTTCGGTGAGTCCTAAATGAAAACCATACGCGACAAAATCTTCGATTTTCACATCCGTTTTCGCGGTCGGAGGTTTGTCGCTAGTATCGTCGAGATCGAAGGTTCCCGTGAGTCTTCCCGTGAGGTCGGGGTTTTCCAGCAGGGTCTCTACGGGTAATCCCGAGAATTGGGATTTTAAAGAGGTCTGTCGGGTTTTTTGAAAGATTCTTTGGGTGAGCACACTGACTTTTCCCTCGTAGTCGGAACCAGGGGGAGTGCTTCCTTCATAGCTAAGGTCGCCTTTGATGATTTTAAAGACTCCATTGTTGGAGCCGAAGCGCAGAAAGGCATAGCTCAATTGTTTTCCTTGGGTGTTGAAAATCATCTCGGGGTTGCGAAAGGTTCCCCGGACTGTTCCTGTGGCATCCACATACCCTCCCAATTCGAGATCGCTTAGGGCCTCGATGAGACTCAGCAAATCAAAGTCTTTTAGGCTGACTTGTAAGTCCATTTTTTGTTGAGGCAGGTCGACGCTTCCCTTGGCTTGGAGTCGAGTCTTCGCATTTTGAATGTCAAGTTCTTGAACGGCCAGGACTCCTTGATGGAAGTTTCCCTTCAATTGTAATTTTTGTTCGGGAGTTTCGGGATTAACCTGATTGCCAAAGACCTGGGCACCTAAGTCTATTTTTCCCGAAAGTTCTTTGAGTCGAAGTCCGGTGAGTTCGGTTTTAAGTTGGAAAGAAAATTGTCCGAAGGTTTCTGCTAATTCCTTGGAGACCTTGGGAATGGCGGCGAAAGCGATGGGACTTTCGGTGGAGAGTTCAAGCTTGGCCCTTGAATCCTTGGGTATGTAGTCTAGATCTATATTGAGATTACCTGCGGGGTGTAGAAATTTTCCTCCTTCGAGTGAGAGGGTGTCTCCATCAATTTTGAAAGGAGTGACCAAGCTGCTAGGAGGCAATTCTCCTATCTTGATTTCTTGAAGATTTAGGGAGCCTTCGGCTTGACTGACAAAAAAAGTAAAATCCTGAACCCAGGGAATTTGAATTTGGGTTTTAAGTTCTAAGGGACCGGTTTCAATTTTTAAATCTCCGGGAGCTAGCGTGCTGCGGCTAACCTTGGCTTCAAAGCTTTGGGCGCTATCTTTTTGTGAACTCAAAGTGAGGTCGATAGAATCAAAAAGAAAATAGTCTCCATTGCGTAACTTGATCTGCACCGCCTGCATGAGGCTATTCCTCATGGACACGCGTCTTAAAACAAGTCGCAAGACGGTGCGCCAGGTGGAAGGGCCTCGAGAAGGAGGGGTTTTGCTAAGGTCGAGGGTGAAGCCTTCTACTTGCAGGGAGTTAATGGCCAAGTCTCCCTTCATGGCTTCGGGAAGTTGAAACTGCATATCCAAATTTTTAAGGGCTACGATGGCCTCGCCCGAGGAGTTGCGATAGGCTAGGTCCCGAATCTTGAGGCTTCTTTGTCTGAGATTGAGATCGAAGGTGGTGTAGGAAATATTGCCCTGAATGGCCTTGTTGAGTTGGTTGATGGCGAAACGTAAAAAAGCCGGGGATTGAACCAAATAGTAAAGGGCAAGCATCAAGAGAAATGCAGTGGCCAAGAGGCCACCGAGCCACTTGGCAAGGCGCCGACGTTTCGCAAAAATGGCCATCATGACACGGAACCTTTATGGTTGTTGGTGACAAAGTCAAGGAATAGCCCGTGGTGGATTCGTTACGAAACAAGCGTTTTCCATTTTTCTCCGTGACCGGGATGGGCAGTCTCCCCCCCATGGAGCTATCCCAGGCTCTTGACTCGGTTTTCGCCCTGGATATTCCCTATCTTCCCACCTTTCCCCGGGGATATTTTTTTTTCGATTCAGGTAAACTTCCCCAATATTTTTCTCCTCAGGAACAGCGACCTTGCTTGGAGAGCAAGCTAGGTCCTACGGAAAATATGTTGGATGCTTGGAATCCCGAAAAAGACGAAGTCGCCTGGCCAGAATTTTTGGAACGATGTCGCCGGGACAAGCCCAGCTACGTCAAGTGGCAAGTGCCCGGTCCCCTTACCTTGTACCAAACTTCTCGGGAGTCTTTTAAGAGGGATGATTTTTGCGAGGGCCTCAGAAAAAAAATCCGAAGTCGACTTTCCTCTCTACAAGCCTTGTCCATTCAGGTTTTGTTATTTTTGGATGAGCCGGTGTTAGGTTTGGATGCCAAGCCGACTCCGGTTATTTCCGAAGCCTGGGACGTGTTGGCGGAGCTCTTAGGCTTGGTAAGAGCCGAGGGTGCTTTAAGCGGGGTTCATTCTTGTGCTCCTGGACCATTTGCCCCGCTGTTCGATCTTGCCTTCGATTATTTTTCCTTCGACGTGGAGTTGGCGTGGGACAAGCTCTTGTTGCATCGAGAGGCTTGGTTGGCTTGGTTAAAAAGAGGTGGTCGCTTCGCTTTGGGTTGCGTGCCCACCTCGTTGGCTCCCTCTTGGCGGCCCATGGATTATGAAAAAAAATTCTCTCAAGCCTTCGGTGAGGAAGGGAGTCTCTTTTTGCGAGAAAGTTTACTGACGCCCGCCTGCGGTTTGGGAATGCTGACCTTGGAAGAGACTCAGGAGGTGTGGAGGCGGATATCGGAGATCAAGAGTGGATTGAGCGTACGGCGTTAGCATCCTTATACCAAGATTTATTGGGTACCCGGCAGACTGCTAAAAAGTATTTGGATGAATTGACTGCTCTTCAAGTGCTCGCACCGATTAAGATGGGTAGAGAATATTGTTTCATCAATCAGCGGTTTTTAGCCCTTCTTTCCAGTTAACTATTTGAAAATAAATAATATTTCCATATGTTAAGCCTTTTAACATATGGATTGAATATGTTAAAAAAAATCGATTTTTTTAACAGATCTTAAGGTCGAGGGGAAAAAGTAAAGATGGGGTAGCCCCCAATTAAAGGTAGGGGGACGGTGCGAGAAGGGTTCGTTGTCATGGAAAAAGAGGAAAAAAAACTTCTAGGGCGATGTTGTGATTTTTTATGGGACTTGTTTTGGATTTCGATCACGGGGGCCTCTGCTTATTTATTGAGCCTGTGGTTATGGTTTCGTTGGTTTAAAGATAGGTATTGTCATCTTAAGATTTTAGAATCCTGTTATCCGCTGGCGGGTTATGCATTAGGGTTCTTATTTTTATCTCTAGCAGCGGGTTTAATTGGTTTTTTGGTAAAGAAACTCAAGGTTCAGAGGATCCATCGACAAGCTTCTTATGTTTTTTTTCTTTATTGGGGTGGTGTCGTACTGGGGGCGATTTTCCTCTCTCTAAATGCAAAGAGCCTTTTAAGCCCTGCCCGTAGTGGGTACTTGCTGTTAGGACTAGGACTTTATTTTTTATTCTTTTTTATTGTTTATCGAGTTTGGCCCACCAAGAAGAGAAATTCTTTTCCTCGTTTTTCCCCTGGAGCCGTAGGTCTGGATGACGATTCTTTAGGATTTGGCGGATCGGTAAAAAGTTTTGCAGATCGTCTTGTCCAAGAAACAAAAAACGAAAAAGAATACCTTTCGGCCTTTTCTCTCTATGGGGGGTTGGGTTCTGGAAAATCCTCCTATACCCGGATGTTGGTGGAGTCTCTTGAAAAGAACCCAGAGTTTGGGGGAGGTCGATTTCTCTATACCTATATTTCTCTGACGGAAACTAACGCCGCAAAAGATTTTTCCGAGTTGTTTTCCGAGCGATGGGTTGAAACCCTTGCGGAGAGATATCCTTTTATTCTCGTTAAAAATGTCTCGGCCATTTTGAGAAATATTTTTCGGGAGCCCCATTCCAATCTTTTCTCGGCCTTCTTGTCTTTTTTATCGGAGCATAATCTCAGACTACGTCGCACCAAGGCCAAGGTTTGGGATTGGGAAATGAAATGTAAACCCCGATTCGTCTCGAAGAACGTCGGTTCTATCTTCATGAATATCCCTGAAGTTCGCGAGGATCTTTGGTTGATTGTGGTGGATGAAATCGAACGAGCCCAGTTGGACGAGGTGTATCGTTTAGTGGAGGCCATCGAGCGTTTTCGCTATGAAGGGAGGACAGGGCTTCCCTTAAAAATTGTTTTTCTTTTGTGTATTTCGCGGGCCGATTTTTTGCAACTATTGGAAGACTTCTCGGCATTAGATCTTAAAACGGTTTTGTTGAAAAAATTCTTTTTTGAGGACGCAAAGAGCTTGACGAATACGCTCTATTTGCCGCCGGCCTCTTATGAGAAAAAACGAGATTTTGTCTGGGATAGAATAAGAAACTTTTTTCAATCGAGTGGGATCGATGGAAAGCGAGTGGGGTTCCAAGATTGCACTCCCAGTCTATTGCACAACCCTACACGGGAATTTCTTCAGGATCCTCGAGAGGCCTTGGGCTATATCTTAGCCCGTTTGATGGAGTGCTCTCCTCGAATCGTGAATCGAACCCTAGGAGAGGTGGGGTTGTTCTATTCGACATATCATGGGGATCAGGAACAAAAGGATTTCATAGAGTCTATCGAGTTTTGTGATGTCTTGGCCTTGTCTTTTATTCGGGTTCGGTATCCTTACTTGATAGAGTTTTTTTTAGCTACGCTTAAGTATATTGTCGAGAAAAATTGGGATTACCAAAATCAGTTGATTGAGAAACAGACGACTTTGTGGGATTGGATTTCGGATGTTATTGGTCCTCTCAAGATTTCAGAGACAGAGAAAACTAATGTTGAACCGTTGGTGTATCTCGTGGCTCATGGGTGGATAGATTATTTAGGGCAATCATCGCTCTCTACTGGAGACCGACCATCTTCATATTACAAGAGAACCTCAGATGCTTTTTTAATGAGAGATTATTTGTTTTTGGTGAAAGGAGAGGGAAGTGTTTTTCAACGGAATGAAGAGATTTTTTCAAAGCATAAGGATGCAGAATACGATTTTAGTTCTTTAAGTAATGAAGAACTTTATGAGTATTCCCGTTTTGTCTATAAAAAACCGGATCTTGATGCCTCTAAATATTTTGATCTAGCCAAGGAATTGTCACGGCGCCTTCAGGAAAAACAAATCCCCATCCAGCCTTCGAAGCTTCAGCCTACTTTATACGGTGAATTCGTGACCCAGTTTAGTTTCCAGGTAATCAAGGTGGCTGAGAATATTAGTGCAGAGGATTCTTCTGCTGGATTCCAGTTTGAGCAATTGTTTGAATGTTGGGAATCGGTGCTTCGTTCGCCAAACGTCACGACCGGTGGAAAGTTTAGTATTCTCGATGATTACTTCAATTTTACAGGGCCGCATTCAGGGCGAATAGATGATCAATTTAGGCATGTTTCGGAGCGATTTGAAAAAGCTTTTGGAAAAGAGAGGCTTGCGCAAGTTGTAGAGGCTGTCTTTCAAGAAAGAAACGCTCGTTATTTCGAAGGCGATCAAATTTTATACGAGTGCGAAGAAAATTTCTTGTTTGTATTGTACCAAGGATGGAGTGGGGAGCCGGATAAGGATAAGGAGAAGGATAAGGA
>DALYEU010000004.1:0-42336 GCA_031972375.1 bacterium | reverse complement strand
AAGGAGATCAATAAGATTCGTGAGGCCGCTCAAAGAGGTCTACAAGCGAGGCCTCAGGTTTTGGATTTGTACTGGCGAGAGTATCCGACAGCAAAAGAAATAAAAAAGAGAACAACTTTTCATAAACAAGGAACTGAGCTTTATCTTCCCTTGAAAAAATTGATCGAGCTTACAGAGGCCTCCGCTGAAGTCGACGAATACTCCAAAGAATGCGCCGATTTTTGGAAACAAGAAAGAAATCAGGATTTTGCTAAGAAACAATTTGAATTGAAGGAAAATCGCAACACCTTGTGTGCCATTTTAAAAAATGAAGGTTTTCTTAGATAAAAATCGAATTTGTAAGCACAGTCCTTTGCACAGTTTTTTAAAGATCTTATAGCCTCTCCCCGAAAAATTTTCTTACTAACCTAAGGATCCTTGATCTAAGGGAATGGATTCGAAGAGAGGGTCTTGGTGTCCAATGACGAGAGAAAATAAGAAATGAAAAAAACGAAACGCTCCCTCTTGAGTTTGATTTTTGCGGTGTTCTGTTTTTCCACGCTCCATGCGGGAGATGCCGACGAGGTCAAGCGGGCCTTTCTCGATTACCTGGAGGCCGCGAGCCAATCTCAAGGGGATCGTGTGGTTCAGTTATTTTCCGAAAGTTCGGTGGGCTATTGGGATCAGCGTTTGAACGAGGCGAAGACCTTATCTCGGCAAGAACTGCTCCAGCGGCCCAGTTATCAATTGTTCAACATTATCTTAATTCGCAAGCGCATCGCCGACGATCCCAAGGTGGCGCAGATGGACGGGAGAGAATGGTTGCGCCATAGTTATAAGCAAGGGTGGAATTCCAAGCAGGCCCTGAACCTAGTTTATAAAAATCAAAAAGATTTCGAATTTATTCCCGAAGTGAACGGAGCGACGGCGGAGCTCAAGATCAAAACTCGTGGAGTGGTTTTGCCCGAGCCCTTTCCTTTTATCAAAGAAGGAGGCGCTTGGAAGATCGACGGCGGCAAGCAATTCCTTCGTTTAGAGGAACAGATCGAAAAAAAACGAAAAGCGGCGGGTTTGGAGAAAATTCTTTTTGTGGAAACTTTATATCAGCAATACACCCAAAGTCCCATCCCCAAGGATCTCTGGGAGCCTTTGAAAAAGTAAAATGCTTTGGGAATAGAAAAATCCCTGATTCCGAGGGGGCTCCTCTGGACGTTTTTTTACAAATTTAAACAGCTTGTCCTTTGGCGATGTGCCCAGCTACGTTCCGCAGGGTCTTAGTCTGCTCTCAAGCTTCGAATTCCCGTAGATTTTTGTTTGCAAGAATGAGAGGAGCCTCGTCCTAACTTTTTCGATATAAAGAGACGATCATGACGACCGATGCCATCCGAAAAATCCGCCGAGAGGCCCTTCAAACCGCTCTGAAAAACCGTGTTTTGGTTTTGGATGGGGCCATGGGCACCATGATTCAACAAGCCAATTTAACGGTGGAGGATTTTGGGGGAGCGGAATGGGAAGGGTGTAACGAATACTTGGTATTGACGCGGCCCGATGTGATTCGTTCCATTCACGAAGCTTATTTGCAGGCTGGGGCCGATATTGTGGAAACCAATACCTTTGGCGCTACGACCTTGGTACTCGACGAATATGGCTTGGGTACGCGGTCCTTAGAGATCAATCGCGTGGCGGCTCGCTTGGCTCGTGAGGCCGCGGATCGTTTTTCGACTCCAGAGCAACCCCGTTTTGTCGCGGGGTCCATCGGTCCCACCACTAAGGCCATTACTGTGACCGGAGGAGTTAGCTTCGGAGACTTGAGAAAAAATTTCGCCGAACAGGCGCGAGGTCTTTACGAAGGGGGCGTCGATTATTTTTTAGTGGAGACCTGTCAAGATACCCGCAATATCAAAGCCGCGCTTTTAGGCATTCATGATTTTCTCCGCGGAGTTGAAGAAAAAATTCCGGTGGCTGTTTCCGTGACGATCGAAGCCATGGGCACCATGTTGGCTGGGCAGGGCGTAGAGGCCTTGGTGACCTCTTTGGAACACGAGGATCTATTTTACATCGGGATGAATTGTGCCACGGGTCCCGAATTTATGACCGACCACTTGCGCACCTTGGCGGCTATGGCTCCATGGCCGGTTGCTTGTGTGCCAAATGCCGGTTTGCCCGATGAAGAGGGGCGTTATTTGGAGACACCGGCGATGGTTGCGCGCGTTCTGCGCCGTTTTGGTGAGTCCTCATGGGTGAATCTTCTGGGGGGATGTTGTGGTACGACTCCCGAACATATTCGGGCGCTGAGTGAATTGGCGCGACAAATAACCCCTCGTCAGCCGCGGCGCCTAGAGGTCTCCACCCTTTCGGGTATCGATTATTTAGAAATCAACGATGAAAAGCGCCCCATTTTGGTGGGGGAGCGTAGCAATGTCATCGGTTCCCGAAAATTTAAAGAATGGATTGTGGAAAAGAAATTCGAGGAAGCGAGTGAGGTGGCCCGTGCACAGGTGAAAAACGCTGCACAGGTGATTGATGTCTGTCTCGCCAATCCCGATCAAGACGAATACGAAGACATGGAGGAATTTCTCAAGCGCGTCATTCAAAAAGTGAAGGTGCCCTTGATGATCGATAGCACCGATGAACGCGTGGTGGAAATGGCCCTCACCTATTGTCAAGGAAAGGCCATCATTAATTCTGTTAACTTGGAAGACGGTGAGGAGCGTTTTGAGAAGATAGTTCCTTTGGCCAAGCAGTATGGGGCGGCTCTTGTGGTGGGGACCATCGATGAGGATAAAATCCAGGGAATGGGGGTGAGTCGAGAGCGTAAATTGGCCATTGCTCAACGCTGTTACGATTTACTGGTGAACAAATACGGAGTCGCTCCCCAGGATATTTACTTCGATGCTTTAGTTTTTCCTGTCGGTACCGGAGATGAACAATACAAGGGCTCAGGGCTTGAGACCATCGAGGGGATTCGTCTCATCAAACAAGCCATGCCACGATGTAAAACGGTGTTGGGAATTTCCAATGTCTCTTTTGGTTTGCCTCCCGCTGGCCGGGAGGTGTTGAATTCGGTGTTCCTCCACCACTGTGTCCAAGCGGGCTTGGATATGGCTCTTGTTAATACGGAGAAGCTGGAGCGTTATCCCCATATTCCTGACCATGAGAAGCAATTGGCGGATGATCTGTTATGGAATCGCGGTGAAGATCCTATCGGGGCCTTCGCCAATTATTTTCGTCAGGCGGTTCGACGGGTGGAGAAGAAAAAATCAGAATTGAGCTTAGATCAGAGATTGTCGGGTTATATCTTAGAAGGCAGCAAGGATGGGCTCTACGAGGATTTGGATTTAAAATTACGGGAGTCAAAACCCCTAGAGATTATCAATGGCCCTCTCATGTCAGGCATGGATGAAGTGGGGCGTCTCTTCAATAAAAACGAATTGATTGTGGCGGAGGTATTGCAATCTGCCGAGGCGATGAAAGCGGCGGTTTCCTATTTGGAACCCCATATGGAAAAATCAGAAACGACGAGTCGAGGTAAGGTGCTCCTAGCCACCGTCAAGGGCGACGTGCACGACATTGGCAAGAATCTCGTTGATATTATTTTGTCGAACAATGGTTTCACAGTCGTAAATTTAGGAATCAAAATTCCTCCCGAGCAATTGATTCAAGCCATCGAAGAGCACGATCCGGATATTGTGGGTCTGTCAGGTTTGTTGGTGAAGTCGGCGCAACAGATGGTGATTACCGCTGAAGATCTCAGTCGACATGGTGTCCAAAAGCCCATTTTGGTAGGAGGTGCCGCCCTTTCGCAAAAGTTTACCGATGGTAAAATCGCCCCTGCCTATAAAGGATTTGTAACTTATGCCAACGATGCCATGGCGGGTTTGGAGTTGGCTAAACAGATTCGAGACGAATCTCGTTTCGTCGAACTCAAGAATCAGGTGTTGGACCGACAAAAAAATTATCAGGGAGAAAATCGTGTTTCTTTGGAAACGGTCGATATGGAATCGACGCGACGCGCTCCGGAAGTGGCGATTTTGGATCAGATTCCTCAAGCTCCCGACTTTGATCGTCATGCCTTGACGAATACTCCTGTGGAGCAAATTTGGTCTTATATCAATCCTCTTATGCTCTATGGCCGCCATCTTGGACTCAAGGGTAAATGGGTCAAACTTTTGCAGGAAGAGTGTTGGGAGGAGTTGAAAAAAGAAGAGGCCGGTTTGAAAGCCTTGGAGGTTTGGGAGACGGTGGAGGATTTGAAGAAGGAGTGTAAGGCCTGGTTGCGGCCCAAGGCCCTTTATGAGTTTTTTTCCGCTTATTCCGAGGGAAATACGGTCTTCGTATCCAAGCCAGGGCATTCCACTCCGTTGGCCCATTGGGTATTTCCTCGGCAAAAGAAAGCGCCGGGCTTATGTTTGGCCGATTATGTTCGTCCCGGGACCTGGAGCGACAATCTCGCCATGTTCGTTACGACAGCAGGAGACGGAGTGAGGGAGCGGGCCGAGCAATGGAAGCAGCAAGGAGAGTTTTTGAAATCCCATGCTCTGCAGGCTTTGGCCTTGGAAACCGCCGAGGCCTATGCCGAATATCTGCACGCTCGTCTTCGCAACATGTGGGGTTTTCCCGATCCCCTCACCATGACTTCCATGGAGCGTTTTCAAGCTAAATATCGTGGTAAACGTTATTCCTTTGGATATCCGTCATGTCCCAATCTGGAAGACCAAGGAGTGCTTTGGAAACTTCTGCATCCTGAAACCATCGGAGTCGTTTTAACCGAGGGCATGATGATGGAACCAGAAGCTAGCGTTTCCGCTTTGGTCTTTCATCATCCTCAAGCCCAATATTTTTCTGTGGGCGTTTCTGAAGCGGGAGAATAACACCTTTGGATTTTGAGAGCTTTTATCAAGAGATGTGGGGTGAGCGTTGGGTGGCACTGAGAAGCGCTTTGCTCCAAGAGTCGAGACACGCGGCCCATCTCAATCCATGGTACGAAGGTGCTGTGGGGGCGTTGTTTTCTCCGGACATTTCTCAATTGTCTTTTCCCCCTTTCACCATGGTGCCTTTGCGGGAAAAAATTCCCCTCTTGAAAAATCAAGGGGGGCTGCGTCCTTTTTACCCCATGGATCTGGCGTCGATTTATCCGGTGTTGGCTTTGGAACTTAAAGCCCAAGACGAGATCTTCGATATGTGTGCTGCTCCGGGAGGAAAATCGCTTTTACTGATCGAGGCAACACCGGAGGCCCCCCAGTGGTGTCTGAACGAATTGTCAGCGGCTCGACGTGCCCGTTTGAAAAAAGTGTTGAGAGAATATTTGCCCTTCGCTTTGCAAAGCAAGATTGTGTTGTTGGGGTCCGACGGGCGTAAACTTGGAAAACGTTATCCTGAGCATTTTGACAAAGTTTTGTTGGACGCTCCTTGTTCTGGAGAACGGCATTTATTGCATAAGCCCAGGGAGTTAAAGAAATGGAGCCCGGCTCGTACGCAGCAATTGAGTCGTCGCCAAGGGGCGCTTCTGGCGTCTGCATGGAATACCCTAAGACCAGGGGGGCGTTTGGTTTACTCCACTTGTTCGATTTCCATTTACGAAAACGACGCTGTAGTCGCTTCGTTTGCTAACCGAGTTGCTCCTGAGGCTCGGGTATTGCGCCCCTCTTGGAATCTGGGAGAGGCCACCGCGTGGGGTTGGCAAATCCTCCCCGACCAAGAGGGAGCTTGGGGTCCGGTGTATTTTTCCGTGCTCGAAAAAACCACTTAACGGGTTTCGCAATTGCCCGGACCTAAGCGTCCTTCTGGCCAGGTTCCGCAATTGAGGCAAAGTTCACTTCTTAAGATTTCACCTTCCCGAATCAAGGAGATGAAAGCCTCCCGATCCACTGAGGGACAATCTTCCAAAGAAGCACTTGGTCCACTACCTGCCTCGGCCAAGCAATCTCGGGTTGTATTGATGAAGCTTTGACGATTTTTTTGGTAGGCCTCTATCGCCATGTCACAGGAGTTGGGGCCAGTATCCTCGCTTTGCGAGTAGCTTGGAGAGATGGCCCCACCCGAGAAAAAGGTGAAAAAGAAAAAAAATAGGAGAAGTCCTAAAAGCGATTTTCCCATAAGCCCACTCCTTTTGTTTCCCTCCATTATACATTCGGCTTTTTGAGAAGGGCGAGGGGCTGATGCAAAAAAATGAGTTGGCTTCGGCGTAGGCACTAAAGCCGAAAGGTAATTTTTTTGTCCCCAAGGAAAATGCTTTGCAAATTCAAAAACTTGTAAAATCAATGGCGCCAAGGGGTTCCTTTGGAAATGTTTTTTCGTTACCTTGGCCGTTCCGGGCTTTAATATCGAAGGGGCAAGCGATAAAAAAATGGGGAGGGTGGAATCATGGAAGTTTTTACTCGTGTTAAGTGGCGGCGAAAGGCCTGGCTTATGGGGATGGGATTTTTTTTAGTGGCCGCTTCAAGCGAGGCGCAAATTGGCCCCGGTTTTAATGGGGTAGCCATTGGCCCCGGATTCAACGGGACGGCTCGAGGCCCGGGCTTTAATGGCACGGCAACGGGCCCGGGTTTTCAGGGGACCCGACGGGGTAACATTGGTTTCGAAGGAGTGCCCCGAGGACCCGGTTACGAAAATGGGTCCCCCTATGTGGGTTTTCAGAGCGATCCCGCTGCCTTTGCGGTTCCAGGTCCTCCGACTTCTTTGAACGAAGCGGCCCCCTTCGGGGAGAACTTTTGAGAGCTTCCCAAAAAACTGCGATTCAGCCTCTTAAAATGCCCACTTTACAACGATGGGCATGAGGCGAGAGGCGAAGGCCATATTGCTGCCATTGAAGAGAATGTTCAACGAAACCTCAGAGCCGACTTTGAAATGCTCACCGATGTCGTACTGCCAACCGAAGACTGGAAGCGCCGCTTCTCCAAAATTACTGCCGTGAAAGTTAATCAAGCCGCCGATGCCTAAGCCGACGTAGAGATTCACTTTGGGGCTGGGTAAGTCGAAGTAGTAACGCCAGCGTCCTCCGATATGAAAGGAGTCTGTCTCGCCGACGGTGAAGTCCATGCGCACCGAGAGGGTGTTGTGTTCGGTGAAGAAAAATTCGGGTTCTAAAGAAACGTCGAAGGACGTGCCCAAACCATCGGTTCCTAGAAAAAGTCCAGCACCACCATTTAATTGAAACTGGCGTGCTTGAGTACTGGCTTGGCTTTGAGGAGCCCAAGCGAGCCCGCTCAGAAATAGGGAACCCAAACTAAGATATTTCAACCAAGATTTTTTTAACGAGGACACTGAGTTTCTCCTTCCACGGCATTGCGTTGGTTTTGCGGGGGCAGGGCATAGAAAGTTTGGGGCTGCTTTGTCAAGCCAAGGCAACGCTAAGTGGTGTGGGTGGAGATTGGATCTAATACTCTCGCCCAATATCTTCCTTGGTGACATTCTAAATGGAATCGGGCGCCGTACGCTTGTTCTAAGAGCGGAACTTGAAGCAGGGTGTCTTTGGGTCCGCTGGCGATGACTTTGCCTTGTCGCATCAACAATACATGGGTGAAGCCCGGAGTGATTTCTTCGACGTGATGGGTGATTAATACGAGATTCAGGGAAGTTGGAGTTTTTTGAGTAAGTTGGTTCAAGAGCGCTAGAAATTCTTCCCGTGCTACGGGGTCAAGGCCCGCACAGGGTTCGTCTAAAAAGAGTAAACGAAATTCTGCCATCAGGGCCCGCCCAATGAAAACTCTTTGGCGTTCACCCTGTGACAGATGTTTCCATGGGCGATTCGCTAGCGCGGAACAACGTAGTTGTTCGAGAATTTCAAGAGCCTGATTTTTTGAAGCACGCTCGATGGGGCCCCAGTGGTTGAGCATGGCGTTTTTTCCACTGAGAACAACTTGCCAAGCGGGTTCTTCAGGAAGGATGCGTTCTTCCAAACGATGGCTGACGATGCCGATTTTTTTTCGTAACTCTCGCCAGTCACTTTGTCCGTAGGTTTTTCCGAGCACTTCAAAAGAGCCGGAGGTGATGGGGAGATAAGCGCTGAGTGTCATGAGCAAGGAGGTCTTACCCGATCCGTTCGGCCCTAAGATGACCCAGTGTTCTCCATGGTGAATCGACCACGTAAAGTCTTCTAAAATGGGATGGTCACGCTTTACGCTTAAGTTGCGGGCGCTCAAAGAGCATGAGTTCATGGGACGCGCTTAGCAGGTTTTCAAAATAAAAAAAACGATCCCGAATCCATCAAGCGGCAAAAAACTATCTGAGTTTTTTATTCGGTGGATTTGAAGCTCCTGAGAGAGAGTGGAAAACTGAAGGAGAACTAAAAACGCAACATGAATTCCGCGCCGCCTCCGGTAGGACCAAAGTTGGGAACGATCTGCACCTGTGGGTTATTGGAGGCATTATTTCTGGAGCGTTTTCCTCTGGGATTACCAATACCAAAAAGGATGTTGCCTCGATGACGAATGATGGGGGCAGCTGTAAAAAATACGAACATTCCCACCACACCGGCGCCGGAGGCAATACCTAGGGCCACACTTTGCTTTCGCCAACGCGATTCTTCTTGCCGAGCCTGTTTTTCCACGTCTTCCAAGACCTCTTGCACGCTCGTGTTTTTTTCTTGGGCCTTTTCCGAGACCTGGTTAAGCAAGTTGGTCAGGGGAGAAAAAGGGATTTTCATGGCGGCATCGGTGAGTTCGCCGCTGGAATCAAAAAACTGATCGGCCCCTTTGGAGGCCTGGTCGCTGATGGCTACTCGTCCCGCAGCGCCTCCCCATTTAATTCCCGTATAAATCGCACCAGCGCCCGCTCCGAGAAATAGGGCGGTGGAGATGGCTCCGAGAGAACGAGTGGCCGCGTAGGCATCAACATTGCGGCGAGCAAGTTGTTCCGGAGTTTTTGGCTCTTTCTTTTCTTTTCTCTCTTCTCTTCTACTTTTTCTGTCGTCCTTTCGAGAAGGTTTAGGCTTGGGACCTTCCACGTTTGCGGCTAAGCCAGGGGAATGAATCTCAATCTCCGGTCGGGGATCGAGGCGTTTTTGTCGTGGGGGGCTAAGATCGAGTTTAGGTTGGATGGTATCGCCCATGAGCGCCTCAAGCCATTCGTTTCATCAATAAGTTTTGGTTCAGAGTTAAAAACTAGCCCGAGGGCCAAGTGTTATTTGAGATCATATCCAAAGGCCATGCCAATGGTCTTAATGAGTCTGTTGATTAAAAAGTAAATAAAATCAATATGTTGAGCGATTTGGTTTTGAGTGATAAAGATTTTGCCTCGGGGAAGCTGCGGAGCAGTTCAGATTATTTCAATAAAAATGTGGGTTTTAGACACCAAGGGTCTATTTTCTTCCGATTTTCGCGGAAAAAATTGAATCTAAGCTTGCAGATTGGGACCGGTCGGCCTAGGCCTCGCCCCGGTAGTCTTTGCGCCGGCTTTGCCGAAATTCCCGCGAGAACCATAAAGTCAGAAGGCTTCCCAGAGCCATGGATACCAAAATCAGCAGTAGCATGGGAATGGGAGGGGTGGACCAAAACAAGAGCTGGACTCGAACGGGGCCCACATTTTGAAAAATCAAAGTGAGGACGACGCCAAAGAGTAGTAGCCAAAGCCAAAACTTGGGACGTTTCCAGAAGTTTTTTTGAACCGAAGGGGCAGCAGTGTTTTCCATGGTGGGAAATGTTACTCGTTTTTTTTGTAAGATACCAAGTTTTGTCTCAAAGAGAGCTGCGGACAGAACCTTGCATTTGAGCAGAGGTTTTTGTTAAGCGCCTGCCCCGAAAGCGGGTCGGAATCGAATCAGTCAAGAAAGGAAAACTATGGAGTCGTTACCCACCGTTGAAGTGTTTGTGGAAATCCCCTCGGGATCTCGAAATAAGTACGAATATGACGAAGAGAGAAAGGTATTTCGTTTAGATCGCATGTTGTTTTCTTCCATGCACTATCCCGCCGATTACGGCTACATTCCCGGCACCCTGGCGGAAGATGGGGATTGCTTGGATGCCTTGGTTCTATTGTGGGAGCCGACTTTTCCGGGTTGTCTGATTGAGGCGCGTCCCATCGGTTTGTTTAATATGCGCGATGAGAAGGGGCCCGATCAGAAGATTCTCTGTGTGCCTCTGAAGGATCCTCAGTGGAACCACCTCTATGAATTGAGCCAAGTCCCCCCCCATATTTTACGCGAAATCGATCATTTCTTTTCCGTATACAAAGACTTGGAGCACAAAAAGGTGACCGTGGAAGGTTGGGACTGTCAAAACGCGGCATTGCGCACCATCGAGGAGTGTCGTGCTCGCTACAACGATAAAATGGCTAACTCTACGCTTTAAGTTGCCGATATTATTTAATAAAATCGTCTTTCATCCCGGTTGAGGTCCCAAGGGGGTATGTTGCGCTGTTTGGGTTTTGAAAAAAACCTGAGCAATTTCGCATATTCAATTTGCTCCCTTGGGGCCTCAGCAAGTACAATCGAAAAATTAGTAAATAATTTTCTTTTGTTAGCCATTGTGGGCCTGGTTGGACATCCAGAGCCTTATGGAGGGAGGTCGCCATGCAGGAGAGACGAAAGTCGAGTTCTTGTTGGGTTCGGTTGTGTTTTGCCCTAGCCATGCTGGTTGGGGTTTCCGCCTGTAGCGGAGGTTTACAAGGGCCCCGCGTTATCTATTTGTCTTTGGGAGATTCCCTGGCGGCGGGGATTCAAGCCGACCCCGCTACGGGGGAAAGCATCGAAACCGATGAAGGTTATGCCGACCAACTTTTCGCCCGTCTTCAACAGCAGTATCCCAATTTAGAATTAGTTAAGATGGGCTGTCCTGGAGAAAGCACTACGACTTTCATCGAGGGTGGTATTTGCGACTATTCGGCGGGCACCCAGTTTCAAGAGGCAGTCGATTTTATTCAGGCCAATTTAGGTAAGATCGCCCTGGTCACCATCGATTTGGGAGCCAATGATCTCTTTCAGTCGGATTGTATCAATACTGAAACCGGTGTGATTGATGAGGCTTGTCTGACGGCTTTATTTGAACAGGTAGGTGATAATCTAGGTCAGATTATCACTGTCCTGGGTGCGGCCACCCAACAGGATGCTCCTCTTATCGGCATGAATTATTACAACATCTTTTTGGCCGCGTGGTTGTTGGGGCCCGAGGGGCAGGCCTTGGCTTTGCAATCTCAGGAGCTGATGGAAATCGCTAATTTCCAAGTTTTGGGGGCGGCCTATGGGGCCTTTGGGGTTCCTGTGGCGGATGTGTACGACCAATACATGTCGACGGATTTTGAAACCTTGGTTCCCTTCCCTCTGCCTGCTCCCAACGATGTGGTTCCCTTGAATGTGGCGACCCTGTGCGATTTAACCTTCAATTGCTTGATTCCGCCTGCTGAGCCCAATATTCATCCCAATACCGAGGGATATTCAGTGATTGCCGACGCCTTTCAGGAGGTCATCGATTCCATCGGGGGAATCCCGGCCAACTGAGGTAAGCAGGAAAATTTTTCATGGGTAAGGATGAACCCCATGGAATGCGGACTAGATAATCGAAGGCCCTCTCGGATTTATCCAAGAGGGCCCTTTGATTTTTTAGAGAACTTAAAACAGGTTTAGTGGCCGAGTAATCCGGCTTTGAATTCGGCGCTGGGGGGATGGTCTCCGATCCAGCATTTGAAAAGGGCATCCGCGAAGTCTTTTCCAGGAAGCGCTGCGCCTTTGCTGGTTCCGTTGAAAGTCACTTGGGTACCAGTACCGGGGATATACGTGAAAGTGTAAACATCCCCATCTCGCGCTTTTTCCATATAAGTGCAGAGGGTATCAAATTGACCCTTCAATTCTGCGGAGGCGTTGGGGGTATTTTTTTCCAAGCCTTCTTTCCAGGCGCCGCAGATTTGTCCTCCTGTTACAGTACGCATAAATTTCATCATCAACTGGCGTTCTGTGTCCGCCCCCAAAATGGATGCGGTATCGTTCATTTTGCTCGGTAAATATAAACCCGCCACGTAGACATTAAAAAAGGCCTTGGTTCTTAATCCCATGCCGTTGAGCATGAGAGTTTTTCCGCCCACTTGGACCGAATCGGGCATGGTGACCCCTTCTAATTGACCGGCTCGAAGTGTTGGACTGAAAAGTATCAGAACGGCAAGAATGAGAAGTCGACGCATAGTTTACCTCCCCTTGTTTTTTAACACCTGCGGCGAAGGCAATTCTAAGACCCACCTTTCGCAACCCAGGTGGAAACCAGTATCAACGATGGTTTTATTCTAAAACCCGTTGGTGAGATTTTCTCCAAAAATGTTATTTTTTTTTAGTTCTTTTGGAGAGGATGGATTTGACTAGCCTCCAAAGGGGAGTTTTGACGCCTGCGATGGAGCCAAAATAGACTCCCAAACAATCCCCCCAGAAGTAGGGCTGGGAGCATCATCATCAAAACGATGGAATACAAGTAGCCATTTCCATTACTGAATTCACTGCTTGTGTAACAAGAAGGGCACGCCCACAGTTGTGTTGAAGGGGTGGCAAGGGTGACCATAAAAAAAACCAGCGAGCGTCGGGCGCGTAAGACCCATTCCAGTTTTTCCATAAGACACCTTTGCCGCGATGCGGCTTAAAAGTAAACCAGCGCGAATAATACGGGCCAGAGGCCAACTACGAAAAACCAGTACAAGGCGGTGGGCATGAAATTCCACGAGGTACCCTGGGTGCGTCTTGCTTTGAGACAGACGGCCATTAGAGCGAAAACCGCTGCGGCCACGTGGACGCCGTGAGCTCCCACTAACAGGTAGAAGGTTCCACCATATAAACTCGACGAGGTGGTCAGTCCGTAAGAGATGAGCCTAGCCCATTCCAATCCCTGAATACCGAGAAATAGAATCCCTAAGAGTAGGGTGACCTGAAGCCAAAACCTTCCCGATTGAAAGTTAGAGCGCTTCCACTGTCCGATGGCACGGGATAAGGTCCAGGCACTGGAAAGTAGAATCCCGGTATTAAAAAATGTGATGGCGATGGGTAACCGAGGTTGGTCGAGGGGGGGCCAAAGAATGCTTTGGTCTTTTAAAACAAGAAAGGCGCTGATCAGTCCTGCAAAGAACATCAGCTCGGTAAAAAGAAACAAGAGCATTCCCAGCAGGGGGGTGGGTACCAGGGGAGTTTGGGAACCGCCAGGGTTTGAAGAGAAGCTTTTCGGGAACGTCAATACTTGGGCCATATCCTCGAACTCCTATGCGATGCGGCCGTACACCTTGATGATATCGGGCACCAGTGCCCAAAACAGGATTAACAAACAAGCTACTCCGGTCCACAGGGCTACTTTGACCCACCGGGCTTCTGTCTTTAAGTGCATATAGTAGGAAGCTACCATGTAGGCTTTGAACGCGGCGATGATGAAGATAGCCACAACCGCGGCTCGTGCGCCGAGTACTTTGCCCAAGGCGATGCTAACTCCAACGAGTGCGACCAGAACGGCCCAAATGACGATATAGATTTTCTGTGCCATAAAAAATTCCTAAACGTTAGGTGCGAGGTAAAGCAGGGGAAACAAAAAGATCCAAACGAGATCGACGAAATGCCAGTAGATACCGATGGATTCCACACGCTGTGGATTCTTTTTTAAGCCCAGCATGACAATGACGATGGTGATCAGCCCGACGACAATATGCAGGGCATGGAGTCCGGTCATCAGGTAGTAGTAAGACCAAAATAAATTGGTGACGGGTGTAAAACCGGCGTGAATTTCGTGTTGGTACTCATAACCTTTGAAAACCAAAAACAAGAGGCCCAAGGCGACCGTAGCCATGAGTAGGTTTCTCGCTTTGGAAAAGAGTCGATGTTCCGCGGCGTGATGAGCCAAGACCATGGTAAGGCTGCTAGTGAGTAGTACCATGGTGTTGATGATTCCGATGGTCTCGTTGGTGTGTTTAGCGGACTCAGCCCAGTCGGCATGGTGGAATCTTGAGAGCAAATAACACACCACCAATCCTCCAAAAATGACGACTTCACCCGCAAGCAACCACCAGATGCCCATGCGGTTAACGGGTACTGAACTAAATTCGTAACGTTGGTTTTCTAAAACATTGGAAGCTTCCATGGATGACCTCACGAAACCTTTTGTTGAGGCGCTTCATGTTGGGGAACCCAATCACTCTCGACGCCGGGTACGGAATATTCATAAGGGCCGCGATAGACCACGGGGGCGTGGGCGAAATTGCCATGGGGAGGTGGGCTATCGGCAACCCATTCTAGGGTGTTACAGTTCCAGGGATTGGCGGCAGCCTTTTTACCCGAGAACATGCTGTAGAAAAAATTGATGATGAAAGGAATCTGTCCCAGCAACAGCACGATGGTGGCCAAAGTGGCAACGACGTGCATGGGATGGGTGGACTTGAGATTTTCGAATAGGGAAGGATCGTAGATCCTCCGCTGATGCCCCGCTAGTCCAGCGAAAAACAAGGGGATGAAAATCGCGTTGAAGGCCAGGGCTGTGACCCAAAAATGGATCTTGCCCAAGGTCTCGTTCATCATGCGTCCAAACATTTTCGGGAACCAAAAGTAGATCCCTGAAAACATGGCAAAGAAAGTAATTGGGAACATGGTGTAGTGAAAGTGGGCCACGACGAAATAGGTGTCGTGCATATAGATATCGCTGGCCGAGGCAGCGAGGGGGATACCCGTTACGCCGCCGATCAGAAACTCGGCGAGCATTCCCACTGACCATAACATGGGAGTCTTAAGCTCGATGGAGCCCTTCCACAAGGTGGCGATAAAAGAGAAGACCACAATGGCAAAGGGCACAGAAATAAGAATCGTGGTTACAGAAAAAGCCAGAGCCAATTTTGGATTCATCCCGCTGACGAATTGGTGGTGTGCCCACACGACGAAGCTCAGGACCCCGGCGCCGATCACGGAATAAATGATCGCCTTGTAACCGAAGATGGGTTTTCTTGAGAAGGTGGGGATGACCTCCGTTAGTACACCGAGAGCGGGTAAAAGCAAGACATACACCTCGGGGTGGCCGAAAAACCAAAAGAGATGCTGCCACAACAAGGGGTCACCACCTTCTTTGGGCATGAAAAATCCTGTACCCAAAGTGCGATCGGCCAACAGCATGAGGGCGCCGGCAACCAGAGGCCCTACGGAAAACATGAAGATCAGGTTGGCAGCGTTTTGCATCCAGACAAACAAGGGTAAACGAAAATAAGTGAGTCCTTTGGTGCGTAGATTCATTGTGGTGGAGAGGATATTGATTCCCCCCATCAGTACGGCTGCGAATTCTAGAGCGACGGCGACGATCCAGAGATCTCCTCCCAATTGCACACCGGTATAATCCATTCTCCCAGAGAGGGGGGGATAGACCGTCCATCCTCCAGCCATGGGGCCTCCCGGTACGAAGAAGGAAGCGACTAAAACCACCGTGCTAAGAAAGAAGACCCAGAAGGACATCATATTGAGACGGGGGAAGGCCATGTCCTCGGCGCCAACCTGGAGCGGCAAGACGAAGTTGCCAAATCCTCCCAATAACAGAGGCGTGGCAACCCAGAAAATCATGATGGTTCCATGCATGGTGATGAAACCGTTATAACCATCGGGGCCCATGATTCCGTATCCGGGGATGGGTTCGTTGGGATAGGCCAATTGCATACGAAATACGTAGGCCAGATATCCTCCCACCAAGGCCATCACCAACCCCAAGAGCATGTATTGCTTCCCGATGGTTTTATGATCGAGGGAAAAAATATACTTCCGAATAAAACTCAATTGATGTGCATGATCCTGGCTCATCAGCTTCCCATTCCTTTCTTCACTTTTGGGGCGAGGGAGACACTACCGGTATTGGGAGCTTGTTTCGCCAACCAAGCTTGGTAGTCTTCTGGACTGAGTACGTGGAGCTGGCCTCCCATATTGCCATGCCCCACTCCGCAAATCTCCGCGCAAGCAATCGGATAATCGCCCGTCTTTACAGCCTTAAACCAGGCCTTGATGGCCCTGCCGGGTACGGCATCTTGTTTGAAACGCAGGTTAGGCATCCAGAAACTGTGTAAGACATCTTCCGATTCGATGATGAGACCGATGGTGGCGCCTACCGGGACATAAAGATGGTTCAGCGTTTTGATGTCGTCCTGGGTTCCCAGTTTTCCATCCTGGCCCGGTTGGGTCAGTTCCCAAACGAACTGTTTACCGACAACCCGAACCTCTTGATCCACCGGAGGGCGATTAATTTTAATCTCCTTCCAGATCTCCCCTTGTTGGAGATCAAAGCTCAGATCGAATCCGAGAATGAGTAGGGAAGGAACTAAAATCCAGGCCAAGCTCTTCCAGGTATTTCCCGGAACATAGCTGGCCTTTTGTCCTTTGCGTCGTCGATAGCGAATAATGAAGTAGAGCAAGATTCCTTCGGTGAGAAGAAACCACACCCCGACGACGGTGTAGATGTTAGAGATAACGGCGTCAAAACCTGGGCCGTAACTGGCTATATTTTCTGGCATCCATTCAATCACAGGAGAACCTCATTCAAGGGTTAACTGCGAGGACAGTAGGCCGAGCTTGGCTAGAAAAACTTTGACAATGGTCAATGTTTCTAAAATTTCATGAAATTTAATCGAGGTGGGCGGCCTTTTTTAAGGCGGGAAGGTTTTGCAAGACGATGCTTCTTCCCTCGAATCTAATCCAGCGTCGTTGTTTAAATTCGGAGAGGTGTCGCACGGCGGTTTCTAGGACCGTTCCGGCGAGTTCGGCGATTTCTTGGCGGGTCAAACGGATATTGAGTTTAACGTCTGAATTTGTGGTTTTACCAAAGGTTTCCGACAATAGGATAAGGGTTTCGGCAATGCGCTCCGCAGCGGTCTTTTGCGCAAAGATGCGTAGTCGTTCTTCGGCGGAACGTAGATCTTGGCATAACCAGGTCATGATGCGGCGTAGCAACAGAGGCTTGTCATCCATTAATTCAAAGAGAGTGGGGCGATCGATGAAACAGAGTTGAGTTTCTTCTAAGGCCTCGGCGCAGGCCGAATATTCTTCTCCCGAGAGCAGGGCCCGATAACCAATGGCATCGCCTTCTTGGGCGAGCCGGACGATTTGATCCCGTCCTTCGATGCCGGTTTGATAGACCTTCACTTGTCCGCTAGAAATACAAAACAGGCCCAAGGGTTTTGTGCCTGGGTGAAAGATATTTTCCCGGCGTTTGTAACGGCGAAGTTCTTTTTTTTGTGTGAGCCGACCGAGTTCTTCCCGAGATAGCCCCTGAAATAGGCTTTTTCCCAATGAGGGACAGTGTTCGCACGGAGTACCATGGGAAGATTTAATCGTTTTCACTTAGGCTCTCCGATTTGAGCTTCTGAGAGGATCTCTACCCTATCGTTGGATTGGCAAGGCGGGCGATGCGCTCCTCCAAGGGAGGATGGGAGGCAAAAAATCGCATCCAGCCTCGACCGTGTCCGGAAATCTTTAGCGAGTTGACGGCAGGTTGTTGATGAGGATCGACGATTTCGTAGTTACGTTGCAGAGCCTGGAGAGCCCGAGTCATGGAAGAACGGCCCGCCAATTGAGCTCCTCCCGCATCGGCGCGAAATTCCCGGTATCGGCTGAACCATGCCACGACCAAAGAGCCAAATATCATAAAGAAAATTTCTAAGACGAAGGAGATGAGGTAGTAAAGGCCGTAAGAAACACCGCGATCGTCTCGATCGGAGTTACGCATGGCTTGGGCGACCGCAAAGGCGATGACTCGGGAGAGAAACAGCACGAAGGCGTTGACGATGCCTTGCAGCAGGGTCATGGTCACCATGTCGCCGTTGGCGATGTGGGAGATTTCGTGGCCTAAGACGCCCTCGACTTCTTGGTTATCCATGCGGCGTAGCAAACCCGTGGAAACCGCAACGAGCGACCTGTTTTTTGTGGGGCCGGTGGCAAAAGCGTTGAGTTCGTCGGATTGGTAGATGCCCACTTCGGGCATGGGGATTCCGGCTTGTTGGGCTAGACGGTTCACGGTTCGCAATAGGGCTTGGCCTTCAGGGTCGGTGGTGTTGGGCTCAATGACTTGAACGCCCATGCTCCATTTGGCCACGATTCGGGAGACAGAGAGAGAAATCAAGGCGCCCCCCATACCCCAAATCAAACAGAAGACCGCCAAGGATTCGTAGTTAAGACCGTAGGGCGTAAGATAGGGCTGAATTCCGAGAAGTCGAGTGACCAACGACAAGGTGATCACGACGAGAAAGTTGACTCCCAAGAACAAAAAAATGCGTTTTCCCATGAGACAAAACCCTCCTTACGATGAAACCATCCGAGAACTTTCTACCATAAACGAGTCAGGTGACAGAAGGGGTTTCCCCGGGGCAAGGCGAGATTAGATTAGTAATAGCGCAGGCGTTCCACTCCGGAGATGATGCGAGCCAAGCGAGTGACCTGCATGGCGTAGCCGTACTCGTTGTCATACCATACGTACAGGACGGCATGGTTGCCGTGGGCCTGGGTGGCCAGACTATCGACGATGGACGAATGGGTGTTTCCCACCATGTCACTGCTGACAATTTCTTGGTCTCGTGTGTAGTCGATTTGGGCCACGAGAGGACCCTGCAAGGAGGCCAGGCGGAGAGCTTCGTTGATTTCTTCTCGAGTGACTTGGCGATCCAATTCTACATTGAGCATGGCCAAGGAAACATCGGGTGTAGGTACCCGTACGGAATTTCCGGTGACCTTGCCTGTGAGTTCTGGAAGCGCCTTAGAAATGGCCGATGCCGCTCCTGTTTCGGTGATGACCATGTTGAGGGGAGCTGAACGGCCCCGTCGGGTTTTACGATGGAAATTGTCCAATAGATTTTGATCGTTCGTGTAGGCGTGGACAGTTTCCACATGGACATAGCGGATGCCGAATTTATCGTTGAGAACCTTGAGGGGGGGGACGATGGCATTGGTCGTACACGAGGCTGCGGAAAAAATTCTTTCGTCTTTGGAGTAACCACGATGATTGACGCCGTAGACGATGTTGGGAATGTCCTCTTTGCCGGGGGCTGTCAGCAAAACCCGCTCTGCACCTTTTGAGTTTAGGTGGCGGGAGAGATTTTTACGGTCTCGCCATACTCCGGTGTTGTCGATCACCAGAGCCTGTCGAATGTCATAACTTTCATAATCGATGACGTCGGGTGTGTCGGCTACGATGAATTGAATGTAAACGCCGTTGGCGATGATGGCGTTTTCTTTCTCCAGGATCTTCAGGTTACCTCGGAAAGATCCATGCACCGAATCCCGAAGCAGTAAGTTGGCGCGTTTTTCTAATTCGAGAGGACCTCGGGTGACAACGGCACGAAATTTCAATGCATCGCCACCGCCTTCTTCTTCGATGAGAATGCGCGCCAGCAGGCGGCCAATGCGGCCAAAGCCGTAGAGTACCACGTCACGGGGTTCGAAACGGGCGGCGTCTTCTTTCAAGTGTTCGGACAACTGCTTGATGAGAAATTCTTTGCGATTGCGTGAGTCGTGACTACCTTGCAACCATTCCAGGGTAAGTCGTCCGATATCGATGCGCGAAGGTCGTAGCGGTAATTCGGCCAAGGCCTGAATGATGGGTAAAGTGTCACGGATACTAAAATCCATTTGGGAGATTTGGTTGCCGTATTTGTGAATCTTGAGCAGATCCACGGGCCCTTTGTTCACTAAACCGCGTCGGAACAATAGCAACTCGACGGAGCGGTCTACCCAGAGTTGATGAATAGGACCGATGGCCTGAATGGCCGCTTTTTCGTCTTCGATCCAATGTTTCAATTCATTACGGTAATTTTGCGACATAACAAATCCACCTTAGTATTTAAGACCGGCCTCCTTCGACCGGTTTTACGGGAACGGCAAGAGAGTTTGGATCGGGAGTGAGATCTAAACCTTGGTCTGCCTGCAAATCGGTTTTGCCAAATAGAGGGCGGAGTAAAACGTCATAGAGTAAACCTCCGGCCAACGCGCCTAGGCTTGGGGCTAGGAGATAGAGCCACCATTCGTTGCCACGGGGTCCCGGGAAGGCGATGGAGCCGTAGCCCATCCAATACCCAAAGAGGCGGGGACCCAGATCGCGAGCGGGATTAAGGGCCGTCATGGTCAAGGGAGCGGAGACACCCACGAGGGCGGTGACCGTCAATCCCACAAACCAAGGAGTTAAATTGGATTGTGGGGCACCTTGGTGACGATCTTCAGTGAGGGCGAGGATGATAAATACCAAAAAGGCCGTCGCCGCCATTTCTACGCCAAAGGCTTGGGCGGTAGTCACCTTGGCCCAAGCGGCCACATCGGTGCCGACGATGCCGGGATTAGGATAAAAACAGGTGAAGACCATCAACATTTTTTGAGATCCCGGGGCACCTACGGAAACCCCCAGTTTTTCGGCCAGAGGCGCCCAAAAGCCCGACCACAGGGAGTGGACCAAAACCGGTGCCAGGAAGGCTCCGAATAGTTGGCCAGCTACGTAGAACGGCACTTTTTTCCAGGAAAACCCGCGAAATACCGCCATGCTTAGGGTTACCGCGGGATTCAAGTGAGCGCCAGAAACGGGACCCACCGCGTAAACCGCGAGGACGACGGCAAGGCCCCATAGCATGGCCACCCCCCACAGCGTCATGGCTCCCGTATGGACGGCCATGGCCACAGCCATGGTGCCGATAAAGAGCAAAAGAAAAGTGCCTAAAGCTTCTGCCAGAGTTTCTTTCAAGGTGTTCGACATGCCCCCCCCTTTTTTTGAGGCCTGGGGGCTAGCAGATTTCTTGGGAAAGTCCAAGGTCCTGTGCGGAATCTCTAGGCCTTACCCTCAAACTTCCTTAGAATGGGGGGATGGGGGCCTGGCGGGCATTCATCCTTTCGTGGTTTTTATTGGGCTTATCTCTGCAAGCGGAGGCCTACGATTATGGCCCCGCGTGCCAGTGGTTCCGTTTTCAGGGACAGGTGAGCGGAGCACCCGCCGATGCGGATCTCAGACTTACGCTGAGCTATCGCATTGCAGACACTGGACGAGAGCGACGATTGCTTAACCGTTATCCACTCGATTCGAAAAATTTTTATTTGGTGTTTTCTGGATTCTCAGGTCGTTGGGGGACAACGGTCTTTTTACCCTTTCTGTTACCGTTTTCTAAGAACCTCGATTTTTTCTATTCTGTCAGTAGTGCCAAAGGAGATTGGGCAAGTCCTTTTTACAAGGTCCGTTTTTCATCTCCCCATTTGCCAAGGGTGAGTATTCCCGCCAATCGGGGGCGTGAATACCTATGTCATACGTCGATTTCCTTGGGGACCTTGGTGCTAGAGCCGCGACCTCCTCGTTCGGCACGGCGTTGAGCTTTGGGGCAGTGGCAATAAAAAAGCCCCAGCTTGCGCCGAGGCCTTGAAGGAGGATCGCTATTGTACACAGGATATCGGTTTCTCCTCAGGCCGGTTGCGCACAATCGTGCGACGGATAATTAACTTTTTGATATTATTGGCTTGTTTTTTAAGCCTTTAGAGGGCTTCGGCTTCGACTGCCGTGATATCCGGCAGATGCACCGAGTGCTTCCACAGGGGCTTTTCCTCTCGCTTGACCACGTGGATGGCATCGTAGGGGCAGGCCGACTCGCAGTTACGGCAGGCGATGCAGGTGGCCTCGTTGACGAGAATTTGGGTCGAGATTTGGGGATTGTTGTTTCCCATGGCCACCAGGGAAAGACAGTTGGGAATGGGGCAAACATGCACGCAGTACTCACAGCCTACGCAACTGTCTTCATCAACCACAGCCATCGATTTGGGGCGCTTTTTCAGCTTAATTTTTTTGTATTCTTCCTCAGGGGGATTGGAGGCTGAAAGCACCTCAAGTCCTTCGGCTTCGGGGGGGAGGACGTAATCGTAAGAATAAGCCTCAGGATCGACCAAGGCTGGCTTTTCAGATTCTGTAACTTGGGAAGGCAAGGCATCCGACATTTTTAAATCCTCTCCGGCATACCCCCGATTTTAGGGCAGAAGTCCCTTATCGACTAGGGTGCGTCCTGTCAAGAAGGCCTTTATGGCGAAAATTCCTCAGGGAATCACCTTGTTGAGGGGGTATTCCACGATCCCTGAGGCACCCGCGCGTTTGATTTCGGGAATAATATCGCGCACCACCTTTTCGTCGAGGATGACCTCAACGCTAATCCATTCCTCGTTGGTGAGGGGTGAGAGCGTCGGGGCGTGCAATGCGGGCAGTTTAGTCAAGACTTGATCGAGACTCTTTCGAGGGACATTCATTTTGAGTCCCACCTTGGAATCGGCCTGGATGGCCCCCTGCAGCAGCATGGCGATATTTTCAATTTTTTTCCGTTTCCAAGGATCCCGGTAGGCCTTTTTATTGGCGATCAGCACCGTGACTGACTCGAGGATGGTATCGACGATCCGTAAGTTATTGGCGCGCAAGGAGGAGCCTGTTTCTGTAAGTTCGACGATGGCATCGGCGAGGAGGGGAGGTTTGACCTCGGTAGCTCCCCAGGAAAATTCGACATCGGCTTGGATGCCGTGTTCTTTGAGATAGCGAGAAGTAAATCCCACCAATTCGGTGGCGATGCGTTTTCCCTTGAGTTGGCGGATGTTCTCGATTTTGGAATCATTGGGCACGGCGACCACCCAGCGGATGGGGCGATTGGTGGCCTTGGAATAACGTAGGTCGCATACTTCTAAGACATCGGCGTCGTTTTCTAAAACCCAGTCACGTCCACAGATACCCGCGTCTAACACACCGTTTTCAACATAACGGGCCATTTCTTGGGAGCGGATCAGCAGGCCTGAGAGTTCGGGATCATCGATAGTGGGTACGTAGGCTCGTGATCCAAGGGTGATGGAATAACCCGCCTTTTTAAACAGGCGCAGCGTGGATTCTTGCAGACTACCCTTGGGAATCCCAAGATTGAGGTTTTTTCCTGAAGGATTTTCAGCGGAGGTTTTACCTTTGGACTTTGTCATGACGGCCTTTTCAAAAAACAAATAGGGCTCGCCTATAATAAGATGGTCAAGGTTTGTCCATTGGATTAGGGACGCCCATTTTATGGGCAAAAACGCTCCGGCCTTCCCAGCCTTCGTCCTTTATTGTTTTACCTTGGCCTTATATTTGTCGGTGGGAGCTTTGTTACAGGCCCAGTGGGGCCTGTCTGCCATTATTTTCAATGAAATTGCTTTTTTGCTCTTGCCCACCCTGCTTTTTGTAACGCTCTTCGAGCTGCCAAGTGGTGTCCTGCTCTCGCTGCGATGGCCTAGTTGGCGGGAGGGCCTGTCTGTTTTGCTGATGACCGCTTTGGTGATTGCTCCAGTAGAACTCATGATCCATCTGCAAGATCGTTATTGGCCAGCTCCCCCTTCCATTCAAGAGTTTTACGATAACCTGGTGGCCTATCGGGGTTGGAGTCACAGCGTCTTGCAAGGGGTTGCCTTGGTATTGGCGCCTGCTATTTGCGAAGAATTTTTCTTTCGAGGTTTACTGCAACCTTTGTTTGTCGAACGTTTGGGGGTTTGGAAGGGAATTCCCCTGGCGGCGCTTTTATTCGCCATAGCTCACGCTAATCCTTGGTATCTGCCTTATTATTTCACCCTTGGGCTTTATTTTGGTTGGTTGCGCCACTGGCGCGGTAACCTGGCCTTAAGTATCTTTGCCCATGGGCTCAACAACCTCTACAGCTTGTACAGTTAGGGCTTGCAGTCCGGGGAGTATGGGGGCCGCCACTTCGTCGGCATGGTACGAACTGCGTACCAAGGGCCCACTGGCCACAGAAGCGAATCCTAAATTTTCGGCGAAGTGCTTCCAGGTCAAAAATTCTTCAGGGCTGTAGTATTTGACTACGGGCAGATGTCGGGGGGTGGGGCGTAAGTATTGTCCCAAAGTGAGGATGGAGACTTGGCCCTGTGTTTTTAAATCACGAAGGGCCTCGGCAATTTGTTCGTCGCTTTCTCCCAGCCCCAGCATGAGGCCGCTTTTGGCGGGAATGCCCGCTTCGGAGGCCCACCGTAGCACTTGCAAGGATCGTTCGTAACCCGCTTGTGGACGAACGGCTTTCTGTAGTGCCGACACGGTTTCTAGATTGTGATTGAGCACATGGGGTTGGGCGGTAAATATTTTCTTTAGGGCGGAAAAATCAGCCCGAAAGTCAGGAATCAAAACCTCTAAAAAAGTTTCAGGGCAGGCTTGGCGAACTTGACGAATTGTTTCGGCGAAGTGGGAGGCGCCGCCATCAGAAAGGTCGTCTCGGTCGACGGAGGTAATGACGACATGCTTGAGATGGAGACGGCTTAAAGCCTTGGCGACGCGTTCAGGCTCGTGAGGGTCGAGGGCTTCGGGGCGTCCGGTATGGACGGCGCAAAAGCCGCAACTCCGGGTACAGGTATCTCCCATAATCATGACCGTGGCGGTTTGACGATTCCAACAGTCGCTGACATTGGGACACTGGGCCTCTTCACACACCGTATTGAGTTTGAGTTCTCGGAAAAGATTTTTTAGGTCGTGGTAATTTTTTCCCGAAGGAATTTTGCTTTTCAGCCAAGGAGGTTTCACAGGGTACTCTCTTAATTAGGGCTGAGATTGACGTGGAGGAAGTCGGATGCTGGCGGCTTCGGCATAACTCATGCCCGACTTGGATTCTTCGGCACTCAGAATGCGTCCGAATCCATCTGCTTCAAGTCGTTCGGCGGTGTTTGAGTCGATTTCTACAACAGCCACGGGTTCTCCGGGCATGAGGGTTTCGCCTTCTTTCCATAGGAAGGTTTTAAAGACGCCTTCGATTGGGGAGAGCCAAGATTCTTTTTGGGTGGGCTGGCCAAAACGCAACAATGGATCTCCAAGGTGGAGATTTTGGTTTTCGCGAACCTGCCACTCTTGGAGCACGGGAAAGCCTGAAAAACCGGGGGTAAAGTAAAGGGCAAAATAAGCATACATGGAAGCATCCTCACATGAGTCGTCATCGCTTGTTTCTTTTTACTCGGTCAAGCGACTTACGAGGGTTGGGATATTCTTCAAAAAGAAATTCTTCAAGTCTTCTGGGTTTTCCATTGAAAAGACCTTTATCCCTTGGATGTCTGTGATTCCGCAGGCTTCGCTGGCAGCCACAGGAAAGCCGCGTGAGGCGAATAATAAAATATTCCGAGGCTTGTGTTCGATATGGGCCGGAAACAGGATCAAATCGATGGTTTCAGGGATCCTTTTTGTATTCCACAATTGGACATTCAACCCCTTCCAAAAGTTTTCTCCTTCAAAATTCTTAGGATGTATCCAGAGTTTGAAATCAAATTGTCGGACCAATTCGCGAAGTTCGTAGGCACCCTTGCGACCCAAGGTTGGATAAGGAAAGAGCACTTCGAAAACGGAAGACTGTTTGTTTTTGCTGATGAGTGGATATTGATGGGGGGCTTCTTGAGAAACTGGAAGCTTCCAGGGGAGCTTTTTCGTTTTTTGGGGAAAGAGTGTTGCTATTTTAGAATGGGGAGTAATGATGCGTTGGGCGGCGTTCAGAGCCTGATCCTCCCCATTGAGGATTTTTTGAGGAGCCCTAAAATCATGCAAGGTTTGACTTGTGGGATGTCTTTTATGGGTGGCATTCAAGATATTTTCGATGTTGCTCGCAGGAAGTCTTGTCATGAGCACATCGAAGGTTCTTCCTCCCAGAACGCCCTGTTGCCATAGAAAAGGCAAAAGATTCTGACTTACTACGAGATGCTCGATTTCAAAGGAAAGATGTTTGGTATAGGCGTGGGCTAATTTTTCATCCCATTCCAATGTTTTTTGCTGAAGCACGGCCCCATGACTTGAAATTTGTCGAAAGGCATAGGCTCGTCGCAGGGTTGTTAGGCTAGCAAGGTAAATTTTTTCAAAGCCATCCATGTTCCAGGCATAGTTGGATTTCCCCCATTTTTTCCCATTGAAGGGGATGAAGAGTAAATCGGATTTTTTTTTCTCTTTTTGGATCCAATCGTCGTATTCAGGCCACAATTCATCGACTAAAAACGCGGTTTTACCAAAAGTCTCGTTTGTTTTTGGGACACTGCGGGAACAAGAAATTTCTCCGCAAGAAAAACAGTCATTTACGGAGGCTAGAGGAGGGGATGTCTTGTTGAGGATAGGGGAAGATTCGATTGCGCTTTGTTGGGGGGATGATTTTTTTTGCTTTGGATTTTTCCCGAGAAATCGAAGGATTAAATCTCGGGAGGAAATTTCTAATTCGATACGGAAATCTTGATCCAAACTAAAACGCAAATCGACGTAGTTCCAGAACACGGTGGCATCCCGCTTTACTTCTGCTAGAGAACCGGGAATCACCACAGTGTGGCCATGGCGTTCGATGATATTTGCATTGGCTTTCAGTGCAGCGTCGTAGAGCGCGTTAGAAAGCTGACAAATACCACCTCCCAAAGTGGGAATAATGCAGCCTTGGCGAATTTCTCGGCCAACAACATAGCCTTGACTTCGAGTGAGTTTCCCCAGCTGTTTCCAAAAACTGAAAATGGCCCCGGCGGGAATTTCCAATCCATGAAGAGCTCGGGCCGCAATGCGGAGATTATGGATTTTTCCAAGAGTCCATTTTTTTTCGATGGGGTCGTTGGAATTTTCGCCCCAAAGGGGAGTTATGGATTCCGAAAGTACGGGGCATCCCACTAAATATTCTTGGATCGGATGGTGAAGAATTTTTTGATGCCATCGATTTTGCCAGGCTCGCTGTGTTTGCAGGAGAGACGTTTTGATTCGAAAGAGTAGGACGTCTTTCAGTTTAGGGATTTTTCGATTGTCGTCTGTGTTTTTTGTGGGTTTTTCAGAGGCAAAGTGTGCGGGGCTTGGATTTATATTTTTCATAGGAAGCAGCGGATGCGACCCCATTCTAAACCAGACCAGCAGAGAGAAACTAGTTTTTAGGCCGTGTCAAGAACCCGAACCACCAGGCAGCACTTTTCTTGCAATTCTCTCGACGAATAGGGTACAGCATTCGTCAGTTTTCCGTTACATCCTATGTCGTTCCCATTACTAAAACCTTCTCCTTTACAGAGGGGGGATAAAATCGCTGTCATTGCACCGGCTTCTCCTTTTGATGTCCAGGCTTTGGAGCGTGGCATTCAAAAAATTCAACATTGGGGTTTTAATGTAGCCCATCGCTCCGATATTTTTTCCCGGAAGCGTTATCTCGCGGGGGACGATGTTCGGCGTTTCGAAGAGCTGGTGCAAGCCTTGGAAGATCCTCAAGTTAAGGCAATTTTCGTAGCTCGAGGAGGTTATGGTTGTGCGCGGCTACTTCCCTTGCTGGACACCTATACACCGCCCGATTCGGCCAAAATTATTTTGGGTTATTCGGATATTTCCACACTGCTTTTTTATGTCTATCAGCGTTGGTCTTGGGTCTCTTTTCACGGCCCCGTGGTAGCCAAGGATATGGGCGATCGCATGGGTATCGCCGGAGAAGCTTCTTTGTTGCGAGCCTTGACGGATTCCCGTCCCTTGGGTGTTTTGCAGGCTCCTCACTTGGTGACTTTACAGGGGGGGAGGGCACGAGGGCCACTTGTCGGGGGGTGTTTGACTTTGGTGGCGGCTTCTTTGGGGACTCCTTATCAATTGCGGACTGACGGTTGTATTCTCTATCTCGAAGATGTGGGGGAATTGCTTTACTCTTTGGATCGTCTGCTCACCCAATTGCGGCAAGCCGGGTTGTTTCGCAAAATTAGGGGCATCGTTTTTGGGCCCTTAAAGGATGCCCACGATGAACCCATTGTTGTGCAAGAAATGTTGCTCGATGTGCTGGGGGATTTGTCCATTCCCATGGTGTTTGGTTTTCCTTCGGGGCACGGGGACGATATGTGGACCCTTCCCCTAGGCTTGGAGACCATCTTAGACGCGGATCATGGGCAATTGATTTTTGAGGAATCGGCGTTGTGTTAGCAACGACCTTGTTTGGAAAAAAGGCGCTTCATGTCCGAAAAAAATATCCATCAGGCCTTTGCTATTGCTTTGCAACAAGGAGTATTTTCCGGGGCTCAGGTGTGTGTGGGGCGTGGTGAAGAGGCGATTTTTTCCGCCTGTTACGGAACAGTCTCTTCAGTTTCGGAGGCGAAACGAGTTCGACATGATACGCTTTTCGATGTCGCTTCTTTGACCAAACCAGTGGTGACAAGCACCCTAGCCATGTTGGCTGTCCAACGTGGGCAGATTTCCTTGCAGGATCCGGTGCAGGCCTATCTGAAAAATTTTCATCGGGCGGAGGAATTCACCATAGAACAGTTGTTAAGCCACACCTCCGGTTTGCCCGCATGGCGCCCCTATTACGAAATTTGTAAAGAGGCATCCCATTTCCCAGAAATGGCGAAGCGTTGTTATCAAGAAAAAATTGCTCAAGAGCCCCTCGAATCTCCGCCGGGGCAGCAGCGTCGTTACAGTGATTTGGGCTTCATTTTGTTGGGATTTATTTTGGAAAAATGGGGGATGGATTCACTGGCCAATTTGTTTCAAAGCCATGTAGGACTCCCTTGGAATTTAAATGAGGGATTTTTTTCTCCGCTAGACCAACTCGACAACGTGGTGGCCACCGAAAATTGTCCTGTACGTCGATATCAAGTGTGTGGAGAGGTGCACGATCTCAATGCCCATGCCCTGGGGGGCGTCGCGGGGCATGCAGGATATTTTAGTACAGCTAAAAATCTCGAGCGTTTTATCCATGGTTTGTGGCGGGCCTGGGAAGGGCATGAGCCCTTGTTGCACGCTGAAACTTTGCGACTATTTTTGGGGCATATGCGTCATCCTAAGTTAGGTTGGGACGAAGTCAGTCGACCCCATTCTCAGGCGGGAAATTATTTTTCCGAGGATAGTTTTGGTCATTTGGCTTTTACCGGCTGTAGTTTGTGGATGGATCCTCGGGATAAAAAATATATTATACTTTTGAGCAATCGCGTTCATCCTCGAGCGGACAACGAGGCGATCAAGAAGTTTCGTCCTCACGTTCACGACCTGCTCGTAGAAGAACTGGGCATTAAATAAAATGGCTTAGGTGAGACGGAAAGATAAATTATGAAAATTCATTTGATGGGAATTTGTGGAACTGGGATGGCCTCGGTGGCGGGAATGCTCAAAGAGCAAGGTCACGAGGTGCGTGGCAGTGACCAGGGAATTTATCCTCCCATGAGTGTTATTTTGGAGGAATTGGGGATTCCGGTGCTTTCTCCATACGATCCGAAAAATCTTGATCCCACTCCCGATCAGGTGGTGATTGGCAATGCCCTTTCTCGGGGAAATCCCGAGGTGGAGGCGGTATTGAGCCGTGGTTTGCCTTACTTGAGTATGCCCCAAGTATTGAGTGAGTTTTTTCTTCCCGGAAAAATTTCTCTGGTGGTGGCGGGAACTCACGGCAAGACCACGACCACATCTCTCTTGGCTTGGGTCTTACAAGACTCGGGGCGGGACCCCAGTTTTTTTGTGGGAGGCAAGCCCCTGAATTTTCCTCGTAACTATCGTTTGGGCGCGGGTCCTCATTTTGTGTTGGAGGGCGACGAATACGACACTGCCTTTTTTGATAAGGGCCCGAAGTTTCTTCACTACCGTCCCAACTGTGTTTTACTCACCAGTTTAGAGTTTGATCACGCCGATATTTACAAAGATTTAGAGCAGGTTCGAGTTTCTTTTCGTCGATTGTTGGAAGTTTTGGGATCGAAGGGTACCTTGGTGGCAAATTTCGACGATCCCGAAGTGAGGGCCTTGGCCGAAGGTTTTTCCGGCAAGGTTGTCTCGTATGGTACCCGCCCCGAACTTCGTGAAACGGTCGATGTTTTTGGAGAGATATTATCTACCGGAGAAAAATTACGTTTTTGTGTATTGAGTCGAGAGCGAGGAGAGTCTTGTTGCCATCACGAAATTTCTTGGTCTTTGCCAGGACGCCACAATGTCAGCAATGCTTTGGGGGTCATTGCCGTTGCGTTTCATTTAGATTTGTCGTGGCAGGATATTCAACGGGGTTTAACGACTTTTCTGGGGGTGAGACGTCGGCAAGAGATTCTTGGAGAAGTTGCTGGAGTCACGGTGGTTGATGATTTTGCCCATCACCCGACGGCGGTTCGAGAAACTCTTCAAGCCATTCATGAGCGTTTTCCAGGCAGAAAACTCTGGGCCGTTTTTGAGCCTCGTAGCAACAGTTCGAAGCGGGATGTCTTTCAAGAACAATACGCACGAGCGTTTTCCGCCGCCCAAGAGGTGATCTTGGCTGATGTTTTTATGCCAGAAAAAGTCAAAGACGCTCAGGTGTTGAACGTGGCAAGGCTCGGTCAAGATATTGCAACCCATTCCGGAGTGCGAGCGAGACATTTTTCGGGAACGGAAGCGATTGTGGATTGCTTGCTTCGAGAGGTTCGTTCCGGGGATGTGATTTTGTTTATGAGTAATGGCGCTTTTGGAGGCGCGCCCCAGCAAACCTTGAAGGCCCTTGCCAAGGGAGCTTGAGAAGACTATGGGGTTATTCCATTCCTCGGAGGAGCTTTCCATGATCAAAAAAATTTTCCCGATGTTGGCTGTTTTTTCCTTATTTTGTGTGAGCGTGGCACAGGCCGATGTTCCCGTATTTTCCGCCCATGGTTTTGTCTGTGGTAAACAGGGTGAGACCGTCACTTGTAAGGGTCCCATGCCGGGCAGCAAAGACACCATCACCGGTACGGGTCACGATATCGTTTATCTTACCGTAAACACCACAGTGTCCGGTGCGCCGGCCCGTTTCACTTATTTCAGCGATACGGGTTGTTTGATCGGTTACGCTTTTAATGCCGCGGGCAATCCAAATTCTGCTGTGGCCAATCACCGCAACGGAAGCAAAAAGAATTTCGATTTTAGTTCTGGAAACTACGAAGCCATTACGGAGTTTTGCGCTAGTCCAGGAGAGGTCGCCAAACCCACCGCAGCGGCCCAGTAGTCT
This sequence comes from bacterium, assembly GCA_031972375.1. Classification (GTDB taxonomy): domain Bacteria; phylum UBA10199; class UBA10199; order DSSB01; family DSSB01; genus DALYDW01. The sequence continues at coordinate 11,532 of DALYEU010000004.1, read as the reverse complement.
AAGAAAAAACTCTCCCTTTATTTTTCCGTTTTTTAATCTTCCCCGATGGTGAAAAGGGGCCGCTTGTTTTGCCTTATTTTCTTAGAGGGCGGATTCTACTCTTCGATTTGCCAGAGCGACTTTCATTTACCCCTTGGGTGGTTCTAATACCGCTTTACCCAGATTTTTTAATTCCGCCATGGGATAGATAAAATCCTGTGCGAAGTGGGGCCAGGGAATTTCCACAGCAAAGCGCTGGAGCGGATAATCGATGGGACAGGGTCTTGGTTCGATGGCGTCGGAGCTGAGAGGCCCTGACCGTTCTAGGATCTGAGCTAGCGAGGTGACGTAGTTGTTAGGCATTCTATCGAGGTAGCGTGAGGGCGAACCGATATTCATATTGAGCACTCCGCGACTGTGAAACTGCTTTCGCGCCGAGGGTACTTTGAGTACGACGAAGTTGTTAGCGTCTTTCAGCATATCGTAGGTGGCTCCACTGTCGTCGACCAGGATGGAAAAAGGATTTTTGTTTCGTAGTTCTGATAAAGCCCCGTGTTTGAGCTTATGGGCTTTATGGGGATGTCGTCTTAAGGTGGCTAGATAATCTTCAATCTGGGGAGATGGCGGGGTGTGTGGAGCGGAATCTCGCAGTGTTCGCAGGGCTTCGACAAGATCTTGTCGGGTATAGACATTGCGGGCCTGTTGGACTTCTGTGAGAGATACGTTTTCCCCGGGCAATTTTCCAAAATAAATCATCTTAAAGGCGGGGTCTTCATTGGCAAGAAGCATGACTCGCCCTGCTGGTCCCGTGGTGACCATGGTCAGGTTACGTTCTTGTCCCAAACGCAATCCCAGCTGAAAGGCGCGGATTCCTGGGTGAAATTGCATGTGTTGTCGGAATAGCGTTGGGCGCGCCTTTTGCACGCCGTCGAGCCAAAATCGCAAATACCAAGGAAGTCGTGGACCCTCGAGGGGGTCTCTTGGGGCCCGCTCTAAAAACTCTCGAGGCGTGTTTTGTAATTCTGGCATTTTGTTCTTGGAAAATAATCCGCGGAACATGTCGGCGAGACGAAAGCTCCAGTGTAGATAAACTTCATCTACGTCGAAGGCGATGGATTGGGCTCGCTCCCGGTTTTGTTGAGCAAGACGGACTCCAGCTTGGAAAGAGTGTATTTCTAAGGGGTGATTCGGAATGGTGAAGCCCGATAGAATTTTTTGAACGAGCTGAACATCTTGGACTTCCGCTTGGGTTAATCCAGTTTCGCGGAGCAAAGGTCTAAGTGCTTCTTGAGTCGCTTGTCGTGTTGCCAAGGTGCTCTCTCGTGGCGCTTTGGCCAAGCCCAAGGGGGGGTGGGTCACGATGGGATTAGGATTCCATAATCGTTCTCGTGTTAGGCTGAGAGAGTCTAGGGGTTGAGGGGTTCGAGGAGCAGCGAGAGAAACGGTGGTTCCTGCTGCGGACCACGCGAATTGAGGGCCAAAGGAAAGTTCTTGGAGAAACCCTGTGAGGTTTAAATTTTTCCAATACTGTTGGGAAAGGGCCTCGGCCTGTTTTTCCAGTTTTTCTCGATAGGCGCGAAAGCCGGGTACGGCTTGGTGTAAAATTCCATCGGCAATCTTACCGGCGACTTGTTGGTGCAACAAAGTGACCAGACCATTTTCTAAAACTTGATTCCAGCTTTGGGGGCTATTCCAAGTGCCCCATATCCCTATGGGGTGGCTTAACAGTAGTCCGCCGTAGGCTCCTAAGGTTGAGAGGATCTGGGGTGCCCCATGTCCGCTAAGTTTGAAAGTCGAAGTCAGTTGTTTGCCACCGAGCTTTCCTAGGTGTACCCCACTCTTGATCAAGCTTAGGTCGGTGATGGTTCTCAGGTACTCTTTTCCTAGGGATCGAAGTTCCCAATTTTGTTCTATCCCTGAAAGACCATGTCCGGTTTTGCTGATACTCAAAAAAACTCCGGCTTCCACATTTACACCCAGGGCCTTGGACAACGCGCGTGGTCCAAGCGGGGTTCCTGCCCATTTTCTTCCCCAGGGGCCCAGTAGTGCCCGCAAACTTCTAGTGCTGGTCCAGCGGTAGGCGGTACTGCCAAGAGCAAAACCCGCGATGGACCATGGATCCACCAATGATTTGAGAAAGGATGGCGCATGGTGTTCGAAACGATCGAGCAGAGTGCCGGTGTCAGAGAGGCTGGAGAGTCGCTCGCGGGATTTTTTTCCCCAATAGACTAGATCAGAGTTTTGTCCATGGGCGGCTGTGTATTCTACGATGTTCTCAAAAATGCATTGGGCTTGAAGTGTATTGTTACGGCGCAAGCAATCTTGGCCGTAACGATACAGGGTTGCCAAGGTTTGGGATTCGAAATGAGACCGATGCAACAGATTTTCGAATAGGGCTAACTCTTGGGGAGAGCATTGACGTCGCAGTAATGCTTGCTCTGTATCGGAAAGCCCTTTGAACACCTCAGCCAAAGAGAGTTTTGGATTGCTGAGCAATGCTCGAAAAGGTCCTCCCCCTTGAGAATAGCCTAAGAATTGTCCCAGTATGGAAACGACGAGTGCGTTGCTCGGTGAAAATCTCGTGCTTGGGCCGTTGGAGAAATTACTTTGGGAAGATGGGCGTGGAGCCGAGAAACTGGATATGGCTTTGGGGTATGACATAAAATGAAATGCAATCTCGAAAATATAATCCCTTATCTGAGATCGATAAAAAGGTAGTGTCCTAGATTGAAAAAACAATGACCCGGCTTATCGTTTGGAGGAGCTTAGGGTTGCCTGTTTTCTAAGCCGATGTTTTTATATTTATCTTCAAGCGGCAGGGGCAACATCGTTGAAGCTAAAGATTTAGCGGTGAAAATTTTACCTAAGCTAAAGAAGGGGGGAAGGGCTTGTTTGGCATGGGACGCAAAAATCTTATAGATTTTTGGGCTTTGCTTCGGATGTTGCTGCTGTTTCGAAGGAAATCAGATCGAGTAGCCACTGGATATTATCGCGTCTAAATCCTGCCGCTCCCGGATGGCCTCCTCCACCGTATTTAAGGGCCAGTTCACTGACATCAATTCGATCGGAGCGCAGGCTGAAATTCCAAACGGAGCCCGTGAAATAAAACATCAGGGCCACGGGATAACCCAATTCTTTGTAGATCATTTCTCCCATGTCGCTGGCTTCAAGGCTCCAGTTGACGGCAAGGGTTTTGTGCCCATGGAAGTTAAGGGGGAAAGCGTTTTTTAAACCTGACTGCAAGGTGTTGCGCTGATGTTCCAAAGCCTTACGCCCATCAAAAATCATTTGCCGCCATTCTTCTTCGGAGACCCCTTCTAGTAGGTGTTGCCAAAGAGGGCTTAAGGGGTTGATGATTTCTTTTTGATTGCGCAAGTACATGTTGATTTCCCGTGAGTCGGGAAGTTTCCACTCGTACAGGTCTTTATCTCGAACGTATTCGAGAATCTTCGGCATGGGGGTTTCTGGAAATTCTTGTTTCCATGTAAGGGAGGCGCCACTTTCCGCAAGGTCGATGTGTCCCCATCCGATTTTTTCCAAGATAGGTAGGGCGGTTTTGTGGTGGTCGTACCAATGGACGGACTGGGCTTCTTCTTTGAAACGCTCTAACAAGTGAGCATTAAAACTGAAATCGACGATGAAAAGCTTTTTCCCTTTCACCTTGGCGCGAAGGGCATCGCCATGATTCATGGGGTAACATTTGGCCTGGGGATATTTTTTTTTGATGACCGCCGCTGAAGCAGCGCCATCGACGCAATTGGCGTGAAAAAAACAGAGTACTTTTTCTGTGCTTTGCTCGTCCATGAGGGCCGGGATGCTAGGCCGATCGTTTTACAAACACAATAAAATTAAAAAAAACTATTTTGTTTTTTTTCAGGAGAATCCCTTGTTTTTTATTCGAAGGGCATCTTAATCTTCCCTTAAATTTTTGCGTGCCGATGGCCAATTCCGGGTGGTCTTGTGCAGGAGGCGCTATGAAAAAAATGTTCTTTTCTCTCCTTGTGCTAATGTTTCTTTGGGGGTGTGGCTGGTTCCTTCCTGTATGGGCTCTCGATCCTGTGGCTCCCCGTTCGGAGCGAGCCTCGGGAATCATCTATGTCGAGACTCCCAATTCTGACGATGAAGTGACTTTAATTTTGCAACAGGATGAATTTCACCAAAGTCAAATTCGTACCAAAGAAGATATCAAGGTTCCAGTGGGAGATTATAAAGTCCTGGTCAAAATGCGACCTCACTACACTTATGAGCAGGCGGTCACGGTTCGGCCTACAGAACGTCATGAAATCATCGTGCCGGGTTTTGGCAACTTGCGGGTGAACGGCTCATGTCGGGGGGTGAAGGTTTATCAGGAAGGAAAAGAAATCGCCAAAATGACTTGTGACAAAATTCGCACCTTGCCGAGGGGTGCCTACGACGTAAAAATCGTTCAGGGAAAGTACAACATTGAAAAACGAGTGGATGTTGTGACCAACCACCTTCTAGAGCTGGACATTAAATGAACTTTAGGCTTGGTTAGCCCCCAGAGGTGATGTGTGATGGTGACAACAAGATCTTCCCTGGCCGTGGGCCTGGTGCAGATGTCCTGCGAGATAGACCCCAAAAAAAATCTTGAAAAAGCTGTGGCGCGCATTGAGGAGGCTGCCCAAGGTGGAGCCCAGATTATTTGTCTGCAAGAGCTATTCGCTTCCCGTTATTTCTGTCAGACTAACGATCCGTCCTACTTTGCCTTGGCCGCTGAGTTACCTAATGAGGCTACCCAGCATTTATCCCGTAAGGCCGCAGAACTCCAGGTGGTTTTGATTGCCTCGGTCTTCGAAAAAGCGGGGGATCGTTATTTCAATACGGCCCTGGTTTGGGATGCCGACGGCACATGCTTGGGAAAATACCGCAAGATCCATATTCCCGACGATCCCCATAATTATTATTCCGAGCTTTATTATTTTACTCCCGGCGATCTCGGTATTCGGCCTTTTAAAACGCGTTATGCCACCCTCGGGGTGCAGGTGTGTTGGGATCAGTGGTTTCCGGAGGGAGCTCGCTCTCTCGCGCTCCAGGGAGCCGAGATCTTATTTTATCCGACGGCCATCGGTTGGCCAGTAGAAGGAAGTCCCGAGATGGGAAAAACCGAATTTGAGGCCTGGGTCACGGTGCAGCGCGGTCATGCCATTTCCAACACGGTGTTTGTCGCCGCTCCCAACCGGACTGGCCTTGAAGATCATCTCAATTTTTGGGGGGGCTCTTTTGTTGCCGATCCATTCGGAAAAATTTTGCAGCAAGCCTCCCATCATCAGGAGGAGATCTTGGTGGTGTCTTGTGACCTTAACCGCATTCAAGAGGTGCGTCGCGATTGGCCTTTCCTGAGCTGTCGTCGTCCGGATTCTTATGAACTCTGTTAAATATCGTATGCCCGCCGAATGGGAGCCGCACGAGGCCACTTGGCTGAGTTGGCCCCACAATCCTGACACTTGGCCTGGGGGTGTTGTCTCTCGGATACCACCCATTTTCGCTCGCATGGCTGCTGAAATTAGCCATGGAGAAAAGGTGCGCATCAATGTCAATGGTCCCGAGATGGAAGTCCAGGTTAGAAAATGGGTTGAGCAATGTGACGCAGACCTGTCCCAAATCGAATGTTATTTTTTTCCCACCAATGACGCTTGGGTGCGTGACCATGGTCCTATTTTTACCGTGCCCGTGGATGTCGAAGGTCCCGTCAAGGTTCTGGACTGGGAGTACAACGCTTGGGGTGGCAAGTATCCTCCCTACGATCGAGACAACGCTATTCCTCAACAGGTGGCAGCCCATTGGAATTTACTTCGCGAGATTCCCGGTATGGTCTTGGAAGGGGGATCCATCGACGTCAATGGACAAGGGGTTTTACTCACGACCGAGCAGTGTTTGCTCAATCCCAATCGCAATCCTCAATTAAAGAGAGAACAAATTGAGGAGCGTTTGAAAACATTTTTAGGCGTGAAACAGATCCTATGGTTGGGAGAGGGAATCGAAGGCGACGATACCGATGGTCATGTGGATGACATCACTCGCTTTGTCGCTCCCAATACCATCGTGAGTGTGCGAAGCCACGATACCAATGACGAAAATTATTTGCCCCTAGAAAAAAATTGGGAGCGTCTCCAGGGCATGGTCAATTTAGAAGGGCGCCCCTTTGAGCTCATTGAGCTTCCCATGCCTAGTCCCCTTTCCGTAGGGGGCGATCGATTGCCCGCCAGCTATGCCAATTTCTACATCACGAATGCAGTCGTTTTGGTGCCCATCTTCGCCGACAAAAACGATGATCGAGCCCTGGGTATTTTAAAAGAGTGTTTTCCCGACCGTCGTGTTGTGGGTTTGGACTGTCGCGATCTCGTGGTGGGTCTGGGGGGAATTCACTGCGTCACTCAGCAGCAGCCGAAGTCTCCTCGATCAGAGTGATGGCTCCTGTAGGGCAGGCCAATGCGGCTTGACGAATCTCGTCTTCTGAGTTTTCAGCAGGAAACTTCAATGTGGCTTTTCCTGTTTCGTCGAGGGTGAAGCTCTTTCCCGCGTTTGCCACGCAAGCAGAAGCTCCGATACAGATTTCACGGTCGATAAGAATTTTCATGAGGGTCTTCCTATGGGGTTTTGGAGTGAGGAACGTCGCGCGACGGTCTTAGACTAAGGGGAAGTTGGTAATTCTGGTAATCGCGGATGTCCACTTTTGCAGGAAAAGAAAATTGCCTTCCTTCTTTTTGAGGAATTTCCACCAGTTCTCCTTCGGGTCCGTAAAGGGCGTAAATATCGCTGTCAGTGAATTTTGTTTTTGGGGATTCGGTAAAGCTTTTTAGTTGACCTTGTCCGTTGCGACTGAAACTTTCGACAATTTTGCTTTTGCCGTTTTCGATTTCTCGTTCATAAACCTGATAGATGCTTTTCAGCCTAAATCGCATTTGTAAGCCATTTCTATGGGGAAGATAGGCGAGACGCATTGCCCAACGGTCTAGGGGTTCGCCCAGCAAGCTTTTCCGATCCGCATCGAAATAGTTGACTTGGATTTCTCTAAGATTTTCTCCGGAGGAGCTTTGGTCATTGAGAAAGAATTCTAGTCTCTGTTTTTCGTCAAAGCCACTGCATAGATTGGGTTGGAAATTCCAGTAGTCCTTCAAGGATTTTAGGGGAAAATGACAACTGATATAGGCTCCTTGGTTTGGGGGATAGTTTCCTAGGGGGATGTGTAGCTTGATGAGGCCTGAGTCGGTTTTGACTTCCCAGCTTTTGTAGTAGCGCACCAGCGGGAAAGGGGATTCCGTTGTTAGGAGTAGATTTTGGACAAGAAAGCCTAGGAAGGCTAGGTTGATTAGGAGCCAAAGCAAATAGAGGTTTTTTCGGCGTATCCAAAAAAAACCGCTGACCAAGAATAAGCCTATGGACGGAAGCAGGAATGGAGTGGAAAGATTTCGGTGGTAGCGATTGAGCAGCTCCAGGCTTAACCCAGAAAATCCGGGTATCCAGAGAAACACCACGGGAAAAGAATAGAAAAGTATTTTTCTCCAGGAGGGCATGCTAAGAAATCCCTGTTCTTCGTTTGGGCGCTAGATTCGACGATTGTTTGGTCCGGGTCGGAGCGTCCTCTAAAGTGGCTTCCAACGGGTTTGCTCGGGTGTCCATATAAAATTTTTTTCATGAGACAACATGATGACTTCGCTTCCTAAAGTTTCACTGATCGTTCCGTTTTACAACGATCACAAGCGTCTTTTGGATCGCTTGCAAGTGGCCTGGGATTATCTTCGGCAACAGCCCTACACTTGGGAAATTATAGTGGTGGATGACGGTTCCGATGAGGACCATGGCGAGGAGATCCAGACTCGTTACCCCGGGATTCGGGTATTGCGATATACCCCTAACCGAGGGAAGGGTCATGCAGTGCGCACGGGAATGTTGGCAGCGCAAGGTGAATATCGTTTTTTTACCGACGCCGATATGCCCTTTGGTTTGGAACCCTTGGGCAGGGCATTGCATTATCTCGAGCATAAAGAATTCGATTTGGTGATCGGTGATCGGCAAGTTCCCGGTAGCCAATATCATGTTCATCAAAGTCCCTTGCGTAAGCTCGCCTCGAAAATTTTCACATCTTTCATCAGTCGCATTGTGGTGACCGGGGTTCAAGATACGCAATGCGGCTTTAAGGGATTTCGTGGCAAGATCGCCGAAGAGCTTTTCGAGCGTTCTCGAATTGACGGTTTTGCCTTCGATGTTGAGTTGATCTACATCAGTTTTAAAAAAAATTATGATCTCAAGAGGATTCCCGTCGTCTTGCAACATTCGGCGGGTTCTACTTTGAGGCTTTCTTGGCATTCTTGGGTGATGTTGGGTGAGGTGTTTCGGATCAAATGGAATCACATGAGGGGCCGCTATGATTGAGGTGCTCCGCGGCGAAGGATCCTTCACCAAGTGGAGCCTCGCCCTAGCTTCTTGTCTTCTGATGGTTTGGGCCTTATGGCCCTATCCCCAGTATTTTCAAAAATCTCCCCAAGAGCACTACCTGCTGCATTTTTCCTTCTTGCCCTGCTTAAAATTTTTACTGGGTTTTTACGGGCTGTATGTCTTGCCGGGATTATTTCTGTTTTGGCGTTTAGGAAAAAAATTTTCCTACAACCCGTTTTTTACCGTCCACCGATTCTTTTTGGCGTTTCTATTGGGGGCGGTGGCCCATGTGGTGGCTGTATTATTGCAAAAATTCCTATCGTGGCCCTATCAAGTGTGGAGTGTGTTGCTTTGTTTGTCGGCGTCTTATGCGCTGATTTCATGGCTTTTGCGACGTTTACGTTTCCTCTGGGAGGAAACTCCATCCACCGAAGCATGGGGTTGGGTGACTTGGCCCGTACTGGCATTGGCCTTTTTATTGGGAAGCGAATTGATTCTACGGGGCAGGGCGTCCAGCAATTCCATTCAGGGCGATGCCTTTGCCCACACCATCAGTTTATTGGCGACATTAATTGACGGTCCCTTGCCTGATGCCAATCCTTTTTTTTCCACTTTTATTTTAAATATCCATCCCCAGGCCTACCACGCCATGATGGCAACCCTTGTGACTCTATTTCCCAGTCTCGAGACCCTCGATGTGATTCGCTACTTTTCTTTGGTCTTTTTTCCCTGTTTTCTTCTCTGCTCCTTCGCCTTTTTTTCTCGATTGGCCCAATCCGCTCCCTTGGGTGCGCTCTGTACCCTGGCGATGTACTTCATCAGCGGGGGAGGTATGAGTACCCATATTCCCATCGCTTTTTTCCCCTGGTATTGGGCCATGGCGTGGATACTGAGTTTTGGAGTGGTTTATTTTTTGATCGGTCCCGAGTGGAAAATACCTGTGGTGCCTTGGGTGTGTGGTGGGGTGATGGGAGCCGGAGTTTTATTATCCCCCATGTTGGCTTACCGCATGGGCGCCATTGTAGCGTTGTTTTTTATCTTCGAGGGAGTGCGGGTGTTGTGGCGGCGGGAGTCCCTAAAATCGTGGTTTTGTAGCGGAATGGGCATGGCCTTAGCCTGTGCCCTCCCCGTGATGCTTTGGCTATTGCCTTTAATTTTACGCTACGGTTGGGAACAAACTTATTCTTACGAATATTTGATTCAGAATTTTTCCGCTTCGGCCCCTCGGGGTATCGCTTATATCAAGGGTTTAAAAGAAACCGACTATACCTGGATAGATCTGTGGACATGGACTCGAGACAATGCTGGGTATTTTCCCCTGATTTTTTTCCCGTTGGGATGTTGGGGTTTGCTGCGCAACTTGGGTGAGCGGGTTTCCATGTTAGTCCTCGCTTGGATAGTGGCCATGGGGGCGGCTATTCTAGGTGGGTATCTCACCAATCCCTATCGATACTTTGAATATTTCTTTTTGGGTTTGCTTATGGCTTGCGCCTTGGGTTTGGGAAAACTATTTCAAATCTTCCCTTGGAAGACCCTCTTATTGTTTTTAGTTTTTGCCGTTTTGATATTGGATTTGCGTTTGGTCTATCCGGCCAAATACCGTGAGGCCATGGAATTTTACGGAAGAACGGCATGGACTGATGCCATGTTAAAACCCAGTCGTGCTTGGGAAGCCCAGTATCGGCGGGGGAAACGACAGGGTACCTTAGATCAAGACTTCGGATGGTATCGAGGGTATCTCTGGTCGAGGCAAAAAAAGGTTTGGGATATTTATCTCAAGTATCATGAGGGGCCTGGGACATCCCCGGCAACTTCTGTCAAACCCAGGTGAGCTTTACCGTCGTTTTTGCAGGGAAAGGTTGAAATGCCTCTGCACTTCCTTTACAACCCCCCCCAGGAGTCAAAGCCCTATGCGAAAATTAACCCTATTGGTGATGTTTTTTATGACCATGAGTTTTGTAACCAGTCCCGTGGCCCTCAGGGCCGAGACCCAAGAAAAAATCCTCTTAGAAACCCAAATACGATTTTCTCCTCAGGGGGTTCCCCAGGTTACTTTTAAAAATCATCAGCAGTCGGCAGAAGACGATCTCTCCAATAAAATCCAGGCTGCCCTTATTTTTTATGCCTACATCATGAACCAAATGGACTCTACCCAATCCACCGCGCTTTTGAACGAGGTGCAAAAGGTGGTGGGGTGGGTGGCCACTGATGAAGGTCTGAAAAAACCCAATTTTGTTAAAAATCATCCCAAGCTACCCAAGCCCGATGCGGCTTTGGCTGGTCAGGGCTTTGATTTGATTTTTTCCTCTGTACCTGGTCGGGGTAATCGTTTGGAAGTTAAGCCATTAGGGGAGTCGATGCCCTTGGCGATTCCGGCGGTGTTGGGTGTCTTTCAAGAGTTGGTGAACACTCTTCCCGAAAATGGCTTGAGACTCATGGTCTTAGCCATGGGGGGGATGAATAAATGGTACCGAGAGCTGGGTAAGGCCTCCGATCCCGACAGTGTGGCCAAGGCCCCAGCCTATGGGCTCAATTTGGCTGTCGATATCTTAGCCAAGGTGAGTGGTAAGAATATTTAGCGGATTTTGGCTCTGGGATTGTAAGGAGAGGAGTTTCTCCTTTAATCTTTAGGACGGTATCGAGTTTCCCTGTTTTTTTAGCTTACGATTTGTCTTTAAGGAGAGGTCATGTTGAATAAGATTTGTTTTGCTTCCCTACTTGGTGTGTTGGCGGGGACTCCCGTGATGGCGGCATCCCAAGGCGATATTAAGGTAGTGCCCATTGGGGAAACTATTCGGCCCGAGGCCAGTACTCCTGCCGCTTCAAATAAATCTCCTTCACGTTCCACTTCGCGTCGGCGTCCTCGTCCTGCGGTGGTTAAAGAAGGACAAACCTTTTTGGTAGAATTGGGAACTTCCGTGAGTACAAGTTTTACCAAAGAGGGGGACAGCATCTTGTTGCGAGCCGTCGAAGATGTGGGGCCTAGCAAACAACCAGGAATTGCCAATGGGGCCGAGGGTGAGGCGACGGTTTCCTTGGTCAACGCCGACAAAAAAAATCCTAAGATCGTGTTGACTCTCGATTCGATTCATACCGTGAATGATACCGATGCCAGCCTCGCCGGAGAAATCGTTATCGAAGGTCAGGGGTCTCAGG
>DALYEU010000003.1:5783-82266 GCA_031972375.1 bacterium | reverse complement strand
ATTTTGGTTTTGACCCTATATCCCACACTCCTCTTAACCCCTAGGACCCCCATCGAAAGATGGGGGTTCTTTTTTTGATAGTCTTGCCATCGGCAGCTCATTCAAAGGGAGGGGCTCCCTAACGATTCCTCAAGAAATTATTGAGCTGGATATCAATGGGGGACTCGTCCATTGAGAGATTGAAAACTAAGTGGGGGGAAGTTGGGTATCCTCGAAACATCGAAACTAAAAGCTGTGCCTAAAAAGGCGATGCGGTCGCTAGCTTTCATGAGAGAGTTTGGGATTCTTCGCGATGTTTTAGGTGAGGGACTCACTGGGGGCGTTTCCGTTTGTGGATTCCACGGGGATTTTTATATCTCCTTTGGAAGAAGGAAAAAAACAGGGCTTGTTCGTGGGGATTTGAAAGTTATTTAAGGAAGTATCTATATTGCTTTGACGGGCTTGCCCAGGTTGCCTTGTCCTTTGACAAGGACGCTTTTGGAGCATTTTTTCTATAAACTTTTTTTTGAGGTGTCGAAAGGTGAGTCTTGCAATGGATGTCGTGATTGTGGGTGGGGGCTTGGCCGGTAGTGAGGCTGCTTGGCAGCTTTTGCAGCGCGGTTGGAATGTGGCACTCTTCGAAATGCGTCCTCAACGCAAAACCCCAGCCCATCAAGGCGAGAATTTGGCGGAGCTCGTTTGTTCCAATTCCTTTCGCGGAGCCGATCTCAAAAATGCCGTGGGTTTGCTGAAGGAGGAGATGCGCGTTTTGGACTCTCTGATTTTAGAGGTGGCCGATCGTCATGCGATTCCTGGGGGTGGGGCCTTGGTTTTGGATAGGGAAGGTTTCTCCGAAGAAGTGACTTTGCGTTTGAGTTCCCATCCGCGGCTGACTTTATACCGCGAAGAGGTTACTTCCTTGGAGAGCTTGAAGCGCTTTCAAGCCCCGATTTTACTGGCCAGCGGTCCTCTCACCAGTGAGGCATTGAGCGCTGAATTGCGAAAATTAACAGACAGTCAATTTTTATATTTTTACGATAGTATTGCTCCCATCGTGAGTGCTGAAAGCATCGACCGGGAATTTACTTTTTCCGCGAGCCGTTGGGGTAAGGGGGGCGGGGACGATTATTTAAACTGTCCTTTGAATCGAGAACAATACGAAGACTTTGTGCAGGCTTTGTTAGATGCGGAGAAAGTTCCCTGTCACGAATTTGATGTCCCTAAATTTTTCGAAGGATGTCTTCCTATTGAGGTGATGGCTGAGCGAGGTCGACGGGCGTTGGCTTTTGGACCGATGAAACCTGCGGGATTGACCGATCCTCGCACTGGACGCTGGCCCTACGCCGTTTTACAACTGAGGCAAGACGATCTTCACGCTCAACTCTATAACCTCGTAGGGTTTCAAACTCGCATGAAATACCCCGAACAGAAGCGGGTTTTTTCTAAGATTCCTGCTTTGCGCCATGCGGAGTTTGTTCGTTTGGGCAGTATGCATCGCAACACCTTTATCAATGCTCCAGCCTTACTGAATGCCCATTTGGAATTATGCGAGCATCCGGGTATTTTTCTGGCAGGACAGATGATCGGAGTGGAAGGATATGTGGAATCGGCTGCCATGGGGCTTTATGCCGGTTTTTCGATCGCCAAGCGTTTGGCGGGAGCATCTTTACAGAGTCCTCCTCCAATAACGGCTTTGGGTGCTCTGTTGCGACATTTACTACAAGCTAATCCCAAGGGATTTCAGCCTATGAATATCAACTTTGGTTTGTTTGAGCTTCCTCCGGAATTGACAAAAAAGGAACAACGGTTAGCTTTGGCTGAACGAGCTTTGGCAGAGATTCGGCAGTGGAAGCGGACCCAAGCTTTGGAAGCAAGTAAGAACGGGCCCCTTTCGGTTTTGTCCGAAGAAACCGCCACCGATAATGGGTATTTTGGAGCAACACTTCAAGGAGAGTTTCCTAGCGAGGGGTGAAAATCATGGAGCTGGATCCCAAAATTAAAGAGTTTTTGGAATACCTGCGCAGTGAAAAACGTTGTTCGCCCCACACCTTGAAAAATTATCGGAAGGACTTAGAAAATTTACAGCACTTTCTTCAGGAAGAATTCTCGGAGAGTTGGAAACAACGGGAGATTCCTTGGAAAGAGGTTCCGCTATTCGCCTTACGTTCCCATTTTTCTCAAATCTATCCCCAATTAAAAGCCGCTTCTTTGGCGAGGAAGATGGCCTCCGTGCGGAGTTTTTACCGTTTTTTAGTGAAGCGTTCCGTGTTGGAGCATAATCCTGCCTTAGAGATCCATGCTCCGAAAATTCCCCAGCACTTGCCGCGTTTTTTGGAAGTTGAAGAGGCCAGTCGACTGTTAGACTCATTATTCTCAGACGATTTTTCGGGGAGACGGGATCGGGCCATGTTGGAGTTATTTTACAGCAGCGGTCTTCGTTTGAATGAATTGTTGCAACTCAAAATTTCACACTGGGATCGATTCCAGTGTTTGGTTCGCGTTGTGGGTAAAGGTAGTAAGGAGCGTGTGGTTCCTGTCGGAGGGCCAGCTTCCCAAGCCTTGGAGCGTTATTTTGAATTGCGTAGCGGATTTCAAGCCCAGGGAGGTGAAGAACACTATCTTTTCTTAGGACTTCGGGGAAAGCGGCTCCATCCCAGTGTGGTTCATCGACATATGCAGAGTTATGCCCAGAAAATCGGTCTGGGCAAAAAGCTCCATCCCCATATGCTTCGCCACTCCTTCGCAACCCATCTCTTGGGGGCAGGTGCTGACTTGCGGGGCATTCAAGAATTGTTGGGCCATGCCAGCTTATCGACGACCCAAAAATACACCCATATAAGCCTTGACAAGCTTCTGGAGGTTTATGACAAAGCCCATCCCAAAGCCTAATCCCGATGAGGGGATGGGCCAGAGGGTGTTTCCGGGTGAAGAGGGCACTTGTATTTTTAGTGTGTTCCCAGTTCCTCTATTTCCATTCTGACAAAGGTGAGTCATGTCAAAGATTCGTTCCACTACCATTTTGTGCGTTCGTCGTTCTGGTCAGGTAGCCATGATTGGCGATGGGCAAGTGACCTTCAATCATACGGTGTTGAAGCAAGGTGCAAAAAAGGTGCGCCGTACTAAGAGCGGTAAGGTTTTGGCGGGATTTGCAGGATCCACCGCCGACGCTTTCACTCTCTTTGAAAAATTCGAGGGCAAACTAGAGGAATTCAGCGGTAATTTAACGCGGGCTGCCGTTGAGATGGCGAAAGAATGGCGTACCGATCGTATGTTGCGTCGTCTGGAGGCCATGCTCATTGTGGCTGATCGGGATAATACCTATACACTCACAGGCAACGGAGACGTGGTCGAACCCGACGATGGGGTTGCGGCCATTGGTTCGGGGGGATCCTACGCGCTTTCTGCGGCGCGAGCTCTCTTGCGTCATACTCCGCTCTCCGCTAAAGAAATTGCTCAAAACGCCATGGCCATTGCCTCGGAGCTTTGTGTCTACACCAACGACCACACCTTGTTAGAAGAGATCCTCTAATGAAATCCATTTCTCTTACTCCCCGGGAGATTGTCTCGGAGCTAGATAGATACATCATCGGACAAAAGGCCGCCAAGCGCGCGGTAGCCATCGCTTTGCGTAACCGCTGGCGGAGACAAAACGTCGAGGCGCCCTTGCGAGACGAAATCTCTCCCAAGAACATCATCATGATCGGCTCCACCGGTGTGGGCAAAACCGAAATTGCGCGACGTTTGGCAAAGTTGGCAGGGGCTCCCTTCATTAAAGTAGAGGCCAGCAAGTTTACCGAGGTGGGCTATGTAGGCAAAGACGTGGAGTCCATGGTGCGGGAGCTTACCGAGACTGCCGTCAAAATGGTCAAGGAAGAGGAAGAATCCCAGGTGCGCACTAAGGCCGAGGATTTGGCAGAGGAGCGTTTACTGGATTTGTTATTGCCCCCAAAATCAACTCCGGCGGCGGATTTTAATGAATCCGGAGGAGGAGAAGATGTGGGAACCGGAGGGGAGGTCGATGCTACCCGTGAGCGGCTTCGTCAGATGTTGCGTGCCGGTAAATTAAATCAGCGGACTGTTGAGTTAGAGAAGAGCCCGAGCCCCGGGGGAATGTTTCCTATGGTCGAAGTGGTGAGCGGACCTTCCATGGATGAATTGGGGGCCAATCTCAAAGATATGTTTTCCAATTTGTTTCCCCGAGGATCCAAGTTGCGTCGGATGAAGGTTCCCGAGGCTTTGGAGGCATTAACCCAAGAAGAGGCGGGAAAACTCGTTGATATGGAAAAGGTCAACCGCATGGCCGTGGAGCGAGTGGAGCAAACCGGGATTATCTTTTTGGATGAAATCGATAAGATTGCTGGAAAGACCGGGGGACAGGGCCCTGATATCTCCCGAGAGGGAGTTCAGCGCGACATTTTGCCCATTATCGAAGGGTCCAATGTCAATACCAAGTATGGCATGGTCAAGACCGACCATATTTTGTTTATCGCGGCCGGGGCCTTCCACGTTTCTAAACCGAGTGACTTGATCCCCGAGTTGCAAGGGCGTTTTCCAATTCGAGTCGAGTTGGAAAGCCTTACACAGGAAGATTTTTTGCGGATCTTGCAAGAGCCTGCCAATTCTCTTACCAAGCAGGTGCAGGCCTTATTGGCTACTGAAGGAATTGAAATTCGTTTCACAGAGGGTGGGTTGAAGGAAATCGCTGAGTTTTCTGCCCGGGTTAACCAACAGGCAGAAAATATCGGAGCCCGACGCTTATACACCATCATGGAACGGGTATTGGACGAAATTTCTTTTGTGGCTCCTGATCGTTCGGGAACGGTTTTGGAGATCGACGAAGTGTATGTGCGCCAGCGTCTTGAAGATGTGGTGCAGGATCAAGACTTGAGCCGTTATATTTTATAGCTTGTCATGAGTTTTTCCTTTATGGGCCTTTTGGATGGGGGGATCCCTTTGTTCCGTCGTACAAGGGTTCCAGAGTGGCCTGGTGTTGAACAGGAGCTTTGGAGTATGTGAGACCCGCCTTGCTGAAAAAAGGTCACAACTATGGCTCAGGATAAGATTCAAGAAAATCAACCGTCGTCGGCTACTCCCAAGGCCCCCATGGAATCCTTAGTGCAGCGCGCTTCTACCTTGATGGAGGCCTTGCCCTACATACGGAAGTTTCATGGTAAGGTCATCGTGATCAAGTACGGTGGCCACGCCATGGTCGATGAAGAGCTTAAAAAAAGTTTTGCCAAAGACATTGTGATGATGCGCTACATCGGGATGATTCCCATCTTGGTCCATGGCGGAGGTCCGCAAATCGGCAAGGTGCTCCAAAAAATGGGGATCGAATCTAAGTTTCATCAGGGTATGCGGATCACCGACGAAGACACCATGGACGTTGTGGAAATGGTGCTGGTGGGCAAGGTCAACAAAGAGATTGTGGGCTTGATTAATCAGCATGGTGGTAAGGCCATCGGTTTGTCAGGCAAGGATGGTCAATTGCTCAAAGCGAGACGTTTAGCTCCTGAAAAGGTAAGTTTCGATCACAAGGTGAATGAGATCATCGATCTGGGGCGGGTAGGCAATGTGAGCGAGGTCAATACTCAAGTTTTAGAACTCATGAACAAAGACCACTTTATTCCCGTGGTTGCTCCGGTTGGAGTGAGCGAGTCCGGAGAGGCCTTGAACATCAACGCCGATTTGGTCGCGGGGGCCATTGCCGCGGCTTTACAAGCGGAAAAGCTCATTTTGCTTACCGATGTGGAAGGCGTGAAGGATCAAAATAAAGAGCTTATTTCCGAACTCACGATTTCCCAAGCCACCAAGCTAATGGAGAATGGTGTCATTTCTGGGGGAATGATTCCAAAGGTGAGCTGTTGCATCAAGGCTCTCAGTTCAGGAGTGACCAGCACCCATATTATCGATGGACGCGTCAAGCATGCCGTGTTGTTAGAAATTTTTACGGATAAAGGGGTGGGGACGATTCTGCACGAATAGGGAGAAGCGATGAATAGCCGAGAGATCATGAAAAAGAGCGACACCTACATCATGAATACCTATGCGCGTTTTCCGGTAGCTTTTGTGCGGGGTGAAGGGTGTTATCTCTGGGACGCCGAGGGGAAAAAATATCTCGATTTGTTATCCGGAGTTGCGGTCAATGGTTTGGGGCATAGTCATCCAGAGATCAGCGAGGTCATTTGTCGTCAGGCCAAGACCTTGATGCATACCTCCAATCTGTTTTACGGAATCTCTCAAGCCAATTTGGCGGAAAGGCTTTGCGAACTTTCTTTCGCTGACCGGGTCTTTTTTTCCAATAGTGGTGCCGAAGCCAATGAGGCTGCCGTTAAGTTGGCTCGGGCCTACGGTAAGAAAAATCGTGGGCCTGATTGTTATGAAATTCTTACGGCCGAGCGCAGCTTTCATGGGCGTACCTTGGCGATGGTGGCCGCCACGGGTCAGGAAAAAATCAAGCAGGGATTCGACCCATTTCTCCAAGGGTTTCGTCATGTTCCCTTCAATGATTTGGCTGCTTTAGAGGCAGCTATCGGGCCTCAAACCTGTGCGATTATGCTGGAGCCGGTTCAGGGGGAAGGCGGAGTTAATTTACCCGCTCCCGAATTTTTGCGTGAGGTGCGAGCGCTTTGTGATCGTCACGGTTTATTGATGATTTTGGATGAGATCCAAACAGGACTGGGGCGAACGGGAACCTTATTCGCTTATGAACATGCGGGTGTATCCCCCGACATTATGAGTTTAGCCAAGGCTTTAGGGGCGGGCTTGCCCATTGGCGCTTGTTTAGCCACCCAGCGGGTGGCCGATGCCTTTTGGCCAGGAGCCCATGCCTCGACGTTCGGCGGAAATTTTCTCGCATGCGAGGTCGCGAAAAAGAATTTGGAGATATTGCTTGAGGGCGGCGTGCTCGCCCAAGTTCCAGAAAAGGGAGCGTATTTTTTAGAGGGATTAAAGTCCATACAGAAGGATTTTTCCGTGGTGCGCCAAGTTCGGGGGATGGGGCTGATTTTGGGGATGGATCTGGATATCCCTGGAAGGCCTTTGGTGGAGGCGGGCTTGCAACGTGGGGTGGTGCTCAACTGTGTGCAAGACACGACCTTACGTTTTCTTCCGCCTTTGGTGATCGAGCGAGAACAAATCGACGAAGGCCTGGCGCTGTTGCGCGAGGTTTTGGCCACGGTGGAGGCTTCATGAGTTCGATAAAAAATCCTCGGCATCTTCTTACTTTGTTGGATTTTCATAAATCTGAGATCTTAGAGCTTCTCAAGTTGGCCGTTGATTTAAAAAGCCGATGGAAAAAGGGCAAAGAAGAAAATTGTTTAAAAGGCAAGGTCTTGGCCTTGCTCTTTGAAAAATCCTCTACCCGAACCCGAGTTTCCTTTGAGGTTGCCGCTTTACAATTGGGTGGGCATGCCCTTTCTCTGACCAGCGAATCCAGCCAGTTGGGACGCGGTGAGAGTTACGAGGACACGGCGAGGGTTTTGTCACGTTATGTCCAGGGGATTGTTTTAAGAACCTTCAGTCAAACCAATTTGGAAAAAATGGCGGCCCATGCCTCGGTTCCCGTTATCAATGGTTTGACGGATCTCTTTCATCCTGTGCAGGTGTTGACCGCCTTGTTGACCATCCTAGAAGAAAAAAAATCTTTGGAGGGGATCAAAGTCACTTACGTCGGGGATGGTAATAACCTTGCCAACAGTTGGATTAATGCGGCCCTGGTATTGGGCTTTGACTTGAACTTGGCTTGTCCCCGTGGTTATGAACCGTCGGGAAAAATTTTAGGACAGATGGCCTCCCATCCCCATATCAATTTGATGGATGATCCCGTCGAGGCGGTTAAAAGCTGTGATGTGCTTTACACCGATACTTGGTTTTCCATGGGGCAAAAAGAATCCGACGATAAGCGTGAGTTGTTTCACCCTTATCAAGTCAATTCACAGTTGCTCTCTCATGCTAAAGCGGAGGTCATGGTTTTGCATTGTTTGCCGGCTCATCGCGGTGAAGAGATTACTGATGAGGTTTTGGACGGACCTCGAAGTTTTGTATTTGAAGAAGCTGAAAATCGTCTGCATATGCAGAAGGCGATTTTAAAACATTTGATGGGAGCAGGGAGGAGTTAATCTCATGAGTAGTAAGGTCAACAAGGTTGTTCTGGCTTATTCCGGTGGTTTGGATACTTCGGTCATCATTCGTTGGCTGATTGAAAACTACCAGTGTGAGGTCATCGCGTTTTCCGCAGATCTCGGACAGGGAGAGGAACTCCACCCCCTGAAGGAAAAAGCCATTCAGACGGGAGCCAGCAAAATCTATATCGAAGACCTCAAAGAGGAATTCGTCCGTGATTTTGTGTTCCCCATGTTGCGGGCTAATGCGGTCTATGAGGGAATGTATCTTCTGGGTACTTCCATCGCCCGGCCCTTGATTGCCAAAAAACAGGTGGAAATCGCGGAGCGTGAAGGAGCGGACGCTGTTTCCCACGGAGCCACCGGAAAAGGTAACGATCAGGTTCGTTTTGAGCTTACCTGCTATGCCTTGCGTCCCAATATTCGGGTGATCGCTCCATGGCGCGAATGGAATTTAAAAAGCCGTAGCGATTGTATCGCTTATGCACAGCGGCACGGTATTCCTGTTCCGGTTACTAAGGAAAAACCCTACAGCTCGGACCGAAACCTTTTACACATCAGCTTTGAAGGTGGCATTTTAGAAGATCCATGGGCCGAAGCTCCTGCGGATATGTTTCTTTTGACCCGTTCCCCCGAGGAGGCTCCGGATCGGCCCCAATACCTCGAGATTGAGTACGAACGAGGTAATCCCGTGGCTGTAGATGGGCAACATTTAAGTCCAGCCGCTCTTTTGACAGAGCTCAATCGGATTGCGGGAGAGCACGGTATCGGTCGGGTTGATCTAGTGGAAAATCGTTTTGTGGGGATGAAAAGCCGTGGAGTTTATGAAACTCCGGGGGGAACTTTACTTCATTTGGCCCATCGTGCCGTGGAGTCTCTTACGTTGGATCGCGAGGTTTTAAAAATGAGGGATTCCCTCATTCCAACTTATGCGGCTCAAGTTTACAACGGATTTTGGTTCGCTCCGGAACGAGAGGTCTTGCAAAAGTTTATGGATGAGGTGCAACAGCCTGTGACGGGCGTGGCCCGTTTGAAACTCTACAAAGGCAATGCCTGGGTCGTGGGGCGTAAGGCCAAGGCTTCTTTGTTTGACGAGGCCATGGCTACCTTTGAAGCAGACACGGTTTACAATCAAAAAGACGCGGAGGGTTTTATTCGTCTCAATGCTTTGCGTCTTAAACTACAGGCCCTGCGGCGTGCTTAGAGAAAGCTCTAAGCTCGTTGACTAAGGTCTTGACGGTCTTCGGTGGGGTCGATAAGGTCCCGCCCGTTTTTTGGAGAAATTTCCCATGTATCGATATCGATTATTGGCCCCCGGACCTACTCCGGTTCCCGAAAGTGTGCTCACCAAGATGGCCATGCCCATCATTCACCACCGTACTGCCGCCTTTGAAAAGATCGTGGCCGAGGTGAGGGAGGGCTTAAAGTGGCTTTTTAAAACCGAAAACGAAGTCTTGATCTTCGCCGCAAGTGGTACGGGCGCCATGGAGGCTGCGGTGGTCAATCTAATGCGCAAGGACGATTGGGCTTTGTGCATCGACGGCGGTAAATTTGGCGAGCGTTGGTGGAAAATTTGTAAGGCCTACGGTTTAAAGCACGACGTATTGAAGGTGGAGTGGGGACAGGCTGTCGATCCCAAGCTCGTCGAAGCTAAGCTTAAGGAAAAAAATTACCGTGTGGTCTTCGCCACGGGTTCGGAAACTTCTACCGGGGTCTACCATCCGGTGAAGGAATTGGGCCAATTGGTAAAAAACCTTCCCGAGACCGCTTTAGTGGTCGATGGCATCACGGCGGTGGGCGTAACAGATATTCCCACCGACGAGTGGGGCATCGATGTTTTAGTGAGTGGTTCTCAAAAGGCCTTTATGTTACCTCCCGGCTTGGCTTTTGCTTCCTTAAGTCCGAAGGCCCTCCGTTTTTCCGAAGAAAGCGATTTGCCGAAGTTCTATTTTGATTTCAAAAAAGAATTGGCTTCCCTCAAGAAAAATACCACGGCCTATACCCCTGCGGTGTCTCTGGTTATCGGATTGCAAGAAGTCTTGCGATTGATGCGTGAGGAAGGCTTGGAAAATCTTTTTGCGCGACACCATCGTTTGGCGGAGGCTACCCGAGAAGGGCTGAAGGCCATGGGGCTTAAGTTGTTGGCTCCTGAGGCGCCGTCTCCAGCGGTTACTGCTGTGTTTTCCCCCGATGGAGTGGATGCGGGCAAGATCGTCAAGATCCTCAAAGAGAAATTTAATATGACCATCGCCGGTGGTCAGGACGATTTGAAAGGTAAAATCTTTCGCGTGGGTCACATCGGTTATTACGATCCGATGGACATCGTGGCCGTATTGGCGGCGGTGGAAGCGGCGCTTAATCAGTTGGGTCACCCGGTGAAGCCCGGTACGGGTGTGGGTGTGGCCTTACAAATTCTTACGGGAGAATAAAACCATCATGAAGGTTTTGGTCAGCGATAAGCTTAGCGAAGAAGGTTTGAAAATTTTGCGGGATTGCTCCGCGTTACAAGTGGATGTGAAGACCGGTCTCTCCGAAGACGAATTGATCGGCATCATTGGCGATTACCAAGCCTTGATCATCCGCTCGAGTACGACGGTGACGCCGAGGGTGTTAGAGGCCGCAAAAAAACTCAAGTTGGTCGGACGTGCCGGTATTGGCGTCGATAACGTCGATTTGCCCGCCGCGAGTAAGCATGGGGTGATCGTTATGAATACCCCGAGCGGCAATGCGGTCACCACCGCAGAACACGCCTTGGCCATGATGTTCGCCGTCAGTCGAATGATTCCCCAA
Source organism: bacterium (assembly GCA_031972375.1). GTDB lineage: Bacteria > UBA10199 > UBA10199 > DSSB01 > DSSB01 > DALYDW01. The sequence goes on along the minus strand of DALYEU010000003.1, from coordinate 71,374 downwards.
GCTACCATGACGATGAAGCAAGGTAAGTGGGAGAAAAAGCAATTCGTTGGACGGGAACTCTGCAATAAGACCTTGGGGATCGTGGGGGTCGGCAATATTGGTAAAATCGTCGCCGATCGAGCTCTAGGGCTAAAAATGAAAGTCGTGGGCTTCGACCCCTTTTTGACTCCCGAAGCCGCTTCTAAGATGGGAATCGAATTGGTCGACTTACCCACCTTATATCGGCGGGCCGATATCATTACGTGTCATGTCCCTCTCAATGAGAAGACACGTGGCTTAATTAACCATGAGAGCTTTGCCCAGATGAAGGATGGGGTTTACATCATCAATTGTGCTCGTGGTGGTGTGGTTGCCGAAAAAGATCTTCTGGCCGCTTTAGAATCGGGTAAGGTTGCCGGGGCAGCCCTCGATGTTTTTGAGCAAGAACCTCCTGTTGCACAAGATCCCCTCGTGTTGCATCCTCGCGTGATTTGTACCCCTCACTTGGGAGCATCCACCGATGAGGCCCAGGTCAATGTGGCCATCGAAGTGGCCGAGCAAACCGTCGCTTTTTTTACCAAGGGGGAGGTGCGCAACGCAGTTAACTATCCCTCCATTTCAGGGGAGCTGGCAAAAATTCTGCAGCCCTATCTGATTCTCTCGGAAAAAATCGGTAGGTTACTCGCCCATTTGAACGAAGAAGCTCCTCGTCAGTTGACCTTGGAGTTTACAGGGGAAATCGCCCAGTATCCCGTGGCCTCTTTGACGGCTTGTTTCCTCAAAGGATTTCTTGAAGTTCAGTTGAGTCACCAGGGGAGCGTCAATTACGTCAATGCCCCAGTCTTGGCCAAGGAGCGCGGGATTAAGGTCGTGGAATCCAAGATTTCTGAAAGCGGAGATTTTACCACCTTGGTGACAGCCACTGTCGAAACCGAGAGCGGCCAACAGTTTCGTGTTTCCGGAACCATTTTCGGTACGCAGAATCCTCGAATCGTTCGTGTGGAGGATTTTTATCTTGAGGCTCTGCCTGAGGGGCATATTTTGTTGATCCGCAATATCGATCGCCCTGGAGTGATCGGTAGCGTGGGAACCCTATTGGGAGAAAATCGGGTCAATATCTCGCGTATGCAGTTGGGACTTTCCGAAAACACCGGACAAGCTCTGGCTCTCTATAATGTGGATTCGAGCGTGGGCGAGGATGTCTTAAAGAAATTAAGGGAACTCCCCAACATTCTCTCGGTCAAGGAAATCAATCTTTAATACGGGATCGAGGCTATTCATGCCCAATATCGTGATCGTGGGAACCCAATGGGGAGACGAGGGGAAAGGCAAGATTGTCGACGCTTTGACCTCCCAAGCGGACATGGTGGTGCGTTTTCAGGGGGGCAATAATGCGGGCCATACCTTGGTCGTCGATGGTAAAACCCTGGTCTTGCACTTGATTCCCTCAGGGATTCTTCATGCCAAAAAGCAATGCGTGATTGGCAATGGTGTTGTGGTGGATCCTGAGATTCTATGGGAAGAAATTCTCACAATCAAAAAATTGGGACACCTCAAAGATAAAAATCGTTTGCGCATTAGCGAAATGGCTCATGTGATTCTGCCTTACCATAAAGCCATCGATCAGCTGCGAGAGCGGGCCCGAGGTGCGGGAAAGATCGGGACCACGGGGCGGGGCATTGGCCCCTGTTACGAAGATAAAGTGGCGCGTCGTGGTATTCGAATGGGAGAGTTTGTCGAACCTGACCTGTTTGCCGAACGCCTGAAAGGACTTTTGCCCGAGCGCAATCGATACTTGCGCGAAGTTTTGGGGGGTAAAGGATTTTCAGTCAAGGGGCTCGTTAAGTCCTATGCCGATGTGGCCAAAAAGTTAAAGCCCTTCGTCGCTGATACGGGAGAGATGATTTGGGACCAAGTGCAGAAAAATAAAAACCTACTCTTCGAGGGAGCTCAGGGGACGAGTTTAGATGTGGACCATGGAACTTACCCCTTTGTGACCTCTAGCAACACTGTGGCCGGTTATGCCGCGTGCGGATCGGGGGTAGGGCCGGGACAGCTGAACAAAGTTTTGGGGGTCGCCAAGGCTTACACCACCCGTGTGGGCTCGGGACCTTTTCCTACGGAATTACATAACCCATTGGGAGAGTATCTGCGGCAAAAGGGGGGAGAGTTTGGCGCGACGACGGGACGTCCTCGGCGTTGTGGGTGGTTAGATTTAGTGGTGATTCGCCATGCCATGCGGGTCAACGGGTTGACTTCCCTAATCTTAACTAAGCTCGATATTCTCAGCGGTCTCAAGGAAATCCAAGTGTGTACAGCCTACCGCTTAGGAAAAAAACTTTTGCAGACCGTTCCTAGCCGGGTGGAAGATCTTGAGAAAGTAAGTCCTGTCTACACGACGCTAAGCGGGTGGGATCAGGATCTCGGTGAAGTAAGACAATGGAAGGACCTTCCCTCTCAGGCTAAGAGTTATGTTGAATTCATCCAGGGGCATTTGGGTTTGCCCTTGAGTTCAGTTTCGGTAGGGCCCGGTCGTGAACAGAATATTGTCCTCCAAGATCCATTCGCTTGATCGGATTTTGAAATGAAGTGTTCCTTTGTTTTGTGATCGAAATTGTCTTGGCAAAGAGGAGGCAGTTTTTGCCGGGATCATTTTAAGAGGTGATTCTTGGCTTCACTCTGACTATAGTGGGAGCCATGGATATCTTAGCAAAATACACTCAACAGCTACCGCTTCCTCCTAAACAATTTTTTCAAACGCGAGTTGCGTTACTCGAGGCGACCGAGGTCGAGCTCTGGTTGGAACGGTGTGCCAGCGCCATGGAGGGTGCCCGTTCTCTACAAGATTGGCGTCAGGCCTTACTTTTATGGAACGAAGTCAAATCCCATATCCAAACTCATTTTGAGGTGACCGAGTTGGCTTTTCAATGCCACACCGAGGACGCCGACATTGAGGCCGAGCAGCGGCGCTTGCGGGAGACCATCGAGCCCGTTGTCGATCGTCAGCAGGCTCGGATTCGAGAACTTCTCTTTAAGTCACCCTTTCTTTCTCAACTGCAAACCGAGTTGGGGGAGCAATATTTTCAAATTCTTAAAATTCAACAAGAGGCCTTTCACGGAGAAAATATCGAGCTAGAGACCCGACTGAATCAAATCTTGGCCGACTATACCAAACTGACGGGCTCGGCGTTTCTCACGGTGGAGGGCCAACGTTATCCCTTGGCTCATTATAAAAAATTTTCCAGTTCTCCCGATGCGTCTTTACGTCAGGCCGCTTTTTCTAGTTACAGTGCTTGGTTTCTCTCCCATCGTGAGGCTTTAGAAAATCATTTTGATCAGGCTTTGGCCTTGCGCAATCAAATGGGTAAAAATCTCGGACACGCCAACTTCATTCCGCTGGCATATCAAAAATTACGGCGCACTGGTTATGGCCCCGAAGAAGTGGCTCAACTGCGCGAGGATATCGTCAATGCGGTCGTGCCTTTGGCGCGAGAGATTCATCGGGCGCAAGCTCAAGCCCAGGGGGTGTCTCGTGTGGGGATTGCCGATCTGGATTATTTTCCTCAGTGGCAGTTAGGCCCTTTGCAGGTGGAGATAGTCCAACAGCCCCAAGCCGCTTTAGAAGTGTTTGAGAGTTTATCCCCCGTTTTGGGAACACACTTTCGTCGGGCCTTGCAATGGAACCTACTAGATTTGGAAGCCCGTGAGGCCAAAGCTCCGGGTGCTTTTTGCACGGATTTTTCCGATTATCGAGTTCCCTTTCTATTTCTTAATTCTGTAGGCGAAGCCACGGATGTGACCACCTTATTGCACGAAGCTGGGCATTCTTTTCAGGCTTGGGAGAGCGCTAAAATCGAAGAGTTAGAATTACGTTGGCCTACACTCGAAGCCTGCGAAGTCCATTCTATGGGAATGGAATTTCTCGCCTATCCCTATTACGAAAAGTTTTTTTCCCCCGAGGATGCGGCTCGATTTCGTAAAAGGCATTTCGCCGATAGTATTTTGCTTTTGCCTTACATTGCCATGATCGACGAGTTTCAACATCGGGTTTACGCGGGATCAGACATGGATTCCGCCAGTCGTGGCCAGTTATGGAAATCTCTGGAGGAAAAATATCTTCCTGAAATCGACTTTTCTCAGGCTCCAGATTGGCAGCGTTATCGTTGGGTCAGGCAATTGCATCTGTTCAAAGCCCCTTTTTATTATATCGACTATGCGATTGCCCAGGTGGGCGCTTGGCAATTGTGGAGCCAGAGCTTGCGGGATCCCCGGGGTGCTTTGGAAAATTATTTGAAATTATGCCGTTTAGGGGGGCGTTATCCGTTGAAGGAATTTTTTGCCATCGGTGGATTGAAAATTCCTTTCGCTACGGGAGTTCTTGAACCCCTGTTGCAGGATCTGCTTCAGGCAGAGCCTCTGTTTTGAGGTTTCATGAGTCATTCTTTCATCGAAAATATTTATTCTGAAAAAAGGGTGTTCAGCCTTGCGGAACAAAGGGGGTTTCATCCCCATTTGGGAAGCCTAAAAGAATACCAGGCGATGTATCGCCGATCTCTTGAAGATCCTGAAGGTTTTTGGGGTGAATTGGCTCAGGAGCTTTTTTGGTATCGACCTTGGCAACGGGTGCTTTCAGGGGACTGGAAAACAGAACTTGTTCCTCAATGGTTTCAGGGGGCGCAAACCAATATGGCGGTCAATTGTCTTGATCGTCATGTTGGGGGAAGCGGTCCCCATGGTGCTCAGGGTGGAGAGCAAATCGCCTTGATTTGGGAGGGAAATGATCCTGGAGAGGTGCGGCGCTTTTCTTACCGAGAATTACACGATGCGGTGGGACGCTTGGCCAATGGTCTCAAGGCCTTGGGGGTGAAGCGCGGAGACCGTGTTGCCATTTACTTAGGCATGGTGCCTGAATTGACCATGTCCCTTTTAGCCTGTGCCAGGATCGGCGCTGTGCACAACGTCATCTTTGGTGGTTTCTCCCACGAGTCTTTGAGAGAACGTATCGTGGACAGTGGAGCCGAATACTTACTAACGGCAGACGCTTTATATCGAGGTGATAAGATAGTGCCGCTGAAACAGCAGGCGGATCAAGCGATGCGTCTTGCGCAAGAAGAGGGGCATCGGGTGAAGGCCTGTTTGGTATTGCGGCGCACGGGAGAGGAAATCTCCATGTATCCCAAACGGGATTACGATTGGGAACAGTGGGTTTCCGGGCAGTCTCCCCAGTGTGAAGCCGAAGTCATGGAGGCTGAGGATCCTCTGTTCATTCTTTACACCAGCGGCTCCACGGGAAAGCCCAAGGGGGTTTTGCATAGCACAGCTGGCTATATGGTGTTTGTGTCGACGACCTTTCGTTATGTGTTTGCTTATCGTCCCGGAGAAATTTTTTGGTGTACTGCCGATGTAGGATGGATCACGGGGCATTCTTACTTGGTCTATGGCCCTCTACTCAATGGTGCCACGGTACTGATGTATGAAGGGGTCCCCCAATATCCCCATCCTGATCGTTTTTGGGAAATGATCGAACGACATCGGGTTAATATTTTTTATACCGCCCCAACTGTGATTCGAGCCTTGATGGGAGCGGATCCCCAATGGATTCGAAATCATGATCTGAGTAGCTTAAAGTTGCTGGGTACGGTGGGTGAGCCCATCAATCCCGAAGCCTGGGTTTGGTATTTCCATACCATAGGGCAGGGGCGTTGTCCCATTGTCGATACTTGGTGGCAAACGGAAACCGGTGGCATCATGGTGACTACCCTTCCGGGAATCATGCCCATGAAACCGGGAGCTGCGGGTGTGCCTTTTTTTGGGGTCAAGGCGGAAATTCTCAACGATGAGGGTGGAACCGTTTCAGGTCGAGATGGAGGATACTTTGTTTTGGAGGCACCGTGGCCTGCCATGACTCGAGGTGTTTACGGTCAGGCAGAGCGCCTTCGAGAAACTTATTTTTCTAAATTTCCGGGGCACTATTATTCGGGAGATGGTGCCCATCGCGATGAGGAAAACTACCTATGGTTTTTGGGACGATTGGATGACGTGCTCAATGTTTCGGGACATCGCTTGGGAACAGCCGAGTTGGAAAGCGCCTTTGTGAAGCATCCCAAAGTAGTCGAGGCGGCTGTCGTCGGTTTTCCCCATAAGATCAAGGGACAGGGAATTTACGCCTTTTTGACCTTGAAATCGGGAATCATGCCCCATCGTAGTTTGCGCCGCGAATTGATTCAGCACATTGCGGAGGAAATTGGTCCCATCGCCAAGCCAGATCACATTCAGTTTGCTCCAGCCTTACCCAAGACCCGCAGTGGCAAGATTATGCGGCGAATTTTACGCAAGGTGGCTTCGGGAGATGTTCAGAGTTTAGGGGATATCTCCACCTTGGCTGATCCTAGCGTGGTAGAGACCCTTTTGGCCGACGCCAAGGCCGAACAAGTGGAAGACACTGTTCGATTGCCTGATCCACTCAAGAAAAAATAGGGTTGGCCATGGGAAGAGAAAAAAAGGATGGGGCTCCCGAGAGCTGAGCTTGGAGAGACGCCATCAAAAACATTCACTGCGTTTATTTTTTTCAATTCGAAACTATACAAGCCATTAAGAACCACAAAGTGTACCGTTGATATCGCACTGTGGGGTTTCCCCATCGTTACGTTGTTGTGTATTCAATTCGCCAATCTTTTGATTAGTAATGGCATTGGCAGAGCAATTACACAGTTGGCTGGCGCAACAACTGCACTGAGCTGCCGTTTCCGCCTTGAAGATTTCGGAAAGGTCACAGTTTTGTAAGCCCATGCAGGCCTCGAACACCAAAGCACCTTCGTCAGAAGTGCAGAGCGTCGCGTCACAAGTATAACCCAGTTGAACATCATTAGAATTGGTGCAGCTATCGTATTCGTTACACACTTCGGCGCAATCGACTCCGCTATCTGGTGGAAGCGTGGTGACGCCAGGTTGATACAATCCGCAACCGCATTCGTCTTCGGGGGCATCGGGGATGCAGCCGTTAACCATGTCGCAGGGAGAAGAGGGGGGTGGGTAGGGATTGTAGGCTGCTGAGTAGACCAAAGGGGAAATATCGCAAGAGATATTCGACTTCGTAGCCTGAAAGGGGCCATCGTAAGTAGGGCAGTCGCATTGAATCATGGTGGTATTGTCGGGGCCAGGAAAGGATTCTCCAAAGCAAGGGGAAGTCATGCATCCGGCGTAGAGGCCAGGATCAGAAGTACAATCTGTGCTTCCGATGGGTTCTTGAGCAGAACGATAGAAACTGAAGGTTGAAACCAATGCGGCGCCCTCCATATAGGTGCCATTATTGATGGCTTCACAGATGGGGGCTTGGTTAGGTTGATTGCAAAGGTCGGGATTTTCGGTGCAGAAGGCCAAGGTCTCTTGATAGAGATCCAGGCTGAGGATGGCATTGATCAGAACGTGATTGGTCCCAAACCATTCATAACAGGGACAATCGGCGACGGTGTTGCCGTTTTCAGCGCTGGGCTCGCATTGTGCGTAATAACAAAGTGCATAGGGACCATAACAGGTGGCCCAACCCGAAGGAGGGGCACTGATGTCGGCCCAAGCTGGGCCATAGGGCGTGGTCATCTCGGTGTTTAAGACGAAGTCTCCTCCGCAGAACGGTGGGGGTAAGGGACAATCAGAATCAGCGTTGGAACAGGCGATTATTCCCGAATACGTCAATCCCCAAAGAAGTAAGAGCAGAAGCGTCTTCCTGAAGTAGAGCATCGTCCGTTCCCCCCTGATCGAATGTTGCAAGATGAAATTCAAGGGTACGGGATTTTTCTGACAGAGGTAAACGAATAATTTTTTCTTTTTAAGAAAAAATGAGGGTTGTGGAGTTATCCTTCAAAAAATAAAAAAGGCCATCAGCTTCACTTCGATGGGATTGAGGTTTTAGGTGCTCCGTGCCATGGTGCAAAAATGAATGCTCAAAAAAAAATAAATCGTCTTTCTCAAGAAAAATCTCCTTACTTGTTACAGCATCAAGAAAATCCGGTCGATTGGTACCCTTGGGGGGAAGAGGCCTTCCAAAAGGCTCGCGAACAGAATAAACCCATTTTTCTCAGCATTGGTTATTCCACCTGTCATTGGTGTCATGTGATGGCCCATCAATCGTTTGAGGAAGAATCCGTCGCCTCCGTCTTGAATCGAAATTTCATCGCCATCAAAGTCGATCGGGAAGAACGACCCGATGTGGACGAAATTTATATGTCGGCCGTGCATGCCATGGGGCAGCGTGGGGGATGGCCTCTAAGTATGTTTTTAACTCCGGATCTCAAGCCCTTTTTTGGAGGGACCTATTGGCCGAAGGAAACCTTTTTGAGTCTTTTGGAACGCCTTCACGGTTTATGGGTAGAGCAGCGGGAAAAGCTCGAGGAATCGGCAAGGTCACTTTTGGAACATCTGCGAGAGCGAAAAGATTGGAGTGAGACCGTCCACCCTCTGGGTAAAGAATTATTCCGCAGTTTTTTCTCCAACTCCCTGATTAATTTCGATCGCAATTGGGGCGGTTTTGGTTCTGCTCCCAAATTTCCTCACAGCACTCAGTTATCCATGTTGTTGCGTGTTTATCGTCGTAGCCAGGCTCCCGAAGCCCTGTCCATGGTGGTACACTCTCTGGATAAAATGTCCCGAGGAGGACTTTACGATCATGTGGGGGGTGGTTTTGCCCGCTACTCCGTCGATGTCCGTTGGGAGATTCCCCATTTTGAAAAGATGCTCTACGACAACGCCCTCTTGGCCGTGGCTTATTTGGAGGCCCACCAGGTCACGGGTATCGTGCAATTTGCCGAGGTGGCTCGAGAAACTCTGGATTACACGCTTCGTGTGCTGACTCATCCCGAAGGTGGTTTTTATTCTGCGGAAGATGCGGACAGCGAGGGTGAGGAAGGGAAATTTTATGTTTGGAATTCGGAGGAGTTGCGAGCCTTGTTGAGTGAGGATGAATGGCAAGTTTTGCAAAAGGCCTTTCCTTTAAAACCCGGCGGTAATTTTGAGCATGGAACCCATCATTTACAATTTTCCGTCGAATGGGATTGGTTGAAAAAACGTGAGGCTCCTTTGGGGGGGGCTCTAGAAAAACTTTTTCAATACCGAGAGCGGCGCATCCATCCTCATAAAGACGATAAGGTGCTGACTTCTTGGAACGGTCTGATGATTCGGGCCATGGCCTTGGGTTATCAGGTGCTGGGAGAAAAAAAATATCTGCATGCGGCTCGAGCCGCTGCGGATTTTTTAAAAGAAAAACTTTATTCTCCTTCGGGTCTCTTGGCCCGTTATCGGGATGGTGAGTCCCGTTTCGCAGCTCGTTTGGAGGACTACGCTTTTTTAATTCAGGCTCTAATCGAGCTTTATTTTTGTGACTTCGATGAATCAACCTTGCGTTGGGCCTTGGCCTTGCAAACTTATCAGGACCAAAAGTTTTGGGATGAGGTGCATGGGGCTTATTTTTCCACCGATGGTCAGGATCCCAGTTTATTGATTCGTAATAAGGAGGGGATGGACGGTGCCTTGCCCAATGCCAATGGAGTGGCGGCTCATAATTTGTTAAGGCTCTTTCAATTGCAAGGGGAAGAATTCTTTAAACAGCGTGCTCAGAAGATCTTCGAGGTTTTTTCACCGCTATTAAGTCAATATCCACAGGCTTTTTCTCAAATGGTGATGGCTTATGACCTTTGGGATCAAGGGGGACAAGAACTGGCTTTGTTGGCTGTTCGACAAGATGCTGAAGCTCAGTCACTGATTCGCGATATTCGACAAGGCTTCCATCCTTATTTGGCATTGGCATGGGGGCAAGAGGGCGATGGCTTTCCCGCTTTGCTGAAAGAGAGGCAATCAATAGAGGGTAAAAGAGCTTTTTATTTCTGCCGTCAACAAAGTTGCGAGCTTCCTTGTGAAGAGGGCAAGGCAGTGTTGAATTTCATAGAGCAGGCTACGGAAGAAACCCGTTACTCGGTGTGATCTTTTGAGAAATGGGGTGTATGTCGGGTTTCGCAAATTTCTAGTGGTGTTTTTTTGAGAGGAGATTTCATCAAGATTGAGAAGGGGATGATCCAAGGTAAGAATCGCCGTTTATGTAGGTCTATCTTCGAGGAGCTTCATCTCGCTAGAATCACTCCGTCTACCATGGAAAAATCCACCTGCTCCGCAGCGAAAAGTGCGTCTAAGGGGTCGCGATGTCCCAGTTGTCGTATGGCGATGGCGTCGGCTTTTTTTCCGCTGCTGAGATTGCCGACTTGATCTTGCAGCTGTAAGGCCTGCGCCCCTCCCAAGGTTGCCATGGACAAAATTGTTTCGCGATCGAGTTTGGGAAAGCGGCGTTCCATTTCCCTCATCACCTCCAACATAGAAAGACTGGTGGCGCTGGCTAGGCTGTCCGTACCGAGCGCGATATTGACACCAGCTTGCAATGCACCTTGCAAGGGAAAGGGGCGGTGGTTGAAGTAACGGTGTGAAAAGGGGCAGTGGACTAAGCTGATTCCTTTTTGACCTATAATTTTCAATTCAATGTCGTTGAGATAATTTCCATGCACGATCAGCGTTCTTGAGTCTAACCAAGCTCGTGCCAACATTTCCCCAAGAGCCGAAGTTTTTGAGGTGTGAGGTGGGGTACTTCGCTCAGCGATTAATTGATGCAGTGGACCCGAACCCTGAAAATATTGTTGTTCATCGAGGCTTTCTGCCAAGTGAATCGAAAATAAACCGTGGGGACTGGAAAAAAGACGTTCTAAAATTTCAGGGGCCACAGCGTGAATGGAATGTGGGCTGGGAATAATTTCAAAGCGTGAGTTGTGTTGTTTGTAAGTTTCCTTGAGATGCTGAGCGCTATTGAACAGGGTTTCGGCTACTTCAGGAACGACTCCCAATACCTCAAGAAAAATTTTTCCACGCAATGGGCTTTCGAGTAGATCTTCTAGGTTGCTGTTGCAACTCATGTGATCCCCTAGGGTGGTGGTTCCTCCCAAGATGCTGAGTAGAACTCCTTTCACAATGGCCTTATCTTGCTCCTCAGGACCCAGATTAGTTTTTGCTTCCAGTATTTTTCGGATCCAATCGGTGAAGTTTCCCGGATAAGGTAACCCCTCTAGACAAGTTAATTCTAGGTGACAATGGGCGTTGACGAGACCGGGAAATAAAATTCCATCTTCAATTTTATATTGTACGGGATCGCCATGGGCTTCGGAGGGAAGACAGCTTCGAGGACCGGCATAGCGAATGAGATCTTGTTCAATCCAAAGAGCGGCGTCGGATATTTCCGCTTGAAGTGGGTTTTTAAGCAGTGGGGCGAAGAGCAGCATAAAATGGATTTCCCCTGGTTAAAACCCCTAGGACAAGGCTTGGGGCTAATTTAGATAATTGTAGAAGGTGTCTCGTTGCCGAGGTGTCTTGCCGAGTTCGGTAAGTACACGCCGCAATTCGTCTACGGTGGTGCGATGAGGGGCGCCGGTGGCGCGAACCACGTTTTCTTCGAGGAGGGTGGAGCCCATGTCATTGCCGCCAAATTGGGTGGCGACTTGGGCGACTGCGAGACCTTGAGTGAGCCAGCTAATTTGAATATTTTGAAAGTTGTCGAGGAAGATGCGCGAGATGGCCAAGGTTTTGAGATAGTCGTGGCTGCCAGCTTGGCTTCCGCCCATGGGGGAGTTGCCCGGAACGTAGGTCCACGGAATGAAAGCGAAGAAGCCGCCGGTTCGGTCTTGCAAGTCACGTAATTGTTGGAGATGGGCAATGCGGTGGGAGACGTTCTCGATATGACCAAACATCATTGTGGCTGAACCCCGAATGCCCAGACGATGGGCGGTCTCGAACACGTCCAACCATTGGGAGCTTTTGCATTTTCCCGAAGAAATTTTTTGTCGGATTCCATCATCGAGGATTTCGGCGCCTCCTCCTGGAATGCTGTCTAAGCCGGCGGACTTTAGAGCACTAAGAAGCTCTTGGTAGCTGATTTTGCAAAGGTGGGCGATATGATGCAATTCGGGGGGCGAAAAGGCGTGGACGGTAACCTGAGGATAACGGCTTTTGATGTGTCGCACGAGGTCGACGTAATAGTCGAGTTTGAAATCGGGGTGGTGGCCACCCTGCATAAGGATTTGCGTCCCTCCCGCATCAAGCAGTTCTTCGATTTTATCGTCGATGTCTTTCCAGGTGAGTTCCCAAGAACCTTCGGCATCTTTATCCCGACGGAAGGCGCAAAATTTACAGCGTAGTACACAAACATTGGTGTAGTTGAGGTTGCGGTCGATCACGTAACCAACGGTGTTCCCGTTTTTTTCGAGATTGACCTCATTGGCCAAACGTCCCAGGGTCAAAAGGTCACCCCTCTCGAATAGGGTCAGGGCGTCTTGGCCGTCAATGCGCTCTCGTTGTTCAATTTTACGCAACAAAGCGGAGGGAAGTGTCATAAACTTGTTTCTCCAATTCGCCAACCCAATCAAAGAAGAGCTTCATACCGACTAATTCTGGACCCTCGATATCGTAGTGGATGCATCGGGTTAAGTAATCGAGGGCCTCAGGGGGCGAAACGATTTTTTGTTTTTGGGCGATGGCTTCGAGATTTTGTTTTCCGTTCATCTTGGCATTGTGGAGCTGGACGAGTAAATCCCGAGACACGGAATTTTTGGACATCCAGCAAGCGAAGACAAAAGGTAGACCTGTAAATTCGTACCATTCGGTTCCTAAATCGACGGAGTGTCCTCGGTCTGCATTGATCAGGGCCTTGTCGCCGATTTGCAGCGCGCAATCGGCCTCTTTCAGTTGATGGACCCACTGGATTTTGTGCAGGTTGCGTTCATATTTTTTGGCTAAGAGCACTTTAAGAAGGCGCTGACTGGTTTTGGAGTGGGGATCCAAGTAGACCTTTTGCACGGTTTCGAGGCTGCGGTGTTTAGGGTGAAAAAAAGCACGCACGCTTTTTACCGCTCCGTTGCAACAAATGCCCGTTCCTGGAATCAGACGAAATTCTGGATTTTCTAAGTAAGAAACCACCGGGAGCAACGCCACTTGAACTTTTTGAGTGGCGATAGCCTCGTGCAAGGTGGCAGGAGGGCTCAAGAGCAACTTGCTTCGGGTACTAGCCTCCAAACCTTCTAGTAGGGGTAATGCATTGAGATAAGGGACGCTTCCGATCTGCGGCATGAGCGACCCTAAATCATGGGACGAGTTTTGGGTCAACCGATCTTCGGGCCTCTTGAAATCGTTTTTTGATTTATTATTCTGCCCATGACTTTTTATGGCTCTGCATTGGGGAATATCCGTTGACTTGGCGGTGCAACCTTGTTTTAGAACGGCCGCGGTTTTTTATTCTCTTGTTTTTAAGGAGTGTGTCCCATGTCTGAAAAATCTTCGGCTCGTAGTTCGGTTATCGTCAGTGCGGCGCGTACCCCCATTGGAAGTTTTCTTGGGTCCTTGTCCGAGGTTTCTGCCACGGCCCTCGGGTCTGTTGTCCTGAAGGCGGTTGTGGAGCGGGCTGGAATCTCTCCTAACGAAGTTCAAGAGGTCATCATGGGTAACGTGCTCACGGCTGCGGAGGGACAGTCTCCTGCCCGTCAGGCCATATTGGGAGCGGGTCTACCTCAGCATACCGGTGCCCTGACCATCGGTAAGGTTTGCGGTTCTGGATTGAAGGCCGTTATGCTCGCCGACCAGATGATTCGCGCTGGAGATCGAGAAGTCGTTATTGCCGGCGGGATGGAAAGCATGAGTCAAGCTCCCTATGCCCTAACCAAGGCGAGACAGGGGTTAAGAATGGGACACGAGCGCCTCATCGATACGATGATTCATGATGGCCTTTGGGATTGTTATCATAATTTTCATATGGGGAATGCGGCGGAGTTGTGCGCTAAGGAATACAAGCTCACCCGTGAGGCTCAAGATGCCTTCGCTGCCGAAAGTTATCGCAGGGCCTTAGCGGCCATTGCCGATGGAAAGTTCAAAGCTGAAATCGCCCCCGTTCCCGTGCCACAGCGTAAAGGTGATCCGATCTTGGTTGATACCGACGAAGAGCCGGGCAAGGGGAGCATCGATAAATTATCAGGTTTGCGTCCTGCCTTCGAAAAAGAAGGAACGGTAACGGCCGGTAATGCCAGCTCTATCAACGATGGGGCCGCAGCTCTTTTGGTGATGAGTGAGACCAAGGCTCAAAATTTGGGACTCAAGCCTTTGGCGCGTATTGTGGCCCATGAACAAGCGTCCATCGCTCCTGAATGGTTTACTATGGCGCCGGCGGAGGCCATTCAGAAGGCTTTGCAAAAGGCCAATCTAAAGCCTGCCGATATTGATCTTTGGGAATTGAACGAGGCTTTCGCGGTGGTGGCTTTGGCAAATAACCAAAAGATCGGAATTCCCGCCGATAAAGTCAATGTCCACGGTGGAGCTGTAGCCCTGGGGCATCCCATTGGAGCTAGTGGGGCGCGTATTTTGACTACCTTGCTCTACGCGATGCAAGATCGCGGAGCGAAACGCGGGTTGGCTAGTCTTTGCATTGGTGGTGGAGAAGGCGTGGCCCTGATTGTAGAACGTCTCTAGTTTTTTGAGAAAACTTAGGCGGATTCGAGAAACATCTAAAAACGAAGAATAAAACTCAAAGCGTCATGGGTGCTTTGAAAGAAATGACAGAGAGCAAATTAAATTATCGATATTAAGGAGCTATTATGAGCGTGCAGAAGATTGGTGTGATTGGTGTGGGACAAATGGGATTGGGCATTGTGCAAATTGCCATTTTGGCAGGTTTTGATGTTTTGGCCTGTGATCAAAACCCCCAGCAAAATGAAAAAATTCAAGGAAAGCTTGCTCAGGCTCTGCAAAAATTAGTCGAGAAGGGCAAACTCAGTGCTGAGGATCAAAGCAAGGCCTTGGGGCGAGTGCAGTGGACTTGCAATCATGCCGATTTTGCTGATCGTGATCTCATCATCGAGGCCATCACCGAGAATGTCGCCGCAAAAGAAGAATTATTCCGCAGCCTAGATAAGTTAGTTTCGGAAAAAACCATTCTGGCCACGAATACCAGTTCCATTTCGGTTACGGGCTTGGCCGCTGTAACTCAGCGACCCCATAAGGTTATCGGGATGCATTTCTTCAATCCTGTTCCTGTGATGAAGCTATTAGAAATTATTCGTGCCGTGCAGACCGACGACGCTACCTACCAAACCGCCTGTCAGGTTGGAGAAAAGTTAGGAAAACAGGTGGTGACGGCGAAAGATTCCGCTGCCTTCATTGTCAACCGCACTTTATTACCCTTCCTCAACGAAGCGGTGTTTACCCTTTATGAAGGCGTGGGTACGGCCGAAGATATCGACAAGGCCGTTAAGTTGGGACTCAATCATCCCATGGGGCCTCTTGAGCTGTGTGATTTCGTCGGTTTGGATACGCTCTTGGCTGTACTCGATGTGATGTACAAAGAGTTTGGTGATCCCAAATACCGCGCTTGCCCCTTGTTGAGAAAATACGTGGAGGCAGGTTGGTACGGACGTAAAGTGGGTCGAGGTTTTTACAAATATTCTTAATCCCGAATCCAACGATCCGCGACGCAGATACAGTCCCTTTAGAAGAGGAATATCCCATGGCTTACGAAACCCTATTGGTTGAAACTCAAGAACGCATTTGCACTGTTAAGGTCAATCGTCCCAAAGCCCTCAATGCTCTTAATCCCCAAGTTTTAGAGGATCTCATTCAGGCCTTCGAGAAGATTAACGCCGATGAGCAGGTGGGAGCTGTGCTCTTGACTGGTGAAGGAGAAAAGGCCTTCGTCGCTGGGGCTGATATCGCTGCCATGAAAGAGATGAATGCCTTGGACGCCCGTCGTTTTTGTGAGTTGGGGCATCGGGCAATGAATACCGTGGAGACTTGCCGAAAGCCTGTCGTGGCCGCTGTTCATGGGTTTTGCCTGGGGGGAGGCATGGAGTTGGCCCTGTCTTGCGATTTTATCTACGCCAGCGAGAACGCCAAATTGGGTTTGCCCGAAGTCAATCTCGGGTTGTTTCCTGGTTTCGGCGGAACTCAACGTTTGGCTCGTCTTGTAGGACGAGCCCGTGCGAAGGAATTAGTATTCACTGCACGGATGATTTCCGCGGATGAGGCCTTGCAAATGGGGATCGTTAACCGAGTCTTAACTCCTGATGTTTTGATGGAGGAGGTGGGTAAAACCCTGAGGGAGATTCTTTCCAAGGGGCCTGTGGCCGTGGAGTTAGCGAAACGTGTAATTAATCAGGGAACCGATCTCGATCTCAACAGTGGTCTTACTTTAGAGGCCAGCACCTTTCCTTTGATCTTCGCCACAGAGGATCGAATCGAGGGGGTCACGGCCTTTTTGGAGAAGCGCAAGGCGCAATTTCGCGGGTGCTGATTATTAAATTCTTTGTCAGGTAAAATCTTGTCGGTGTTTTTTTGGCAAATAAGGAACGAATATGGAATTCCGTCTTAGTGAAGAACAAAAAATGATTCAGGAAATGGCTCGCAACTTTGCTCAACGTGAGGTGGCCCCCGTTGCCGCCCAGCTTGATGCCAAAGGAGAGTTTCCCGCCCGTTTTTTACCTAAAATGGCGGAATTAGGGCTTATGGGAATGATGGTCCCCACCCAGTGGGGGGGCAGTGGCCTCGATACCTTGAGTTATGTGTTGGCCTTAGAAGAAATTTCGGTGGCTTGTGCTTCTACGGCAGTGACCATGTCCGTTAACAACTCGTTGTATTGTGCTCCCATCACCAAATTTGCCAATGATGCCCAAAAGGAAAAATACCTCACTCCCTTCGCCATGGGACAGAAGTTAGGGGCCTACGCTCTCTCTGAGCCGGGAACAGGATCCGATGCAGCCAATCAGCAGACCACGGCGGTGAAAAGAGGCGATAAGTATATTCTGAATGGACGAAAGAATTTTATCACCAATGGGCCCGACGCCCACGCCATGGTGGTATACGCCATGACGGATCGGGAAAAACGTCACAAGGGTATTTCCTGTTTTATCGTCGAAAAAGATTTTCCCGGGTTTTCCATTGGAAAAGTAGAAAAAAAATTGGGGATTTGCGCCTCTTCCACTTCAGAGATCGTGTTGGAAGAGTGTGAGGTGCCCGCCGCTAATTTATTGGGGGTCGAAGGTCAGGGGTTCACCGTAGCTATGACGACCTTGGATGGCGGGCGTATCGGAATTGGTACCCAGGCGGTGGGAATCGCTCGGGCCGCCTTTGAGGCAGCGGCGAAATATTCCACCGATCGCGAAGCCTTCGGTAAGAAAATTTACGAATTTGGCGCCATTCAAGATTATATTGCAGAGATGGCGACCCGTTTGGATGCGGCCCGTTTGTTGGTCCATCGCGCGGCCTGGATGAAAGATCAGGCCCAAGCTTTTACCAAAGAGGCGGCTATGGCTAAGTTGTTCGCTTCAGAAGCCGCCATGTGGATTACCAATAAGGCCATTCAGGTGCACGGCGGATACGGCTACGTTAAGGAATATCCTGTGGAGCGTCATTTTCGTGATGCCAAGATCACTGAAATTTACGAAGGAACCAGCGAGATTCAGCGTTTGGTGATCACACGAAATGTTATCCGTGAAATATTGGGGTAGGGAGTTTAGGTTTTACCCTGTAAATCTCCTCCCATTGAATTCCGTCGGAGTTGGGCGCAATTTCAAAACGTGAGGAGTGAGCTGTCTATGCTGAAGCCACCTAAAAAGAATTTTTCCACTTTGTCGGGAATTTCCCTTCAAGAAGTTTATGGGATTGAAGATCTTGGAGAGTTTTCGCAGCAAGACAAGTTGGGAAGGCCCGGTGAGTTTCCCTTCACCCGTGGGGTTTACTCCAATATGTACCGCGGGCGGCTTTGGACCATGCGTCAGTTCGCTGGGTTTGGTAGTCCTGAGCAAACTAATCGGCGTTTCCATTATCTTATCGATCACGGACAAACGGGCTTGTCCGTCGCTTTTCATTTTCCTACCTTGATGGGCTATGACTCCGATTCTCCCCGGGCACGTGGAGAAGTGGGGGTTTGCGGAGTTGCGGTGGACACGTTGCGTGACATGGAGGTGATTTTCGAAGGCATTCCCCTCGATCAAGTGACAACCTCTATGACGATCAATCCTCCCGCTTCGGTTTTGTTATGTATGTATATGGCGGTTGCGGAGCAGCAAGGGGTGCCCTTGGAAAAAATTTCCGGGACCATTCAAAACGATATTCTGAAAGAATATATCGCCCAGCATTCCTACATATTTCCCCCTGAACCCTCCATGAGGCTGATCGTCGATACCATAGAATATTGCACTCAGCATTTGCCCAGGTTTAATCCGATTTCCATCAGCGGTTATCATATTCGCGAGGCGGGGGCGACAGCCGTTCAGGAATTGGCCTTCACCCTGGCCGATGGCATTGCTTATGTTCAGGCCTGCATTGATCGAGGACTCAAAGTCGACGATTTTGCTCCCCGTTTAAGTTTTTTTTGGGATGTTCATAACGATTTTTTCGAAGAAATCGCCAAACTAAGGGCTGCCCGTCGTATGTGGGCTCATGTGATGCGGGATCGCTTTGGTGCTAAAAAACCAGAGTCCATGCGAATGCGTTTTCATTGCCAGACCGCAGGGGTGAGTTTGACGGCTCAACAACCCTATAACAATGTGGTGCGGGTAGCCTTACAAGCTTTGGCTGCTGTTTTAGGAGGCACCCAAAGCTTACATACCAATTCTTTAGATGAAACTTTAGCTCTACCTACCGACGAATCGGTTCGTATCGCCTTACGTACCCAGCAAATTCTCGCCCATGAATCCAATGTCGCTCAGGTGATTGATCCGCTTGGGGGGTCTTACTTTATCGAGTCTTTGACTGATGCCTTGGAGGCTAAGGCCTACGAGTATATTCGCAAGATCGATGCCTTGGGGGGGATGGTCAAGGCCGTGGAATCTGGTTATCCGATGATGGAAGTGGCTGAGGCCTCCGCGAACTACCAGCGTCGCGTGGAATCAGGAGAAGAAAAGATCGTAGGGGTTAATGATTTTGTCATCGAGGAAGAAAAACCTTTGGAGGTTTTGAAGATTGATCCCCATGTTGAAACTCGACAAAGAGAAAAGCTCCAACGAGTCAAGGCTGAAAGAGATGCGGTTCGGGTTCGATCCGCCTTACAAGCCCTGAAGGAAGTGGCCCCGACCTCACAAAATCTGCTTCCGGCCATTTTTGAGGCGGTGAAGTCTTACGCCAGCGTCGGAGAGATTATGGGCGCCCTTCGTGAGGTTTGGGGGGAGTACCACGATCCTTGTATTGTTTAAGGGAGCTTTTCTCATTATCCCTTTGAGGGGTACTAATTTATAGATCATGGCTTAGGGTGATGGGTTCGGGTGGTGGCCTTTATAGTACTAGTATCCGGATTTTGAGATCAGAAATTCTGACATAAAAAAACCCCATCTTAAAAATTTAAGATGGGGTTTTTCGTTTTATCAAAATAGCAATAATGGGCAGTTGGAAAAATTAGGGATTACTATTTCCTGTCGGGTTCATGCAATTAGAGTCACATTCATCAGTTTCAATGTCGTTGCCGTCATCGCATTGCTCGCCCCAACCATCAACCACGCCATTGCCACAGGAAGGGTCACAAGGCTGACAATTTTCGCCACCGCAATCTATGTCTGTCTCACCTTGGTTTTGAACGCCATCCGTACAAGTCTCAAAAATACAGCTTCCTTTGTCTCTGCTGCAGGCCTCTGGAAAAAAATTAAGTTTCGGTTTCCATAGGGAGAGCAGACATATCCTTAAACATGCCGGTCGATGATGGTGGCAACAGCCATGCCATGGCCGATGCAGAGCGTGACCAAGCCATAGCGCTGCTGACGGCGCTCTAATTCGTCTAACACCGTTCCCAACAACATGGCTCCCGTTGCACCTAAGGGGTGTCCTAGGGCGATAGCCCCTCCGTTGACGTTGACTTTTTCCGGATCTAAACCGCAATCTCGGATGGTTGCCAGGGGAACAGGGGCAAAGGCCTCGTTGATTTCAAAAAGATCAATGTCGCTGATCTTGAGCCCAGCTTTGGCAGTGACTTTATGAATCGCGGGGATCGGTCCCAATAGCATGAGAATGGGATCGGATCCCACCTCCACAGTGGCGACAAAACGAGCTCGGGGAGTAAGTTGGTGCTGTCGACAGGCTTGTTCGCTGGCGATGAGCACGGCGGCGGCACCATCGACGATGCCACTGGAATTTCCCGCATGAATCACTCCATCGGCTTTGAAGACTGGTCTCAGGCCAGATAATTTTTCCACCGTGGTGCCAGGACGAAAATGTTCGTCTCGTTCCAAAACCATTTTCTCTCCAGCGGCATTCTGGGTTTCCACGGGGATAATAGAACGTTGAAATCGATTTTCTTGCCAGGCCAAGGCAGCGCGCGCTTGGGATTGGGCGGCAAATGCATCTAAGTCTTGTCGGGTGAAGCCATATTTTTCGGCGATTAATTCCGCTGAAAGTCCCTGGGGAATGAGGTCAAATCGCTCGGCTAACTTAGAACCAGCCATGTCAAAATTGATGTTCATGGGAACGCGGCTCATGTGCTCGACACCACCACCAATCATGATTTCAGACATTCCAGACATTACGGTGTGGGCGGCTAGATTTACGGCACTCAATCCGGAGCCACAAAAACGGTTGATCGTCGCTCCAGGAACTTCCACAGGCCAGCCAGCCGCTAATACGGCCTCCCTGGCGATGACGTTGTCTTGTTCATCTCGTTGGGAAACACAGCCGTAGAGAACATCTTCCACAAACAGAGGGTTTAAGGAATTTCTGCTGGCCAGGGCATTCAAAGGTAGAGCTGCAAGATCAATCGGGTGGATAGATTTTAAAGATCCCTCCCGTTTGCCTCGGGGAGTGCGGACAGCATCGACGATAAAAGCGTGTTTCATAAAAATCCTCTCATTGAGATCTGAAAACAGAAATAAGCCAGCGGAACTCCTCCGGCTTACCCAAGTTCGTGACGGACTCGCAAGATTAATGTTGCGTTTGTCCTTAAAAGGGAATCAGTGCGTTCTTTATGCTGAGGATTTTTTAGGAAATAATTGGGAATTATTTGTTCAATTGTTTGTTTTTTATAATTTTTTTCAAGTTATCCACAGTTGGGGATAGTATTGTGGGTAAGTATAATGCATTGTCATATAGGGTCATTTGTAAAGCGTCTTGAAATGAAAAATAAATTTCATTAGTTTGCGCCATGCTGTTTCAGCGCCGGTCCACGGCAGAACAAAATTGGCTGAGGATTTTAAAAAATTTCACCCAGGGAATTCGCTCTATTTCCAATCTTAAGGAGTTGCTGCGGAATTTTCTTAGGACGAGTGTCGAAATTGCCGAGGCTCGCACTGGGGTTCTGTTGTTATTGGATTCGGAACTCAAGGCTTTTGTGGTTCGGGAGAGCTTAGGGGGAGACCCGCTCCAACTTCAATTTTCCACTCAAGATTCCTTTGTGCACTACTTGGGACAAACGGCTACTTTTTTGATGAAATCCCAACTCTTGAGCAATCCACGGCTCGTCGATGTAAAAGAATCTGGTCTTTGCCTCATGACTTCGGTCAACGCCGATGTGATTTATCCTTTAATTGCTGAGGGTAAGTTCGTAGGGATTTTGACCTTGGGGCACCGCAAAGACGAGCAGGAGCACTCTCGTGTTCAATTGGAATTTCTTGAGGTTTTGACGGCTTTGGGGGCTGTGGCCATGGATAACGCTATCCTTTACGATTCTCTGACAAAGCAAAATCTAAAACTTGCCGAAATGGCTAAGCTCAAGACCCAATTCGTCTCGACAATTTCCCATGAATTGAGTACCCCCCTCAACGGCATTTTAGGGATGACTCAGGTGCTGTTAGATCCCGAAACCGGTGGATCTTTGAATGACGACCAAAGACGGTATTTGGAGATGATTGCTTCGGCAGGTGAAGAGCTTTCTCTTGTGGTTCATCAGATCTTGGAGTTGGCGAGGGTCCAAAGTAAGCAAGGGATCTTAGAAGTTAGAAAAATTAATTTGCTTAAGTTGGTTCAGGGACTTCTGATCGATTATCAACCCATTTTTTTAGAGAAGGGATTTTTGCTTCGGGTCGAATTGGATTCGGCATCTTATGTCTATGGGGACGAGGGACAAATTCGGCAGGTTTTGCAGAGCCTGTTGGAGAATGCCTTAAAGTTTTCCCGCTCCGAGGGGTCTAAAATTATCGAAATTTATAGCAGTCGCCATGGGGATATGTTGCAGGTGAGTGTTTTAGATTCGGGAATCGGCATTGAAGAATCAGATCAAAATTTTATCTTTGAAGAGTTTCGTCAGGTGGATGGATCGCATGGTCGTTCTTATGGGGGTACGGGGCTAGGATTGGCTTTAGCAAAAAAAATCATCGAGCTTCATGGAGGAAGGATTTGGGTGGAGTCAAAAAAGGGGGAAGGAGCCCAGTTTTATTTTACCCTACCCCTTAAGCCTGGTTTGGTCCAAGTCACAGAGCTTGATTCGGCTCGTCACTGAACGCGCAAAATGGGGTTGGATGGATGTCTGGAGTTGTTTTTATTTTTCTAAGTTTAAAGAATTGAGTTTTTTGGATGAGGTGTAAAATTTTTCGAAAACAGAGCG
The DNA here is from genome assembly GCA_031972375.1 of bacterium. Classification (GTDB taxonomy): domain Bacteria; phylum UBA10199; class UBA10199; order DSSB01; family DSSB01; genus DALYDW01. The sequence goes on along the minus strand of DALYEU010000003.1, from coordinate 48,813 downwards.
TCCTCCTCGGGATTCTCTTAGCATCTTGCTGCTTGGGTGGAGTGGGAAAGCTTGGGGCACAGCAGGTGGAGATTCGCCCCGACCCCATCCGTTCTGTTTCGTCTTCAGCTAAGGGGGGGGGAGGGGCTACTGGTTCGGAAGTGACACCGACTCCAGCCCTGCCCGGGGATGAAGAATATTCTTCCCATCCCCCTTCTACCGAATTTGGATTTTCTTCCCCTGAAAAGGGTAAGCCCCAGTTTAAGGTTAATCTTGATGATTGCATCCGAATGGCCATGCTCAATAACTACGAGGTGAGGGCTTCCGATTACGATGTCATGGCCGCAGAGAGCAAATTGAGTGAGGCTAAGATTCGCGGCATTCCCAATCTAGATTACGAATTTCTTTCTGCTCCTGCGCCTCGCGATGTTGATCATGCGGTGCAGAGTTTCTTTGATGGTTATTTGACCTATTTTCAAAGGGGTAAAATTGCCGTCGGTTTTCCCCTCTATGCCTTTGGTAAAATTGGATTAGCCCAAGACCTGGCCCGTCAAGGAATCGGCGCTGAGAAAGAAAAGCGAACAGATAAGAAGAACGATATTTTACTAAAGGTAAAAAAACTTTATTTTGGAATCCTTCTGGCCAACGATATGCGGGATCTTCTTCAGGATGCGATTCAACATATGGAAAGCGAGATTTCTCGACGTGAAGCCAATGTAGAAAAAGGTAAAGGAGAGGAAGAAACTCGTAATCCGGTCGAATTGGCTCGTTTGAAGTTGGCTCGTTTTGAAATATTGAGTCGTCTTTCCAAGTTGGAAAAAGATGATCTGCTAGCTCACCATGCCTTACGTATTCAGATGGGATTGCCTCGCGGGACAGAGTTTGAAATCGTCGAAAAGCATTTGAGAGCTGTCAATTACGAGCTTAGAGACTTTGAATATTATCTCAATGAAAGTCGAAAGTTTCGTCCCGAGTCCCGACTACTTGAGATTGGGCTTCGCGCCAAAGAATCCCAATATCGTTTGGAAAAACGTAAAATTGCCCCCAATATGGGAATTGGCGCGTTATACGAATTCGGTATTACCACGAACAGTATTCAGGGCTTACAACTAACGGATGATTTTAACGACCCCTTTAACTTCCAACGTTTTGGGTTCGGTCTACGCATTGATGGTGATTTTAACTTTCGACGCCATTTTGCCAAAGTGAGGCAAACGGAGGCAGAATATTTCAAAACAGCATTTTCCAAACAGGCGGCTGACGAAGGACTAGAGCTCGATATCCGTGATGCTTATTTGACAGTTCAACAAAATAAGAAAAATATGGAGAACTCCGACGAGGCTATGAAAACAGCCCGACAATATGTTTTTCTGACCAAAACTAATACCGATATTGGCCTTGGTGATAAAAAAGATTACTCAGATGCTTTGCAGGCCTATTTGCTCTCTCGAGGACGTTTTTTTGAAGCCATTTATAACTACAATATTGCCGTCGCGACATTGGAACAAAAAGCCGGGGGCCTCGCTCGTCTTGAAGTTCCCGATGCGCCTGTGGGCAGCGAAACCGAAGAAAAGGTGATGGAATGAATAAGCACTTTTTATTTAAGAAAAACACACAGGGTTTTTTGTATGAGAAGAAAAAATTAGGAGTCGTCTTGTGGCATAAAACCTTTGTATTGTTGTTTTTTGGAGCGATAGGGTTGACCCTGTGCTCAGGTCTCCGTTTTGCCCAAGGAGCTGTTAAGGGAGGCGGCGCTTCTCAACAGAATGCTTCCGCGACGACCTTGCAGGCTAAGGGTCAGGTCAATGCTCCAAGAGGGACTCCCACTTTTGAAATTCAGGAGATCGAAAGAAAATTAGAATCCTATGATACTTCCAAAGAGGCAAGTGCTGCGCAAAAAGAAGAGAATCGGCGTATCAAAAGAGAGATTCTCAATGGGGCTTTCGATTTGCGTGAGTTAAGCCAATTGGCTTTGGACAAACATTGGAGCGGTTTATCTGCCTCTGAACAAGATCGCTTTGTGGGCTTGATGACCGATCTTCTGGAAACCAAGGCTATCTTTTCGAAAGAACATAGTAAAACTCAGGGAAATTCTTATACGGTCAATTACAAGGGGGATCGTTTTCAAAAGGATAAGTCAGTGGCCTTGACCCTCACAGAAATTTACGTTCCTAAGGAGAACGTTACTTTGGATATTCAATACCGTCTGAAAAAGGCGGGCGGAGGATGGAAGGTATTTGACGTCATCGTTGATAATGCCTCTCTGGTGGAGAACTATCGTTACCAGTTCGATTCCATCATTTCGAAACACGGTTATTCCGAGTTAGTCAGTCGTATGCAGAAAAAATTACAAGAGTTAAGAACTCAACCTTCTTAGATCTAAGTGGATCTAATTTTTCTACATTGATTGATCGGCTTCAAAGGTAACTTTCTCAGAGTGTGGCAATCTTATGATAGCAAGCAAGAAACGTTTTGTCGTTTTGATGGCGGATGGTGCGCGTTACGACGTTTTTGCAGAGTTATTGGACTCAGGACAGCTCCCTCATCTCCAGGAGGTTTTTGTCGCAGAAGGAACCTTTGCCAAAGCGACTAGTGTTTTTCCTTCCACCACAGGCCCCGCTTATATGCCTTTTCTTACGGGCTTTTATCCGGGGACTTGTAATGTTCCTGGAATTCGGTGGTTTGATAAAAATCTTTATGCAGAGAAGCGAGCGTGGTCTCTACATAGTTACCGAAGCTATGTCGGTTTCGAGAGTTTTTTTTTAAACCGTGATATTCAACCCGGATTTCCGACGCTTTTTGAGCAGTTTCCCCGATCTTATAACATCTTTAATTCGGTTAATCGGGGTGTTCCCAGTCAAAATAACCTCACGGCGCATATGAGGATTTGGTACTGGTATTATGCGCATCTTACGGATCGTTGGCACCTGGTCGACGAAGCCGCTTTAGAAAAAACCCTCAAGGTCTTTTCAGAAGATTTTCAATTTTTGTTTACGCTCTTTCCTGGGGTTGATGAGTATTCCCATCTTAGTCATGCTCGCCATCCTCAAGCCTTGGAGGCTTATCGTTTTATCGATCGCGCTGTGGGCAAAATGGTGTCCCGCTTGAAAAAGGAGGGAAAATGGGAGGAGACGGCCCTATTTATTGTAAGTGATCATGGATTGAGTCAGATTCAACAGCATTTTGGAGTTGCGGCTTATCTAGAGTCGCGTGGAATTAAAACATTTTATTATCCAAAGATTTTTAAGAAAGATTTCGATGCTGCGAGCATGGTGTCGGGAAACGGAATGCTCCACTTGTATTTCAAGGGACATCACGGGTGGAAAGGTCGAATGGGTCGGGAGGAAATACAAGAACGACAACCAGGTCTCATGGATTCTCTTTTAGAGCATCCTGCAATTGATCTCATGCTGCTCCAAGGAGATTCAGGTTGGATCCATGCACGGAGTCGTGAGGGCGAAGTAAAGATGCGAGATCTTGGAGAGCAGATCGAGTTTATCAATCTCCAGGGGGATCCGCTCGAATTAAACACCGTAGCCGCCATTTGGAGTAAGTCAGAATCTTTGGCAAAAACTTTAACAACCCGCCATCCTGATTCTCTCATGCAGATTCTCCAAATCTTTCGTTCGAGTCGCACCGGTGACTTGGTTTTGAGCGCCTCCAAGGGTTTTGATCTACGCAAACGTTTTGAGCATCCCGAGCATAAAAGTTCCCATGGAGCGTTACACGATGAGCATATGTTGATTCCTTTATTTTCTAGCGTTCCTATGCAGAGATCCTTCGCACGCAGCGCGGATTTTTTTCCGTCCCTGCTGAAATTGCACGGGGATCCTCTGCCCCCCTACGCCTTGGACGGAGAGAGTTTTTTTTAGAATTTTTTGAGCTGCATTTGTGTATTAAAGAAGCCTCGGTAAGCCATTTGCAACACCAATAAGTTTGTGAGGCTTGCGGATGTAAGCAGCATAAACATGACGACGATTTGGTATTTCACCGCCAAAAGTGGTGATTGCCCTGCCAAAATTAATCCCGACATCATGCCAGGCATAAAAATGACCCCCAGAGCCTTCAAGGTATCCATAGCGGGGATAAGCGAAGTTTGGAGAGTTTTTTGTAAAATTGTTTCCATCGCTTGTCTGGGGTTTCCCCCTAGGCTGAGGATGAGCGTAATTTCCGCTTTGCGAAGTTGAATTTCCGATTGTAAACGGTCCAAGCAGAGACTGGCTCCGTTCATAGAGTTTCCTAAAATCATGCCTCCGAGGGGAATGAGTACTTGTGCCCGCGTATCCAGTGTGCCCGTAATCAACATAACCCCTAGGGTAAAAGTGAGAGAAAATCCAAGACTTAGGGTGACAATACCCAAAGCGTGTGGGATATTTCCCCCACGTTTCTTTGCGATGGACCCGGCCAAAAGGGTCATGGCACCGAGGGTGATGACGATGGCCCATGGATTTTTCAGGGAGAAGATCCAGAGTAGCACAAAACCCATGGTGCTGAGTTGTACAAAACCCCGCAGACTCGAAAAAATTAAGTCTTTTTTGATTTCGAGTCGGCCGATAAAGGCGATAAATAAAACCACCAGGATAAGGCCGAAGCTTGAGTAGAGTCCTGGATCGCTAAAAAAAGTAAGAACGGATTTGGATGTATTCATAGTCCGATGATCGCTTGAGGTTGAAGGCAAACTGATATAGTGCCTAGTAGTTTATTTGTCAGGAGGATTTCGGGTAAAGCGAGGATTTACCCTCGAATCCTGGGGGGGGACGATGGATAAAAATCGTGTCAACTTGCTAGTGGTAGACGACGATGAGTCGCTTCGTGAAATGCTTGCCTATGTTTTAGGAGCCTACGGAAAAGTCGACATGGCGGCGAATGGTGCTGAGGCAAGACAACTTTTCCAAAATAATGAATACCAGATTGTTCTGTTGGATTACCTCATGCCTGAGGTGGATGGCATGGTCTTGCTGCAAGAGTTTAAAGAACTCCAGCCCCATACCGAGATCATCATGATTACGCATGTGCGTGACGTCAAGGTTGCTGTTCAGGCGATTAAGTTGGGGGCTTTCGATTATATCAATAAAGACTTCAATGTAGATGACCTTAAGCTTTTAGTGCAAAGGGCTTTGGAGAGAATTCAAAGTGGAAGGGAGATTCTTTACCTCCGCTCGGAGGTCAACCGTCTCACGGATCAGGAGTTTATCATAGGACGTAGCCCGAAAATGGTCTCAATTTGTGAGATTTTAGATAGGGCGGCGCCTACGTCGGCAACTGTGTTATTACAGGGAGAGAGCGGTACTGGTAAAGAATTGGTGGCGCGTTATTTACACCGACGTTCTTCCCGAGCCACGCGCCCTTTCGTTGCGGTTAACATGGCTTCAATACCCGATAATCTCGTCGAGTCTACCTTGTTTGGTCACGAACGGGGGGCGTTTACCGATGCCAAAAAGACTTCTTACGGAAAATTCGAACTGGCCAATGAGGGAACCCTGTTCTTAGATGAAATCGCTGAGCTGAAGCTAGAACTACAAGGCAAGTTACTTCGAGTCATGCAAGAGAGCGAAGTGGAGCGAGTGGGTGGGGCAAGACCCATTCGTATCGATGTAAGAATAGTGGCTGCGACCAACCGAGATTTAAAGGCAATGGTTAAATCGGGGACTTTCAGGGAAGATCTTTATTATAGGCTCAATGTCGTTCCCATTATGCTTCCTCCTCTCAGGGAACGCATTGAGGATATTGCTGTTTTTGTGGATTTGTTTTTAAAGCGCTACAACCGAAAATATGGGCGTCAGTTGCGGTTGGCGGATGCTTCTTTAGATACTTTATCCCATTATGATTGGCCCGGTAATGTGCGTGAGTTGGAAAATCTTATTGATCGATTGGTCGCGATTCACCCTTCGGATCTGATTCGTCCAGAAGACATTCCTTTAGACTACCAATTTCCCGATCCTGAGCAGTTTAAAGAGGGGCAGTCCACTGAGGATCAGGATGTACTAAAAAGAGCTACGGACGCTTTTGAGCGAGGTTTTATTTTACGGGTTTTAGAGAAAGAAGAATGGCACCAGGAGCGCACGGCTCTTCGTTTGGGCATTCACCGCAAGACTCTAGAATATAAAATAAAAAAACTTAATCTGATGGAAATCGTCGACCAGCATCAAAAATCTAAAATTTGAATATAAGGTTTTATGACAATGATCCGATATTGCCTTTTGGTTCTTGCGATCATGAGTCTGTGTGCATGGGGGGGGCGGTTGCTTGCTGAGGAAGGTGAGGGTGGATACTACGAAGGTCAAGTTGTGCGATCTCCCCGGCTACTTCCCGAATTGATTAGGGACACGGCTCACAGTGTTTCGGTAGTGCCAGGCGATACTTTACAGAGCCGGGTCGACAGAGATGTCTCCGAAGGCGTCCAGGAAATCCCGGGAGTTTTTGTTCAGCCTCTAGGGACCCCGGGCGAGACCACGAATGTGCGCTTACGTGGAGCCACCAATGCCGACACCTTAGTCTTGCTCGATGGAGTTCGTTTAAATAATCCGGGAACAAACGAAACCAATCTCAGTCTTATTCCCGTCGAATTGATTGACCACATTGAGGTGTTAAAGGGCTCTCAAGCGACTCTTTATGGTGGCAGTGCCGTGGGCGGTGTCATTGCCATCTACACTAAAAAGGGGATGGGAGAGAGCGAGTTCAACATGGGAATGCAGGGTGGGAATTTAGGCTACACCCGTGAGTTGTTGACTTGGTCTGGGGAAAAAAATCCAGTGGCTTGGAGTGTTGGGGTAAGTCGGACAGATCTGGCCGGACAATTTGCTAACGATGCGTTCAAAGAGACCGCTTTGACTCAACATTGGAATTTTAAACCCCATCCTAAGATGGATTTGGAAATCACGAGTCATATATTTTTGACAGACAAAAATTTGGCTCGAGGTTTCTTGATTGCTCCGGCTGTTTTTTATGACCCCGCTTTACCTCCTGATGGAGCCTTTTTACAGTTAGCGCTTACGTCACGTCGTGCAGTTTCCGATTTACTAACCACCGAGTCTCTCAAACTGGGTTACGATTGGAACTCGGCCTTGAGAACCGAGTTTTTTTACGGATTTTTTCTTTCTGATCAGGAAGAACAGGATTCCAGGGTGGGAGACCCTGGTTATACGACCCCTTCAGGGATGGTTTTAGCTCCCAATAGTGCGCTTAATCGACTGAGAACTTCGCGCAGCAATGCGGATTTAAGAAATTTCTTTTTTATCCCTAAAAAGGGATCGGTAGAGCAGGTTGTAACTGCGGGATTTGAATATTACTTGGAGACTGTGCGTGCTTCAGGAGAAACCTTTCCCGGAGATCCTCTTCCACCTCCTGGATCCTTTGGTCCGGTGATTCCCCCTCTTGAGCCTGTGCCTGCGCCAGGAGTTCCTGGTTCGAGGCAAAACTATGCCCCTTATCTGCAATATCATCTAAGTCTGAAGGATATTTTCTTTTTAGATGCGGGCTTTCGTTGGGATATCAATTCGGATTACGGTCAGGATATTAGTCCTCGGGCCGCAATTGCGGTTCATGTTCCTAAAATCGATGGTAAGTTTCATGCCTCTTATGGTGAAGGTTTTCTGCCCCCTACAGTCTTTCAACTTTTCAATCCAATTACAGGTAATCCCGATTTAAGACCGCAAACTTCTCAAAGTTATGATTTGGGTTATGAACAACCCATTGGCGATAAGGCCATGGTGTACGCGACTTTTTTCTATCTAGATTTTGATAATCTTATCAGTCGTCTCGGTACGAATACGGATGACGCGCTTTCTACAGGCGTGGAAGCTGGAGTCTACTGGAATCCCATTCCTCAATTGAGAATTGGAGCGAATTATACCTTTACCCATACGCGAGATGAAAGCGGAGGCGGTCAACCCATTGCCAATGTTCCCGAAAATATGTTCAATGCCACCGTTTCTGCCAGTCCATGGAGAACTCTTACCGTAGATTCGGTGCTATCAGTCGTTGGCGAGCAGTTTGAAAGCTTTCCCATTATTTCCACAGAGGGAGTGTTTCTTGGTGGAAGTCCCGAGGCTACATTGGCGGGAGGCTTCAATCCAGGTTGGGTGCTTTGGGATTTGAGTCTTTCTTACAGTTTTTCTCTCATGACTGCGATGCAAGATCATCCCCAGTTAATTAAAGTTTTTGGCAGCGCTAAAAACATTCTCAATCAAGCCTATAGTGGCATATTTGGTTTTCCTGCTCCTCGGTTCAATTTTATTGCCGGTGCTGAAATGACTTTTTAGAGATTTTTATCTGTCTCTGGATAAGTTTTTTTTTATGGAGGGATAAAATATCCTCCATTCGTGTTTCGACTTTCCGTATTTCTTTTCAAAGAAAAATTAAGAAAAGCCAGTAAACAAGGGGTGTTTTTGACAAAGCGCCTTTGTCTAACGGGTTTCGTCTGAAGTGGCACGCCCTTTGCTCTCTTGAAAGCTCATCTTGTTGATGAACGAACCACGAGGTTGAGCTTATGCAGATTTCAAGATTTAATTTTGTTGTCTCTTCTCCAAAAAATCCTCGGCTGCATTACCTATACAATTCTTTGCATGACAGTCGTTTGGCTGTTGAGGATGATGATGTTTCTCTGCCCGAGTTGTTTTCCAAGGTTAAAAATCATTCTGTATTGAATCAACAAGAAGAAGAAGCTGCTGAAAGTCTGAAGGATTTGGGGTTTTTTCTCGAAGATGTCGATAACGAAGAACATCTTTTCAAAAATTGGATACAAAATAGGGTTACAGAGCAAACAGATGTTTTGACCGTCACGCTTTTAACCACGCTAGCATGCAATTTGCGGTGCACTTATTGTTACGAGAAAGAGAAACTCGGTAAGACAAAGATGTCTGAGGAGACTCTCGATAAGACTATCCAATGGATGGTCGAAAGAATTCGCAGCACAAACCCTAGAAAAGTTAACGTTATCTTTTTTGGAGGTGAGCCTCTTCTTAATCTTGATGCGATTCGCAAATTTAGCTCTGTTCTAGTTCCATTCTGTCGGGAGCGAGGTGTCCATTATAGTGCAGGTGCTGCAACTAACGGGATTTTTCTAACTCCTAAATTGGTTTTAGAACTCAAAGAATATGGTTTTGAATGGGTTAAAATTACTTTCGATGGTGATCGTTGCGAGCACGATCAGAAAAGAATTTACGCGGGTGGGCAGGGCACCTTTGATAAAATTTTTTCCAATTTGGAGAGTATTTCAGGAATGCTCAAGATTCTCTTGGGTGGAAATTTCGATAAAAGTAATGCCGATAGTTTCAAAGGGCTTTTAGAAAAAATAGACCGTTCAAAATTCAAAAACGATATCGTCGCCACGAACTTCAAGCCCATCATGCCCGAGATGAAGAAAAATGATCCCTTATCGGGGATCGCTTCCTCTTGTGAGCGTTGTACCTTTACCGATTTTGAAATCATGAAAATGGTTGAGCTGAGGGATGAGACCCGAAGTCGAGGTTTGCCTGCCACGGATCCCATCAATACTGGTCCTTGTGAATTCTACCGTCGTCATGCGGTGACCATTGGTATTGATGGAAAAATCTACAAGTGTATTGCGTTTCTTGGAATCGATGGCACCGAAATTGGTGACGTTGGATCGCAAGACTTTAATTCACGCGGTGAGGCCATGTTGAAGGCCTCCCGTCCTTTTGAAAATCCGAAGTGTAAAACTTGTGCCTTTCCTCCGATCTGTGGGGGGGGGTGTCGAGCTGATTCTTATAATACAACGGGTTCTTTCGAAAATATCAGCTGTCAACAGGAATATTTTAAAAAAACTATCGCTGCGGAGCTTCCCAAAGAATTGGAGACGGAGGTCGCTTGGGCTCCAGCGATGGGGGATGTGTAAGCGTTTAGCTAAGATTTTTAACCCTCACTTACTTGATGAATAAGGAGTACACTATGAAAATCAAAGCCGTAAAAAAAGGAAACAAAACCACTGAAACCAAAATGACCGGCTGCTTAGCGTATTTTTTCTAAAACAAACTAATCCGTAACCTGCCAAAAAAGGGATTGATCTTAAGGTCAATCCCTTTTTATTTTGGATCGATGCTTCAATTGTTTTTATTTGTTCTGCTTTTTCTGAGTTTTTTTTCCTGCTCTCCGGAAGAGAATACAGAAGCGCCTTCTCGTGATTTTGTAATTGCTACGGGATACCCTCTAGGCGATTTGGATCCCTTTTCTACGACGGGTTTAGGGGCTTCTCTTATTGAGCTGATTCATCCCTCTCTTTTTCAATTTTCGAAGAATCAAGAGCTTATTCCTCAACTTGTGCAGGAATATCATTGGAATCATGAAAAGACTCTGCTCAAGGTCAAGCTTAAGGGAGCCTGGGCACAAGAAGTAAAAAATAGTTTCGAGAGAGCAAAGAATCCCCAAGGGGGAGCTTTAGGAAATCTTTTAGAACATCTTCAGGAGGTCAGGGTAGATTCTCCCACTGAGGTTACATTTTTTTTAAAAAGGTTTGATCGAGCTTTTACTTTGGCCTTGAGTCAGTTGCCCATCGTGATGGATCAAAAAAAATATTCTCCTTTGGGTTCTTTTCTTCTTCAATCTCACATTCCTGATCAAGTTGTTTTGGAGAGGATTCAAAAATCCGATAAAGTAGTAAACCGTATTGTCTTAAAAAGTATTCCGAATCCACGTCGGGCTTTGCGGGATTTGGTTGCTGGAGAGGTGGATCTTATTTTTTTTATGCCGACGGCGGACTTTGAAGTGTTGGGAGATATTGAAGAAATCTCTCAGGGACAATTTGAAACTAGAATTCTTTATTTTCTTTTGGAAAATCGACAGAAAAATTCAGCCTTATTTCCGTGGAAATTTTTAAACGCCAACTACGATAGAGGACTATTTTTACGTGAACAAAAAATAAAAGAATGGATTCCGGCCTTTCATCCTTTGCCTGAAGCTGAGAAAACTATTATTTCTCCATTAAAATTGTCCAATTTACAGCAGGCCAGGATGCCATCTTATCCACCTTCCACCAGGACCTTGAGTTTTCTGAATTTGAACCCTCGTGATCCCCAATTGGCTAGGCAGTTAAAAAGAGATTTTCAGGAACGGGGTGTAGATCTAAAGCTGAATCCTTTATCTCCAAGTGATTTTCAAGAGAGGGTTTTTCAGAAAAGAGATTTTGACTGGGTTTTGATGCCAGTAAACATTAAGGATGCCTTGTTAACCCTATATCTTATTTTTCATTCTTCAGGAAAAGTGGGGGGGCTTAATGTTTCTGGTTATCATCATCCAGAATTTGATCAAGCCATGGAGGAAGCCAGGTTTTCTCCTGACGATCTTCAGTCGAAGCAAGCTTTTTCCAGGGCATTGCAAGTCTTAATGGAGGATCCTCCGGGATTATTCCTTTATTGGATGAATACTCCTGTCGTTTATCAGCGGCGTTGCGTAGGATTCCATTTCAATTCCAATGAATTCTTTTCTTCCTTGAAGGAAGTTCGGTGTGACCCCTGATGAGAACCTTGAGGAGAAAATTAGTATTCCTTCTGATTCTATCCGCAATTACCCCACTAGCGGTATTTGGCGTTATCAGCTTGTTTTCTGTTCAACGTACTCTTCGTGAATCGATTCGTGAGAGTTATCGTGAAATTACTTCTCGGGCTGCCGAAGAAATCGCTCTTTATTTGAATCATGCTCGTGAAATTCTCCAGACCTTGGCTCAAGATATTTCTGAAACTGGGCTTAATCAAGAACAGCAACAGCGTATTTTGGACAATTACGTTTTGCGTTTTACGCAGTTCATGAAAATTCGCTTGTATTCTCCCGAACTCCGCTTGGGATATTCCACATCTCTCGAGATGGAGGGGCAAGAAAGTCCCGATGAGGCTTTTTTGCGAAAAGCCAGTAGGGTTGATTTTTTGTTTTCCCCACCTTTTTTGGGAGAGGATTTGACCCCTGCTTTATGGTTATCCATTGCGCTGAAGGGGCAGCATAGTTTTTCTGGCTTGGTGGTGGCTAAGTTAGATTTGATGAAAATGTGGAAATGGGTTGGTGACACTCGAATTGGAAAGTGGGGATTCGCGAGTGTTGTGGATGATAGTGGACGGGTTATCGCTTCTGGAGATCCGCGATACAAAAAGGCGATTCTTTCTTCTAGTAAGGAGGTTACCTTTTCAGGCTTTTCTCCTCATTTGGAGCCGCAAGGACCTCAAGTGTTGTCTACTCAGCAGGGAAGCTATCTTATGGCGGTCAAGTCCATTGCTGAGGATCCTCATTGGTATCTAATTCTAGCCCAACCTACGAAAGAAGCTTTTGCCCCTTTGCGACAGCTGTTGTGGATTTTATTGGGATTGATTTTGGGTACTCTGACCATGATGGCTTTATTGGGAATGTGGGGAAGTCGTAGGACCTTATTGAGACCCGTGGCTTCTCTTAGAGAAGCTACGCGTGCTTTGGGTCGAGGCGATTTAGCTTATCGGGTTCCAGATCTTGGAAATGACGAGCTTGGAGAGTTGGGTCAGAGCTTTAATTTGATGGCCGAACGGCTTGTGGAGTTTCAAGAGCAGATTCGACGGCAAGAGCGTCTGGCGATGTTTGGTCGCATTGCTTCTGGATTGGCCCATGATCTTAAGCATCCAGTAAAAAACATCGAAAGCGCAGCCAAGTTGATGGAGCAAATGTATGAGGATGAGGCTTATCGAAAAACTTTCACCCGTATTGTTCAGCGAGAATTTTCAAGAATTAATCATTTTCTCGAAGATCTTAGAAATCTGACTCATGAAATGCCCTTTCTTCCCCAGATGTTTGATTTGTCCTCCTTGATCGCTGAGGTACATGAGAGCTTTTCAGGTTTGGCTCAAGACCAGGGGGTGGATTTAGAAGTTTCCTTACCCCAGGAGTCAGTCAAGGTGTGGGGTGATCCCCATTTATTGCGTCGCGTTATCGAAAACCTCCTGGCCAATGCATTTCAGGCCATGGGAAATAAAAAAGGTAGGGTTGGGATATCGTTTTCTTTAGCGTCATCCCAGGGGGTAGTTTTAAAAATTTGGGATGAGGGACCAGGGATTCCCCCTGAGAGATTGCAAGGGCTTTTTGAGGAATTTGCTACGACCAAGCGCAAAGGCCTTGGGCTCGGTTTGGCCATCACCAAAAGAATCATCGATCTCCATAGGGGAGATATTAGGGTCGATAGCGAAGTGGGAAAGGGGACTTGTTTCACGCTAACGTGGCAGCCCCCCTCCGATGGATAAATATTTTCCACGAAAAAACCCCTATGATGGATAACATTCTATCCGTCACTTTTTACTCCTTTTTCCATCTGATTCTTAACTTATTAAAAAATAACGACAATTTTTTTTTGATAGTCTTGGGTAAGTTGGCTCTTATTTTGCTTATAATAGCTATCGTTGGCAGGAACGTTTCTTACACATGGATAAGACTATTGAGAGACATATTCTGTCAAAAACTCCGGCTGATGTAGTTGAGACGCTGTTGCCGGACGGCAGGAGAACCTTTTCAGCTGAGATCTGTTGGGATGGTTCCGATAGGGTTCTGGTAAGTCACTGGAATCGTAGTATTTTAGAAAAGCAAATCACGGAGTGGATGCCGGTAATGAAAATGGCCCGTGAGTTGCTAGCTCAGTGATAATTTTTTAAGGTTTCCTTACCCGGAATGCTTGGACGATTCAGGGAGTCCGCTTCTAGCGGACTCCCGTCCAAGTTTTTTGAGATTTGTCGAGCTTGAGTGGGTTGTCTAAAAAAAGGATAAGTTTTTTTGCGATAACGCGGTTGATTTTTAGGTCAAAAAGTTAGAAATTGTTAATGCTTCCTTACCCGGAACCTTGGACACTAAAGGGAGGCGGTCCCACCGCCTCCTGTCCAAGGTTTTTTTATTTCTTTGTTGTATAGCAAAGTAACTTGGTTTTTCTCTTCAACTTGCCTTCTTTGGTGTGTTGCCAACGCGGCTACCAAAAACGGTGGAGATGTCCTTCGTGTAACTCTAAACCATGGGAGGATACTTCCTGAGCTTCCGAGATATCATGTGTTGCCATCAAAATAGCGAGACCTCTTTTAACTTCTTCTTTGAGAGCGGAGAGTAATGCTCTTTTAGAGTTTGGATCTAGAGCGGCTGTGGGTTCATCAAGCAAAAGAATTTTTGGTTGAAGGGCAAGGGATCTTGCAAGCGCTACTCTTTGGCCTTCTCCTACACTCAGTTCCTGGGATTTTTTTGAGATGAAGGAGGCTGGGAGGTGAGCTCTCTTTAATAAGTTTTGTCCCCAAAGGATGGAATTATCATGTTCTAGAGATTGATTTTTAAGGTTTAACCCCAGAAGTAAATCATCCAATACGGTTGGGCCTAGAAGTAGAGGTGTTTGGAAAACTATCTGGAGCTCTCGCCGTAGAATTTGGGGGGGGTATTCGGATATGGGGAGATCCTTGTAAAAAATATTTCCCCTGGGGAAGTTTTCTAATCCGCAAAGGACCTTCAGAAGGGTCGATTTTCCCGATCCTGAAGGGCCTGTTAGGCAAAGAAATTCTCCTGATGAAAGTTGTAATTGAATAAGCCTGGGGGCAGGAATTGATTCGGAGGGGAGTGGATAAGGAAGTTGTAGATCAGAAACTTGAAGTAACGCTTTCATGGGGATTTCCCCTTGACGGTTTTTTGCACCCCGTGCTAGCCGTTGAATGAATAGCCATTCATTATGGGTGGCTAGGATTCGTTTTTGTTTATGGCCTTGCGGGCAGAAAAAGTTGGTTCCGATAAGTACCAGAAGATCATTCTGGCTGCAACGAAGGTCTTTGCGGAGAAGGGTTTTTATAACGCTAAGGTTGCGGATGTTGCCAAGGAGGCCCAGGTCGCTGATGGCACCATTTATCTCTACTTCAAAAATAAAGATGATCTGCTTATTTCAATTTTTGAAGAGAGTATGGATAGGTTTACGGCTTTAGTTCGGAAAAATTTGGAGACCGCTTCAAATTCTGTTGAGAAGCTAAAGCTCTTTATCAATTTGCATCTTGAATGGGTTAAGGAGCATCAGCACACGGCTCAGGTGCTTCAAGTGGAGCTTCGTCAATCGAGTAAGTTTATGAAGGAGTATGGCGGCACCAAGTTCAAGGAGTACTTGGATATCATCGCAAAAATACTCGAAGAGGGGAAAAAAGAAGGCGTGTTTCGGCCGGCTCTTAATCCTAATTTAGTTAAGCGGGCTCTTTTTGGCGCGATCGATGAAATGGCTCTGGAATGGGTCTTGATGAAAAGAAAAAAATATAGTCCGAGTGAGGCAGCTGAGCAGATAAGTTGTTTATTTATTGGTGGGGTGTGTGGTTCTGGAGTGTAAGTTTAATCTGATAAGTTCTTAAGTCGTAAACCAAGCAGGAGGTTTTATGAAGATCGGTGTGTTGGTCAAACAGGTTCCCGATACGGAGACCAAGGTTAAAACAAAAGCAGATGGCAGCGGTATTGAAGAGGCTGGGATTAAATACATCGTGAGTCCCTATGATGAGTTTGCCATTGAGGAAGCTTTGAAAACAAAGGAAGCCAATGCAGGTAGCGAGGTGACCGTGTTAGCTCTAGGTCCTGCCCGATGCGTGGAGGCCGTTCGTACGGCCCTGGCCATGGGGTGCGACAAGGCCGTTCATATCGATGATGAAGGACAGAATCCGGACAGCTATGTCGTTGCCAAGGCTTTAGCTAAGGTTATCCAAGACAAGGGATTTGATATTGTTTTTGCCGGTAAGCAAGCCATTGATGGCGATATGGGGCAAGTGGCCCCGTTGGTGGCGGAGTTTTTGGGATGGCCCCAGGTCATCGTTTTGGAAAAATTAGAAATTGCTGGCAATAAGGCCACTGCGACCCGTCGAGTGAGTGGTGGTGCTAAAGAGGTTTATGAGCTTAGCCTGCCCGCTGTGTTTGGTTGCGAAAAGGGCCTTAATACTCCTCGTTATGCTTCCTTGCCCGGTATTATGAAGGCGAAGACAAAGCCCGTTGAAGCCGTAAAACTCAGCTCGGTGAAGGGTGATGCTGAAGCCAAGGTCGTATTGAGCAACTATCGCTTACCTCCCGAGAAAGCTCCTGGAAAGCTCTTGCAAGGGGACGTCGCAACCCAAGCCCAGGAGCTGGTGCGTCTACTCAGGGAAGAAGCAAAAGTCATCTAAGTGGGATTGTGATTCTTTTAAGGATCATCCATAGAACTAAGGAGATTAAAGATGGGAAACGTATTAATTTTAGCCGAGCATCAGGATGGTAAAATCAAAAAAACAGCCTTGGAATTGGCCAGTAAGGCACAAGAGCTTGCTGCCACGTTAGGTGGGCAGGCTGAGGCTGTGCTCGTGGGAACTGGAGCTGAGGCCTTAGCTCAAGAATTGGCCCCCTACGGCGTTAAAAAGGTCTACTTTTTAGAAAATGCCGTCTTTGAAAAGTACAACACTTTGGCTTTTGTTAAGGCTCTGGCCGATTTGGTGCAAGAGACTCAACCCGAGGTTTTATTGGCTGCGGCCACCCCCTTAGGGAAAGATTGTTTTCCTCGTCTTTCCGGGCGATTGAACACGGGATTGGTTTCTGACGTTACTGAACTTCGAGTAGAGGGTGGAAAACTGATTGCTACCCATCCTGTCTATTCGGGAAAAGCTTTGGTCGATGTCACTATTCCTAATTCCAAACCCCAGATGGCTTTGATTCGTCCCAATAGCTTTGGAACTTCTGCTCCTCAAGCTGGGGCGACAGCCGAAGTCGTGAAAAAGAACGCCGATGTGGGTGAGGTTCAGGCTCCTATGAAGGAATTGCTTAAGGGGCAAAGTGATAAGGTCGATTTGACGGAGGCCGAAATCATTGTTTCCGGAGGACGGGCTTTGAAAAGCTCGGATAATTTTAAGATTCTCCAAGAGTTGGCTGATGTTATCGGGGCCTCGGTAGGGGCGTCTCGTGCTGCCGTCGATTCGGGGTATGCTCCCCATGATATGCAAGTAGGCCAAACGGGTAAGGTTGTTAATCCTAAGTTGTATATCGCTTGCGGTATCAGCGGTGCGATTCAGCATCTTGCTGGAATGAGAACTTCGAAAATTATCGTGGCGGTCAATAAAGATCCTGAAGCCCCCATTTTTCAAAAGGCTGACTACGGTATTGTTGCCGATCTTTTTGAGGTGGTGCCTGCCCTGACCGGCGAATTTAAAAAGGCCCTCAAGGAGTAGTTCATCGGTAGGCGATTAGGCGTAGGAGGAGAAGAATATGTCGGGAAAATTCCGCAAGGGAGCAGCCTGGCTGCTTGGTAGAGTAGGAGAGGACGAGATTTTTACTCGTGAAGATCTTTCTGAAGAGCAAATGCAGTTCGGACAGTTGATGAAGGACTTCATCGATAAGGATGTTTATCCTCTCAACGAACAGATCGAGAAAAAAGAACCTGGGGTGGCTCCAGGTCTTTTAAAAAAAGCAGGTGAGCTGGGCTTACTGATGGCGGAGGTTCCCGAGGATTATCAAGGTTTGGGTCAGAACAAGGCGACTGCGACGGTCATCAGTGAGCATTCCACCCGTCAAGGTTCTTGGACTGTCTCCTTCATGTGTCATACCGGCATTGGTACTTTGCCGATTTTATATTTTGGTAATGAAGAGCAAAAAAAGAAGTACCTGCCTAAGCTAGCGACTGGTGAATACATTGGCGCTTATGCCTTGACTGAAGCTGGTTCGGGTTCTGATGCCTTGGCTGCAAAGACTAAGGCTGTTTTATCCGAAGATGGTAAGTACTACGTGCTCAACGGTGAAAAGATGTTCATCACCAATGGTGGATGGGCCGACGTCATCACTGTTTTTGCCAAGATTGATGGTGAGCATTTCACCGGTTTTATCGTGGAAAAGAAATATCCTGGCGTGAGCCATGGAAAAGAAGAAGTGAAGATGGGAATTCACGGTTCTTCCACGGTGCCTATTATTCTCGAGGATGTGAAAGTCCCCGTAGAGAACGTGCTCGGTGAGATCGGTAAAGGGCATAAGATTGCCTTCAATGTGCTTAATATCGGTCGCTGGAAACTGGGCGCTGCTGCAGTAGGGGGATGTAAAAATATCCTTCAATACTCCACCAAGTACGTGAAAGAACGAAAACAGTTTGGTCAACCCTTAGCCGATTTTGAATTAATTCAGGAGATGATCGCGGATTGTGTGATTCGTACCTATGTGATGGAAAGCATGGTGTACCGTTACGCGGGAACCCTAGACGATGCTATCGCTACTTTGGA
This sequence comes from bacterium, assembly GCA_031972375.1. Classification (GTDB taxonomy): domain Bacteria; phylum UBA10199; class UBA10199; order DSSB01; family DSSB01; genus DALYDW01. The sequence goes on along the minus strand of DALYEU010000003.1, from coordinate 30,652 downwards.
CAAATCGAGCCCCAATTATGACGATCAGGTTCGTTCGATGATTGAGGAGTATGCCATCGAAGCTTCGATTTGTAAGATTTACGGGTCTGAGGGTATTTGGGAAGTGGCTGATAAGGGTGTGCAGATGCATGGGGGCTATGGTTATATTCAAGAGTACCCTGTCGAGACCTTCTATCGAAACTGCCGTATCAATCGTATTTGGGAAGGAACCAACGAGATCAATCGTATGATCATTCCCAGTACTTTGTTGAAGCGTGCAATGAAGGGGGAATTGGATCTGATGGGGGAAATTCAGAGAATCGTGTCTCAGCTCAAAGAAGGATTTCCTCAAGAAAGCGAGTGTCATGCACTGACCAATAAGATCAATATGGTCAATCAGGCGAAGCGGTTGGCTGTTTATGTCAGTGGGGTTGCGGTGCAAAAGTACATGGCCGACATAAAAGATCGGCAAAGCTATCTTTCCGACATGGCTGATTTTGTGATTGAGGCCTATGCCATGGAGTCGGCTTTATTAAGAACTTTGCAGTACATCAAGAAGTTCGGTGAGGCGGCTGCTGAGGCCCATATTGCGGCCACTAAGGTCTATATCAACGATACTTGCGGTGCTCTGCGTTTGAAGGCTCGTAAGTTTTGCGCCAATGTGGCCAAGGGAGACGATGAAGCGTTCCAAAGATATGATAAGGCAATCTCCCGTATATTGGAGTTTATTCCTATGCCTACTTTGGAGTTCAAGTCGATGTTGGCTCACAAGGCCTTGGAACGTGAGGATTATCCTCTCTAACTTCGGTTTTTCTGTGGAAGTTTTAAAGGCGCTCCGATCCAAAGGGGCGCCTTTTTTATTTTATGCGTTTGGCAGGGAGTGTTTCAAAGGTCTTTCTAAAGTGTTTTGCCGTTTTTTCGCTCGAGCAACACTCTCAAGTCTGAGGTTTGAGTGGAAGGATAAAATTAAGAAAAGACGCATGCAAATTCAGCAGTGGAAATACAGTCGTTCTGGGGCGCGCCCAACCCATTGTTTCCATTGTTCTGTTGGAGCTTCTGGCTTAGGTACCTCTACTTTGGGGTAAGGGAATTACCTGGCAGCACGCTGTTGTTTACCTCCTCCGGGTAGGACTCGGAGTTGTCTTTTACTGACAGAGCCTTCGCCCTCAAGGACGTCCATGATTTCTTGGTCGTTGTTAGCGGCTCGGCGTATTTTAGCGTCGTCTTGTTCAACTACCTCTCGGCTCATTTGAATGCCGTAGGAGCCGAGAATTTCCTTCAATTGGTCGAAGTGTTTGCTGATGCTATTTTTGACCGAGGCAAAACCACTGCGTGCTGCGGAAGCCCGGGTCCAGAAGGCAAAGGGGTTCATTTGGAAGAACGTGGCATCGTCCTCGGTGGGTTCAAGGAGAATGATGTCGCCCTTGAAATGAGGATCGTCCTGATAGCGTTGGATAATATAATCGAGCCGGGAGTGGTACAGAGTACGAAATACCTGGTTGAAGATGCCGAAGAGGCCGTTGTCTGAAATGCGGGGATCTTGGGAAACATAGGCGTTTTGTTCCCGGTTGTAATGCACGTTAACTTTGTTTTTATAGGGACGGAATGGGTTGTAGCAAATAATCAGTTCGGCACCTTTTTCAATGGCAAGATCGATATTGGCTGTGTCTTGTACACCACCGTCGATGTAGTCGACGCCCTTGATGCGAGCCGGTTTGTAGAAGCCTGGCATCGCTGTAGAGGCCATGACCGCCTCGCTGATGCTAAGGTCGTTTTTCTCATCCCAACCAAAGATGGCTCGATTTCCGCTGTCGAGTTCCATTGCGCAAATGTAGAGATCCTTTCCTCGCACTCGCTTAATCACTTTGAAGTGATTGCTCATATTATTGTGCCGCATATTTTCGCTGAGATAAGACTCAAGCGGACTGTTATCGAAAAAACCCGTGGGCAGGGCGCTCAAAATGGAAGGCGCATTGCGGTCGGAGTAGAGTGCCCGAGCCATGGGCTTAATCATTTTTTCGTAATTGGAATAGCTGGGGGCCTTCAAGAACTGTATGGCTCCCTGTTTCAAGGAGTCGCTGATATTGGGAAGGGCTTGTAGAATATCTAACAGCACATTGGGGAAATAGGCGATACGTTGAAAGGCATAATGCAGGGGGCGTTTCATCATGTCCCGCCAATTGGGATAGTAAATCTCTAGCGGGCCCAATTGGGAAAATTGCTTGCTGGTGCCATCTAAACTTTTGAGCATTTCTTCGGGGGGGATGCCGCCGGCCAAAGGGACTGCGAGCATGGCTCCTGCGGAGATACCCACGTAAATATCAAAATCGGTGACTTTACGATTCATTAAGAAGTCGTTGAAGGCTTTTAACCCACCTGCTTTGAAAGCCCCACCCGAGACGGCGCCTCCTGACAGCACTAAGGCAATTTTGCTTTGGTGTTTTTTTCGGGAGAGATCGCTCTTCTGAACTATTTTGATTCCCACTTTGTATGACTCCTTAGGGCTGACGATAGCATTCCATGCGGGCACAAATGAGCGAGACGACTCGCATGCGCCTCTGCAACCCGACAATGAATTAAACCGCGCTTACCCTTTTCCCCGGAAAGATCACTAACCTGTCGAGTAAACTTGGAAATATTTGGCCTGTCAAGCCATTCCCTGGATTACGCCAGTGAAAACCAGGTTAGTTTTTTTTGTCTTCCTCCCTAAGCTTTAGAAGCATTTGCAGATTAGGTTTGTAGTTCCCATAAATCCGATGTCCGGCTCGAAAATATTGGAACGCCTCTTTGCGTTTCTCCTCGGTAAGGGCCAGGTGTCCCAGAAGATAATAGGTGTAAGCTTGCCAGGGGGGGGTAGGGTGAGTTGTGAGGTATTCTTGCAATAACTTTTGTGCTTCCTGATTTTTTTTCATTCGATGCAGAGTGGTGGCTTCAAAATAAAGTGCGACTGTTATCTTCGGGTAACGATCGTGTATCTCTTGAAAAATTTGGAGAGCCTCGGGATATTTTCCTTGCATCAACAGGAATCTTCCTTCGTGCATTTTAGCGATCATATTATCTGGATATTTTTTTAATAGCTCTTGAGTCAGCCTAAGGCCTTCTCGGCTCTTTCCTTCTTGAAGGTAGATAAACATTAGGGCCGACTGGGCCAGTTCGTTAGCAACAACTCCTTTTTCGGCAACTGTTTTGATCTTTTCGATGCCTTCTGCCCTTTGATCCTTGAAGAAAGGCAACACTTTAAACTGGTTGGTGAATACCGATCTCCAATATTGGTACATACCGAGTCCGAAGTTGACATCAATAAAATTGGGGTCTTTCCGTAGCGCCTTTTCTAGACAGTTTTTGGAAAGACTAGCTTGGGAGAGGGCCTTTAGGGCCTGATCCTTTCGCACTAAATAGAACCCCCTAAGCCCGCTGCTGGCTCCGCATAAGAAGTAATCCCAGGAAGAGGTTTGGTCGGATTTTAGGAGGTTTTCTAGGATGCGTTCATTGGTGTTAGCTTCTTGCTCAAAGGAGGTTTCCAGTGAAAAATCATAATTTTCAAACATGATGGCATTGTAGAGCGCCATCAAACCGAAACTCCCCAGAGGAGATTGTGGATAGCGGCGGGATAGCTTTAAAAAGTGATCTTGGGCCGCTTTATAACGCCTTTCCATGATAAGGGTCTGTCCCTCGCGAGCCTCTTGCAATAAAACTGCGTCGGCTCCTTGGGGTACGTGGTCAAACCCGCTACAGCATAACCAAGTCGTCAATAGGAATCCCAAGAGGAGCAACTTGCTTTTGATGAGGTTGTGGAGAGCCATGGTCGTTCGGTTGATAGCTGAATTAGCGTCCATGGATTTATTGTAATCAAGTTTTTCCAAGAAACAATTTATTGTAAGCGGATGATGGCTCCTGCCGCATTCATTCCTGGAGTTGTATAAAGGTAGAGGTCGTTGCCACTATTGGAAATGACCTTTCCATCGATTTGGAGAAAAAGTCCTCCAGGTGAAGTTAGACTCCCTGTATTCGGAATTGAGTTGAATACTTGATTGGAAACTCCGTTGAGTACTGTGCCTCTGTTGTCGTCTTGAGCGCAGGTGAGGCATAGTGTTGCAAAATTGTAGCGTGGATCCTGAGTGATGCCCGTATGACTCAGTTGTAATGTGGCGTAAAAGTCCAGGAGTAGATTTTTAAAAGAGGCCCCTGTCACTGATTCGATGTTGACGATACCCTTTCCCGGGGACTGGATCAACGACCGAAGTAGGTCACGGCATCCGCTTAGGCCTGTATAGCGCTGATTTTCGCTTTGTTCGCATAGGTAGCGAAAGAATAAATAAGCTCCCCCTCGTTGGGCCAAACTGGTTCCTGCGGTGAAAGGAGCGCTCCACGGTGTTTTTAGAAATAAAGCGACACGGGAGGGATTTTCTGGGCTGATATGGCTGAGTTCTTTTTCTGGATCTAGGTCTTCCATGAGGTGGGAAAGGCCCTCATTAGCCCAGCTTTCTTCAGCACCAACCTCTGCCTGTAGGGCTTTGTAGTGAAAGTTGATCATATGTTGAAATTCGTGAGGCAGGACCGTGTTGGCGATATTGCTTTGCCAAAAACCTACACTAAGTGGTGTTCCCCAGTTTCCATTTGGATCAGGGGTAAGAATATAAAGGCACTCACGTTCATTGCTGGCCGGGATTGAAGATTGTGGAAAAAGATCACCACCATAAAAGTATCCTGTGACAAAACCTCCTGCTGCTGCTCCCAGTTGGTTGACCGATGGTGTGAAATAAACGCAGAATTTTCCGTCGCCGTTGACGTCGGATTCATCCCCCACAATGTCCCGTTCTAGGGGTATTTGTCGTTCAAAGTTATCGATGATCTCCTTGAGAGAATCCGTGGGAATGAGGGATTCAATTTGTTGGTCTACATAGTAGATCGCATTTTGAGTGGTGCGTTTTTCAATGGCACAGGTGGAATCATAGGTGTCGGTGGTGCTTAGGGAGTTTAGCACCTTCAAAACGATGCCTGCACCGTTGCCGCAAGGAATATCTTGGGCTTCGAGGGAAGAGGAGCCGCTGGTCATTTCCGCTAAATTTTTACTTCCCCAAGAAGATCGGAGCTGTTTGGCAAGCTGAGCTTCTCTGAGACGAAGAATTTCATGAAATAAGGCATTGGGATCGTCGAAGTCTTCGGCACTTCCAGAAGCTTGCAAATCATCTCCAAAGAGTGGGACTTCTAGAAATTTGTTTTGAGTTTCATTGTCTCCGGTGAGTTGAATGTTAAAGTTTTGAGTTAAGGTATTTGGGGAAAATACTAAAACAGAAAATAATTCTGTTCCAGAAAGCTCATCGAAGTGAAGAAGGGCTTTATCCTCAGAATCGAAGACGACTTCTTGAACTTGTCCTGGAACGAGTCCTCCTCCTAGTGGCGCGATGCTGCTTGTGGCACCACCCCCACCTCCGCCGCAGGATTGAAGGCAGAGTAGAGAAAGGGCAAGCAGTCCTCGTAATGGGCCGTTAATTAGGGTTAGGGACCGAACACACCGTAGAAGCTTCGAGAATAAATAGGCCACCGCTGTATCTCCTGTCTTTTTTAAAGAGATTGCGGCGTCGGAAAGGCATATCGACTCTTCTCACGCTGTTGGCAGGCTTCTCGCCCTCATGCCTGAGCAAGGTCAGTGCCAGAAATTGTGTTTTTTTAAATTTCCATTTAAATATTTTAATTTAAATTTTTTATTTAAAGTTATGCTTAATGTTTTAAATAAGTGGAGAGGGTGGGGATATACCCTTTGATTTGGGAATGGGGCGACTTTTTAAGGTTTTTTTTCGGAAATATACTGCGAGAAATTTGACCCCGTTGGGGTGGAAACATACCCTGCCAATTCCAAAATTTTTAGGACTGAAGACGTAGGAGGCCCCACAGTAATAGGGAAAGCAAGGTAGCTCCGAGCAGGATGTAGGCAAGAGCCGTATAGAGTTTTGGATGGCCATCGTAGCCCTCTCTTAGTCCCAACAATTCGTAAATATTGGCGAATACTCCCGAGGGAATAGTTGGGATGGCGGGCAATTCGGCAGGACGACTTTCTTCTGATTCTGATCCGGGGGCAGAGAAATTGCGTTTTTTGTTCAGTAAGGCATTTTCTAGTCGGGCCTGTGAGAAGGGGTCAAAATTGGCTCGGGGATTGAAGATCGTGTTGCGTTCTGCTGATGAGGCCATACTGAAGTTTTGTTCCGCGATATGCGCCATGATGAGGTAGCTGAGTTCTTTACTCGCAAGTTTGCGGAGTAGTTTGGGATCCAGAGTTTGTCCAGGTTGCAAGGCGCCAAGAATCTGAAGCATTTCTTCATTTTGAATGGGGATTCTTGCGAATTTTTCAGTTTTTGTTTTGTTGCCTTGTTGATAGCTTAGGTCCCCGACTAAATATTTTTCTTGGCCGCCACCTTTTTTCTGAAAGAGACCGCGAAAGAGCAGGCTGAGAATTTCTTCCAAGGCCTTGTTAACTTTTTTCTCTTGGTTGCCGGTTTTTCCTAAATTGGCAAAAAAGGCCTCCCAGTCTTTTTTCTGGGGAAATTGGGCGGATTCTTCCCCGTTTAAATTTTTTCCGTTTTTCTTTTTTTCTTCCAGAACTGCGTGTAACAGGAGCGCAAATCGCGACTCCATGTCGATTTCGTGCCCTTCGGCTGCACCGTTGTCCTCTGTTTTTTTGGCAAGATTTTCTGCGGAGTGTGTCGAGCTAGGATCGAGTTCTTCTTTTAGGGATTTTCCTTCACTGCCCGTATTAACTCCCTTTTGGCGAAGTACCTTTTTAAGCATGGTTTGAGCCTCTGGGCTCAAGGGTTCGCCTTGGGCGTGTTCTCCGGGGAGTTCGGTAAGCGAGCCGTCTTTTTCTAGTTTAAAGGCTCGGGTTTTGCCTCCGTCTCGAACAAAGACTAGGTGAGAACGTAAATTCACTAGGACCACCGGACGATCGGTGGTCTGGCCCTGTCCGGGAAGTTGGGTCCCTTGGGAGGCAAGGGCCAACTTTTGGATCTGTTGGCTCAGACGGTCGGAGGCTAGCATCCGTTGAGCAAAAGGTTGTTTTGAGCCTTCAGGGCTACGTTCGTGACGGTATTGAATCCAGGAGCTTTGGGATCGGGCCTCGGGGGTATTCCGTGGGGAATGGGTGAGGGGACCTGAATTGGGATTATTGAGTCGTTGCGAGGACGGGGGAGTTTCTTTCTGTGGAGTTTTAGCCTGGGCCTGATGCATCGTGGAAGAACTTTGGTGTCGAGCTAACAGTGTTTCCCTAGCTTGTGGGGGAGTTTGTGGGGAATTTGCTACGGACCAACTGCGGGCATTTTGAGAAGGCAGTTTTTGCTCTTGATTAAGTTCTTTTCCAGCTTCTCGGGTTCTATTTTCGACGGAACTGCGTTGGAGAAAGCCGTCCATTTGGCGCTCGGTTTGGGTCCGAAAGTCTTCTCGACCACCGCGTGTCGCTTCTTGATTTTTAGGGAGATCTTTGCTTTCAGGGCTTTGCTCTCGGCTGCGTTCTGACTCGGTTTTGGTCTCCCTCTCGGTACCCGAGGCTTGGCGAAGATTTTGTTGAGCAAGGCTTTGCTCCTGTAATCGAGAGGATTGTTCTTTGCCTTCCAGCTTTTTTTTCTGTTGGCCTTCGAACATTTCCCGAACGATGGTTTCGGCAGAGGAGGCGGATGGGGTTCTGTTGGTTTGGGGAGGGGTCACGATAAACTCCTAAAGTCTGGGCTTGACTTCGCCAGACTAACCTATTTTCGGAAGAAAGTCCCCCAGCAGTTGTTCAAAAAACTCGTATTTCGATGAATTTAGAAGAATACAAGACTTTAAAAACAGGGAAAGGAAGTGACGTGGGACAGGTAAATGCGCCATGGCTGCAAAGATTGATGTCGGAGTCTTCCGGTAGTTTTAGGGGATTATCGGGATCGTCCCTGGCATGGGTTTTGGCTCGGCTTCTCAAGGAATCCTCAAAACCCATCGTCTTATGGATGGGAACCTCCAAAGAGGTTCAGGCCTTGGCGGATGAGTTGGAGTTTTTTTTGGGGGGGAAATCTCGGTTATTGCTTTTTCCTCCCCATGGGATTCTACCCTATTACGGGCTATCTCCTAGTCCTGAGGCAGTTGCTTCGCGTATGTCTTTCCTCCATCAACTTTTGACGCGTCGCGACCCCTATTTGGCTTTGGTGCCTTTGACAGCGACTCAGCGACGTTTGCCTCCCAAGGAAATTTTTAATCAATACAGCGATTATGTCGTGGTTGGAGAGGAAATCTCTCGAGAGGCTTTATTAAGAAAGATGGTGGAGTCGGGCTATCAGAATGTTCCGGTCGTGGAGGATCCAGGAACCTTCAGTTCCCGCGGTGGTATTTTAGACATTTATTCTCCGCAAATGGAAAAGCCCGTTCGCTTAGAGTTTTTTGGCGACTTGTTGGAGACGCTTCGTAGTTTTGATCCCGAGAGTCAGCGATCGCTCGAAGCAATTCAAGATTTTGTTTTATTGCCAGCTCGGGAAATTCCTTTTTCGGAAGAAACTTTGGCAAAAGCTTCCCTTGGATTTCGAGAGAGGGCCAATGAGGCGGGGCTGGGCAAAGAGGAGCGAGAAGCCTTTTTGACTTCTCTAAAGCAAAGATTAGCCCCTCCTAGCTTGGAAACCTATCTCCCTCTGTTTTACCCCAGCCTGGATGATTTTTTTTCCTATCTCCCCAAAAAATTGATCAATATTTTTTGGGAACCTGAATTGGGTCGACAGCACTATGAAAATCTCTGGGAAGAAACAATTCAGGCCCATGATGCTTGTAAATCTTTGGAAAGGATTATTCAACCCGAACATCTGATGCTGCCGTGGTCGGAGTGGGAACGCCGTCACAGCGAAGTCGAGTCATGGTCGGGACGGCTCTTGGGGTCGGCACAAGATGAGCTGTCTTTCCACCCCCATGGACACGAGGAGATGATCGCTCGGATTCGCTCTGCTCCCTTAGGGGAGGGGATGTTGGAGCCCCTGCTACAAAATCTTCGCGAATGGCGCGATCAAGGGATTCAGCCGGTGCTCACCGCCGGAACCCATTCTCAAGGCTTACGTCTCAAGGATCTTTTGGAAAGGGCTGAGATTCCGGTGTCTTGGGGCGAAGGTCATTTTCTCGATGTCATCACTCAAGTTCGGGAGTCCAAACCTGAGGTTAAGCTTTGGGAAGGTCATGTAGGTAAGGGCTTTGTGTGGGATGAAGAACGCGTTGCCTTGCTCACCGATCAGGAAATTTTTGGTGAGAAGAAACGCCGCAAAAAGGAAGAAAGACGGGCTATGCCCAGTGTCACTTCCTTCGAAGATTTGGCTGAGGGAGATTATGTCGTTCACGAAGAACATGGATTGGGAATTTATCGAGGCTTGGTGAGTTTGCAGGTGGGGGCTTATCCCGGAGATTTTTTGTTATTGGAATACTTGGGCGGAGATAAATTATACCTGCCGGTTTATCGACTCAATTTGGTGAGTCGCTATACGGGACCCGACGGTCATGTGCCTCGTTTGGATCGTATGGGATCGGGGCAATGGGAGAAAAATAAGGGCAAGGTTAAGCAGGCTTTGCGGAGCATCGCAGGAGAATTGCTTAAGCTCTATGCGGAGCGAGCAAGTTCTCCTGGATATGCCTTTAGTCCTACGGGAACTCTATACGAAGAATTTGAAGCGACGTTTCCTTTTGAAGAAACTCGCGACCAATTGCATGCCATTGAGGAGATCAATCGAGATATGGATGCGGATCGCCCCATGGATCGTTTGGTTTGCGGCGATGTGGGGTTCGGAAAAACCGAAGTGGCCATGCGGGCGGCGTTTCGTGCCTTGCTCGACAACAAGCAAGTAGCCGTTTTGGTCCCGACCACGGTTTTGGCTCTGCAACATGAGCGAACCTTTCGCAACCGCTTTGCTCATTATCCGGCCATGATCGAGTCGATTTCCCGTTTCTCTAATCCTAAGCAACAAAAAGAAATTCTCGAGCGTTTGAAGGCTGGAAAAGTCGATATTATTATCGGCACTCACGCGTTGTTAAGCGAACGGATACGCTTCAAGGATCTAGGCTTATTGATCGTCGATGAAGAACATCGCTTTGGGGTGAAGCAAAAAGAAAAGATTAAAATGTTTAAGGCCCATACCGACGTTTTAACGCTTACGGCCACCCCCATCCCACGAACCTTAAACATGGCCTTGAGTGGTATTCGGGATTTGAGCGTTATCGCTACCCCGCCTACCGATCGATTGGCGGTGCAGACTTTGGTGGCCACTTACAATGAGGGGTTGATTCGTGAGGCAGTGCACCGAGAATTATCTCGAGGAGGGCAGGTTTATTTCGTTCACAATCGAGTTCAGAGTCTACCTCAGTTGAAAAGAAGGCTTATGGAGATCTTACCTGAGGCTAAAATCGAAATGGCGCACGGACAGATGGAGGAAAAAGAATTAGAAGAGGTCATGATCAAGTTTTTAAATCGAGAATTTAATTTGTTGTTGTGTACCACGTTGGTGGAGTCTGGTTTGGATATTCCTAGTGCCAATACGATGATTATTAATCGGGCTGATACTTTTGGTTTGGCACAGCTTTATCAATTGCGCGGTCGTATCGGGCGTTCTAATTTGCGAGCTTTTGCTTATTTATTAATTCCCGGGCAGGAGTTGATCACGACCAAGGCTAGGGCCCGCTTAGCGGTGTTGCAGCGCTATACGGATTTGGGAAGCGGTTTTCGCATCGCTTCGCACGATTTGGAAATTCGTGGCTCTGGAAATTTGTTAGGGCCGGAACAATCGGGCCAGATTGCTGCGGTGGGTTATGACCTTTATATGCGTCTGATGGAAGAGGCTCTCATGGAAGTAAAAGGCGAGACCCGTCAGCAAGCCCCCGATCCAGAACTGAAATTACAGGTGCATGCCGCCATTCCCGAAGATTATATGCCCGATACTCCGATGCGTCTCACTCTCTACAAGAGATTAGCGAGTGCGGTAGATGAGGAAGAGTTGAGTTCCCTGACCGAAGAAACGCAGGATCGTTTTGGTCAGTTGCCACAGCCTCTGGAGAATTTATTAAAGGTGATGCGTTTGAAACTCTTGGCCAAACGAGTGTGGTTGAAGAGTTTGGTACAAGAGGCGCGCCAAATGGTTTTGGTATTCTCTCCGGATTCCCCTGTGGAGCCTCAATCCTTGATGTTGCGTTTACAGAAAGAGCCGGAGCGTTTTCGTTGGTTGAAACCCCACGAGTTGGCGGTTCATTTCAAGGAAGGCAAAGGGGATGTGGCTATAGAGGGCGTGATGCAGTTTTTATCCAGTTTAGAACTGGCAGATAGTCTATGACGATTCAGATAGAGAAAACTTTAGGATGTTTTTTCTCCCAAGGTTTGCGTTTGTTGGGCTGGATAATGATGCTGGGCTTGTTAGCCTGTGCCCAACCTCAACCCGATGAAAGTCTTGCTCGAGTAGGAGAAAGTTTTTCTATTTCTGTGGGAGATTTGCAGTCTGAGTTGCGTTTGCAAAGTTTCCATGTCTCAAAAAAAACTTTTAAAGATCATGAAAAATTTCTTTCGCTGAAGCGACGTGTTTTACAGGAGATGCTTGATCGTCGCATGTTGTTCGAAGCTGCTCGAGCCTCGGGAATAGAAGTTACAGAAGAAGAATTAGAAATTGAGTTAAGGCGTTATAAAAATCAATACACAGAGATAGCTTTTCAAGAGACTCTCCAAGAAGTGGGTGTGAGCCACGAAGCTTGGCTACAGCGTAAGCGGGAAGAATTGCTTATCAAAAAATATATAGAACAATTGGCGGAGAGCCAGGCCCCGGTCGATATCCAACAAGCCAAGCAGTACTACGACTCCCATCCCGAGGAGTTCCGAGTTCCCGCCGCAGTGCGGCTTCGTCAAATTGTCACCGACTCCAAGGAAAAGGCGGAGTCCATCCTGCGTCGTTTGCGCAATGGAGAAAATTTTGCCAAGTTGGCTCAGGACCTTTCCTTATCTCCTGATCGGGAACAGGGGGGAGATTTGGGTTTTATCGAGCCTGGTCATTTTCCTCGGGAGTTTGATGTGGCTTTTTCTATGAATCCTGGAGAGATTTCTCCAATTATTCCAAGTGCCTATGGCTTTCATTTGTTTAAGGTTTTGGAAAGAAGACCCGAATGGGTGCGGTCTTGGGAAGAAGCTGAGGCTGGCATCCTGTTGCAACTTAAGCAACAAGCTCGCCGGGAGAGTCGAGAAAAGTTATTAAGGGACCTCCGGGGTAAAACTAACGTTGAAATCCGCGAGGAAGTATTAGAAAAGGTGAGCCTATGAAAAAAATGATAGGTTACGGAATTTCCTCTTTTTTGTTGGCCTTGGTCGTTTTGTCTCCGAGATTATCGGAGTCCGAAACCGTGGACCGAGTGGTGGCTGTGGTCAATGACGATCCCATTACTCTCTTTGAGCTAGATAAGGCCATGGCTGAAAATATTGATAAAATCAAAGAGGTGGCCAGCCAGATGGGTAAGGAGAAGAAGTTTAAAAACTATCGGAGCATGGCGTTGGAAGCCTTGATCGATGATAAGCTGCTCGACCAAGAACTGAAAAAGCGTAAATTATCCGTTACTCCCGAGGATCTGGAGAAGGCGATTTCCAACGTACTAGAACGTAATAAATTGACTCGAGATCAACTGATGAAAGAGTTAAAAAGTAAGGGTACCAGTTGGGCTCAGTATGAAAGTCAGGTCAGCGACCAAATCAAGAAAATTAAATTCATGGGTCAGGTGATTTCTCCACGGGTTAAAGTGACCGACGCCGATCTGGACGAATTTTTTGCCGAGCATCCCGATAAATTTTCTGGCTACCAAAGTGTAGAAATGGCCCAGGTTATTATTCCCCTTAATCCTGACGCTGATGATGCTAGTTTGGCTGCCGCACAGAAATTAGCAGAGGATGTGGCTCGTCAAGCGCGTCGCGGAGAAAAGTTTGAGGATTTGGGTAAAAAGTATTCGGTAAACGCTCAGACGGCTGTAGCTCAAACCTACCCTGTCAATCAGTTGGCCCCTCAGATTGCGGAATTACTCAGCGAGCTTAAGCCTGGTGAGATCAGCGCTCCGGTACGTTCTAATATGGGACTTCACGTGTTAAAACTCTTCCAACGCAGCACTTTGGCGGGAGAGGAGTATAAGGCAATTCGTGAACAAATCCGGGAAAAAGTTTTTGAAATGAAAATGGCTGAAGAGCTCGATGATTACTTGGATGATCTCAAGGGAAATAGTTTTATTGATATCAAGATTCCTCAGGAAGGCGATGCCAAGTTGGATAAATCGAGTTGAGCGTGAGAATTTTCCTTGATCCCTCCAGAAAAAAACCAACCTGTTTTGGGAATTACCATGGGCGATCCCCTGGGGATTGGTCCGGAGGTTATTCTTAAGTCTCTCCCCTTATTTTGTAACAGAGCGCGTTTTCTTATCTTCGGAGATCCGCGTTTTTTTGCGACTGCTTCAGGGGTTGAGCTACGTGCCATTTCGGCTCCTCTCCCCGAGGTTTATGACGAGCTTCAGGCGGGTCGAGCGGTAGTGGCCTCCCTAGATTTAGCGATGGAGGCTTATGCCCGTGGGGAAATTCAGGCTCTGGTGACGGCTCCCTTATCAAAAGACCATGTGAAACGGGCTGGCTTTTCTTTTCCTGGGCATACCGAATATTTAGCGGCTAAAACCAATACTCATAAATTTGCCATGATGATGGCGGGCCCGCGTTTGCGAGTGGTCTTGGTAACCATTCATGAGCCTTTGGAGCGTGTGCCGAGTTTATTGAACGAGTCTCGAATTCAAGACACCGTGGAACTTACTTGGAACTTTCTTCGGTATCGCATGGGTATCCAACAACCGAGAATCGCGGTGTGTGGTTTAAACCCCCATGCGGGCGAAAAGGGGCATTTGGGCCTGGAGGAGTTGGAGATTATTGAGCCAGCTTTAGTGACGTGTCGATCCCGGGGTTGGGAGTGTCATGGGCCAGTCGTTCCTGATGCAGTATTTCACGAAGCTTACGAGGGGCGTTGGGATGCGGTGGTTTGTATGTATCACGATCAGGGACTCATTCCTTTTAAGCTATTGCATTTTTGGGAAGGCGTGAATGTGACCTTGGGTTTGCCTTTGATTCGAACGAGCCCTGATCATGGCACTGCCTTTGACATCGCTGGACGCGGCATTGCCGATCCACGTTCAATGCAGGCAGCGATTCGTTTAGCCCTGGATTGGCTGGAAAGGCGGGAAGAGACATGAAGCGTCTGGTTGTGGGAATTTCAGGTTCCAGTGCTCCATGGTTGGGGATTCGACTTTTGGAAGCGCTGCGTTCTAAAAGTGATGTGGAAGTTCACCTGGTATTATCTCCCCATGTAGAAAGTACCTTGCGTTTCGAAGCTCCTGAATATTCCCTAGAAAAGCTGCGTTCCCTTGCGGAATACAGCTATTCTTGGCGGGAGATTGCTGCCCCCATAGCGAGTGGGTCTTTTCTTACCGATGGCATGGTGATTATGCCTTGCAGCATGCGCACCCTTGCTAGTGTGGCCCATGGCTTGAGTGATAATTTGTTAACTCGGGCTGCTGATGTGACCTTGAAAGAGCGGCGTTCCTTGGTGCTGGTGCCGCGTGAAACCCCTCTACACCAGGTGCATTTGCAGAACATGTTAACCCTAACGCAGATGGGGGCGATCATTTTGCCCCCAGTTATGGCTTTTTATCATCGGCCTCGGACTCCTTTGGATTTGGTTGACCATACGGTGGGCAAGGTGTTGGATGTATTGCGTATTCCCCACGAATTATTCAGCCGTTGGCAGGGAACAAGACAAGAAGGTTCCCCCCAAAGCTAGTTTTTATGCGCGATATTTCGAGTTCGAATTTTCCAGATCGGGTATTCTCCATTGTAGAAAAAATTCCCCGAGGTCAGGTTTTGACCTACGGCTATGTGGCCGCCATGGCGGGTTCTCCACGAGCTGCTCGTATTGTCGGTGGAGTGCTCTATCAGTTGGGATCGGAATCCATCTTGCCTTGGCATCGTGTGGTGAATGCTCAAGGAGGCCTATCGACTTATCGGGTGGGTATGGGAGAACGACAAAGTCGACTTTTGTTAGCCGAGGGGATTTTGTTCGATGACAGGGGATGCATGGATCTTAAAAAATTTTTATGGCGACCTTCCAAGAGCGTTTTAAAACGTTACCTGAAGGATGAAGGACTTTGTTTGGAGATGTTGACTCGTCTGGGGTGACTTGGCTGTTTGTGGTTGAAGAGTAAATTCTAAAAAATCACCTTCACGATTTTAGCTCTTACAAGAAAATGACCTATCGCTATTTTCAAATCTTGAGTTTTTCTTTTCCTCGTCAGCAAGAAAATCTTTTTCTGGATGCCTTGGATTTTTCAGCTTGTTTGGGTTGGGAAAAAGATTCCAAATGCGATGCGTTATGGATGAATGTTCGTCTCTATTTTGAGGAAGATTATGACTTCGAAACACAGGTGGAGCGTTTTAAAAAATCTTTAGGGGACTTAAAAGAGTTTCGTCATACGGTTTTGGGTTTGCCTTTGGAGCGTGGTGCCGAATTGGATTTTTCTCCCTATGAGTTGGTGACGGGTTATTGGGTCGCTTCTCCTGTTGCTTCACCGGATGAAGTTTTTTTTGACAAGACGGCTTCGCGAAAAATTTTATGGTTAAAGTCGGGTCAGGCTTTTGGGACAGGACGACACGAAACGACCCGTTTGGTGGCCCGTCTTTTAGCGGAGAGGCAAGAGCTTCCTGAGTCCATGTTAGATGTGGGAACAGGTTCGGGGATCTTAGCCATTTTGGGGAAGGCCCTTGGCGTTCGTCGGGTTGAGGCTGTGGAAATTGCCGCCGAAGCCAGGGATTGTGCCCGAGAAAATTTTTGCGCTAATGCTTGGGAAGATTTTACTTTGCATCACCAGATTTCAGAAGTTCAAGGAAGTTTTCCCATGGTCTTAGCCAATTTAATGACCACCACACTCATACAAATCGAGACTGACCTCAGGCGCTGTACAAGTCGAGGAGGGGAGTTATTATTGTCTGGGATTCCTAGAAACGAAGTTGAGGAGTTGCTAGCGGTATATACAAACTGGAAGGTAGA
The DNA here is from genome assembly GCA_031972375.1 of bacterium. Lineage (GTDB taxonomy): Bacteria > UBA10199 > UBA10199 > DSSB01 > DSSB01 > DALYDW01. The sequence continues at coordinate 14,591 of DALYEU010000003.1, read as the reverse complement.
GCGAAAAGTCAGCGAAGGAGATTGGTTGGGATTGGCTCTGCTCAAAACGTAGAACTAGTGCCTCTGCATTCTTATCCGAAGGATGCTGGCGAGGAAGTTCGAATGCGCAACGGCAAGGAATCCTCTAATTTAGTAGTGCAGTGTCTCGTCAATCGCCTGGAGAATTTTGGTAGTCTGGGGTAGATATTCATTCTCCAATTGAAAATAAGGCATCTGGGTATCGTAACCCGTAACTCGTTTGAATGGGGCCTTGAGATAGAGGAAGGCTTTTTCCATGAGACGAGCGGAGATCTCCGCGCCTAGTCCAAGGGTGCGCGGGGCTTCGTGCACGATTACGGCGCGTCCAGTTTTTTTCACCGAGTTGATGAGAGTGTTTTCATCTAAGGGGGACAATGTTCTCAGGTCGATAATTTCCAAGGAGCCAGTCCCTTGCCATGCTTGGGCTGCTTCCATCACCACGGGAACCATGGCGCCATAGGTGATGAGGCTTAGGTCGCTTCCGCTTTGAAGAATTTTGGCTTCACCCAGGGGAATTTTGAAATCTTCCTGGGGTAGAGTGCTTTTTGAACTTCGATAAAGTCGTTTGGGTTCCATAAAAATCACGGGGTCAGGATCTTCAATGCTGGAGCGTAATAGGCCGTAGGCGTCTTCGGCTGAAGAGGGCATCACCACTTTGAGTCCAGGGGTATGAAGGTAATAAGTTTCTCGGCTTTCGGAGTGGTGTTCGAAAGCTCTAACGCCGCCGCCATAGGGCATGCGTAATACCATCGACATGGGGTAATTTCCTCGAGTCCGATTGTGGTAACGGGACACGTGTTGTTCAATTTGATGGAAGGCTTGATAGGCGAATCCTGAAAACTGCAATTCAGCTACCGGCTTGAGGCCGTAGATACAAAGCCCGACGGCGGTCCCGACAATGGCGGATTCGGCCAATGGAGTGTCGAAGATACGTTTTTCCCCAAATCGTTCCCAAAGTCCCTCGGTGGCGCGAAAGACTCCACCGCATTGTGCCACATCTTGTCCGAAGACGACGACGTCGGAATTCAATTCCATAGAGCGATGCAGTGCTCGATTGACCGCCTGAATCAAGGTGCATTTTCCGGGCATTGGATTATCCATGACTCTGCTCCTTTTGACTAAGAGGGGCCGAGGTCTCCAAAACTTCCATACGCTGGGCGCGGAGAGTTTCTGGGAAATTGCTGTAAAGGTAGGCGAACATTTCATCAGGATCGAGACGTTGCTTGATATTTTCAGCGCTCGCTATTTCTTGTTTGAGCAGTTCGCTACATTCGTCCTCGATTTTTTTACGGTCTTCATTTTGCAAGATTCCCTGGTGAATTAAGTATTTTTCTAAACGATCGATGGGATCGAGGTGTTGCCATCTGTCTCGTTCTTTTGTGTCGCGATAACGTGTTGGATCATCCGATGTGGTATGAGCTTCCATGCGATAAGTCAGGCATTCTAAAAAACTTGGACCTTGGCCTGATTTTGCAAATTGCAAGGCCTGCTGAGTTGCGTGATAGACGGCGAAAATATCGTTACCGTCGACTTGGGTTCCTGGCATTCCATAAGCTAGGGCTCGCTGGGCTAAGTGCCTTCCATGGAATTGTCGGGCCACGGGCGTAGAAATAGCCCATTGATTGTTTTGACAGAGAAAGACTACAGGTAATTGAAAAACGGCGGCCATATTCATGGCTTCGTGAAAATCTCCCTCACTGGTAGCTCCATCGCCAAGGTAAGTGAGAACTGCTCCCGGTTCTTCCTTGAGTACCGCTCCTAAAGCTAAACCCACGGCGTGGAGTGTTTGACTCGCACAGGGAATACAGTAGGGTAGGATTCTCTTTTCTTTGGGAAGGCGATTGCCTTCTTCGCTCCCCATGAAAAATAGCAAGAGGAGATGGGCGGGGATGCCTCGTGTTAAATACAAACCTTGTTCACGAAAGGAAGGTGCTGCCCAGTCTTGGATATCCATGGCGAGGGCGCTACCCACAGCAATAGCTTCTTGTCCTAGGGAAGAGGCGAAGGTCCCCATTCTTCCTTGTCGTTGCAAGGCTAGGCAACGGCGGTCGAATTCACGGGTGAGAATCATTTTTTGCAACATGTCTTTGAGTTGGACTGTATTCAATTGGGGGGGGGCGGTGGGATCTGTGAGCTTTCCCTCTGGATCGAGTAGGCTAAGCTTTTGGATTTGAAACTCTTGAATGGTCTGAACTGGCATGGCCACCCCCATTGGGTTTGAAAAAACGAAGATTTCATTTTTTAAGGGTCACTTGCACAAGCCCGATTTTCCAAGCCTAACGACTGCATTCTATGCGTAAAGAATTTCTTTTACAACTTGTTGAAATAATTGACCAATAATGACTCGTTGCGGCAACTGTTTGCAAAGGGAAAGAATTCGTCAGGTTCAAGGACTGCTGCGGCGGTAGTTGTCTGAGAACTGGACCCGTGATTTTTTCTTTGTTTTTGTGGAAACAGGATAAGGTAATAGACTCGGAAAATTAAAAAGGGTGAGAAGCCCAAGCCCCATGTGTTTATACGATTGGCGGCGGAGAAAAATGTGACCCGACATCGTTTAGAAATTTTTAAGCTTTTTGGATTCTCAATTTGTCTAGACCCGAGTTGGGGTATCCTGTTGCTGCTTATTACTTACAGTTTGGCCACAGGTTACTTCCCGCAAAATTATCTAGGACTTCCTAAAACAGTTTATTGGTCCATGGGCTTTATTGCGGCCATTGGGGTTTTTGCCTCTATCCTATTTCATGAAATGTCCCACGCCTTGATGGCTCGTCATTATAAAATCAAGATTCAGAACATTACCTTGTTTGTGTTTGGAGGAGTGGCGGAGATGGAGCAAGAGTCCCCCTCTCCCAAGGCTGAGTTTTGGGTAGCCATTTTGGGACCTGTTTTCAGCGGATGCTTTGCGGTATTACTTTTTGTCTTAAGCTCTTGGTCTCGGGCTTGGGGAATCCATCAGGGGCTTACTTTACTTTTATTTTATTTAGGATGGATGAATGCCCTCTTGGCCTTGTTTAATTTGTTACCTGCCTTTCCATTGGATGGGGGTAGGGTTTTTCGTGCTCTGTTGTGGGCTCTAAAAAAAGATTACTATTGGGCCACTCGTTTTGCGGTTCGTTTAGGGCAGATTCTTGGTTGGATGCTCATTGCTTGGGGAACCTACCGTGTCTTATCTGGAAGTATTTTAGCGGGGCTGTGGATGGCTCTGATTGGCTTTTTTTTAAGACGAAGTTCCGAGATGAGCTTGAAACAGATTGTGGTGCAAAAACGCCTGGTGCAATTTCCCTTGTCAATGCTTTTACAGACTCATTTCCTTAAGCTGCATCCAGGAGATCATTTGGTGGATATGTTGGGTTCTTTGCGCCACGGGGTCTTATACTCCCACTATCCTGTGCTAGAGGGAGAGCGCCTCGTGGGAACCGTGCCTTTAGATCGACTGAAAGATATTCATGAGGCAGGGTGGGAGTCTTTAAAGATCGACGAGTTTATCGATTCAAACACCGATGACTTGGTGTGTCCCATTCAAGAAAACGCCTGGAGCGCCTTTCAAAAAATGCGCTCCAGGCAAGTTAATGTCTTATTCATTATGGAAGCCGACCGTCTTGTGGGACTCACGTCGCTTGAACAGCTACTTCGACTCGCGTTTCCGAATCCAGAAGACGGGCAATAGGAATAATAAAAATCCTAGAGAGCCCAGCCCTGAGGTTTGGGAAACCAAGCTGCAACCGTTGGAGGCGCCCGAACTAATTTCGACAAAATCGCTGTCTTCGGAGGTGCTACCAGCTACGCTAGGGCTGGGGTCACAAGCGTCACCAATGCCATCGGAATCGGTATCCTCTTGGCCCCCATTGGCGATGGCAGGGCAGTTGTCGGTATCGTTGGCAGTGCCATCGGCATCTACGTCGTTAGCATCTGCAGGGGGTACCTCGACCTCAACGTCTTCTTCAGGGGCTTCTGTGGGTAGGGGAGTGGGAGTCGCCGGCAAAGGAGTGGGGCTTACCACAGGCTCCGCAGTGGGTTCAGGAGTGGGTTCGGGCAGGGGAGGTGGAGTGGGCAAGTCGGGAAGCTGCAATCCTAAATTTTGACAAACCCCGGGATGGTTATTTGGATTATTAGGACAGGGGTCGCAGACGTCTCCCAAACCATCGTTGTCTTGATCGATCTGAGTATCGTTTTTGATATGAGGGCAATTATCGGATTCGTCGCTGACCTTATCTTGATCGAGATCATCGTCGGCAATGATAGTGACTTGGGAGTATTGGACGGGATCAGCCTCCAGATCGGAGCAGATCGCTTGCGCCAATTTATGCACCCGAACGGTCAGGGACTTCACCTGGACATGGGGAACATTGAAGCGAAGGGCGCAGGAGTCTTCGTCTAACTCAGTTCCGTCAATTTCGACATAATCGGCGTCGCTTCCGTCTAAGGAGAAACTATAAGAATCATTGTCGCTATCGACATCTTCGGGAAGGTCAAAAAATACCGTCTCGTTTAACTTGATTTGAAAACTTTTGCCTTCTTTGAAGAGGATTCTCTCCAAACAACTGGAGCCTTGGTTATAGCCTTTAACCTTTCGTCCAAGGGTATGGTAGGTACCGTCTGTCTTGCTGGATTCAACTACACAGTAAGTGTTGTCAAAAACTGCCTGGGCGGGAAGGCTGGCGGTAAGAAGGCTGAGGGATGCGGCCCAAAAAAGAAGTCGTTGCGCCATAAGAAATCTCCCTTAAATTTCAGACGGGAGTTTTGACACAATGCGAAAATTACTTAAGAATTTTCCCGCCTTCTGAGTGGCGTATCGGACAAAAAGAAATTTTGTTGCGAAGCCTTTGGAAAGATTTTTCAAAAGGAATAATTCTTCGAACAAACAAAAATTTTTAGGAACAGTGGTCTCTCTTCAGTAGCACGACTAAGCTCAAGGGGAGGATCATAAGCCAAATAAAATTACTGGTGTGATGGGGGCCTGTTTTTCTGTGTAGGGAGCAACCTGCTGTTTGGGAAGAATTTTCAGTGCCTTCTCCATTGGGAAGGGGAAGGTCGGAAACCACAGGTTGGCATCCGTCGCCAAGGGCATCCGCTACGCAATCTTGGTCAGTATCTTCACCAGCACTATCGTCTGTGGAATCACAGCGATCTCCGCGTCCGTTTTGGTTTTCGTCCTCTTGGTTTGGATTAGCCCATAGGGGGCAATTGTCCTCGCCATCGTAACGGCCATCGCCATCGCTGTCGGGATTTAGGGGAGAGGTGCCCAAGGCTCCTTCTTGTTCGGCGGAAAGCCCATCCCCATCCGGGTCGAGGTCACAGTCGTCACCTTGACCATCCTCGTCACGGTCGCTTTGGTGAGGATTAACCGTGTTGGGGCAATTGTCTTCGTCATCGCTGAAACCGTCTCCATCGTTGTCTGTGGGGGCATCGGGTTCAGGAGTGGGGCTTTGCATGGGGGCGGGTGTAGGTTGGGGAGTGGGGTCGGGAAGAGGGGTTACTGCGGGTTCTACAGAAGGAAGGGGTTCTGGAGAATCTTCTGGCACTGGAATTGTGAGAGAGGCAACCTCAGACAAAGGAGAGCTCAATTGAACAGAGTTTTGATAGAGCGCCCGAACTCTGTAGCAGTAATGAATACCGACCACCACCGTTGGATCGACGAAGTCCATTCCCTCTCCATGGGGAACGATGGCAAAGGCAGAGAAGGTGTCACAGTTATTGTTGCCTTTAAGGATTTGAAACCGGGTATGGCTGTTATTGTTAGGATAATCCCATTGGATCTGAACTTTTTTATCTGAAATCAGCGTGGCACTTACCGCTGTTGGGGGCTCAATTTCAACATGGGGCACGGTGAATTTAACGGTTTCAGAGTAGTAAGAGGGCCCCTTCTTGCCCGTGGCTCGAACTCGATAGCAATAGGTGATATCGGGAGCCACATTGGGATCTAGGGCTTCTTCCTTGTCTGGAATAATGGGATTAAGCCAATACACAGGGGTAAAATAGTGGCATGAGTCCTCTGGTTTGTTGAGCACTGCCCGTTCGATGGCATAACTAGTTTCGTTGTCGGCGTTGTCCTTCCAGGAAATTTTAATTTGAAAGTCCTTGTCGAAGTCAGGGTCAATGCCGTCGACCACACTGATAGAGAGCTGGGAAGGAGCCTTGGGGCCTTGTTGCGAATCACTGATATCGAGTTCAGTGGGTTCGAGAGTCGAAGGACGGGCCTTTCCGTTGTAGGTAACTTGGGTGAAATCGTTATTTTTTCCTTCGTTGCAAAGAACGCTCTTGTTTTCGATCTGTTCTGGGGTGGCCTCAATGTTGAGGTTGGCTAGGAGAATATAGTTGGTTTTCAGGGTAATGGCACACTGATCAAGGGGAATTTTTCGAACATCGAGGGTGACGACATGGTCGCCACCATCCAGGATAAAGTTCCAGTTGTCGAGGCATAGGGGATGAATGGTGTGGCCGTCACAATTTCCATCCTTGGGATTATCAAGGGAGATGGGTTTTTTGAGTTCTACCCGATCGATGTCAGAGGTGAAGCGAATTAATTCGATGCAGCTATCGCCATGGGGAGCGTTGAAACCTAGTTCTAGGTTTCGTCGTAGGGAACCATAATCGGGGCTGTCGAGGTCGTCGGAGCTTGTTTTTACTTCGCAGTAGGTATTGTCTTGAATGCTATAGGCCTGGGGAAGATTCACCAGCAACCCAAAGCCCAAACAAGCCAGAATCATGAACGATCGAGCGAAGGACATAGACTTCCTTTTTACTTTGAAGAAAAAGCGCAAAACCCATTAACAGGTAAGAACCTGCGAGGGGATCCCCTGTCACTCCTATCTTACTGTCGGAGCAGTTCCACCCAACTTGCCAATACACGGATGGAAATTTGAAATCCCCAGATTTACCAATTCGTAACCTGTTCTCGACGAATTAGTCGCAAAGTTTCTAAAAAACTTTCGCAAAATCCACTCTTTTTATCCCTTGGCCCTAGAATTTGAGAACATGCAACAGTCTGGAAGGAAGGGATTAGGGCTAGAAATTAACGAAATTGTCCTGTTTTTTTTTCTCATTTCTGAGAGTTTTATCCTGTGAATATTAATCTTTGTACATCCTTTTACGAGAAGTTTTCTGGGTACATGAGTCCCCATTTTAGTTGGGGATTTTCCAGGTCAATTTTTTATAAAAATAAGCAACAAATTTTTCTTATGCCGATAAGTTTCTTGGTGAATTGGGATAATTACATTCTGATTTCCACCCGGCAGAAATTAAGGTTTTTAAGTCGCTCGATCTTAAAGAGGAGATGGACCCATGGCCGAACCCACCGTAAAAGCTTCCCAACCCGTTGCGGCGCCTGTGCCCGCAGCTGAGAATCCTGCAGAGCCCACTTCGGCCCCTTTGGCTGCTGGAGTTGAGGGGCCAGCGGCTCCCCAACAGGCTGATAAGCCCAAGGGAAAGGTTTTGGATCGACTAGCTGTCGAGGCTGGTGTGGTGATGGGGGGTAGCAATTTTGATAATGGAGAGGGAGTCGATCATGTCTCCGTCGGGTTTGTCGGTGGAGTCTACGGTCGTTTTGGGATTAATTCAAAGAAGAAAAAGGAAGGAGAAACGCAGGAAGGAGAAACGCAGCCTGCCCCCATCAGAAACCGTCTTCTTCTAGGGGCGGGGGTAAGTTATAGGGCTCTGAGCAAAAAGCCCTCGAATAGTCAGGGCGCTGCCACCACTGTTTTTGCTCATTTGAGTTACTTGCGTGAGGTGAATCCCTTTCTTTCCTTCGGACCTTATCTTCGCTTAGGGGCTACTATTTTTACTACGCCCGGATGCGCCTCCTTCAGTGAATTTACCCCCGATTTGTGTGACGAGGGTAGATTTGAGGTATCGGGAAAGACCGAGGCCGATAAGATCACTCTGGATGGTAAGGAAGCTCCTCCGGCGGTGGCTGCCTCTATTTCTGGCGGGATGAGATTTGCCTTTTTACGGGAGACGCTCAGCTTGGATGTCGGGCTTGCCGCTAATGTGGGGGCGGTGGCTACCGTATCTCAGTTGGTGGGGGGCGATAAAAACGTGCCTTTCAGTGAGGTGGGAGCTCAGGTCGCTCTTAATTTTGATGTTGTCAGTGCGATCCGTTGGGGGCTCAGTAGAAAGGAGCCCAAAAAATCCCGCGGAGATAATAAATCTCTTCCCGTGGGGGGGGATGTCCAGGCCTCTTCCGTGCAGGAAGATGTTCAGGCTCCGTCCCGAGTCCCTCAGTTGCCTCCCCAGTTAACTGTTGATCTCGAGTCTGCCACGATCGCAGAATTGCAGCAGTCCTTTGATCAAAACATCAGAAGTCTTAGAGAATGGGTGGTATCTGACGACAACGGTGAGACCAAGCTGAGCAATGTTGCCGATCCCTATTTAGCGGCTCATCAGGCAGGTGATGCTGACGGGATGGCCTTTGAGTTGGGACAGTTGCGGGATGTTTCGGCCCAAATGAGCGCTTTTTATCAGGAGACCCACGAGATTTATTCGGCGCTGGAAAAAAAGATCAAGGCTCTTCCCGAAGGCGATTCTAGCAAGGACCAACTTAGGAAAGATCTGGCTTTTGCCAAAACTCAATTTCACGGCAATCGTGATGAGTTGTTTTTCTCCGCTTTTGAGATCGTTCAGGAACTCTACAATGCAGCAGAGAGGGTAAATAAGAGTTACCTAGAATATCAAAAAAACCATGAGGCCTACCCGATTGAGTTTGATCTGGAAGCCCCCAAGGCCCTAGAAAAGGCTGTGAAATCTCGTCCCAATGCTAAAGTTAAGAACGGGGATGATGATCAGAAAGGGGAT
>DALYEU010000003.1:0-5683 GCA_031972375.1 bacterium | reverse complement strand
CTTTTGAGTGATAGAACGCCCCTTTTGCAGGGGCGTTTTTTTTTGAGGGTAAGTCTGAATGGGCTTTGGGAACTCGGTGTTTGAGTATTTTTTTGGAAGCTTCATTAACAGGAGGCGATAAGTTTGGGTCGCCAGCGGCTTTCTTTAAAGGATGAAGCAAGCCTAGCGAGGGAGTATTTCGGATTTACTTCAAAACAAAGCGCAGCCCGCGAATTTGGGCGGAGGGGTAGTGTTGTTGGATTTTTTCCAGAAGTTGGACCTTAAGAAACTGTAATTCTTGGGCCCACGCGGGATGGTCGACTTGTAACAAAAGTTGATTGCCCTGTATTTTGAGAGGTCTTGCCCGGTCCGCGATTTGTGGACCGGCAATTTGTAGCCAATTTTCAAATAATTCGTGGCGTTGAAAAGCTGGGGTAAGTTTCCACTGATGGAGGGATTCTTGCAAAAGTTGGGATAAGCTTTGGGGACGACGTTCTGCCATTTGGACCGTACTAAGGGAGAGTGTTCGATTTTGCAAGAAACCTGGAATTGTTTTGGACTGCAAGTTAAGCTCCTCAGGCTATGAAGGACTCGAGCTTGCTGTCGTTCTGTCAACAATTTCTCAAAATAGATTCCACTAATCCCCATGGGACTTGGGAGCTTGCCCAATTTTTGCGACACCCTCTTGAAGAATTAGGATTTAAGGTGAAGTGGCAGCGAGCTCGTTTTTGTGGAGCCCCCCAAGCCAATGTGATTGCCCGTAGGGGCCCTATGGAAGGTAGGGCTTTAGTGTTGAATACTCACCTGGATACGGTGGTGACCCACGCTTCAGCTTGGACCCGTACTGGCGGAGATCCCTTTTGTCCCACCATTCAAAAGGGGAAGCTTTATGGTTTAGGAGCTGCCGATACTAAATTGGCTTTGGCTTGTCAGATCATTGCTTTGCAGGATTTTCGTGGGCAATTTCCTCGAAGGCCGCTCTACCTTACGGGAACCTACGGGGAAGAAATGGGTTTAGTTGGAGTGCAGCGCTTGATTAGCCTCGAAGAATTGCACGGTGCTCAGGTACTTAATAGCGAACCTACCGAGTTGCAAATCGCCCTTGGGAATAAGGGATTCCGTGTATTTCGAATCAATGTTTCCTTGGGACCAGCTCAACTTGAAAAAGGCAAGGTTTATGAGATTTGCTTTATCGGTCAGGCAGGACATAGCGCCTTTCCGGAGGAGGGAAAGAATGCCAATCGGGCCTTTTTAGATTGGTATTTTCATCACGGAAAATACGTGCGGGTTTTAGAAGTTGAGGGGGGACAGGCCCCAAACATTATTGCCCCCCTTTGTCGGGTGCGTGTTCTTCTCATTCAGGGAGCCTTGGAAGGTTTACGGGCCCATGGCGGAAAAATTACGCAGAGCATGGGTACGCAAACAGAGAGAGTTGGCACGCAGATCGGTTTTTGGATTTTAGCCTTAAGAAAGTTTTTATGCCTTACCCAACGGGGCGGTTCCCAAACCCATAATCTTGGTCACCTGATTATCAACCGCAAGCATTGGACAGCTGTCTTAGACCATCGTTTTCCCCCAGGCGTGAATCCTGAAATACGGGAGAGGCGTCTTACGGAGTTTTTTCAGGCGAGGGGTAGGGAATTCGGAAGTGTGGTTTCAGTGGAGAAAGTGAAGGACAATGGTGCCTTTCGTGGCAGTTTGCGGAGTGCTTGGTTAGGCCAAGTTCAAGAAACTTTGCAGCGGATGGGTAGGTCCACTCGGGTGTTTATCAAGCCTGGATGCACCGAGGCCTTTCATTTTGCCAAAGTGGGTTGTGAGGTTCTTACCTTTGGACCTGGTAGAAATTACGGCAACATTCATCGTCCTAACGAATGTGTCGAGCTCAGTCAGTTGAAAGCTGCTGTTGAGTTTTATCGACAGTTTCTGAAAAAAACCTGTTTTTCCTCATCTTCATAACTCTTGGGCCTTTTTTAGCTTTTTGTTACCCTGGTGGTCATGGGATTTTTGTTGCGTAGTGCTCAGGATTCCGACTGGCCCGATTTACTTCGCTTGGGCAGATTGTTGGGAACGGTTCATCTCTCTCAAAATCGCGAGGCTTTGCGCCGTTCCTTGGCAGTATCTCGAGAGAGCTTTGCGGGCTGTTATCGTGAGAAAAAATCCCGCGCTACTTTTTTGTTTGTCTTAGAGGATTTAGATTCTAAACGAGTCATTGGTGCTTCGAAGATTTTGGCTCGCCACGGCGATCTAAAAAACCCCCATGTTTATTTGCAGGCTCGAGAAGAGACCGCGAGCTATTCCCCTTTGAATTTAAAAATTCGTCATCGTTACTATCGTTTGGGCCAAGATTCTCGTGGCATGAGCGAGGTGGGAGCTTTGATTCTCGATCCTGCTTATCGAGGACATCCAGAAAAATTGGGCAAACAATTGTCTTGGGTGCGCTTTTGTTACATGAAGATCCATCCAAAGTGGTTTCTCTCCCGTGTGATCGCGGAGCTATTGCCAAATTTTTCGAGTCCAGGTTGTTCCAACTTTTATGAACAATGGGTGCGGCCTTGGTTGCGTTTGCCCTATGGCCAAGCCGATCGTTTGAGCGCTGAAAAAAAATCCTTTCTATTAAAATTATTTCCGAAGGGAAAAATCTATGAGGATTGGTTTTCATCCGAAATAAAAAGAGACTTTGCTCACAGTGGGCCGGTTTCTCAAGCGGCGGAGCATCTATTGTTGAAGAACGGATTTCGTTTTACCGGACAAGTGGATCCCTTGGATGGCGGCCCTTATTTGATCAGTCCACGGCATCGGATTCACGCTTTTCGTCAAACTCGATTTCTTACTTTTGGTGTCTCTGTCTTTTCGAAATCTCAAAAATTGAAGCGGTATTTAGTGTTGCGGGAGAAAGACGGACAAGTGAGCGCCGCAGTGATTTTCGGTAAGAACCATGGGGGTAGATTTTTGATGGATCTCGACACAGTTTCCAGTTTTCCTGCTTTTAAAGAAGCGGGGGGGTGGGTCTGTCCTTGGAGTTCGTGATGCTTAAATTCAAAGGCGCTTTTGTTGAAGGGGAGTTTCGACCGTATGGATCCGGTGATTTATCCTTGGAAAAACGTGATCCCGGGGATCAGGATTTTTTAATCGGCTTTTGGCGAGAAACTTCGGATGGCCTGAATGCAGCTGTGGACGCAGCTTATCGGGCCTTTCGTAGCGGTGTTTGGAATACTTCTAAAGCTCGTCCGGCCTTGCGTCGCTTGCAAAAAATCTACCGAAGTCGCGGGAGATTTTTAATCGATTGCATTTGTTGGGAAACTGGCAAGCCCCGCAAAGAGGCTTCGTTGGAACTTCAAGCTTCTTTGGGTAAGTTCGAAGAAATTTTGGGAGCGGGTCTGGAGCGTTTGCATTCGACTGAATGGAAAGATCCCCATGCCTATTATCGTTTTCGACCCCGGGGGGTTTTGGCCGTGTTGGCGCCTTTCAATTTTCCTTTGCATCTGGCCAATGGAAATTTACTTGCGGCTTTGGCCACCGGGAACACGGTGGTTTTTAAACCTTCCGAGAGCACACCTTTTACTGGACAGGCCATCGCGGAATGTATGGAGGAGGCCGATTTACCTCGAGGTGTTTTTAACATGCTACAAGGAGGGGGAAGATTGGGAGAGGCCATGGCCATTCATCCCCAAATTGCGGGTGTGCTGTTGATAGGTTCGGATCGAGTTGGACAGCGTTTAAAAAAAATAACCCTCAAGCAACCGGAGAAAATTCTCGCTTTGGAACTAGGTGGGAAAAACGCGGCCATCGTCTGTGCCGATGCGAATAATCCTCAAACAATCGAGGCTTGTGCACAAAGTATGTTAGCGACGACGGGACAACGTTGTACTTCCTTGAGTCGTCTGATTTTACATGAATCCATCGCGGAGGATTTTCTTTTCCAATTACTTGAAGAGATCGGTCGATGGAAGGTGGGGCATGCCTCCGATTCCGACAGTCGTATGGGACCGTTGATTTCCGATCGTGCTTTGAGAAAATTCTTTCGTTATCAAAAGCTCGCTCGCTTGGAGGGGGCAAAGGTTTTACTTAAGGCCACTCGCCCCCCGCTGTCTCGGCGCGGTTATTATGTCACCCCTTCGGTGCATCTCATGTCCCAAGGAAAGCGGAATATTCGAAGGTCTTACGGGGATGGCGAGATTTTTGGTCCTGATTTGGCGGTATACCTTTTTCGAGATTTGGAGGAGGCGGTGACTCTGCATAACGATACCTCCTACGGTTTGGTGGCCAGCGTTTTCACTCGGAGGACAAGCCTTTACAAAAAATTGCGTGAGGATTTGGTGGTAGGTAATCTTCATTGGAATCTTCCCACCGTGGGGGCCTCGGGAAAATTACCTTTTGGAGGGGTGAAGGCTAGCGGAAATCATTTTCCGGGGGGCGCTTTTAGCCCTTATTACTGCACCTATGTGCAAGCGTTGCGCAAGGCTTGAGGAGTTTCATGATGAAATTCACACGCCACGTTTTAATGGGGAATCCAAGCCAGTTTCGCATTAAATACGGCGCTAATCCCCATACTCGAAATCGCTGGGGAGTTCGTAAATACGTTGATCGCGGCAGAGCCCTGCGGCAATGGGAGCATTACGTTACGGCCTTACTTGAGGAGGGGGTCAAGGTCCATCTCTTGGATTCCGATCCGGAGAGGCCTGGTTTGGTTTTTCCCGCTAACGCTGGTGTGGTCTTGCGAGCGGAGTCTCCACTACCTTTGGAAGAGCGAGAATATTTGCTGGCTCACGCTGGTCCTACGCGAATGACGGAGCGTGAGATCTATGCCCGTAAGCTGAGTTCACTGGGACTGCGTCTCCATCGGATACAAAACCGGTTTGAGGGGGAGGCCGATTGGATCGTGTGGGGAGATAAGTTTTTATTTACCTATGGCACTATTTTTCTGCCCCATTGGCAATGGCGCTGGGCCTGGCCTCCTTGGCGTCGACTTTACGGTTTTCGTAGCGAAAGGTCGGCTTCTTTAGAATTGAAGAAATATTTCAATTCGACGAAGGTTTTAGAATTGGAACTGCGGGATGAGGCCTTTTACCATGGGGATACACTGCTTTGTTCTTTCGGGGAGCATCGCGAATTTCTTTTGGTATATCCTCCAGCCCTAACCCCAGAGGCTTGGCGAAAATTAGAAGGGCTCCCCGGTGTTTTTCCCATGGAGACTTCGGACGCCCGTGCCTTCGTGGCCAATGGTTTTCAGGTGATCCGAGGGGGAAAACCCGTACTATTTCTTCCTCCCGAATTGAGTTCAGGACTTCGTCGCAAGATCGAGGCCCAAGGAGTTAGAATTGTCACCGTGGATGTTTCGGAGTTTTTTCTTAAGGGAGGGGGATCCCTCAAATGTATGGTGGGAGATTTGGGAGCCGACGAGGGGAGTGTGGCGTCGGTTTAATTTTGGAACGGAATGCCTTAACTCCATTTCGAAGGTCAATGGCCGGCAACGCCATCCCCTTTTGAGACCCCGTAGGGGGTATGATTTCAAAGGGAAGTGGGGCTTTTTTACAACCCTTTCAATCAATATTTGACATCTTCTCGGAATTACCGCAAAAACCACCCTCTAACTAGACTGACATGTCAGTTTACCCATTTCAGGTCCGTTGGGATCGAAAAACAAAAGGAAGACTCCTATGGCCCGTGAACTCCTGATCGGAATGGATGTGGGATCGACCACCGT
>DALYEU010000002.1:0-104433 GCA_031972375.1 bacterium | reverse complement strand
TTCAGGTTCTAGTAGTCGAAAGGCTGTGGGGGTTCAAGTCCCCCCTCTCGCACCTATTTTCTCTTCGATGATTTTTCCTTTTTCAATCTAAAATCCCCGATGCTAGGACCGGTTTCCTATGGAGAAAAAAACTTATTTTATTACCGGAGTGGCAGGTTTCATTGGTTCCAATACGGCAGAAACCTTATTGCGACAGGGTCATGCCGTCGTGGGTTTCGACAATCTAGCCCCTGTCTACTCACCAGAAAAAAAACTCAACAACATTGAAAAAGTTCGAAGCTGCGCCACAACCCCCTCAGACTTTCAATTTTTCCGGGGTGACTTGCGAGAAGCGCAAACCCTGGCAAAAGCCATGGCGGCTGTCCCCATCGACGCCGTCATTCATCTAGCAGCACTCGCTGGAGTACAACCCTCCATCGCTGATCCCAAATCCTACTTTGAAGTAAATGTGCAAGGCACCTTGAACCTTTTTGAAATCTGCAAAGAACAGGGCATCCATGCCATCGCCGCGGCCTCTTCTAGTTCGGTCTACGGGAATAACAAAAAAATTCCCTTTGCCGAATCCGATCCCGTCAACCTACCCATTTCTCCCTACGCCGCCTCCAAACGAGCTGGAGAACTCCTGGCCTACACTTACCACCACTTGCACCACATGAGTATCGCCTGCCTGCGTTTCTTCACGGTTTATGGACCGCGACAGCGCCCCGATCTGGCTATTTATAAATTTTGCCGGGCCATTTTAAATGGCGAACCTATCACGCTCTACGGTGACGGCAGCAGCAGCCGTGATTACACCTACATCGAGGATTGCGTAGCCGGCATTCTTCAAGCCAGCGCTTGGACCCAAGCGGGAACTTCAAACGAGGCTCGTTACGATATTTTTAATTTGGGCGAAGACCAAAGTGTTCCTCTGGAAACTCTCGTCAATCTCTTGGAAACCTATCTAAACGCCAAGGCGAAAAAAAATTACGCCGACTATCTGGCGGGAGACGTTTACGCAACACGGGCCGACTTGGAACATGCCCGCAAGATCTTGGCTTACCAACCTAAGATCAAAATTGAAGAAGGGCTCCGTCGCTTTTGTGATTGGTTTCTTCAAGAAGAACAACAACAGCCCTGGGTGACACAGAAATAGATCCTAAAATCAACCCCGAAGAGCCACTCTCTTTTTCCGAGGAAATGAAAAAGATGACCCCCACTCAAAAAATAATTCGGCAAATCCCCAAATTTCTTGCTCGACTTCGTCCTACTTGCAACGGCAAATCCCTTGCCTTGCTCTTTCTAATCTTAGGCTACGTCGCAAGCGCCCATGCTCAATCGCCTCTCTCTTTGGTATTCTTTTATCCAGGAGGTCAGGGGAGTCCCCAGGAAGCCCAACCCCTATTGGACGAATTCGCAGCTGGCCTCGAAAAGGCCAGTGACAATCAATTTGAAATCACGATCCACTACCTACAAGATTCCCAAGACGGAATAGCACAAATTCAGAAAAGTTCTGTAACGGCTGGCATCGTCGCCTCAGATTTTTACTACCAAAATTCTCAGCAGACCCAGGGCTCTCCCTTCAAAATGGAGGTTTTAGCTCGAACCCTCCAGCTGCCTTCGGCCGATGGCACGGAGCAATACTTTCTCATCGGACCACAAGAACAAAATCTACCCACCTCGGGAAGCTTGTCTTTACAGAGTTCTCGTCCCCTTGATTCCACTTGGCTCAAACAACAAGTTTTTCCGAAACTCAGTTCCCTAACACTAGAAGATCAAGCCCACCCTGCCCTAGTCAGCTACTTAAGAAAAATGGGTACAGAGCCTGGCAACGGCACCCACTGGGTGTTGCTCGATGCCTTCGAATGGAACAATATTCGAAAGCTTTCGGCCCCCTGGGCCAAAACCTTGAAGGTCTATGCCGAATCCGAAAAAGTGCCGAGCGCCCCTTTCGTTGTTTTCAATTCCCAGCTCACTCCTGAACAAAAAGCCGATTTACTTAAGGCCCTCCTGAAATTAACTCAGGATTCCCAGTATCGAAGCACCTTAGAAGCCCTGCGCCTTAAGGGATTCAAAGCTCCTTAAGTCCAAAAACCGGCTGTTTTTCCTCATATTGTCCCGTTGAAACGATAATTCTGCACAAAACACGACAACTTCGCCCCTGACCATGACGATAAAGCCGGGGGGGATGGGGGAAACTGGAGACTATGGCTCCCATGACATGGGTTCACGGCAAGAAAGGAGTGACAGTGGCCCTAATGAAATTGCAAGACCCCGAGATGAGCTTTGATTCCCAAGCGCCTGAAAAAACCTACACTCTGTCACTCGCCAAATCCGACGAAGCGTTAGAGATGGATTTTTCCGATTGCCCCAGTTTAGTAGTGGAAATTCTGGATTTTCAGGAAGCCATTGGGTTGGATTCCCCGCAACAAGCAGGACTACTCGTCAACGACGACACCTCCTTGTGGCTCACCAATTTGGGGCGTTCCGGCAGTACCGAATTATATCGCCCCGAAAATAAAAAACATCGCCGTCTCTCCCACCAACAAGTAGGCCATATGCGTGAAGGCGATCTCGTCGGATTTTACGGGCGTTTCTACCGCCTTGAATTTGACTCCACCACTCTGACATTACGCCCACTGCCCCAAGACGCTCTGAAATTCCTCCCTTAAATCCTAGAAACTTTTCATGGGCTTTTCGAACTCATTGACCACTGAGTGTTTACCCCTCTCCTTTGCAGAGCCAAATAAATCGCACGGTCTACGATTCGACGGAGTACGGTTCACCCCTCAAGACTTCCAAACAAATCAAAAAGCACACTAGAAAAATTTTCGAAAGCCATCGGAAACTTGGCGCAAGGCCTCGTAGGTGACAATCCCTACGGAAGTGGAAAGATTGAGACTGCGAGTTGGACCCCGCATCGGAATGGCCCAGGACCGCACGTTCGGCCACTCCAACCAAGACTCGGGCAGACCACGGGTTTCGGGACCAAACACGAGAAAATCACCTACTTGAAAACTAGCATCACTGTAGGAGTGGGCGGCCTTCTTAGAAAAAAGATGTAGATTGGCCTCGGGATAATTTTGGGAAAACTCCTCCCAATTTTTATGTTCCTGAAAATCGAGATGGGGCCAATAATCCAAGCCTGCTCTCCGCACAGCTGGCTCGTCGATTTTAAAACCTAAAGGGTGAATCAAATGCAGACGCAAACCGGCCCCTACACAAAGCCGGGCCACATTACCCGTATTGGGAGGAATTTCAGGCTGGTACAAAACCACGTTAAGTAAGGGTACGCTCCACTCTACGGGGGAAACCGGAAACATTAGGGAATCCATTTACCAAAACGATGCCAACGAATTTTATTGAGCAAACCTCGACCTTCGCCATCCCAAGAAAGCCAAATAAACATGGCCCTACCTTTTACATTTTCGAGCGGTACAAACCCCCATTCCCGACTATCTCGAGAATTGTCACGATTATCTCCCATGACAAAGAGATGTCCCTCGGGAACGGTGATTTCGTCGCTGGTAATGAAGTTAACGCTCCCCTCTTGTTTGAAATGGGTGATGTCACCCAATCGTTCCACAAAAAAATGATAATCACGCCAAGCGGGAAACTCGGGTATCTTGGAAAACTTCGCTCCATCGGGAAAGGAATCCTCAGACTTCAAGGCGATCTCTTGGGAATTCTTAGGATCGGGCCCCTCAACCTGCAAGGCTTGAGTAGAAACCTTTTCACCATTCACAAAAAGATCGTCCCCATCGACGCGAATCTTATCGCCAGCCACACCCACCACCCGCTTGATGAAATCGAGGGATTCGTCCTCGGGATAAATAAACACGATGGTCTCACCGCGTTTGGGCTCTCCGAACTTAACTAACCATTTTTTAGTGAAAGGAACGCGCAATCCGTAGGTGAACTTATTAACAAAAATATGATCGCCCACCACCAGCGTGGGAATCATGGAGCCACTCGGAATCTTAAAGGCTTCGATCACGAAGGATCTCAGAAAAAAAGCAATAAACACCGCCGTCAATAAAGCCTCAAGGTACTCCCGAACATGGGACTTTTGTTTTTTTTCGGAAGGATGTTCCTGTAAGCCTTCTGGGGGAATGGGGGACTGGGGGGAATTCAAAATACAACTCCTGATAAAAAACACCAAAGCCTTAATCGATTTTTAAAGCGGCAAGGAAAGCTTCCTGAGGAATCTCGACATTACCGACTTGCTTCATGCGCTTTTTACCCTCTTTTTGTTTTTCTAAAAGCTTACGTTTGCGGGTGATATCACCGCCATAACATTTGGCCAATACGTTTTTCCTCATGGCCTTGACGGTCTCACGCGCGATAATTCTGCCACCGATGGAAGCTTGAATGGCAACTTCGAACTGTTGTCGAGGGATAATCTCTCGAAGTTTTTCACATAACTCACGTCCTCGACGAACCGCATGATCGTGATGGGTGATAACCGAAAGCGCATCAACGGTATCCCCATTGATGAGGATATTGAGTTTAACCAACTTGGCGGGACGATAACCAATGAGTTGATAATCGAAAGACGCATATCCCTTGGAAGCGCTCTTCAGCTTATCGTAAAAATCAAAAACAATTTCACTTAAAGGCAGCTCATATTCGAGAGCGACGTGCTCAGGTGTAAGATAATCCATGCGCGTTTGCACCCCACGTCTCCCCTCGCAAAGCTGAATGATAGCGCCCAAATATTCGACGGGAAGATGAATTGTAGCGCGAATATGGGGTTCTTCGAGGATAGAGATTTCTTGCACAGGTGGCATCTTGGCCGGATTTTCCACCATCAAGATTTCGCCGGCCGTACTGTGCACCCGATAGACCACTGTGGGAGCCGTAGAAACAAGGTCTAGATTGTATTCTCGCTCCAAACGTTCCTGGATGATTTCCATGTGGAGCAATCCCAAAAAGCCACAACGAAAACCAAAGCCCAGCGCCAAAGATGTCTCAGGCTCAAATCGAAAGCTGGCATCGTTCAACGCCAACTTCTCTAAGGAACTGCGCAACACATCGTACTGCCCTGAGTCGGTGGGATAAATACCGCAAAACACCATCGGCTTAACTTCTTTAAAACCCGCCAGGGCCTGAGGAGCAGGCTGCGAGGCCAAGGTCACCGTATCGCCAATTTTGATGTCGTGAATATCCTTAATGGCGGCGGTAAAGAATCCCACTTCCCCTGCCCCTAAAGTCGGAATGGGAACGCTAAACGGAGTAAACACACCCAATTGGTCGATGACGTAGCGCTTACCCGTCGCCATCAGCAGAATGGTATCGCCCTTTTTGAGTTTTCCTTCAAAGACACGCACCAAAACCACCACGCCCTGATAGGAGTCAAACCAGGAATCAAACACCAAAGCCTGGGTAGCGTGGTTGAGATCTCCTTGGGGAGCAGGCACGACCTTGACAATATTTTCTAAAATCTCACCGATTCCGACGCCTGTCTTTGCGCTGGCGGCCACCGCATAAGTGCAATCCAAGCCAATGACATCTTCGATCTCCGCCTTGACTTTTTCTGGGTCGGCAGAGGGCAAATCGATTTTGTTAAGAACCGGAAAAACTTCGAGATCATGCTCGATGGCCAAATAAACGTTGGCCAAGGTCTGGGCCTGAATTCCCTGGGAGGCATCCACGACGAGAATTGCTCCTTCACAGGACGCCAGAGAACGGGAAACTTCGTAATTGAAGTCGACATGTCCAGGGGTGTCGATCAGATTCAGAATATAAGTATTGCCGTCCTTTGCCCGATAATTAAGCCGAACTGTTTGGGCCTTAATGGTAATGCCGCGTTCCCTTTCCAGCTCGAGCTTATCGAGAAACTGATCCTGACGTTCCCGCTCACTGAGGGCACCGGTGGCCTCCAATAAACGATCAGCCAAAGTGGACTTGCCATGGTCGATATGGGCGATGATGGAAAAATTACGGATGTTTTTCATTTTTTATCGAAGGGGGATTCGAGGGAGGCATCGTAAAGACCCAATTGTTGTCCCGGAAGTTCGCCCTTATGCCGCTCCAAAATAAGATCAATCCCCTGACGAATATATTCGGCAATGGGAACCTTGGTCTTTTCGTTTAAGGCCTTGAGTTTATCGTTTTGCTCTTCGGTGATGTAGACCGTGGTGCTAATTTTCTTGCGACTGACCATGGCGCCTCAATTTATAAGGACATCCGAGAGAGTCTCACCCTCTCCTCTTAAAAAATACCAAGCCCTGGTTAGAATGATTTTCGTATTTCAACAAGTCTTGTCTTTGAAAAACGAACTTGAATTATTTTACTGCACCTGAATGACCCGCAACTCCATACCCTGCCGATTGCTCATTTCTACTGCGGTTTGTTCAGCGATTTGACGATCGGAGAAGACCCCCACCCTCACCCCGTAACTCGGAGTGGAAGAACCGGGATTTTCAATGACCAGAAAGGCGTCGTAACCCTTCTTTTTTAAATCGTTGATCCGCTTCGAAGCCAGCATCTCGTCAAAAAACTCCCCTACCTCAATGGAAAACTTCGAATGTCCGCTCGATTTGAAACGTACCACCGTATTTAGATCGATGGGATTACGAGTCAAACTTTTATTGACGGCCAAAGGCTGTCGCTCTTCTTGGGCCTCGGGTTCGGGGGCATCGGACTCTTCCTCAGACTCGAGGGTATGGGCGCTACCGTCGGCCCCCACCTGGATCAAAGGTGCCCGTGCATCGGGAGCGGCATCGGACTCGTTTTCTGGCTCTGAATGTTTTTGCTCAGCCTGAGCTTCGAGCTCGCCCCCTTGATCATCGGGTTCTTGAACGGGGGAATCCACCAAGCGATCATTGGCCGCAGAGCGTTCTTTGGGCTCCTCACCAGCTTCGGGATTAAGATCCTGAAAGGGAATGGGTTTGGAGAACTGTCGATTATAAAATTCAGGAAATACGGCTCCCCCGAATCGAGCCCCCAAAATAAACACCAACCCCAACATCACCACCTGTAAAGAAAGCAGAACAATGAACTGCCCCCAAGAGAAACGAATGGGATGTTTTTCTTCCATGCTGCTTGCCCTATGTCCTTCTTCGGGGAAATTCAAGGGGCATCTTCCCGGTTCATTCGCTCAGGCGCCGAAACCCCCAAAATCCCCAGACCGGAACACAAAACCTGACGCAATAGACCTAAAAGTGCCAATTTTGCCCGTACTCCCTGGAGCTCTCCCGAGAGGATGCGATAACGCTCATCACTTTTGGCACGGGTATAATAATTTTGGAAAACCTTGGTCAACTCAAGGAGGTAAAAGGCCACCCGGTGGGGCTCACGCAACTGAGCAGCATTTTCCAGCACATCTCCGTAGGTCAAAAGAACCTTGATGAGTTCCAATTCTTCCGGCAACTGCAAAGGGCTTAAATCAAGCGAAGCGAAGTCTTTGGGAATCTCGTACCCAGCTTGTTGCGCTTTTTGAAAGAGAGAGCACAATCGAGCATGGGCGTATTGCACATAATAAACGGGGTTTTCGGAACTCTCGCGCTTAGCCAACTCCAAATCAAAATCCAAAGCCGCGTTGTGAGAACGAAGCATGAAAAAAAATCGGGTCGCATCCTTGCCCACTTCTTCGACGACCTCGCGAAGGGTCACGTAATCACCGGAGCGCTTGCTCATAGCGACCCGTTCTTCCCCTCGACGTAAACTCACCATCTGCATCAGCAACACTTCTAACTTGTCAGGATCATAGCCCAAGGCCTCCACACCAGCCTTCAGACGAGGCACATAACCTCCGTGGTCAGCCCCCATCACATTGACATAGAGATCAAAACCTCGTTCCATTTTATTTTTGTGATAGGCTATATCCGGCGTGAAATAGGTGTAAGTATTATCCCCCTTGATCAATACCCGATCTTTATCATCACCAAAATCAGTGCTTTTAAACCAAAGAGCTCCGTCTTGTTCAAAGGTATGCCCTTTTTGTCGCAAGGCCTCCAAAGCGGAATCAATCTGCCCCGCTTCATAAAGAGAGCTTTCACTGAAATAATGATCAAAGCAAATCTCCAAGCGAGCCAAATCCTCACGAATAGCCTGCAATAGGGCAACACCAAGAATTTTTCCTATCCTGAGTGGCTGGTCACGAACGGGAGCTATTTCTGCCTCGTGTCGCTCCACAAGCTCTTGCAAGTAAGCTCCACGATACATGTCTTCCGGCAATTCCGCGACGACCCCACCCACCTGGGTTCGTGCCAGATGGTAATGGGCACCGCTTTTACCTAGGGTTTGAATTTGCACCCCGTGATCGTTAACGTAAAACTCCCGCACAACCTCGTAGCCCACCGCTTCGAAAAGACGAGAGAGACAATCCCCTACCACTGCGTTTCTCCCATGCCCCACATGCATTGGCCCCGTGGGATTAGCGCTAACGAATTCGACCAAGATACGTTTGCCCGCTCCGCTCCGGGGTAATTTCAATTGACCCGACGCATCCACACAATGATTCACGGCCCGATAATAAAGGGCATTGTGAAGAAACAAATTCAGAAAACCTGGGCCCTTCACTTCCACTTTCGCGAAGGAATCTGTTTCTTCCCTCAAAGACTCAGCCAAGACCTCCGCGATTTCACGGGGAGCACGACCTAAACCTTTGGCTAAGACTAGGGCGGCGTTAGTGCTCCAATCCCCATGATCCTTGACCTTGGGGGGCTCCAAGACAATGGCGGGAGCTTCGGGAAACTGACAGCGCGCCAGATGTTTTTTTAAAATTGGAAAAAGAACCTCTTTCATAATCGCTTCCTCGATCGTTGCAAATTCAAGTTAAGCCATTGCCCGTCCTGAAATTAAACTATCTCAAGGCGACGACGGACTCGCCTCTTCCACAGAAATCAACTTTGCACCAGGCAAAGCACCGATAAGTCGGGAATTACCAACGACCAAAACTTGCAAGGCATCGGGGCGTAAATACAACTTAGCCACCCGACGTAAGTCTTCCAACGTAACCTTGCGAATGCCTTGTTCAAAGACTTTCAAATAGTCAGGCGGATAGCCATAAAGCGCGAAACGCGCCTCTTCCTTTACGTAATTAAACAAAGGCTCATACTGAGCAAAAAGTGAGTTTAACAAACTACGTTTTTGTTGATCGAGTTCTGCCTGGCTTAAATCGCTACCCGCGACAAGGTTTTTCAAGATTTGCCGAGCTTCCTTCAAAACCCGTAAGGTACTCACTCCTTTGGTCTGACCGAAAATAAAAAATAAACCATAATCGCTTTGAAATCCAAATTGAGAGTAGATGCCATAACTCAAGCCCAGGGTAGAGCGAATACGTTTTCCCAAACGACTGCTCATCACTTCTCCCCCCAAGATCTCGTTGAGCAACATTAAAGCGTACTTATCGGGATTGTTGCGTTTCTCACCCCAATGTCCCAGGATCAAGGTGCTTTGATCGGTATTTTTTTCGAGAAGGAAAACTCCTCCAGTCCAGTTTTTTTCCAGAGGGCTCAATGGAGGCAAAGGCTCATCCGGTAAATTCCAAGAGCCCAAGCGATTCTCTAAAACTTTAGTGAGCTGCTCCGTGGAGAGATCTGCGGACAAACCCAAAATCATGCGACTGGGGCGATAATACTGCTCATAGTAACGCCGCACATCCTCCAATTGGATAGCCTGAAGAGAAGCCACCGTAGGTCTGCGCCCCCAAGGACTCTCGGAACCATAAACCAAGCCAGGAAACTCCCGAAGCGCCAGGGCCCCCGGATCATCCTGCTCCCTGCGCACAGCCTCGATGCTCTGCTGCTTGAGCAAATCAAATTGAGCCTGGTCCCAACGGGGATCACGCAACATCTCCGCAAGCAGGGTCAATACCCTGGGAAAATCCTCTTGCAAACAGCGAAACGAAACGACCCCATAATCTCGATCAGCACTGCTTTGGATCTCCGCTCCCAAAGAAGCCAAGGCCTCGTTAAATGCCTCGGGACTATGGGATCGTGTCCCCCCGACTCGCAATAACGCAGCCGTGAGTTGGGCGAGTCCAACGCGATTTTCAGGATCGTAGATCTGTCCTCCGGGCCAATACAATACTCCTTGCACCACGGGATAATCGACCTGACGTAAAAAGAATAAACGCATACCGTTATTCAGACGGGTCCGCACCATCGGTGGCAATACCAGACTTGGAGCAGCTACGTTTTCCAAAGAACGCAATTTCTCAAGAGACGATTCTGCGCGCCCCGGAACGGACGCCAGCAGTAAAACCACAACAGAGAATCCACACCATGCAAGACGAAGATTCGACAACATCCATCCAACCAGCAGAATCGCAAGAAGTAATGCAAACGAGGAAAACATATTCAAATCCTTTGCGGAGTTTTATTGGATTGTAAAATTCCCACCCGACGTCGTGAGGGCTTGAGATATTTCTCCACCACTCGCTTGAGATCGGCATTATCCACTTCTTCGATGTACCGTGGATGGGTAAGAATATATTTCCAATCGCCAGCAATGCTTTGAAAATAACTGATGGACTCGGACAATGGCTCATTGCCTTGCAGATCGTAATACCATTGAGCGAGAAGCTTTTTCTTGGCCTGCTGCAATTCTTGAGCACTCACCCCATGCTTACGAATTTTTTCCATCTCCTGGTCGAAGGCTTGTAACACTTCCTCAGCGCTATGACCCGGCGTCAAAGGAGCATAGATAAAAAACATATTGGGTAAACGGGAACCCGGCGAGGCCGCGCTACAAGAAATTCCTAAGACTAGTTTTTTTTCTTCAACCAAGGTCTTATAGAGTCTGGAAGTTCGCCCATCACACAAGACCTCATCGAGAACATCAAAAACATAATCGTCAGGATGGGGCAAGGTGGGTTTGGGAAATCCAAATACCATAGCGGGTTGGGCATCGTAGGAAACCACGACCGGGGGAGGCGCGAGTTCAGGAACCTCCTGGACCTGGGGAGGAGATGGCAAAGGTCCTGCTGGCAATGATCCGAAATATTGAATAATAAGATCCTTGGCTTGTTGGAGATCAAAATTACCCACCAAACTCACCACCATATTCCCAGGAACATAATAGCGATTATAAAACTGCCTCAAATCAGTGGCCGTCAGGGCTCGAATATCCTGCTCATAACCGATGGTTGGCCGATGGTATGGACTTCCTGGCATGGCCATCGCAAAAAAGGCCTCGTAGAGAGTTCCAAAGGGAGAATCGTGTACCCTCATACGACGTTCCTCCATGACAACATCCCGTTCCGAATAAAACTCTCGGAACACGGGATCTTGCAAACGTTGGGATTCCAAATAGGCCCAAAGTGCGAGCTTATTACTGGGTAAGGTCACAAAATAACTGGTGAGATCCTGACTCGTGGTAGCATTAAGACCCGTAGCCCCATTGCGTTGATAGATTTTAGAAAACTCTTCCTTAACCACATAGCGAGACGCCTCTCGCATCAGAGTTTGCAACTGGCGTTCAAGACCTACCCGCTCCTGGGGAGAGGCTTGCCGCAAACGTTGCTGCAGAGTTTCTATTTTCTCCAGTAAAATTTTCTCTTCAGAAAAGTTACGAGTCCCGATTTGCGAACTGCCCTTGAAAGCCATATGTTCGAGCAAATGGGCAATGCCAGTCTTGCCATCCGCTTCGTCCACGCCCCCCACCTTTACCCGAAGGTAAGCCGAAAATACCGGGGCTCCGGGACGAGATAACAAGAGAAAGGTCATGCCATTGGGTAAGGTAAAAGTTTCTACTCCATCGAGAACATGACCAGGAGAGGCCCAAACCCGACACGAAAACAGTATCAAAACGAATACCTGTAATTTTAAGAGAAACGAAACACGTGATCGGAGAAGTTCTTTGTTATTTTTTTGCACTGCGGATGTCTTTCTTGATCGATATCGGTATTGACCGTTCTAAAGCCAGCTTCACTTCCTACCGAAAACATTTCCACAAACAACACGAAGAAAAACCGAAACCAACGATTTTCCCATCCATCAAAAACCCCTGCTCGACTTTCAATCCAATGGGATTCACAAAGAGGCCCCCCTCGGGAAAAGTGACTTTTGTGTGATAAGTTTTCTCCACACACAAACCCCATACCCCCGTGTCTCAAAACGGAACCTCTTCACAACGGAGGTGGACTTCCCAAGGTCACAGAACAAAAGGGGGCCAAAGAAAACTTCTCAACACCTCCGGGCCCTCCTAAAGGAAAAGCCCTAGTGGGCAAAGCACTTATTTTGGGCGGAGCCTCCCCCCTGTATTCCCAAAACTTAGGTGATCCCATAAAACAAGCTTCATCTTAAAGACGACCTTAACAAGAGAGTTGACCATCCCCTTTTTTAAAATCGACTCGACATTTGGTCGTGGTCTCGGGCTTCACGCGAACCGTACCCGAAGCCCGATGGCCCATTCCTCCATCGACAAAAATCCGGTAACTGCCCACAGGAACCCGTTCGGTCAAAGGAGTGCCCTTTCCCGAAACCACCCCCACAATGCTCGCCTTGCCCCAAGGCAAGGCGTTGATCGTGATAAAACCATACTCGGTTTTTTTCAATGGCACTGGACTCAAGCGAATTTCTTCCTGCAAATCCCCATGACTTTTGGAAACCTGGAAAGTTTTTGCGCTACTTTCATAACCCGCAAGGCTCGCACGAACCCTCACCTCGGTGCCCTGAGAAATTTCTTCGAGAGACAACACCCCCGTGGCACTTTTTTCATGACCTGCATAACGGGCGGTCAATTGCGCTTGAGGAGGAAAGACCCGAACCGTCAAGCTGCCCCGAGCCACTCCTTCCACCAGATGGGGCATCGGAGCAGGAGAAGATGAAGATAAAGGGGACAAAACTTGAAATGTCTCCGAAATGGACTGAAAAAACTTGGACCGCTCCACAACTGGAGAATCCGCAAAAAAATTTTGCACCGTCAAATAAGTGAGCCCTCCCGCCAAAGCCAACCATAAGGCCCCTAAGATCAGTGGTAAAAATCTGCGGACATTCCGGGGAGAAGCTTCGGAAAGAGCTTGTGCGGAAAGGGGCACAGGACCCAAGGTGACCTCCCTCCTCCCCGTCTCCACCACAGAAACTGTCCCCTCGCCTACCTCGTGGGAATGAAATTGGGTTGAGCCCCTGGGCTCTCCAGCAGCTGCTGTAATCCCTGAATTTACAGCGGAACTCTGAATCGACGGACGATACTGCTGCACATATTTTCCCAGGCGTTGAGCAAAATCCACCGGGGCCCGCTCAGGACAAGCCTCCAAGGCTCGACAAAACTCCTGGGCATTGGCGAAACGTTCCCTTCGATCCAAGGCAAGGGATCTCCGTAAAACTTCCAAGAGAGCAGCGCTAAAATTCAAGTCAGAAACTTCGGGCCACACAATGTCAACACGACGGACTTGGTCTAGTATTTGTAAATCGCTTTTGCCGGGAAAGGCCTTGCGCCCCATCAACAATTCGTAAAGCACCAGGCCACAAGCAAACAAATCACTTCTCGCGTCTAAATCGGTTCCCATGGCCTGTTCTGGGGACATATAAGCGTATTTACCCTTAAGCATCCCCGTCTGGGTTTCATGGGTTTGGGTCATGGCCTTCGCGATACCAAAATCGCTAACCTTCACCTCCCCCCATTCACTGAGCAAAATATTTTGGGGGCTGATATCACGATGCACAATTTTTAGGGGACCTGTCCCCTTAAGCTCCCGAGTATGGGCGTAGTGCAAACCCTTGAGGGTTTCGCATAACACTCCCACTGCCAGTTCAGGCTCTAAGACTTTGTTCTGCTGACGCAAGGATTGTAATAAATGTCGAAGATCCATTCCTTCGACAAATTCCATCGCGATAAAATAAGTTCGCTCCACCCGACCCAACTCAAAAACCTGCACGATATTGGGGTGATTGAGATGAACTAACACCTTCGCTTCGTCGACCAACATGGCGATAAAATCGGGACGTCCCGACCAAAAAGGGAGGATTCTCTTCAAAGCGACGATCTTTTCAAAACCTTCTACTCCGAGAAGTTTCGCTCGAAAAATCTCCGCCATCCCTCCCGTCGCCAACTGTTCCTCAAGAAAGTACCGTCCGAACTGCATGAAGATGCCCCTCGTTCAGCCAAGCGCTACTAAACCCTAGGGGGAAAACGCAAGATTCAAACACCTTAATAAGGCTTAAATCCCATTTAAATTAATATTACTTCTTGACATATCAGTATAATTAAAGGCTAATTATACATAATTATGCTTCTAAAAACATAAACTCAACATCGTTTGACCCCATCAAATGATGGTAGGCTGTCGGACCTGACAAGCCCATCAGAGAAAAGAGGGAGGGAGCCATGAACAAACTTCTACGCGAACTCTGTCTCGAAGTTGCCAACGGCGACATTGGATCGGAAAACTTCAATCGACTCTGGATTGAAGCGGGAATCCCCTTGGAGGGCCAAGAGTTCGAGGTGGCCAATCTGATCCTAGCCAAAGTGCCCGAATTAAGCCTCGAAGAACTACAAAAAAAGCGCACTTACCATTGAACTAAAGTCCTCGCCCCAGCCCCTGCATCCGCCACGCGGATCTAAAAACTGGGAAGACGGTCTTTGTTTTATCGATCTGAAAGATCGCAAAACAATAATCCGGTGAGGAGTTTGGGATAAAAGTAAGTCGATTTTTGCGGCATGACCTCGCCAATTTCGGTGACCGCTTGGACTTGGGCCATTTTGGTGGGATTGAGCAAAAAACCGAACGTATTCTGTTGTCGAGCCTTTTCGACCAACTCTTTAGAGTCTTTGATGTACTCTAGGGTTCCGTATTCTCTTTGAGACCCCAAGGAAATACCCATCACCTCCTGCAACACCAAGTGGTGCAGTAAAGTCACATCCAAATCACGTAGGGCGTGATGCATGAGGTTGAGCGATTGGGATTCGAGAATTTTATCCCGATCAAAAGTGATTATTTCGATGCTGTCGTCGTGAACCCAAGCCAAGGTAGGATCGGCCTTACCTTCGGATGCCAAATCTTGAAGCACCTGATCGTATTGCTCCATCTTGTAAGTGCGAATTTCGCCGTATCGACCGAGCAGTCTTCGATACAGTTCGAGATCTCCCTCGGGACGTTCCTTCAATAGACGGTGCGTCGGCAAAATGACCAAACCAGGATCCTGTAAACTGCAAAAATACATCATGACAAATTCGAAAGGCTCCTGACCGGTAAGCGGTTGCTTTTGAGCGACACGACAGGCATCGCGATAGGCCAATGCCGTTTCGTAACGATGGTGTCCATCCGCGATGAGGATGGGACGGTCGCGTAATGCCTCTTGAATCCTTTTTTGCGCCTCGATCTCACTCACGATCCACACCTGATGTTGCTGACCATTTTCTTCCTCGAGGGAAAAATCGGGAGAACGTTGTGATAACTCAGTCAACAAGTGCCCCACGCGATTCTCCGCATCGTTGTAAAGGCCGAAAATGGGAGACAAATTGGCGTGGGTCGCCTTCATCAATTGAAAACGGTCCGCCTTGGGACCAGGAAAGGTTTGCTCATGCGGTCTAACCGAACCACTCTCAAAACTTTCGAGAAGTCGCCGACCAAAAAAACCTCGACGGGTCAACTTACGTCCATCGGGCAAAGTAAAGGTTTGAAAATAGAGATAGTAACAGGGCCGCTCTTCTTGCACCAAAACCCCTGTTTTACACCATTGCGCAAAACGCTCCCCTGCTCCTTGGTATTTGTCTTGCCCTTCAACTGCAGGAGGTAAATCAACCCAGGCCACATTGAAGGGAGATTTTTCGTAAAGTCGTCGTTGCTCTTCGGGGCCGATCACATCGTAGGGGGGAGCGATCACACGAGAAAGATCGGAAAATTGTTCTAGGGAATAACGCCAGGCAGCAAATGGAAAAATCTTTGACATGGGAGGGGGCCCTTACAACGAGGCTTCTAAAAGGTCAAAACCAATCTCCCCCGCTCGAAGCAACTCGATCGATCCATCTCTTACCCGCAACACCGTCGACCCACGGGACGGCGGTAAATCCCCACCAGGCAAGAGCCCTATTTCGGGGTAAGTGGCAAAATAATCCAGAACTTCCGATTCGCACGCAGCCGCAGGTTTTGCACTGGGATTGGCGCTCGTCGTAGTAATAGCTCCTCCCCATGCCTCGACCAAGGACTGGGCCTTCGGATGGGAGCTCACCCTAATCCCGATCCATCCACTTCCGCCGTGGAGCCTCCGCTCTAAATCAGCGGAGGCCGGCAAGACCAGGGTCAAAGGGCCGGGCAAGAAACGTCGGGCCAATTTCTGGGCCACCGGAGAAAACTCGCTAACATAACGAGGGATCTGTTCAACGGAGGGCAATAAAATAGAAACAGCCTTTTCCAAATCTCGCCCCTTAACCGCGAAGAGCTTTTCCAAGGCTCGGGGCTGCCAGACATCCGCGCCCAAACCGTAAAAAGTCTCCGTGGGATAGGCGACGAGATTTCCAGACTTGAGGTATTCCAGAGCCTCGGTAAGTTGGACAAGCCTCATGCCTTAGCGGCGGCGCGGGAGAGTTGTCGATCCTTAGCCAAAACATCACGGGCCGCTTGGGCACGCTGTTCGGCCACACGCTTAGCTAAGGCTTCATCGGCAACCGCCAAAATCTGTGCCGCCAAAATGGCAGCGTTTTTTGCGCCCGCTTTACCAATGGCAACGGTGGCTACGGGAATCCCCCCCGGCATTTGTACCGTAGACAAAAGCGCATCCAAACCGTCGAGGTTAGGACCGGCCAAAGGAACCCCGATCACAGGACGAGTCGTATGGGCAGCAACGGCTCCGGCAAGATGAGCCGCCATCCCCGCGGCAGCGATGAATACCTGGGTTCCCTGAGCAACGGCGTTTTTCAGATAACGCTGCAAAGCCTCGGGGGTACGGTGGGCCGACAACACACGCATCTCACAGCTAACCCCCAATTCCTCCAAACCACTCCGGGCGTGTTCCATGACCTCCCAGTCACTGGCACTGCCCATTAAGATGGAAACCAAAATCGTTTCGTTTTTTTTCTGCTTCATGATTTTAATCCTCTCTTGCCGATATCACGCCGGAACTGCATCCCAGCAAAACAGATTTTTTCCACAGAGGCATAGGCTTGATTCAAGGCCGCTTGCAAATCAAGTCCTAAACCACCCACACCCAAAACCCTTCCTCCCGCAGTTACCCAAGTTTCCCCACGACGCTCCACTCCGGAAAAATAAACCTGCCCCAGGGTCTCTGCCGCCTCGATCCCCAAAATTTCATCTCCTTTGCGAGGAGTGTCGGGATAACCCGCCGCCGCTAAAACCACGACGGCAGCAGAGCGAGCACTCCAACGGGGCTCAACTTCGGACAAATGCCCTGAAATGGCCGCTAAAAACAAATCCACCCAGTCGGATTCTAACCTCGGTAAAATCACCTGCGCCTCGGGATCTCCGAAACGCACATTAAACTCCAACACATAAGGCTCACCGTTTACGATCATCAACCCCACATAGAGGATGCCACGAAAAGGATGGCCCTCTGCCTTCATCCCCGCCAGGGTCGGATGTAAAATACGGTCGAGAATTTTCTTTTCCAGATCGGAATCGAGCAAAGGTGCCGGAGAATACGCCCCCATCCCCCCTGTATTCGGTCCTTCGTCTCCATCGCAAAGCCGCTTATGGTCCTGAGAACTCGCTAGGGGAATCCCCACTCGACCATCGCAAAGCACCATAAAGCTTAACTCTTCTCCCTCGAGAAATTCTTCCAAAACTGCCCGTTGTTCTCCAAAACTTCGATCGACCAAGACCTCGCGCAAGGCAGCTTGGGTAGCTTCCAAGGTACGACTGACAAAAACCCCCTTGCCCGCCGCCAATCCATCGACCTTCACGACCCATTCCCGTTGAGAATTATTTTTCAAAAAAGCCTCGGCGTCTTCCCAAGTGGAAAAAACACCGTATTCAGCGGTGGGAATGGAGTATTTCTTGAGAAAATTTTTCGTGAAGGCCTTGCTGGCCTCCAACTGAGCCGCGGCCCGGTTGGGCCCGAGAATTTTCAAGCCCTCCGCTTCGAAGGCATCGACAATCCCCAGAGTCAAAGGCAATTCAGGGCCCACAACGGTAAAATCTACGGACTCGCTTTTAGCTAATTTCAAGAGAGCGGAAATATCATCCACCCTAAGGGGAATACACCGAGCCTCGCGGGCCATACCGGGGTTTCCGGGAGCCACGAGGACCTCCTTAATTTTAGGGGAACGGAGAAGAGCCTTAACCAAGGCGTGTTCACGACCGCCGCTGCCGATGACAAGTGCTTTCATGGGGGTGGCCTATAAACTTTCGACCAATGGCTTTTCAAGGAGTTTTATCCGCAAAAATAGGCCAAATATTCCGTAAAAATATTGCAATCGACAATATGAAAATGGAAAAAAATATCCCTCCGAGAACCCACCCTCTCGATCCCTAGTAAAAAAACTTTGAAATGAACCGAGCTTTCTCAAAGATGATTTTTGACAAAAACCAATCCCCCACCTAATATCGCCGCCAGCATTCTACCAACATTCAAAATACTCTCGAGTTGATCAGAGCTGAATACAGAGTACCGATTGTTTTCGGAAATCCGGGGAGGAAAACATGACGTCGACGACCGTTCAAAATAACGGCATGGTCCGGGAACATCATATCAACCAAAAGGTTGGAATGATCTTAAAACATTGGCGCCAGCAAAAACGCATGAGCGCTGAAGAACTCGCCCTAAAAACAGAAGGCAGGGTTTCTTCACGACAGATTCGTCGCATCGAAGCGGGCCAAGGCAGTACGACCTACGAAACTTTCCATCATCTCAGAAAAGCGCTCGATTTGAGTCCAGCCCAAATGTGGTTACCTTTCCTCGTAGAAGCGGAAAAAATCCCCCTGTTTTCGGCACGACCTTTGCCTCAAGCCAATTATTTAGCGATTAATTTTTTCCCAGGAAAAACCATATGTCGCTACTCTCTACAAAATGATCCCGAACAATACGCCTGCATCTTAGAGCAAAATCTAGGAGTTCTGGGAACGGGATCGGTTTTACATATTTCCCCCAACGAAGAAATCCGCAACGGCAATCTGGCCCTGGGATTCCGAACCGACGGGAGCACCAAATTGTTTCGAATGGGAAGCGATATGGAATTTCAAATTTCCTCTCAACACCCTAATCTAAAAATGCATCGAATTAGCCTCATCGTACCCGCCTAGTTTAACAAACCGACACCAGTTTCCTCACCTCGAAAAGCCATACCGATTTGCCAAGGACAAAAAAGTCCACAGATCATGACAAGTTTGTCCGTTTTTTCATTTCGTCCCTGGCACAAGGGCTTTTTTATTGGGATCGATGGGCTTTTTTATTGGACGAACGTTGCTTGAATTCTTTCTCTCCCCTTACAATCGACCTTCACTTAACCCTCACATTTTAAAACTAGGAGCTAGTCCTCATGTCTAGAAAAAGATCTTTTCGACTGATTCCCTATTTGGCCTTACTTTTGGGCCTCGGTGCGACCGCACTGCCCACTTCTTCGGCGAAGGCTTACGACGCCCAATTTGAGGCGATGTTTAATCCTCAAGCTTTAGAGACGCCTGAAAGCGTCGCTATCGATCTCGAGGGAAATAAATACATCAGCATGGCCCTTACCGGAGAAATCCGAAAAATTGATAAGTTTGGCAATCAATCCACCCATGCCCAGATGCCTTTAGGAGCACCCTTAACTTTCTGTGGAGGAGTACTTCCCAACATCATGGGAGCCCTAGCCATCGATTTATCCGGCAATCTCTACGTTGGAGTCGGAGCTTGTGAACCCGAACTACGCGGCGTTTATAAAGTTTATCCCGATGGCAGCTATGAGTTGCTCGCCAACGCTCCTCTGGATGCCGGACTCAACGGCATCGCCTTGCGCCTCGGTAAACTGTATGTGGCCGACGCCTTCAAAGGTGTGATTTATCGGCTTCCCAAAAATGGAGGCCCCCTCGAAGTATGGGCAGATCATCCCTTGCTAAAGCAAGTTCCCGCCCCCTTCATGGCCCCTGGCCCCAATGGCGTACAATTCTATGAATTTGAACTGTACGTATCGAACTCCTCGACGGAACAGATCATCGCTATTCCAATTCGCCTCAATGGAACAGCCGGTGAACCCCGCGTCCATGCCCAATTAAACGGAGCAGGTTGCGATGACTTCGCCTTCGATGTAGATGGTGCCCTCTATTGCACCACCGATCCCTACAATCTGATCATCAAGGTCAATCCTGACGGCAGCTCGGAGAATATCCTCACCGAAGCCGACGGGCTCAACGGCCCCACAGCGGCAGCCTTCGGCCGTTTGCTCGACCGTCATACCCTCTATATCACCAACGCGGCATTCCCGTTTTTCCCGGTCACGACGGGACCAAGCTTGATGAGTGTTGAACTGGAAGTCCCGGGTTACCCTTTCCGCTAAATGTGGAAAGCCCGGTAAGGAAAAGGGAACGTTAAGTCCCGAAACACGGAAGCCGGATCCTTGTAGGATCCGGCTTCTTTTTTTCAAAACCATAAAAACATTTAACAATTATTTTTTAACACCTCTGCCTTGATTTTATCTCCCGCTTTATTGCGTTTCTAATGGCGAAAATGTCGCATCCCGGTAAAGACCATGGCAATGCCATGCTCATCCGCTGAGGCGATGACTTCCGCATCGCGAATCGACCCCCCAGGCTGGATCACCGCCGTCACTCCAGCGGCAGCTGCCGCATCCACACTATCTCGAAAAGGAAAAAAGGCATCGCTTGCCATGACACAACCGCGCACCGAACCACCCGCCTTATTCACCCCAAGTTGGGCGGAATCCACACGACTCATTTGTCCGGCACCAATGCCCACGGTTTTATGTTCACGGGCGTAAACAATTGCATTGCTCTTCACATGCTTGACTACGCGCCAAGCAAAATCGAGGGCACGAAGTTCTTCGGCGGTGGGCGCTCGACGCGTCACTACTTTGGAATCAGCGGCCGCCACCAACTGGGTATCTCGCTCTTGAATCAAATATCCCCCCACCACTTTTTTCATATCCCAACCGCTAATTTCATAACGACGAATCGGTAAGGTTTTGAGCAGACGGATATTTTTTTTCTGTTTGAGTAAGGCCAAGGCCTCGGGCTCGTAATCGGGAGCAATAATACATTCGTAAAATCCTTCGGAAATCTTTTCCGCAGCGGCCAGACTTAGCTCCCGATTGAACGCCATGATGCCGCCGAAAGCGCTGACAGGATCACAGGCCAAGGCAAGGTCCAACGCCTCAGCAATGGAATGTTTGGAAAGAGCCACGCCACAAGGATTGGAATGCTTCACAATCACACAAGCGGCTTCTTCAAATTCTTTGACCGTCTCCAAAGCACCATCGAGATCCAACAAATTATTGAAGGAAAGTTCTTTGCCATGGAGTTGTCGCGCATTGCCCAAACAAGGTTCGTCATGCCAATCTTCGGCATAGTAGGCAGCTCGCTGATGGGGATTCTCGCCGTAACGGGGCTCAAAGATTTTTTTCAATTGCAGATTCAACACTCGGGGAAACATTTCACGTTCTGGATGCTCCACTGCTTGGCTTAACGAAGTGAGATAATTGCTGATGGCGCCGTCGTAGGCCGCGGTATGGGTAAAAACCTTAGCTGCCCATTCAAAACGTCGCTCACGCGGCACCGTCATGCCATGATTATGCAATTCCATTTTGAGTTTGTCGTAATCGGAGGGATCCACCACCACCGTCACAAATTCGAAATTCTTCGCCGCGGCCCGCAACATGGAAGGACCACCGATATCAATGTTTTCAATGGCCTCCTCAAAAGCGACCTCGGGACGAGCCACGGTTTTTTCAAAAGGATATAAATTAACGACCACCAAATCGATGGGGCGAATTCCTTGTTGTTCCATGGCCTGACGATGTTCAGGCCGATCACGCAACGACAAAATGCCCCCATGAATCTTGGGATGCAAAGTTTTGACCCTGCCATCCATCATCTCGGGAAACCCCGTATAAGATTCGACCGGCAATACGGGAATGGAATTTTCTTTAAGAATTTTTTCAGTACCCCCCGTAGATAAAATCTCTACCCCTTGCTCCACAAGGTATCGGGCCAAATCAACAATGCCGGTTTTATCGGAGACGCTCAAAAGCGCCCTTTGTATTTTCTCCATGACCTTATCTCACTCCTTAACGCAAAATCAGACCGGCTCCGCCGATCAGGCTACTTAAATCTTCATCGGTAAAACGAATACCCGCGCCCATAAACCAATCGGGACTCATTTTCTCACCCGTAATTTCGTTGGTTCCACCCAGTAGGTAGGTTCCCCCTGTCATGTAAATCGACCTCGTCACATTTAATTCTGCGGCCGCTTTTAAAGAGGGACCTTCATTGCCAAAATTATATCCATCTAAACGAACCGTCACCGGCCCTTTGCTATAATCGAGACCGACACCGCCCGTACTTTCGATCAAGCCACCACGCAAGGTAAAATCGCTAAATTGCTTAGCCAACTGGGCATTGAAACGGACATCATTTTGCGACTGGGTTTCACGAGTCACCGTGGTAATAACCCCATCTGTATCGAAGATCTCCCGCTGAGTGGAAGTGCCCACAGGGGCATCGGGGTTGTATACCACCCCAAACATGAAGTACTTGTCGGGATGGGTGGACAACTTCAAATTAAAGTAATTTTTGAAGTTGTCCGTGTTTCCCAAATACTCGAGATGATAATCCACCGTAGCCTGTAGTCTCCCCACCGGCCTCGTCAAAGTCTTCACATCTTCCAAAATGTCATTCACCTTATCGACGGTGGTGTCGTCATTAATTAAACGGCCCAGTGTACCCTCGTTGGAATTTAACTTACCCGCAATTTCCGAAATACGTTCAAGGGCCACTTCCACATCCTCGCCCCGATCCCGAGCCAAATTTCTGAAATCAGAACTCAAGGCGGCAAGATTTTCTAAAATGACATTGAGATTCTGGGCATTCGAGCCGCTGTTGGCGGCCAAGGCCCCGGAGATTTTTTCAAAATTTTCTAAAATCTGCGCCAAATGAGATTTTTCGCTCACTGTGTAGACTTTGATAGCCCCCGTGATTTCTTTGAGATCTTCGGTCAAATCTTTGAGATCCCTCGCCAACTCTTGATAGTCCGCCGGAGGTCGCACTCGAGTCAAAGTACTGCCCTCGGTTAAAACTCCTGTTTGGGAATTTCCGGGATAAATCTCCAGGTAAGTATCTCCGAGAACCCCTCGAGTGCGGATTTCGGTAGAAGCCCCTTCGTCAAGCCTAACATCATGGCGCAATTCTAATTCAACTCGAGCCTTTTGGTCGGAAGTCAACTCTACTTCCCGAACGAAGCCTACCGGAATCCCAGCGATCTGCACCGGAGTCTTACGCGTCACCCCCTCTGCGCTATCGATCAGAAGGTAAATGCGATAGGTTCCCCCGGGGGTAAACCCCAATTGACTGACGTCCAGGGTGAGATAGGCCGTCACCACCAAAATCAACAGGATGAAAAGCCCCACCTTGGCTTCGGTGGAAAATTTTTTCTTCATGTTTGTCCTATCCGATAAATCCCTCAGAAGCCCTGCCCGCTAAAAATCTTTGTACAAAGGGATGGGAGGATCTTCGAAACACTTCAGGAGATCCTTGTTCTAAAATTTGTCCTTCATGGAGCATGGCAATCTTGTCGGCATACCGAAGGGAAGCTTGAATATCATGACTGACAACGATCGTGGTCAAATCGAATTGATTTTGAGTTCGCACGATCAACTTATCGACAGAATCTGTCAGCAGGGGATCCAAACCCGTCGTAGGTTCGTCATAGAGAATGATCTTGGGTTCCAAGATCAAGGCTCGAGCCAAGCCAACCCGTTTACGCATTCCCCCGCTCAGCTCCGAAGGCCACTTGCCACCTACCCCTTTTAGTCCCACTTGATAAAGCATTTCTTCGACCCGAATTTGGATTTCCTCTTCGGAAAACGCCGTATGCTCTCTCAAAGGAAAAGCCACGTTTTCGGTCACATTCATGGAATCGAATAAGGCGGCATTCTGAAATAACATTCCAAAGCGTTTGCGAAACTGGGTTCGCTGTGTGTCGGGCATAGCTAAAAAATCATGATCCTCAATCCAAACCTTGCCCGTATCTGGCTTGATGAGCCCCAAGATGATCTTAAGCAACACGCTTTTTCCCTCACCGGAGCGACCGATAATGTGGGTGATGCAACCCGAGGGAATTTCCAAGCTCAGGTTTTGCAAAACCCGCTGTTCACCGAAGGTCTTTTGGATGGACTCCAAGCGAATCATGCTTCATCCCTGAGAAGGAAAGATCTGTAATAACCAAGTCGCTAAAAAATAATTCACTACCAACACGGTCACCGACCCAGCCACCACGGCAGCCGTCGTACTCAAACCCACGCCTTCGGCTCCACGCGTCGTGCGGTATCCCTTGTAGCAGGCCACCAAACTCACTAAAAAACCAAAGACCAGGGCCTTTAAAAATCCCTGAAAGAAATCTTCAGGATCCACAATACTGCGGTAACGATACAGGTAGGGGCCTTCGGGAATTTGCAACAGGTAAATAGAAACCAAATAGGCTCCCAACAAACCAAAGGCGTTGAAGACCATGGTGAGCAAGGGAAGCATGACGGTGCTAGCAGCCACTCTGGGCACCACCAAATAATTCAACGGATTCACAGCCATGCTGCGGAGCGCGTCCACTTGTTCGGTCACCACCATGGTGCCAATTTCTGCGGCCATGGCACTGCCCGCCCGGGCGACAATCATCAAGGCGGTAAAAACTGGCGCTAACTCTCGGCTCAAGGCGATACCGACCGTGGATCCCACCAAACTTTCGGCATTGAACAAACGGAAGGCCGAGCCGGTTTGTAAAGCGAACACCATTCCGGAAAATAAGCCCACCAGCAGAATAATAAAGGTCGATCTCACACCGATCTTCATCATCTCATTGAAAAATACCCGAACACGAAAAGGCCCCACAAAAGCCCAGCGCAAGGTCCTCCATACAAAAACGCTGAATTCTCCCAAACCTTGCACAGCCGCCATGAAGGGCTTTCCCAAGCCGCTCAGGAGGCTCCCAAACCAAACGTTGTCTTCAATCCACGATCGCAACCAAGTCATGCCCCCGCCCTTTCTTCACAATATTCTCGAGGAACCCGAGCCGCCACTCCGCAAAAGAGTTCGTAGGAGATGGTCCCCGCCCAAGCCGCCACGGTCTCCGCCGGAAGACCTGGCCCCCAAAGAGTCACCTCTTCACCAAGTTCAACCTGGGGAAGATCGGTGACATCCACCATCGTAAGATCCATACAGACCCGACCCGCTACAGGAAATCGCTGACCACGAATCAAAACTTGTCCCTGAGGAAAACTCAAATGGCGGGGATAACCGTCGGCATAGCCCACTGGTAAAACTGCAATCCGACTGGGACGTTGGGCAACCCAATCGCCCCCGTAGCTCACCGCCTCCCCCACAGCAATTTCCTTTAAACTGAAAATGCGGGTCTTAAAGTGCATAACGGGCCGCAAAAAATGCCTCTCTTGAAACCGGGGATGGGGATAGGAACCGTACAACAGGATTCCAGGCCTCACCCATTGACAAGGTCCCCAATGACCTCCCAGCAAAGCGGCAGAATTGGCGAGATGAAAAATAGAGACCTGGGGAAAAAACTCACGTACCTGTGACTCCGTTTGTGCAAAGCACTCTATTTGATCTGCCGTCGGCCCAGAAAAAGTCGAGTCCGCCTGAGCTAGATGAGTCAAAATACCCTCAAGTTTTAAATTGGAAAATTCTTTTAATTTACTTAAAAACAAAGGAATTTCACTTGGGAGGATTCCCAAACGATGCATTCCGGTATCCACCTTGAGTTGAATCCCCAGCGGAGCGCTCAGAGTCTTTTGGAGATGGGCACATTGCTCCAGATTGAAAACAACCGGAGTCAACGCTTGAACTCGCAGCAAATCTCCTGGAACGGAAAAAGGCCCACCTAACAGTAAAACGGGACAACGGACGTCTGCTGCTCGCAACTGCAAGGCCTCCACCGGCGTTGCCACCCCTAAAACCTCTACCCCCTCTTCGAGCAGCACACGAGAAACCTCAATAGCACCATGCCCATAGGCATTGGCCTTAACAACGCCCAGAACTCGCAAACGGGGCCCCGCCAATTGTAAAGCCAAGCGAACATTATGACGCAAGGCCGAAAGATCGATCACGGCACGAGTGGGACGAAAAAAGTTTGAATCTTCAAGGCTTGTCATGATTTAACCCGGCCATACTCCATCGGTTCATCACCTTCAAGGGTCATGCGATGCCCACTACCGAAATCCACATCCGTTTCTTTGGCCATACCTGTCTTGAAATCAAAATGGAGGGGGAGACTTTTTTTCTCGATCCCTATTTTTCCCAGCCCCACGAGACCGCGCCCCCACACTCAAAATTACCGTCTCCCCTTTCCACTCCAAGAGCTATCTTGGTAAGTCAGCTCGGTCACCTCCACTGGGACCTCCTTAGCTTCAAATATTTTAAGACCCACTGTCCCCTATTGCTCCCCCAAGGCATGGGCAATGTGGTCAAAAAGTTTCTTCCCCATCCTT
Organism: bacterium; assembly: GCA_031972375.1. GTDB lineage: Bacteria > UBA10199 > UBA10199 > DSSB01 > DSSB01 > DALYDW01. The sequence continues at coordinate 77,907 of DALYEU010000002.1, read as the reverse complement.
TGGTGGAAATTCCGCCTGGAGGAAAATACTCCCTGGATGAGTTGCAGTTGCACGCCTTACCCACAGGCCCACGACCTTGGACCTGGACTTGGCCACCTCGACTTCACCCCCCAGCCGCCGATTATCTATTCCAAGGCCACCGACAATGCCTCTATTTTTCTGGAGAAGGTGGCTATGGCCCCCATTTTCAGGAAACAGGAAAAAGATTTTCCATCCGAGTCGCTTTACTGCCCCTAAGTGTGTCTGCCGATGGCACTGCAAAACGAGGACAACAACTCAAACCCGAGGAATTTCTCAAGGCCATGCAAGATCTCAAAGCTAGAGTCGCCATTCCCATCCACTGGAGCCGCAACGACCCCCGAGCCGAAGGCCAATTGGCCGTGCTCCAACAATTGGCCCGCCAACACGGACTAATTGAACGACTCGCCTTATTGGCACCAGGCTCTGATCTCCACTTGCCATGAATTGAAAATTCAAAGGGAAAATCGCGTCAGTCGCATTGACGGCCTTCCTCCAAAAGAGTTAGGGCTAGGCCCCGGTTTCGGGTTGGACAAAATCCAAATCTGGAAAAAATAAATTCCTCGGGGCTGCTGATATCAATCAATAGGCCAGGAGAAAGGATTTCAAGGGTCGCGATGCCGCGCATTCTACTCAACGGAAAGGTCCAAGAAGTAAGCGAACAACTTACTATCCAACAACTCTTGGAACAACTGCGGATCCATCCACAGCAGGTTGCCGTGGCAAAAAATCTCGAAGTGATCCGTCCTTCCGAATTGGCCATCACTCTCCTGGATGAAGGAGATGAAATCGAAATTTTTCATGCCGTGGGTGGAGGCTGATTTATTGTTTCCCCTTGTAACTTGTTTGGAGCGTATTAATGAGCGAAGGCTTTAAAATTGCAGACCGTTTTTTTTCCTCACGACTGATCTTAGGCACGGGAAAATATCCTTCCCTAAAAATCATGCAGCAGGCCCACGAACAAAGCGGAACCGAGATGGTCACTGTCGCCATTCGTCGTATCGATCTCCAGGCTCCTCCCGAAGACTCCCTGCTAAACTTCATCGACACACAAAGAATCGCCCTGTTGCCCAATACGGCAGCCTGTTACTCCGTCGAAGACGCGGTCAAAACCGCGCTTCTAGCACGCCAGGCGCTGAAAACGTCTTGGATCAAACTTGAAGTACTGGGCGATGAAAAAACTTTATTTCCAGATGTCCCTGGCACCTTGGAAGCGGCAAAAATTTTAATCCAAGAGGGTTTTGTTGTTTTGCCCTACATCAGTGACGACCCGGTAGCCTGCAAACGATTGGAGGACATGGGCTGTCCAGCCGTCATGCCCCTAGCCGCCCCCATCGGTTCTGGGCTTGGTATTCGCAATCCCTACAACCTGCGAATCATCCTTGAACAAGCCCAAGTTCCGGTAATCGTCGACGCGGGAGTCGGATGCGCTAGCGACGCTGCCGTAGCCATGGAGCTGGGTTGTACCGCCATCCTCATGAATACAGCCGTCGCCATGGCACAGGATCCCATCAAAATGGCCCAAGCAATGTCTTGGGCTGTCAAGGCAGGCCGCGCTTCCTTTGAAGCCGGACGCATTGCCAAACGACTTTACGCCAATGCCTCAAGCCCACTCGAAGGAGTCTTGGAAAAATAATTTTTCACCACGCTAGTTTTGATAAAAACCAGCCAAGCAAGGACAAGCATGAGTGTTTTAAATCCAAAATTTTTAGCCGATCTTCAACAACTCGACGCAGATATCGTCAAACCCTTTCCTCGTTCCCGAAAGATTTATCTGCAAGGCTCCAGAGAGGATTTAAAAATTCCCCTTCGAGAAATCCAACTGCAAACCGATGCCTCGGGTGCTCCCCGCGTCTTTCGCGTCTACGACACCTCAGGGCCCTACACCGATGCCGAGGCATCCATCGATCTGCAAAAAGGATTGCCCGCATTGCGTCAGACCTGGATCAAAGAGCGGCAAGACACTCAGGTGGTAAACACCCCCGCTTTCCGTTCTGAAAGTAACAATACGGCGTGGAATTTCCCCCAAACACGGCAAGTGCGTTGTTCTCAAGAGGGGCGAACTGTGACTCAAATGCATTATGCCCGGCGAGGCATCGTCACTCCCGAGATGGAATTCATTGCACTGCGTGAAAATAACCTTCGGCATAATATCCCGAGCTTCCAACATACTGGAGTTCCCTTAGGTGCGACCCTACCTCGAGAAATCACCCCCGAATTCGTGAGAGATGAAGTGGCACGAGGTCGAGCCATCATTCCGGCCAACATCAATCACCCCGAATTGGAGCCAATGATCATCGGTCGCAATTTTCGGGTGAAGATCAACGCCAATATCGGCAATTCGGCGGTCAGCTCCTCCGTATTCGAAGAGGTCGAAAAGTTAGTGTGGGCTGCCCGCTGGGGAGCGGATACGCTCATGGATCTCTCCACTGGTAAAAACATCCACGAAACTCGAGAGTGGATCTTACGCAACAGCCCACTGCCCATCGGCACCGTGCCTCTCTATCAAGCCTTAGAAAAAGTCGGCGGCAGACCAGAGGACCTTAGCTGGGAAATCTATCGCGACACCTTGATCGAACAAGCCCAACAAGGCGTCGATTACTTCACCATCCACGCCGGGGTCAGACTCTCCTTCATTCCCTTGACCGCACGACGAGTCACGGGAATCGTCTCGCGAGGCGGATCGATCATGGCGAAATGGTGCCTCGCCCACCATCGAGAAAACTTCCTCTACACCCACTTCGAAGAAATTTGCGAAATCATGAAGTCCTACGACGTGAGCTTTTCTTTAGGTGACGGCCTGCGTCCTGGATCCATCGCCGATGCTAATGACGAAGCTCAATTTGCCGAACTCAAAACCTTGGGCGAATTGACTCAAATCGCTTGGCAGTACGAGGTACAAACCATGATCGAAGGTCCAGGCCATGTTCCCATGCACCTGATTCAAGAAAACATGGATAAGCAAATTCGAGAATGCCACGAAGCCCCCTTTTATACCCTGGGGCCTCTCACCACCGATATCGCTCCCGGCTACGATCATCTCACCTCGGCTATCGGCGCTGCCATGATCGGATGGATGGGAACCGCCATGCTTTGTTATGTCACCCCCAAGGAGCACCTGGGTTTACCCGATAAAGCAGATGTCAAACAAGGCATCCTCGCCTACAAAATCGCTGCCCACGCTGCAGATTTGGCCAAGGGCTTTCCTGGGGCTCAAGATCGAGACAACGCCCTTTCCCAAGCTCGTTTTGAATTCCGTTGGGAAGATCAATTTCATCTCGCCCTCGATCCCGAAACCGCACGCAGTTACCATGACGTCACCTTACCCCAAGCCGCCGCTAAAGAAGCTCATTTCTGCTCCATGTGCGGACCGCATTTTTGCTCCATGAATCTCACCCAAGAGGTTCGGGAATACGCCCATCACAAAGGCATCGATCCCGACAATGCCCTACAAACCGGTCTTGAAGAAAAAGCGGAGGAGTTCAAACGCCGCGGTAAAATTTACTAAGACCCATGGGGCCCCTAGCGCCACAGACCTGCTTGTTTAAAACATCAAGCCAAAACAGAAACGATATTTTTCAAGTTGTCAGTTCTGCTCAAAAACGCTACGAGCGCGCGCCTGGGTTGAGGATGTATCACGGGATTTCTCTCGAAGTCCCTCGAGATTCCCACAGAAAAAATAATGGATGCAAAAATGAAAAAATATTTTACCGGCCTGCTACTCGCCCTGCTTAGTCTCAACTTGGCTTGCCAAAACGCTTCTCTCACTGATACCGACACAACGGCCGAAGAAAGCGCTTCCCTCGACACCTCTCAAGATTCCTCCACAAATCAAGACGTCCTCGAGGAAAATAACGAACAACAAGAAGCCGCTCTCCCCCCGCAACCCTTTGTCTTTGAAAATGTCGGGCCCTATTTGCAGGGGAATCTTATTCATTTGCATCAGTTACCTTCAGGAAAATGGCTTGTGGCCTCCTTGCAAGGCACGGTTTACCTGCTGACGGAAAATTTTTCCTGGGGCACTCAGCAACATCTTCCCGTGCTGGCCTTCCACGACATGGGGTTAATCGACTTCGAAGTCCAAGACGGTTTTGTTTATCTCTACCATGGTTATATTTCCTACGAAGACGGTTGCTCACCACAAAGACCTTGTACCCAACTCGTCCGCTACGAGCTCGACGAAAGCTCAGAGATTTTCCTCAGTAACCCGACGGTGATGATGAAATTTCTTATGGATGAACAAGGCCCAGGCACGGCAACCCACGTCGGTGGTTCTCTAGCCTTGGACGAAGCAGGGTTTCTTTATTTGGCAACCGGAGACGGTCACCCGAACGAAGACGCTGAAAATAGCTCAGCCCAAGATAATTCGAGTCCTTTGGGAAAACTCTTTCGCATTGACCTCGCCACCTTAGAACCGACTCTTGTCGCCAAAGGCTTGCGCAATCCCTTTACAATGATCGCTACAGATTCGGGCTTACTTTTAGGCGATGTGGGCAGTTTTATTTTTGAAGAAATTAATTTCTTCTCATGGAACGACGCCGATCTCGTCAATTTTGGTTGGCCCTTGGAGGAAGGTCCAGGCCAATTATTTCGCTCACCCTTCCAAGGTTGGCCCCACTGCTCAGAAGCTTACGAAAAATTGCAGCACGAGGATCCGTACCGCGAACCCACCGATGAGGGAGGTAAAGCGCTCACCGTTAAAAAACATGCCGGCATTATCCACGAATGCAAAGACCAAGTCATCACCGTCATGGGATCGGTCGGCGATAGAGTCTTCTACAGTAATCCCTACTACGGTTTTGTGCGTTCTTTTCAATGGGAAGAAGGACAGATTTCCGACGATCGACACATGACCCATCTTCCAGGTATGACCAATTTGGTGGAAGGTTTGGATGGAAGCATTTACGGCGTCAGCTTGTTCTCCTCCAACACCGTGTTGAAATTGGTGCCCAACGATCAACCCTAACCTGAAGCTACCCGTAATTTTCCGCGAGGTCTCAGGCCTTTCCCCTCTAGTTTTTTATGACGTCTTTTTTGTCGTGGTAAGTCTGCTTGGCGGCGCTAACGGGGGCATCGCGCCAGTTTTTTGAGTTCACCAGGTCGCATCTCACCCAGGGATACAGAACCGTGCTGCACTCGAATCAAGCGCCAAACGCGAATCTCGAGCAGGCCCAACATCCGACGAATTTCGCGTTTTTTGCCCTCATTGAGTTCTATCTCGATCCAATGTTCCCCTCGAATTGGCCTCAGAGGAGTCACTCGAACCGCCTGCAACAAATCCTCACCTTCCAAAACCCCATGCAGCATCGCCGCTTGTTCTTCCGAATTCGGTAGCCGAGAGACCTGAACATGGTACACCTTGGGAATCCGAAACGAGGGATGGGAATAACGCTGGATAAAATCGCCATCGTCCGTCAGAAGCAATAAGCCTTCGCTATCGCGATCCAGGCGCCCCACCGAATTAACATTAGGAGGAAGATGAAGCCGCTCGAAAATTCCCCGACGGCCCTGCTCGTCCTGCTTGGTCACCAACCACCCTACAGGTTTATAAAAAGCGAAATATTGATGACGGGAGGCCAAACGCAAAACCCTACCCTCCACCTCAATCTTATCTCGATCCGGATCGGCGCGAGCCCCCAGCTCTGTGATGATCTGTCCGTTGACCTTGACTTTGCCTTCTAAGATCCACTGCTCGGCATGACGACGACTGGCCACTCCTGCCCTAGAAAGTATTTTTTGTAGACGTTCGGAAGCCATACTCAACCCTAAGCGGACGGCGATTCCTGAGACCTTGTGGTCGACTCCCCAGACTCGGCCTCCTTGGGAGACTCCTCATGAAAGATCTCTCGTTCCAACAAACGCACTTCTTTGATGTTTTCTTCTAGGGAAACCAACATCGCCTCTTCCTCGTCATTCAATGGGGTCAAAGGCTCTTCCGAAACCCATTGAGAAAGAGGCACGGCATCGTCTTCCTCCGAACTCTGAGGCAATACCACGCCTTCAGCCTCGCTGCGCTTGCGGAACTCTTCCTCGAGGTCCCGGTAGTCCTTGAGACCTGGAAGGTCTTTCAGACTTCTCAAATTAAAAACTTCTAAAAACTCGTGGGTCGTCCCGTAGAGAATAGGCTTACCCACCTCGTCTTTTTTTCCGACAATTCTCACCAAATTTTTTTCGCACAAAGTTTTCAGGACCCCTCCCGAATCGACCCCGCGAATTTCATCGATCTCGGCACGAGTCAAAGGTTGGCGATAGGCCACGATCGAAAGGGTTTCCATACTGGGCTTGGAAAGCTTAGTGGGCTTGGGCTGAAAAAGAGAATGAATGGCTGCGGCATTTTCGGGACGCGTGCGAAATTGCCAGCCTCCCGCTACCTCGCACAACAAAACACCCCGACGCGGATCAGCCTCGTACTCAGCCGCCATTTCCTTAAGCAAAGCAGCCACATCACTCCGCCCCAAAACCGCCTGCTCCACCACGGCTCGTTGCTGAATCTGAGCTAAAGCGTCGAGGGAGAGGGTTTCTGTAGGCGTTTCATCCCCTGCCGATTCGACCCCGTCGACCGCCTCCCTTTCTTGTCGAACTTGATCTATGGACTCTCCTAGCACATCCAAGACAAAAGCTTCTTCGGTCTCCGATGCTGGCTCCTGCATTGATTCGATGGACGCCATTTCTTCTCCGGCCTTTTCTTCGGATTCCGGTAATGGGTCGAATTGAGAGAACTTCCAATCGGCATCCACTTCCAAACGGCGCAAGGTATCGCACATCTCAGAAACCTTAAGGGGAGACTCGGAAACAAAAATCAAACTTTCTAAAAGAGATTTTATGCGTGCGCTATTCATACAGCTTCCTCAAATTATTGTAGGGTCACTTGTCCCGCTAGATCTTCCACTCCCAATTCTGCAAAGGAGGGACACAAATAAATCTCACCACGCGCTTGGGATTGGGTAATCTTCAACATTTTTAAACGAGCCATTTCTAAAATGGCCAACAGGGTCACAATCAATCCCTCCCGAGTCGGCTGGTCGGAGAATAAAGTGGAAAACTCACTCATTTCCTTCCCCTGCATAAGGGACATGATTTCGTAAATACGATCGGTGACAGAAACCCGTTCGGTCACAACCGAATGCACATTTTTTTTGGGAGCCTTTTTCAACAGCTCGTAGAAACAGCTCAACAAGGCGAAGAGTTCCACCTCCACGGGCCCCTCTTCGGTTTCCGCTTCTTCATAAGGGCGGGCTTGATGGAAAACATCACGACCCAACATGGGACGAGCCCAAAGAGCCTCGGCGGCTTCCTTGTAACGTTGATACTCCAACAAGCGACGAATCAATTCAGCCCGAGGATCTTCAAGCTCTTGCTCTTCTTGACTGACCTGATCGGGAGGCAATAACAATTTGGATTTGATATGAGCCAACTCACTGGCCATCAGTAAAAAATCACCGGCCAAATCAATATTCATTTCCTCCATCAAACCGATATATTCCATGTACTGATCAAGGATGGGAGAAATGGGAATGTCGAGGATATCCACATCGTTCTTGCGAATCAAATGCAAGAGCAAGTCGAGGGGACCTTCGAATAATTCTAGGTCTACCTTATAGGGGTGATAAAATTCCATGGTCACAATCCCATGATTTCATAAACACGGGCCAAGGTTTGAGTGGCAACGGCCCGAGCCGATTCTGCTCCTGCAGCGAGGATTTCCTTGAGGCGTTCGGGTTGAGCCTCCCACTGACGCCTACGCTCCTGCAAGGGCAATAAAAACTTCAGCAGATTTTCACAGGCCTCCTTCTTATCATCGACACAACCTATGCTCGCCTCGCGACACTGCAAATTTACCCGCCCCACGGTTTCGGAAGGTGAAAAAAGTTGATGATAAGAGAAGACGGTACAAACATCGGGATTTCCCGGATCCTGACGCCGAATACGGGCAGGATCGGTCAGGGCCTCCTTCATTTTTTTTCGCACCTCTTCTTCGGAATCACTCAGATAAAGCGAATTTCCATAACTCTTGGACATCTTACGGCCATCCAATCCCGGAACCTTGGCAGCAGGAGTCAACAGGGGCTGGGGCTCGACAAAAAAATCTTGCTGATAGAGATAATTGAAGCGACGAAGAATTTCCCGACTGAGTTCTAAATGGGCGACCTGATCCTGACCCACAGGAACATAATGGGCCTGATAAAGAGCGACGTCGGCCGTTTGCAAGAGAGGATAACCTAAAAAACCGTAGGTGGATAAATCTCGATCCTTCAGCTCGTTTTTTAACTCCTTGTAGCTCGGAACCCGCTCCAACCAACTGACCGGGGTCATCATGGAAAGCAACAAGTGTAACTCCGCGTGTTCGGGAACTTGGGATTGAAGAAAGATCGTGGATTTTTCTGGATCCAGACCAGCAGCCAACCAGTCGAGGAGCACCTCTCGCACCGACTGTTTGAGATTTCGAGGATCTTGGTATTCGGTCGTCAGGGCATGCCAATCGGCGATGAAGAAAAAACAGCGATATTCTTGCTGCAAAGCAATCCAATTTTTCAAAACACCGAAGTAATGTCCCAAATGCAACTTGCCCGTGGGACGCATTCCGCTAACGACAATTTTAGGCTGCGACATAGGCGGGCTATAGCGGGTCAAGGCCCCCGGGTCAACCCTGCGAATGGCGGATCTCAGGAGCTCGGAGCCCCAAAAGAGGATATCCTTTCTCGGAATCAAGCCTCTTCAAATTAAGAACGAGGGTGCACCTTATGAATTTCACGCAGGCGGTCGGGAGTCACATGGGTGTAGACCTGAGTAGTCGCCAAATCGGAATGCCCCAGCATCGCCTGCACCGAACGCAAATCGGCCCCACGATTGAGCAAATGGGTCGCAAAGGAATGTCTCAGCGAATGAGGACTTAAATGGACGGTGATCCCCGCTGCCCTGGCGTGCTTTCTCAATAATAAAAAAAATTGCTGACGAGTCATGGCCCGCCCCCGATTGCTTAAAAACAGTGCCGAACTGGTGGCGCTGCCACGAAAACGAGGTCTGCCCTGCTCTAAATAATGCTGCAAGGCTTCCAAGGCGGAACGGCCCAAAGGAACTAGTCGCTCTTTTGATCCCTTGCCCAAAACTCGAAGGTAGCCACGTTCTCCGTGCAAGTGCTCTTGACGAAGGTTGACCAATTCAGAAACTCGCAAACCGCTGGCGTAAAGCACCTCAATCATGGCTCGATCCCGCAAACCCACCGGAGTTTTCTGCTGAACTTGATTTAACAATCGATCCACTTCAGCTTCGCTCAAAACCTTTGGAAGACGACGACTTAATTTAGGCAAATCCACCTTGAGGGTCGGATCTACCGCGACATGCCCTTCTTTTTGTAAAAAACGAAACCACATCCGCAAGGTCGTCAGACGACGGGCGGTAGAACGCGATTTTTGCCCTCGATCGAATTCGTGGCTGAGAAAGGCCCGAATCTGCACCTCTCCCACCTGCTGGATGGTCTGATTTTTCAGAAAGGCCAAAAAAGTCAAAGCATCGCGACGATAACTTTCCACCGTATTGGCCGCGAGGTTTTTTTCAACCCGAAGTAAGGCCAAAAAACTTTCAAGAAGATTAAGGTTTGCCTCTTGCATCACGGGGCCATCTTAAAATAGGGCCTCCTCCATGTCTACGATCGACTACATTCCGCCCGAACGCGACTTGGAGTTTTACCCAGCCCCGCCTCCCGTATCGACAAACCCCGGCCCTGCTTGGATTTTAGAAATTGGTCCGGGAAAGGGAGAATTCTTGCTACACTCCGCACAAAGCACACCCCAAAAAAACTTCGTCGCAGTGGAGATCAAGAAAGGGCGATTTTTAAGGATTTCAGAAAAAGCGAAACGACTCGAGTTGAATAATCTTTACATGATTCGCGGCGACGCACGGGAGTGCCTGCCCCGAATCTTTCCTCCAAATAGCTTTGAACGAATTTATATTTTATTCCCCGATCCTTGGCCCAAAAAACGCCACGCCAAACATCGCCTACTCAAGCCCAGACTCGTCTCCTTGCTCGCCGATTTACTCCAAGAAAATGGTGAAGTCGTCAGTGCCACTGATGCGGGCTACTATTCAGAGCAAATCGTCGAAGCCTTCGCCACCCACGGTGGCTTTATTCAAGAAGCCATCCCTTCTCCATTTTCCACCTACTTTCAAAAAAAGTGGGAAAAACTAGGGCGCCCCATCAATTATTGGAGCTTCAAAAAAAACTCCACGGCCAAGGATAAAGCAATGGGAAGTGCTGCTTCACCCTCCTTGTCTTCGGAAAAAGGCTAAGCCGTTTTCGAAAATTAAAACGATTCCTGGTTTCTACGAGCCCTCGACAAGAAATTTTTTCTATCCAAACAAGTGCTGAAAACTCTTGCCCCCCCGTGGTCAATCACGGGCCCGTCCATCAAGGACAAGGGGCTTCGAAACCGAATAGTTAAATCTTGATCAAGCAAAGTGGAGACCACTTGGCAATAAACACGATCCTCGATTGAGCCGGAATCCACTGAAGGAAAAACAGGGAAATCACACCAACCCCATCCTGGAAGATGCAGCATTTAACTTTAAAAATTGCGGAACTTCCTCAAGCCCATTTTTAATCTCCGAATTTTTATTCAATTTCCGACTACGCTAAATTTCTATCTATTCAGCACCCACTTTTTCACTCTGTAGGGATAAGGGAGTTTCTCAGGTGACGTGAAGACTTCAGGCGGCCGAAGAAGGGCTTAACACTTTGTAGAGCGTATCTCGCTCCACCGGCTCGCGACCCGCCTCGCGAATCAGGCCTTGTAATTCAGAAACGGAAATACCTTCGGGAGTCTTAGCCCCGGCCATGTGCACAATGGTTTCCTTCATCAAGGTGCCATCAATATCATCGGCCCCGAAGCTCAAGGCCAGCTGAGCGATATTCAAGCCCGTCATCACCCAATAAACTTTGATATGGGAAAAATTATCGAGAAAGATCCGTGAAATGGCGATATGCTTCAGATCTTCGGCTCCAGAGGGTTTGGGAAGATGGGCCAACTCCGTGTCATCGGGAACAAAGCTCAAGGGAATAAAAGTTTGGAAACCTCCCGTTTCATCCTGCAAAGCGCGAATTTTCTCTAGGTGCTCCACCTTGTCTTCGGGCGTTTCCACGTGACCGTACAACAGAGTGGCGTTAGAGCGCAGCCCCATCCCGTGGGCCAGACGATGAATCTCTAACCAACGTTCGGGACCGATTTTATTGGGATGCACCAAACGATGCACCCTTTCGGTAAGGACCTCAGCGCCACCACCGGGCAAAGAACCCAAGCCAGCTTCTTGCAAACGACGAATCACCTCTTGCAACTTCATGCGATTGGTCTTGGCAAAATAATCGAGTTCAACAGCAGTAAAGGCCTTAAGATGCACCTGAGGAGCAATGCCTTTGAAGGTGCGCAATAAGGTTTCGTAGTAATCGAGTTTGAGATCGGGGTGGAGCCCCCCGACGATGTGAAACTCGGTGGCCCCAGCATCTCGAGCCTCTGTGGCAAAGCGCTGCATCTCTTCCAAACTCAGTTCATAGGCCTTAGGAGAAGATTTGGTCTGACCAAACTCGCAAAACTTACAGGCGACATAGCAAACGTTGGAGTAATTAATATGGCGGTTGATATTGTAATAAGTGAGGTCGCCGTGTTTTTTTTCACGGATCTCGTTGGCAATTTGCCCTAAGGCGAGCAAATCCCGACTCGCAAAAAGAACAAGGCCATCCTCAACGCTGATGCGAACCCCATCCCGAACTTTCTCTTGGATCTTACGAAGCGAAGCTTCCATAAAAACCTCTTAGGACCAACGACTCAAGAGTGAATCAAGTGCAAAAACTCACTTCGAGTCTTTTCATTATTACGAAACGCACCCAACATTTCGGAGGTGACTGCCAGGGCACCCTGTTTTTGCACACCACGCATTTGCATGCACAAGTGCTCCGCGGAAATCACCACCCCCACTCCTAAGGGATTCAAGGAATCTTGAATTACCTGGGCGATCTGGGTGGTGAGACGCTCCTGCACCTGAAGACGTCGGGCAAAGATATCGACCAAACGCACTATCTTGGAGAGGCCAAGAATCTTGCCCTGAGGGATATAGGCCACATGACACCGGCCCCAAAAAGGGAGAAGGTGATGCTCGCACAGACTGTAAATGGCGATATCCTTCACCAAAATCATTTCGTTATATTTCTCGGTAAATTGGGCGCCGTTGATGATTTCTTGGGGGTCCTGGGTGTAACCCTGGGTGAGAAAACGCAAAGACTTGGCCACACGAGAAGGGGTTTTCAGGAGCCCTTCTCGCTCAGGGTTTTCTCCCAATGCTCGCAATAAATTCTGAATCAAGTCTTCCATGTTTTCCCCGTGATTTTTTCGATTCCTTGGCCTACCCAAGAAGTCATAAAATGGGCAAGAGGGGCAATTTGAACAAGAATTTGAACACGTTGAGCCTTTTGTCCAAGGGCATTTCCTAGGGTTCCCTGGGAGGAAAGTCAACCCGTTAACCAATTTCCCATGAGGTCATCCCAACATGAACGACCATCGCTATCCCGCTCTACTGACTCGAATCGAAATTCTCACGGAAACAGTGCGCAATTTCCATTTTGAATTCCGGGAGAAACCCAGATTTGATTTCGTACCCGGACAGTTTGTGATGGTGGAAGTTCCTAAGGAAGGGAAGTTTGTAAAAAAACCCTATTCCATCGCCAGCGCCCCCTACCTGCCCAACCAGCTGGAACTGTGCATCAAAAAAGTGGAAGGTGGATTCGTCTCTTCTTGGTTTTTTGAGCTTAAAACGGGGGATACACTAGAGTTTATTGGTCCCAAGGGCAGCTTCCGACTCAAAGAGCCCCTGCCTGAACACCTGATCTTTGTCGCAACCGGAACCGGCATCGCTCCCTTGCGCGCCCAGTTTGAACAATTGCTCCATGAAGGTTACGACAAGAAAATCAGTCTGATTTTTGGCAACCGCTACGAAGACGAAATTCTTTTCGAACAAGAATTTCGCCAACTCGCGAACAAACACCCCAATTTTGAATTTCTCCCTGTCATCAGTCGTCCGAAACAATGGCGTGGAGAACAGGGCTACGTGCAAGATATGCTTAAGAAGTATTATCCCAATCCCCAAGGACGAGCCGTTTACATCTGCGGCTTAGTTCCCATGGTCAACGACCTTCGGGATTGTCTTGAGAAGTTGAACTACCCCAAAGAATCCGTCCATTTCGAAAAATGGACTTAAGCGCATCCGCACCGCTAAGCCCCATTCTCCAGGCCAAACCCTTAAATAGCGTTCGCCCCTGATTCTCCCGTGCGAATGCGAATGACTTCTTCCACGGCGGAGACGAAGATCTTACCGTCGCCAATTCGACCAGTTTTCGCGGCATTTTGGATGGTCTCCACGACTTTGACCACATCGGTATCGTTGACAATGACCTCCAATTTAATCTTGGGCAAGAAGTCGACCACATACTCGGCCCCGCGGTAAAGTTCGGTGTGACCCTTTTGTCGACCAAAACCTTTGACCTCGGAAACAGTCAGGCCTTGAATGCCCACATCTTGCAGAGCTTGCTTCACTTCATCGAGCTTGAAGGGTTTGATGATGGCTTCGACTTTTTTCATGGAATACCTTTCTTAAAAATCCCTGAAGTTAAACTCAGAAAAAAAGCGGCGCGAGCCCCCTAGGCCCGCGGCCGCCACAGTTCATGATTAATAGATATAGCCTTCTTCACCATGATCAGACACATCGAGACCTTGCACTTCGTTCTCGGCGCTAGCCCTCAGTCCCAAGGTAAACTTGAGGAGAGAAGCGATGATCACAGTACCCAAGACTGACATCACGATGGTAAGCCCCATGGCCTTCAGCTGCTCAACCCATAAAGTATTGTGCTCAAGCACATCCTTGAGATTCACCAACAGATTGGGATTGACTTGCCCATCGGCGAGAAAACCAGTGACCAAGGCCCCCATGGTTCCTCCTACGGCGTGAACACCGAAGGTATCCAAGGCATCGTCGTAACCGATCCAATGTTTAAGACGGGTGACAGCGAAATAGGGCACCAAGCCAGCCAAGATACCGATGATCACAGCGGATCCTACGGTCACGAAACCAGCGGCGGGAGTGATGACGACCAAGCCGCCAACAGCACCGGAACAAAAACCCAAGACACTGGGCTTGCCCCTTTCGATGTACTCGGCCATACCCCACACAAAAGTGGCAACAGCCGCGGCCACTGTGGTGGTCATGAAGGCATTGCTGGCAATGCCGTCGGAAGCCACGGCACTACCGGCGTTGAAACCGTACCAGCCGACCCACAACATCCCGGTACCGACCATACAAAGCACCATGCTGTGGGGAGGCATATGCTCTTTGCCAAAGCCGATGCGCTTACCCAACATCATGCACAACACCAAGGCGGACCATCCTGAAGACATATGGACGACCGTGCCACCGGCGAAGTCAACCGCTTTGATGGCGGCAGAGGCATTCCACACACCGTTCATCAGACCATCGATGCCCCACACCATGTGGGCCAAGGGGAAATAAATCACGAACATCCATAGGGCCACGAAGAGGATCACCGCAGAGAACTTCATGCGCTCTGCGATAGCACCGATGATCAAAGCAGGCGTAATGATGGCGAACATCATCTGATACATGCAAAAGACGTTTTGAGAAACCCAATAGGAGTAGTTGGTATTAGGATTACTATCGACTCCCTTCAGGAAGGCAAAATCCAATCCACCCAACAGCGGCCCCCCGGGAGAAAACACCAGGCTATAACCCACGGCCCACCAGAGAATGGTTACCAAACCCGTAATGCCTAAACACTGAGCCAAAACGGAAAGCACGTTTTTCTTGCGCACCAAACCGCCATAAAAAAGCGCCAATCCGGGCAAAGTCATGAACAAAACCAAGGCGGAAGAAGTCATCATCCAACCGTTATGGCCAGGACCGGGGCCGGGAATTTTAGAGGCAACCGTACTGTCGGCGGCGTCGGAACCACGGGCCGTATTATTGATATAGGCCTCAAGGTCGGCAATGCGCTGTTCGAGGTTGGGGTCGGCCTTTCCACCACCACTCGCCGTCGCGTCAGCCTGGGCTATCGTCCATTCACCGGATTCGAAAGCCATGACTTGGGACGTCACGAGGACCGTAGAAAGAATTAAAAGAAACACAAGGGCGGCTCGACGGCCCAGCCAAGTGGAAAACATCGGGTGCTCTCCTTCTCAAATAAGAAATTAAAACGACTCAGTTTAATTGATCCTCAAGCCAAGGCTTTTCCCCGCTTGAGGAAGGTTTCGGAGCCATAGAAAGCAAGACCCGTGCCAGCCTCAGACCCATCTGCAAACTTAAATTTAAAGGGAATTTTTAGGAATTTTTAAAAACGGCCCCTCCCCCCACGCCTAATCCTTGAACACCTGCCTATTTTTTAATCCTAGGAACCTGCAAGTTCCTCCAAGGTACATTGGATCTCTTGTAGAATCTCCGGAACCGATTCCAATAGAAGGCAGCGCTCCAAATCAGATCGGGCCTCCGATCCCGCCAAACGCCCATAGGCCCAAATCGCATGGAGACGCACCAAGGGATCTTCGTGATCCATTTTCTCTTTCACCTCTTTGATCAAACCCATGTCACCACTATTGCCAGCCGCCACTAAAACATTGCGCATAAAGCCCCTCCACTTAGCGCGAAGCACCGGCGAACCTGCAAAACATGTTTTAAATTCCTCGGGGCCCAATTGCAGCCAGTGAGCCAAAGGACGATGGTGGATTTCTGGTTTCAGAAAAAACTTTATCTCTTCGGTGACACGACTAAAGCGATTCCATGGACAAACCTCCTGGCAATCATCACAGCCAAAGATATGATTGCCCATCAAGGAGCGTAGGTGGCGAGGCATCGCCCCTTTTGCCTCGATAGTAAGGTAAGAAATACATAAACGAGCGTCTAAAACGTAAGGCGCCACCAAGGCCCCAGTGGGACAAATCTCCAAACAGCGCTGACAGTCCCCACAGTGGTCCGTCATGGGCGAATCAACCTCCAGAGGCAAATCAGTCAGTAAAACCGCCAGAAAAAAATAAGACCCCCGCTCGGTACGCAAAATATTAGTGTTCTTTCCCAACCAACCTAAACCGGCCTGTTGGGCCCAGGCCTTTTCCAACACGGGCTGAGCATCCACACTGAGGTACAAGCGGAACTGAGGAAAGTATTGCTCGAACCACTGGGAAAATTGTCGGAGTTTGCCCTGAAGTACTTCGTGATAGTCCTCTCCCCAGGCATAACGGGCGATATTACCCTTGGTGGGATCATGGGTATTTGCTTGTCCTGGATCATAGGGAAAGGCCGCCACCAAAACCGACTGAACCGAAGCCAGCAATCGCTGGGGTTCTAAACGCTCTGCCTGGCGTCGGGCAAGATAGGACATTTCGCCCGCAAACCCCTTATCGAGCCATTGGCAAAAGTGCTCCACAGCCTCCTCAGCCAACGGAGGACGAGCGACACAAACACCAGAAAATCCTAGGCGCTGTAAACAAGTCAAAATATCGCTTTTAGCTTTTTGATTCATCACTCCCCCATGGGGAAAGGGCTTGACGACCTAATCCACGGCATTTTACCTCTTGGATCAATCGTCGACGACGTCTCGATCGTCAATAGCACACCCTAAAAACACAAGGCATCGATCATGAAATTTAAGACATGGTTCACACTTTCCCTGATCTCCCTGGTCTTGGCGGCTTGTCAATCTTCAGCTCCCCAAAAAACCGAAGCCGCACCCTCACCGCTTTTGGCATCGGGTAAAATCGACATGGATCCGGAGCTTCGTTCCCAAGCCGACCCCCTTGCCGTCATCTTTTTGATAGCAAGATCCCGGGAAGGACAAATCGTTGCCGTACAAAAACTCTATCCTCCCTTTCGCTTTCCCGTCGCATTTCAATTGAAAGAAGAAGACCGCATGGTAGCGGGACGAAACGCCCCCGAGGAATTTAGCTTAAGCGCAAGACTCGACAAAGATGGCAATGCCAATCCCGCCACTTCGGGAGATATCTTGGGCAAAGCCAAGTCCGAATGGATCCGCAAAGGGAGTTCTGATGTGGAAATCCAACTCAATCAAGCCATGCCCTAAAAAGCTTCTGACCTATAGATAGATTTCCATGGAACAGCCCCACGAACTTCTGAGCTTCAAAGAAGCGCAAAAAAATCGAGGCGTTTGGTTTGACAGAAAACCGTCAAGAGCCAAGGCATTGAAATGAAAATTGGCCACTCTCCACAAGCCCAGTTTTTTTCAGGCTGGGGAAACATTTAGGGAATAGGAACAAACGCAAACTCGTGCCGAAGTGAGCGAGTTCGAGGTGAGACTGTGGCCTGAGTGAGAGAAAACAAGGGCCGCTCCCTTAGGACTCCCGACACAGGAGCAAAAAGAAAGCGGCCCATCGCAAAACCACCTAAGACAAAGCCAATCCGTCAGACTCCATCGTTACCGATGGCTTCTACAGGACAAGCCTCCATCGCCTCTTGGCAAAGACGCTCTTCTTCGTCTCCACCCGGCTGTTTGTAAACGAAAGAATAACCGTTGTCGTCATCGCGCTTAAAATTATCGGGGGCTGTCTCCCGACACAGATTGCAATCGATGCACTGACTGTCGACGTAATATTTCCCAGGCGGCTGGTCGGGTAATTTATCGTTCTTATCCGCCATAACTCAATCTCCTTATGAATGATGAAGAAACAGAATTTCGGGGTTACTCCCCCCGACAAAAAAATCCCTATCTCCGTAACACAACAAACAAGTCCTAAAAATTACAAAGTTCCGCTAAAAACAAGTTTTTTTATCAAGATGTTTATCTCTATAAAAATTCCAGGGGGGGTTTTTCCACCAGCAAACCCTGGGCCACGGCCTCATCATACAGCCGATGCAGGGCCTTCCGGCCACGCTCTCCATAATCTACCGTAAGGGCATTGACATACATCCCCACAAAGCGATCCGCCATGGAGCGTTCCATTCCACGGGAAAAACTCAGGGCGTAATCCAAGGCCGCCTCACGATGATCGAGGGAATGTTGAATGGCCCGTCGCAAAACACGCGAAACTTTCTGACAGGTTTCTAAGCCCAAATCACGTCGCACCACATTACCGCCCAAGGGCAAGGGCAAACCCTCCGTTTTTTTAAACCACCATTCTCCCAAATCAACCAACTTATGCACCCCAGAGGCCGCATAAGTGAGTTGCCCCTCGTGAATGATAAGACCCAAGGGAATCTCACCACGACTGACGGCAGGCAAAATTTCATCGAAAGGCATCTCCACCACTTCGACTTGGGGTTCAAACAAGCGTAACGCCAAATAAGCCGTCGTCCGGCGACCAGGAATGGCGATAGGAAGCTTTTTTAAATCCTGCAGATCCCGAGGTTCGCGAGAAATAACCATAGGCCCGTAACCGTCTCCCATGGAAGAACCGCTTGAAAGCAAAGCGTAACGATCAGCCACCTCGGGAAAAGCATGAAAGCTGATCGCAGAAACCTCGTAACAACCTTCCTTGGCCTTACGGTTGAGGGTTTCGATATCCGAAAGGACATGATCAAAGTCTAAACCCTCCGTATCGACTTGGTGCTTCGCCAAGGCGTAAAACATGAAGGCATCGTCACTATCGGGAGAATGGGCCACAATGATCTTTTGAGAATTCATGGGGTGGCCCTTAACCTCAAGGCCGCCTCAAGTCAACGGTGGAAGCCCTTTAAGTCTCTCGGGGAAAAATCATCCATTCGGCCTTGAGCTGTCCCAAGGTTTTCCGCAGAATCTGGCCTTGCCGTTCCTCATCAACCTCGACGCCGGAAAATTTTTTTAGGTGCTTGAGAATATCCTCAAGAAATTGTTTTGCGTCGACTTCAACCTGGGTATCCAAGCTTTGCCTGAGACGCTCCTGCCAACTTTGGGAACCCCTCTCTGCATCGCGATCCCCACGGCGCAACACAGAAGTCAAAAGGCTTTCCTTCAATTCGGTGAGATATTCGGAAAAAGAAGGAAAGAACAAGGTGAACAACGTGTAATGAAATTGGGCCATGACCTCATCGCGATGCTTGCCCATAATCTTCATGGGTTCACAAAGGGCACAGGCAACTGACTGATGGGATTTGCCAAAATCCTCCAACAATAATTCTAAGGTGTAATAAAAAGCCCGCTCTTGATACTCATCTTGAAAACGCGGAGAACTGGCGGGACGATGTCCGTGACGGCTCAATGCCGCTCCGCCTAAGGAAACAATTTTTCCCCCCCGTGAATTCATAAACGCTCAGCGTCCTTCAAAGTTAGGTTTTTTCTTCTCAGGCCCTGTGGCCTGTAAGCCCTCTTGGTAGTCGCGACTTCCCGCCACCAAAATTAAGGCCTGCCGTTCTTCTTCTAGCTGTTCCTCCAGGGAGTGGGACAGGGCCGTATCGATAAGTCGCTTAGCCTTGCCTAAGGCTAAAGTCGGGCCTCCGGAAAAATACAAGGCCAAATTTTTGGATTCTTCAAGCAGACGTTCTTGAGGAACCACACCACTTAAAATGCCCATTTCTAGGGCACGACGCGCACTAATGGGTTTTCCTGTCATGACCAATTCGGCGCATTTTTGAGGTCCGACCAATCGAGTAAGAAAATAACTGAGTCCACCATCTGGACTCAGTCCCATGCTGATATAGGACGCAGAAAAATGAGCTCCCTGCTCGGCGAAAATAAAATCCGCGGCAAGGGCAAAAGCAAATCCCGTTCCCAGGGCCCGACCATGAACCGCAGCGATCACCGGTTTGGGCAAACGCCTCAATTCAGAAACCACTTGATTGAGATATCCGATGGATTTTCGCATGGCCTTGGGCGCGGCGTGGGCCGAAGCGCGCAAAAACTCCGGATCCAGACCGATGCAAAAATCCTCCCCAGCCCCAGTCAGCACGACGGCACGCACTTGGGGATCGGCCAGTTCATGCAGCGCCTCCAGTAGCTCCAACCCCATGGCTTCGTTGTAGCCATTGCCATGTTCGGGACGATGTAAGGTGAGGATGGCGAGTTTTTCTTCTACCTCCAAACGAAGGGTTTGGTACCCCTGACGTAGCATAGAACTTATCCTTTCTCACCCTGCTCCAAAAACCCAGATCCTAACCTTGACTGACAGAAGTTAATCGTCAAGTCTTAAGCTAAGTTGGTTGAAAAGGCCCGGTGTCACAAAACAAAACCTTCAGCCTAAGGAATCCCTCATGAGTGAGCTTTTTATCAAACAGATGGAACTCGGTCCCATGGAAAATTTTGTTTATCTGATCGGAGACCCCCAAACCCGACAAGCGGTGGTGGTGGATCCCGC
Source organism: bacterium (assembly GCA_031972375.1). Lineage (GTDB taxonomy): Bacteria > UBA10199 > UBA10199 > DSSB01 > DSSB01 > DALYDW01. The sequence goes on along the minus strand of DALYEU010000002.1, from coordinate 57,562 downwards.
TTGGCAGGTGGATAGCGTGCTCAAAATTGCAGACACTGCCGAATATAAAATCATCGGCGCCCTCGTCAGCCATCATCACTACGACCATACCAACGGTCTCGAAGAGTTACTCAGCAGTCACGACATCCCCATTTACGTCCACCGGGAAGACGTTCCTTATCTCAAGATCGGAACCTCCTCAGTGGTCAAAAGTAGCCATGGCGATGAAATCGCCCTGGGTTCCGTACGCATTCGCCTACTCCACACCCCGGGCCATACTCCCGGTAGTCAATGTTTTCATGTACACAATCACCTGGTCAGTGGGGATACCTTGTTTATCCAGGGGTGCGGCCGATGCGATTTACCTGGAGGCGATGCCGAGGCCATGTACTACACCCTCACGCAAAAATTGATGCGCATGCCCGAAGATACGGTACTACTTCCCGGTCACAATTACGCCCCCGTTCCCAGCATCACCCTGGGAGAAGCAAAGATACACAATCCTTACCTCAAAACGGCTGCCACATCTTTGAAAGACTTTCTTCGTTTAAGAATGGGCCGTTGAGGTTTTTCCCCGTATTTCAAAAAGCAGGGGGAAATTTCACAGCTTGGGAAATGAATTTGACCCTTAAACCGCAAGAGATTATGGAGGGGCCGACACGGCCCTGGTGGCCTCAGACCTGAAGGAGTCCCTCATGTCCACGACCGAAAATTTGGCACCCGATTTTAATGCCCTCAACCAAAATCGCGAACGTTTTTTCCTCAGCAAAGCCGTAAAGAGCGCCAAGGTTCTCCTCTTGTTTTACCCCGCCGACGACACTCCGGTATGCACTTCCCAGTTGGCTGACTTTCGCGATCACGCCTCCGAATTTGAAAAACTGGGCATCCAGATCTACGGTATCAGCATCTCTAGCAACGATAGTCAGGCCGAATTTCATCAAAAACTTCAACTGAACTTCCCTCTTTTGGCCGACTACGACACCCGCATTACCCGAAAATATAAAGTCATGAGCTTCACTGGGCATCCCAAAAGAGCGCTGTTTTTAATCGACGAAAATCGCCAAATCCTCTGGCATCATGTGGAGCCTGTCGCGCTGTTTCGACGTAGCGCCGAAGAAGTCTTGGGCGAAATCAAGACGGCCCTTGGTCTTCCCAAGGGTGGACATGGCGCCCCTCAACACTCCGGCCATGATAAGTCCCACGACCAAGAACACACTCAGGATGGGCATGGTGACGCCGAACACGATTGTTGCGGACACCATCACTAGAAAAATCGAAGAACTCTCTTCAACCCTGTGAGTCTTCCATCGCTAGCTAAAAACTGATCCGGAGGTCGGTGGGTGGGGGTCTTGCGCCTGAATGGCACAATAAATCGTCGCAAGCGTTTGAGAATCAATTTAAAAATTCTTGCAAATAGACGGTAGGTTTAAACGATACCACACTGTATGGTACTTGCTCTGAGGCAACTGCTCACCCCAACAATCCGTGGCTGGAAAAAAAATAAAATTCCCAAAGGGCTTAAGCCCCATCCTCAAGAGCTAACTCAGTGACTTTCCTCTGCCCCAGGATAAACGGGCTCACTTTTGGCCTTGGCTGCCTTGAGGTGATTGTAAAGCTCCATCTCCTTGGGAATCTTGAAGCCACGGTGTTCCGTATCGCAGCGATAACAAACCACCATAAAAGGCAAAACGAGGTAGAGAACCAAGTCGATAAAAGCCACCACCAAAAGGGGAATCAGGGGAATGGAAACGAAAAAACTCACCAAAATACCGGCCACCACGATGCCCACCCCCAAATTGCGATTGAAAAGCTTTTGCCGGAACAATTCTTCTCCACCACAGAGTATGCAATGGCGAATCTCCTCCCCTGCCTTATCCTCGGGCCGCACATGGGACTTCAGCGGGGTTTGACAAGAAGGGCAATGAAATCCCTCCAAGGTCTCCCAACGGGAAATCCTCATGGGCATATCACACTTCGAACAATGAAAACGTAACTGCATGTCGCTTCCTTATTCCCTTACAAAAGGGCCGATCTAGAGAGGAATCCCACTCATCATAAACATGTACTTGGAAAGCATCTCTCCAATCATCACGAACACAACGCCAACATAGAGCAAACCCGTGGCCGATTGGTTGGCTCCAATTTTTGCGGTGGACCAAATCATGTAAGAGAGCACCAAGGGAATTCCCAACCCGACCAATAAGCGCTGCCAGAAAAACATCCCATGCCCACGCTCAATATCCATCAGCCACTGGATGGACTCCGCGCCCCCCGGCACTTTGACAGAAAAAAACCAAAGGGTCCCCGCCACAACCAATACCCTTAAGACCAACACCACAATAAGAATCTCCGCCATGCGTCGGAGCAATTTTTTCGGCATGGACTTCACCAAGTACCAATGACCAAACACCATCGCCAGAAGAAAGACCCCTAAGAACCAAGCCGCAGTTAAAAAATCCACCGAAAGCAAAAGCCCCTTAAGACCGCCCTGCAAGCCTTCGGGACGAAAAGCCATTCCTTCCAAAGCCAAGGCCAGGGCTCCCAAAATTGCCCCTACTCTCACCCAAGCCTTAGCTCCCCCTAGTTTGTCTCGCCGCATCCGCACATAAAGAAAAAAAATCACCAGGCCGTAGACAAGAAAAGCCATCGTCGCCGCTTGGGACCACTGTTGTTGTACAGCTGAAACAGCCCCAAAATTTTGGGGTAATTCGAGAGGATAATACCAGGCCAACCCCAACCCCACCGCCACAAGAATAGAGCTTAAACCGCTGGAGAGCTGGTAAAATTTCCGGTCGACCTCTTGCAAAGGCATCATGGCCAAAGTGACCATGCATCCAACGGAAAGCTGAAATAAAAACAACACCAATAGAAAGGAAATAGGAAACATGCCTGGCGGGCCTAATGGATCACACCAGAATTCTCAAGGGGCTTTTCTTGAAAACCAGGAATTCCGCAAGCTGAGCCACAAGCCCGTCAGCAGAGAAGGCTTGAGCAAACTACATCCCCCAGACGCAACGGTCTCCACCATCGTAGGTTCTTCCGGCAACTCCAAAGGACGCTCCACGTCGTCAGGATTGGCATCGGTAATAAGATTCACCCCTGAGATTTCTGGACAGCGTTGTCCAGCCTGACACTCACAGTGGACCGTCGCCGTAACGGGACACTCGTCGGAAAATTTCTGAAAAGGAGGATCCAATGGCTCAATGCTTGAACCACCCGTAAATTGGGAGTTCAAACGCTGCACACACAGTTGATAGCTTTGTCCCGGGATTAAGCCTGTAATGCGATAAAAACCACAATCGGCGCGACAATTTCCTTGGGTCGAATTAAAGGCCTCCACACGGGGAGCCTCTGCCCCGGAAACAAAGCTTATCGCATCGATCATCGTAAGCTCCGGATCCAAATTATGAACTGCCACCTCCACGCCCCGCAGCTCGGTTTTTGCGTCAGAAGCATAAACCGTTCCCGAGACCTGACAGTAACGAGCTTGAGGATCCCCATAAAGACGCTCAAAGGTGGCGCTATCGTCACGATGCAGGGTGGTTCGCTCGACCCCCTTCACCAGGATAGGAAACATCATGGGAATACCAGGAACTAAATCCGGAGTGCACCCCGACTCCTCGGCAATACAAGATTCGAAAACTTGAGGATTGACCTGGGAATGATCCATCCCCAAGAGATGGCCCACCTCATGGGTTAAAATCATGCGGATTTCCGCATCGCTCAAGGTGCGTTGGCAAGGAGCGCAACCCTCCCGAGTGACGGGAGTCGGCAAACAGGCTCCGCTAAATAAGGCGCGACCTCGACGCACAACGCGCCGCAAGGGATCACCGGATCCATCGTCAATTTCATCGAAACCCGCAAAACCCAAGATGGAAAACTGAGCACATTCACCGAACAGACTTTCTAAAATTGAACCATCTTGGTCAAAGACAATGGGAGAGAGGCATTTCTCAGGATCCCCCCCCAGAATATCCGCATAACAATCTTCATGTCCCTGTTCGACAAACTGCTTAAAATTGTTAGCGTCGACCCCGTCGGGAAAGCCCTTATCCTCGAGCAAGTCCCCCTGCTCAACCACCAGAGGAGTCCCATCGTCCACCCATTCTTGAAAGGCATCATGCAATAACTGGAAGGAAGCCTGAACATCGTAAGTCGCGCCGCGGGCAGGATCGTTATTGAGGGCACCATGTTCTACATTGAAAACCAAGGACCGATCCAAGCCCCAACGCAGGGGGTACCCCTCGATATCGGTCTGAATGGCCCCCCCAGCCCAAGCCGGGTTTAATCCCAAAAAACATAAAACAATCCACAAACGCCGCATCCAAGCCATGGAACCCCCGCCTCGACAGCATTTTCGGAATTTTTTTAATTCATCTTGATCACGCCCGCATCCATGACCTTGTTAATACCTTCGGGGCATACCACCTCCACCCCAGAATCCTCGGGGGGATTATCAAAGCCATTGTAAGTACGCACCCGCGTACAGGGCTCCAAGATAAAATCGATGGGTTGATTGGGATTGCCGTTCTTTTGAAAGGCCTGCACACCGATCTTATAGGTACCTGCTCCTAGACCACGAATTTCAAAACGGTCACAAACATTGCCTACACAGTTGGTATGGACCTTCAATTCTTCGGCCGCATCCTCAGCGTTTAAGCAAGCGTTGTAATTCGCACCTGAAAAACAAGAGATCCCCTGACTGTTTCGGGGTGCAAAGGCGCCCGCCACCGTGGCCGCAGAAAACTCTGGGCTTGGCTGCCCATCGACCTCACGAGCCGCCACGACCTCGAAACATCGGCCCGATTCACCATCATTGGTTTGAGCTCGTCCCACGATGGTACAAGTTTTCGCATCGGAGTCGGGGTACATTCCCGCAAAGGTCACCTGATCGTCGTAATGCAGAGTAGTCAAATCGGCCCCCGGAACGAAGAATCCGATCATGGTGGGAATGCGCTCTAACTCGGCCGCCGTGCAAGTACCGGATACACATTTTAAATACTCGGCCTTATTGACCAAGGTGTGATCCATGCCTAAAAAGTGGCCTAACTCGTGGGTCATGGTGCTTTCCACCGTTTTAAGGTCGATTCCCTCGGGACAACAATTCCCACACTGGGGATCCACCACCACGGGCTCCAGGCAAGCCCCCGAAACTACGGCTTGGGAATTGCGCAACACCGGATTGCTAATCGTAAATTGAGGGTAGTCGTCGTCGGTCTCGGGAAGAATAGCCGCAAAGCCCAAAATATCACACTGGGCGCACTGCCCGTGAATCGCCTGAGTGATCAATCCACTCTCATCGAAAATAATCGGGCCACATTTACTATCATTGCTGGGATCGGCATCGTAACACTCAGAACCATCGAGAGTAGATCCTTCTCCGGTCGTAAAGGAACCTACCCAAAAATTTTCCACATTGGAGTAATCCACATCCCCACCGTCAGGAAGAAAATCCCCCTGCTGCACATCGAGGCTGGCATTGGGAACATCCATCCAACGTTGAAAGGCTTCCGCGATGATCTGCACCGACTGCGCGTTGCTAACCTCTGTCGCTTGGGCCTGGGGCATTAAACCACATCCCCCTCCCCCTGAAGAGTTGTCACCCTCTCCATCACCCCCACCACCGCTATCACCACTCTTTAAGACACCGTGTTCCGGATGCCACACTACGGGCTGAGCACTGTCCCATTTGACGCACTCCCCTTGAGGGGTGGTGGAAAAACATCCCCCAGCCCATGCCGAAGAGATATTTCCCAGGAGCAGTAATCCCGTGCCCAACAACACCGAAGTGCGATGAAGAAAACGAAAACGCTGATGGATTTGCTTCATGACATAACCCTCTATCCTTAATGATCCTCAAGATCGGCCTTTAAGCTGGACCGTCCCCTCCCCCATTGACACGACATACCTAAGGTGTTGTCTGCCCCCATCGCTCTTGGTAAAGATCGGCGATGACCGCCTTAAGCTCCTGGACAGGCAAGGCCGCACCAGGACTATAGGCCTTGAGATTTTCTAAGGCCTTACCCGCACGAGCGTTTTTCACCCCATCCAGTTTGATTTGCTGCAATTCGAGAAATTTATTTCCGGTGTCATTGGAGACATTTCCCTGACCATCCGCTCTGAAAACGCCTTGCATCTGGGTTCCGCAAAAACTGGTCAAACCCTTCGAGCTAACCCCATGAATACCAAAAATACCCTGAGTACCCACGGGAGGCAAAGTTCCCAAACCGGGAATAACCTGTCGTGCCGGAGAACCCACCATATCGAAAGAAAAGGTCTGGGAAGCGGGAGCCGCCTCATTGAGGGAAAGATTTTTGTTCGCCTCAGTTTCGGGACGATTGATCTGGGTCCCGGTGATTTCCACCCGGGTTACAGTCCATCCCACGGGATTGACTACCGTCTTGGCGTTGGTGATCTCCCCTTGAATCCACACAGAAGCCTTCCCGCAATCCTGCACCAAACCTTTTAAAGTCTTGGGGACAACCGTCAAGGCCTGTACCGAAGCCGCCCCCACAACCATCAAGCTTGCCATGAGGAATATTCTGCCTAGAAGATTTTTAGTACGTTTCACAAGAACCCACCTCCTCCGAAAAAACCGACCACAAACCGATCCATTTTAGCTGTTGCCTTTGGGGACTGGCAACGAGATTTTTTTAAAAAACAAGGGATTTTCAATAGTTTTCTTGCTAAACCCCGATTTACGTTCCTAAACCTGAAGAAAAACCAGCCGCAAGGAAAAAGCGTTTTCAATACAAAAAGGTTTTTCCATAATGGCCAAATCATTTCCACAACCGGACCCTTTGTTCACTATGCATCATTCTAGTAGTCCACAGGAGTCTCTCTCCTCAGCCCAAGAAAACAATTCCTCTTGGTTTTTTTTTCTCGGGCTTCGCCTGTTTAATCTTTTTCGTCGACCCTACTTGTGGTTGCGGCGACGCTGGCCCCAATTTTTCGACAAACATCTCGAACCTGAAGTTGCTCTGGATACCTCGTCCATGCTCGAAAAGTTCAACTGGCTGCATCGCTGTTTTTTCAGAAAAGGATTCGACTCCATTCGTTTTGACGAATCCGACCTACAGTGGTTAAGCAAGGCCCAGGCACAAGGCCCCATCATTTTTCTCATGTCCCATTGGGGACAAGTGGAATACAACTACTTCAACTATCTTTTTTTGAAACACCAGATCCCTCGGGTCACCCACAACAACCGAATCAAAATGGCCCACTGGATGCCTCATCGCCAGCGCAAAGCCATCCTTCGCCAAAAGATAGATCGGTTTTTCACAACCGGGCACTGGCCCTTCAATGAAGAATTATTTTCCTTAGAAAATGCCCTGGCATCGAACCAAAGTGTACTCTACTGTTTGGATCTTCCAAAAGCCACCGAATGGATGGAGTACGATTTCACACTCCAAGAACAGTGGATCCAACATTGCTTAAAAACCCAAGAAAAAATCGGGAAAAATATTCAGTGGGTTCCCTTAAATTTTCTCTACGACAAACATCCCGAACGAGAACAGCAAAGCTTGGGAGAAATTCTCTTCGGAGAAAAACAACATCCGGGTTATCTGAAAAAGATTCTTCTCTTCCTACGCAGTTATAAAAAACGGGCCGTGGCCAAGATCGGTATGCCGCTCGATCTCAAAACCCTGTCCCTGTCCTGCCCAGAACCACAAGATCTTCTAAAAAAACTCCAAGAAGCCTTCGAGGCCGAAACTCGCCATGTCACCGGTCCCAAGCTCAAGTCACGACACCAAGTCATCGAAGAGATTCTTCGCCGCCCCTCAATGCTCGAAAAACTTTCACAGATTTCTTTAGATTCTGGTTTGAGTTCCGAAGAAATTGAACAACGTCTTCGAACCCACCTTTACGAAATCGCCAGTGACCTCAACTTCACCACCATCGAATTGTGGAATTATTTCCTACACTGGCTATTTCATCGTTTCTACGATGGCTTAAAAGTCGATCAGGTGGGCTTGGCGCAGATCAAACAAGTGGCCCGCAAAGGACCCATTATTTTGGTCCCAAGCCATAAAAGCCACGTCGACTATCTGCTACTCAGCTACGTTTTCTATCGCAACGACCTGAGCCTGCCCCACATCTGTGCGGGAACCAACCTGAACTTCTGGCCTCTCGGTTCGGTCTTTCGCCGTTCAGGAGCCTATTTTATCCGACGCAGCCTCTCCGGAGACCCGCTCTACAGCCTGGCGTTAAAAAGTTATGTGGCCCAACTGATGGAAGATGGTTTCTTCCAAGAATTTTTTATCGAAGGCACACGAAGTCGCTCCGGAAAAATCTTCCCCCCCAAGCTGGGCTTACTCAAGATGATCGTAGAAACCTACCAAGAGATGCCCCAAGACAAAGATTTGCATTTTATTCCCGTCTCCTTGGATTACGAAAAAGTTTTGGAGGAGGGTTCTTACCTAGAAGAGGTTAAGGGAGCCCAAAAACAAGGGGAGCGCCTGAAAGATCTACTGCACCTCCCCAAATTTCTCAGCCGGCGTTATGGAAAAGTCTATGTCCAATTTGGAACCCCCCTCTCGCTCCAAAAAGAACTACAACAAGCCTCCCAAAAAAATCTCTCCCCATCTTCTGAACCCCAGCTTGCGACTCACAGTTCATCTAAAGCGAACGACTTCTCTACCCAAGTTACGGTTGATCTGGCCTGGAAACTGGGGAACAGCATACAAAAAGCGAGCACCCTATTGCCATCCCCTTGGGTGGCTCTGGCATTGCTTACGCCAAAAGAAAATGCATTCATCTTATCGACCCTAGAAACACGATGCCACGCCCTCTTGGAAATCCTGCGTCGTCTTCACCCCCGTCGTTCAGAACTTATCGAAGAAGACCCACAAAGCGCCTTACACAAAAGCCTAGAGTATTTTCAAAAGCAGGGTTGGGTATTGCTGCACCAAGGACTCGAGGAAAATTTTTATACCCTGCCCGAAGAAACTCGCCTCAATCTCAACTACTATAAAAATTCAGCCCTACCCTTTTTAGCGGGATTGGCCCTGAAAATGCGCTCTCAACAGCGTTTCCGCAACGATACAGCTGCCGCTGAACGGTGTTTTTCACAGGGTAAAAAACTTTTGGAGCGGGAGTTTTATTTCGAAGCCTTTCCCAGCGAGGGTGACACAAAAAATCTCCCACCATGGATCCCAGAGATTTTAGATCCTCTTTTGGAAAGCTATCGCATCACCCTAGAAGCCCTAGAACACATCCCTTTTCGCAAGATGGAGGAATGGCTTCTACTCAGAAAAATTCTCGAACGAGGTAAACTTCTTTTGTTGAGAGGAAAAATTCAATATCCCGAATCCTTGAATCGCTTCGCCATACAAAACGCCTTACATCGTTTTTTGGAATTAGGATTACTTCAAGACCACAGCAAAGAAATGGGCCCCCAAGGAAAAAAATATCTTTCGTCTCTTTCAGCCCCTGAAGAAAAATCCGAATTGAACAAACTCCTCAATGAAGACCTTATCCCCCAAGCTCCCAACCCTATCCCACAGGAGGCCACAGGTCCATGCGCATAGCTTTGCTGGGAGGTAGTTTTGATCCTCCCCATCGAGCCCATCGTCAAGTTTTGGAGTTTCTTTTGAACTCGGGAAAATACAACCAAGTGTGGGTACTCCCCAGCTTGAAACCTCCATGGAAAGATCGAGCCAGTTCGTATGTACAACGGCTCGCAATGTGCCATCTCGCCTTCGACCCCCTGGGGACAAGGGTTAGGGTTTCCGACGAGGAAAAAACTCTGAGTGGCTTCACCATCGATCTGATCCGACACCTCCAAAAAAAATATCCCAAACTAAACTTCACCTTTGTAGGAGGATCGGATCTGCAATCGGGCTTGTCCCATTGGAAAGAAAGCGAAACCTTGAAAAAGCTGCTTGAGTTTGACTTTCTTCCCCGCCCCCCCGATCCCAATTCACGCTTTCTCGACTTGAGTTCCTCACAAATCCGAGAAAGGATCCGTAATGAAGAACATTGGGAAGATTTTGTCGAACCCGAAGTCGCCCACTACATCAAAACACAAGCCCTCTACCTCACTTGAGTAAAACGATGTCTCTCCAACTTAAAAAAATTCTCCTCGTCTACAACAAGCCCCTCTACCAACAACATATCTTAGAAGGCCGCGATCCCCGCTATCGCCTTCTACTCAAGAAAAAACATCCCACCACACGAAAATGGCTTGGAGTGTACGAGCAACACCAACGCACCCTCGACGGAATTTTAACCACCTTACAACTTTTAGGAATTCCCACGGACGCCCTCTACCGAAAGAAATTAAAAAAAGTTACGGGTTACGACTTAGTCATCACCGTGGGAGGAGACGGCACCATTTTAGAGACCAGCCACTTTCTCAATCGTGAAATCTTGTTGGGCGTCAACGCCGCCCCTTCCGATTCCACAGGAGCGCTGTGCGGTGCCCGACTGGACAACTTTTTAGGAGTCATGATCGATCTCTTGACGGGAAAAAAACCGCCTAAGGTGTTACCGCGCCTCAAAGTAAAAGTAGGAAAAAACATCGTCGAACAACCTGTCCTCAACGAAGCACTCTTCGCCAATCGTTCTCCCGCAGGAACTAGCCGCTACTTGATTCAAGTGGGAAAAGAACAGGAGGAACACAAGAGTTCCGGGGTCTGGGTTTCGACCGGTGCAGGATCCACAGCGGCCATCTCCTCAGCGGGCGGCAAGGCCTTGCCTCTCGATTTTTCTGGAATGCAATTTTGGGTTCGCGAGCCTCTGGAAATTCCCGGAATCCACTATAAAATCCGCACAGGATTACTTTCCCAAGAAGAAAAAATCTTCTTTTTTCCGACCACTCGTCAATCGGCCGTTTTTATCGACGGCAATCATGTAGAGGTTCCTGTGTCCTACGGAGAAAAAGTCGAAATCAGCCCCAAAGGCCCCCCTCTTAAAATGGTCCTCTGATCTGAGAAGATCTCACTTCGAATCCTCATTTCAAAAAACCACCCCGTCAACAGGCAGGATTTTTTTTTATTTTCCCAAACTCAACAACACCTCGGTGGCAATTTCCTCGATGGCCTTGCCCGTCACATCGATCACCGGAATGCTTCCCAACCCTTCGTAGATCTTGCGTGCGTAGTTCATCTCCTCGACCACCCGTTCAAAGCTGGCGTATTCCTCGGAAAGGGGACGCCCCAACTTGACCAAACGGGTTTCTCGAAGCTGGACCAGTTTTTCTGCATTGATCGTCAGCCCCAGCAATTTTTTCTTGTCGACACGTTGCAATTCGGCAGGAACAGGCACATCCATCACCAAGGGCAAGTTAGCCACTTTATACCCCCGATAACTGAGATAAATACTCAAGGGAGTCTTGGAGGTTCTGGAGATACCCAATAACACGATGTCGGCCTCCTGGATGGTATCGAGCCCCATGCCGTCGTCGTGCTTCACCGTAAATTCAATGGCCTCCTGACGACGAAAATATTCACTCGTATGCTTGTACTTCAAACCCGGTTCGCTGCTGGGAGCGGAATGTAAAAACGAAGTAAACACATCCATCACCGGTCCCATGATATCGATGGAAATAACCGATTTCTTCGCGCATTCTTCCAAAAATTGCTTACGCAGCTCCAAGCCGACGAAAGTGAAGACAACAATGGCATGTTGTCGTTTGGCGTCGTTGATCACCTCGACCATCCGCTTAAGATCAGTCACCCTCGGCTTGCGCACAATATTCACGTTCTCCACCTTAAACTGGCGTAAGGCTCCGATGGCGATATTCATGGCCAATTCACCTGTGGCGTCAGAAACCGCGAAGATTTGATAAGTAGGTTTTCCCATAGCAATACTTTCTTTCCCGCCTGCTTTCACCCCGCAAGTGCGGCTCCTATGCCATTTTGTTAAGACAAGGCATGGATTTTTTCTTCCTCTTGAAAATTTGATACAAGCTCATCAGCCGAATCTGCATGATGCAACTGCTCTATGCGATGATCCAATTGTCCCAATCGCCGTTCGGCCTCCTCAAAAGATTGATGTGCATGATGAAAATGCGACCCCGTTTTGCGAAAGGATTCTTGAATCCGTTGAATCTCCTGTCTCAAACGACTCAAACCAGAAAGAATCTCCTGAGCACGTTTTTCGATGCGCAAGCCCTTCAATCCCAACACGATAGTGTTCAAGTAAAGGTAGAGAGTATTGGGCGACACCGGAATGACCCGTTGACCCATGGCCCGATCTGTCAAAGCCCGATCTCCATCCCCCCATTCATCCTTCACAATGATCTCATAATAAATATTTTCAGCAGGAATATACATGAGAGCAAAGTCGTAAGTTCCCTCGGCGGGACGGATGTATTTCCTGGCGATGGAATCGATGTGCTTGCGGACATCGGAGAGAAACAGCCTCTTGTAGTGACGCTGCTGTGCCTCATCCTGGGCCGATGAAAATCTTTGAAAATTTTCCAAAGGAAATTTCGCATCGATACTCACCAGCCCTTCCCCCAAACGGATTACCGCATCGACTTTTTCGTTGTTATTGAATCCATACTGCAATTGAAAATGTTCCCGAGGCAGAATCTGAGCCAAAAGATCGGCCAATAAAAATTCCCCCAGAGAACCACGCAATTTGGGAGTTTTGAGAATCTCTTGCAGACCGCGAATATCGCGCCCCACCTCTAATAGGTGTGCATTGGCCGTTTCCAGCTTACCCAACTGACCTTGCAAATCACCCACCACCTGGGCGGCACGATCTAAACGTTCGCCAATATGCTGCTGGCCATGACTCATCAGTTGAGCAGAATCATAAAGCCTTTGATGGATTTGATTTTGCAACTCGCTCAGTTGCCGATGCAACAGTTGGGAGGAGCCTTGCAGGTTGGAATTCACCTGCTCGCGAAGCGACTCCAAGCCTTGCTGCAACATCAACCAAGGCCCTTGGAGAGCCTGGGATTCTTGCGACATTCGACGATGCAAATCTTTTTGTCTGAGAAAGAAAAAAATCGACCCCGTTAGCAACAAGGCCGATAACGCGAGCAGAATCCAGGGCATGGGTCTTCCTAACCGAGCCCCGATGGCTAATCAAGCAACGAATCTACCCAGAAGGATTCTTCGAGTTGTCTCCTCCCACCTCTCTCAGGTAAAGAAGCCCCCATGATGAAGATTACCCTCTATACAAGCGACTATTGCCCCTACTGCGACGCCGCAAAAGGGCTATTACAACAACTCAAGATTCCCTTCGAAGAAATCGACGTCAGTGATCCCGAGGCAAAGGCCGAACTCAAGGCTCGCACAGGATGGCGCACCGTACCGCAAGTCTTCATCGGTGAAGAACTAATCGGTGGCTACCAAGAACTGGCGGCACTGGATCGTTCCGGAGAACTGGCCAAAAGACTTGGCTTAGCCTCCTAAGCTAAAAAAACTCCGAGCTCCCCAACCCACTTAAGAAATTTTTCTTACGTGGAACCATGCTCCAAAAAACTCAAAAAAAAAGGGAGGGGCCTCGGGGGGCTCCCTCCCTGGTAAAACGATGAGCTATCTTTGCTGTTAGCGCTTTCCTGCCTGCCCCGGACCATAGAGCCCTTGCAAAATGGTCTGTAAAGTCTGGTTGCCCACAGCCACCTGATTTCCTAAAAGTTGCAGTGTGTTTTGTAACACATTGGCGACCATTTGATTCAGCCCGCTAAGCAATCCGTTATAAGCCTGCCAGCCGGCGTTAATATTCGTCATTTCCTTGTTCCGTGCGTGATCTGCTTTTGCTTTTCTTTCTTCTCTAGCTTCAGCACGCGCCTCGGCTTTTTGGGCATACTGGTCGTCAAGCTCCCTCTGATACTTTGCCATTTCTTTTTGTTCGGCAAGATCAGACCCACCTCCCTTGTTTTTACCTCCCTGCCCCTCTTGGGCCGCGCCATAAGCCCCCAAGACATCAGCCTCAGGACCAAAGACCGGCGCCGAAGCGTTGCCTTTTTCGGCCAAAATATCCCGCTTTAACTCGGAAATAGCAGTTTTATCGTCGGTGGGGATGGCAGCGAAACGTTGATTATCCTCGGCCATAGCCCCTACATCAGGAGATTCTGAGAGGTAGCCCTGGGATGACATCCAGGCGCCGACGCTTTCTTTATCGAGACCAAAACGGTACATATGACCGAACATTTGATTTCGATGGTAATCTACGGCTTGAGAGTATTTTTCCTTTTTCCAGGCTTTGATCCCTTCGTCGAGGGGATTTTCTTTCTCACTCTCGGAGGAACGAATATCTTTGAATTCTGCTCGCACCTGTTTTTCTAGGGACCGCAACCGTTTTAGATCGGCCTCGTCCTTACCTTGATAAATTCCATCGGCACTGAACAAGGGAGGACTTCCATAAACATCGGAACTCAATATCCCCTGCCATTCGGAAGCCTCTAACCCAAACCCCTGAGGAGGAGCGTCGGTCCCCAATTTTAAAATCGAATCGGAACGCTGTTTTTCTTCATCCTGTCGAAGCGCCAAGGTACCCATGGGATTGGCCCCCTGTAGGGACGCGCTACCGTGGGTTTGTAAATGGGTCTGGGCCGCCGGAGAAGACAAAGGCACCTCCCCGTCTACACCGGGAATCTTCACCATAGGCACCACGGGATCTAAATTATTGGAATCCGTAAGCACCAACTCTCCGAAGTTTTTAGTCCCAGCCTTGCCCAAAACCAAAACATCGCCCTGCACACCTGATTTAAGGGCGAACAAGGCGCTAGCCGCTGCCTGGGGGTCAAAATCATCTCGAGGGCCAAATCCCATAGCCGCAAGGCGCTTCTCAGACTCTTCAGGAGAAATTTGATAACGATCTTGAGCTAGGCGGATATAGCTGTTTCTCACATTGACCTGAGTCGTATCGCGCTCAGCCGCAGCCGCGGCCTCAGCGGGCCCACCCGACACCACGGGCTTAGCCCTCAAGGCATCGACCGATGCAGCCATATCTTTTTGACTACGATCAACTTTGCTGAAATCGATGTCCCCCTTATTGAACACAGGCTTTTTCAATGGCGGCCATGCCTCGGGAATAGAGGTATCCTCCGGCAACAGGCCTCGCATCATGGCATTGTGATAAGCCGTCTTAGGGGGGACCCCCTGTTTTCGATAGTGATCAAGCCAGGACTTGGCGTCTGCCGATCGAGCCTCTTGCAAAAGCTCTTCATTAGAGGCTTTGCTCAGGCGACTGTAATAATCCTCGGACTCAACCACGGTGGCTTTCGCCGCAGGCAAGGGGCGGGCCGCAAGAATGAGCTCTTGAACTTTAGGCTCGGTGATCCCCTTGGCCCTCAAGGCTTCTCTAAATCGAAGCTTGGCAGGAGACTCCGGAGGAGCAGCATCCACCCCTCTGGCTCTCTTCGCTCCGCCTCTTCTTTTCGATTTTCCTCCACCAGCTGAAGATTTTCCCATCTCAGCGAGATAAACCGCTTGTCCAGCCTGTTCTGAAAGAGCTTTAGCATCTGCTTCACTAAGGTTCTGAGAAATAGCCTTATCATAAGCAGCACTGGCAGCAGCCTCGGCCTTTTGCAGCGCAGCTCGATTGGGATCGGTCGGGGCCTCACCCGAACCCTCCGCCGGACGCACATCCTCGAAGGAATCTTCCGCAAAGGGATCTGCCCCATCATCGGCCGAACCCGCTTCGCCCCCCCCATCCTGTGGAGTGGGAGCAGGTGGAATAATGTTATCAACAAAAGGGAGACCTCCACCCTGTCTCCCCGCCGGAGTGGGAGGCCCCATCCAATATCCCCCCTCCTGGGGGAGCCCCTGAGAAGAACTCAAAGTAGGACGATGGGATCCCGAGGGCACACCGAGAAGCTCGGTATCGTAATGCAGGTCATAGCCTAAATCTAAACTGTCGTAGCCCATGGAAATTCCTTCCTAGATATTAAAAAAAGCGCCTTTGCGGTCCTCAGGGAGACTTATCGATCCTCTCTCCCTTCGAAGTTTCTCAACTTCCCAACAAAGCCCCTTAGTCGAGGGGGAACTCGCCCCCCTTTTTTTGTTTTTCTAACCACCACCCCGGACGTGAGTTAACACATCATCTTTGCGTGATACTCCCCGGGACTACGATGACGCCCGGAGGTCACCGCCATGGCGTAACAATGACGCCGAATCCCCGCCAACTGAACTGAGCCTTGAATCTGCCCAATGGGAATACTCTCGCCACCAATCACCACATGATCCGCACCGGGGTGATCTGCCAAATACTCATTGGCCTGACGCTCCAACTGCTGAACGGTGTAAATACGACCTTTTTGGGTTTGGAGCATCAAAGTGCCCCCTTGCTCCACGTTGGCCTGACCTAAAACAGGCTCCTCCTCACCATGCCCTTCGGAGGGGACGGCCACAGGATCCAGACTATGCCCGCGTTGGCCGCGTCGCTCGGCCACACGGGCAAAACCGGCTTGTCCGTCTTCACTCATGTACATGACGACGCCATCTTCTAGCTGAGCCAAAATACCGTAAGCCATTCTAGACTCGACCTGTGCTTTGGACTCGGCGCGACCCCCGCCCGTGCTGATGGTGCCGACATTCCGTCTTTGATAGACCTGACTCAAAGAGACCCGAGCTGCCACCATGCTGCGGGCTCCTTCGGACAACCCCTCTTGGGGTTTCGAATTCTGTTGGTCCGATTGGCCTTGATTTTCTCCTGAATGGGCGCGCCTCACCCCATCGCGGGTCTCGGCGCCACTCGCTGCATCGTCTTGCCCCGCCTGCGCCTCTTGCAAAATTTCGTCGGAATCTTTTTCTTCGATTTTTACCTCGGGAAGATCGGCCAAAATCTCGGGAGATAGCTGCTCCTGCAAGCCAGCAATCTCTTTTTCGAGCAGGGCAGCGTCTTGAGCCAATTGAAGTTTTTCTGCGTCGGCCCCCGACATCTCCGACTGTCTTTGCTTGAGGAGGGCCAGCTGCTGTTGCTTGAACAAGAGCGTACGCAAAGTCGCGCGTTCAGGGGCATGAGCAGGACCTTGCAACTGGTGACGTTGTACTAAGGTGTCGGTGGCCTGGTCACGAAATTGTCGCAAAGAAGGATGTTGCTCGACCTGTGGTTTTAATTTCTGGCTGAAGGTCGATCTGACCGGAGTGGAGGTCTGGGAAGCACGCCCCGAACTCTCTTTTGTGCCTGATTGAGGATTTTTCTCAGTACCCGACTTGTCTAAAACCTGTTTTTCGTGGGCTTGGCGTAAATCGTGTTTATTTTTAGTGCCACTATCACCCGAAATCAGACGTTGCAGATTTTCATGGCGATCTTGTCCCCGATCCTGCAAGGCCTCGTTTTTATTCTTGGACTCTTCGGCCTGCTTATTATCGCTCTTGCGTCCCTCACTGTGGGAGGCCTGAGCCCCCCCCTGAGCACGGGAAAGGTCGGCCTTCACCAAGGTGGCCGTATTCTGTAAGGCCATCTGCTGTAGGGCCTTTTGGGTCTCTGTAAGTTGACCAAAGAGTTCGCCAAAACCACCGTCTCCCCCGCCCAATCCAGAAAGCGAATCGGCCAATCCCAAGGCCTGAGAAGCCATCGCCGCTTCTTGGGCTCCGGCCCCCGACTCAGGGGGTAAGGATCCAGACGATTCGGGAACCGAACTAGAATGGGAGTGAGTACTGGGTGCGTTGGGATTAACCGGTGCCAAACTTAAACTCCTTGATCAACTGAACCAGGATCGAACATAAAACCCGGCCGTTATTGAAAAAACAAAACGGAGGGGATTTTTAAACCCACCTCAGGCCTTAGGCCCAGACCTAAACCGGGCCTTGCGTTAGTTATCGCCCAAAAGCCAGGTCAATGTTGCCAAACTCAGGGGAATTTTCAAGACTTAGGCCTAAAAAAGCTCTCCCGGCTTTTTCTTCTCACCGAAATCCCTCAAGAAAATCAAGCTACACTTAAAGGAAATTTATTAATTTTTTCAACTAGCTTTACATGATCTTCTCTAAAAAGGTTGAAGTTTTTTCTTCCGACTCCTCGACTCAAACTGTCACGAAAGCCAGCAATACGCCGGACCTTTTCTTGAAGATTTTTTAAAAAATCAACATCGGTTTCCGCAACGTGCACTAAATGGGCTGCCACTCGCCGCTGAACCGCCTCTTGATGACATAACAAAACCAAATCTCCACCCGAGCGCAAAAATCGTTCAGCCGCCACTTCGATGGACCAACGCTCCGTAATGCCTTTCATAAAAAAATCGTCGGAGATAATCAGCCCCTCATAGCCCATGTCACGCCGAAGAAGATCTACCAAAATTTTCTCCGAAAGGGTCGCTGGCCAGTCCACATCGAGGGCGGGGTATAAAATATGAGCCGTCATCAAAAGAGAAATTCCCGAGGCAATGGCCTTACGAAAAGGGATCCATTCACACCCCTCTAACTGACTGCGAGTTTTCTCAACCCGAGGCAGGGTTAAATGGGAATCTTCTGCCGTATCCCCATGACCGGGAAAATGCTTACCACAACCTTGTATCCCTTCCGCCTCCAATCCCTGCAAAAAGGGCAAGGCCCAACTCGCCACAGTTTCGGGATCACGAGAAAAGGCCCGATCTCCGATGATCGGATTTTGCGCATTTGAGTGCACATCCAGCACGGGAGCATAATCCAAATTAAAACCAGCCCAACGCAATTCCCGCCCCATGGCCTTGCCCACCTCTTCCGCCAAAGCCCCCTCGGACGAAGACTGACAAATTTCTCCAACTCGTAACATCGGAGGAAAAATCGTAAAGGGCTCTGGCAAACGAAATACCCTGCCCCCTTCGTGATCCACCGAAACCAAGGGCGTTACTTTCGCAAAAGTGTAAATCGAGCGATTTAATTCCCTCACCTGCTCCAAGGATTCGATGTTGCGCTTGAAGAGAATTACCCCGCCCAGGTCCCACTGCTCTAAAAAATTTTTGAGGGATGCGCTGACTTGAGTCCCCTCAAAACCCAGCACCAACAAAGAGCCCACAATTTTTTTTAGATCATCTATCTTCACTCGAATACTCCTCGTTTAAGAGGCCTTGCCACGCACATCGTAATAATCGCGCAAACCATCCCCCAAAAAATTGAAAGCCAATACGGTCACCATGATGGCCAAACCGGGCACAATCGATAAATGGGGCGCAATGAGCAAGTAAGCCGTGCCCGCATCCAACATCCCTCCCCAGGAAGGAATGCCAGGAGGCACTCCTAAACCCAAAAACGATAAAGTTGATTCGGCCAAAATCACTCCCGCCAAGCTCAAGGTTGCATTGACGATCAAGGGACCCAAAACATTGGGCAAAATATGACGCAGTAAGATCCGCCTCCGTGAAATTCCTAAAACACGGGCAGCCTGAACGTAATCCAGCTCCTTCACCCCCAAAACCTGGGCTCGCACGATGCGACCATAAGACACCCAACCCACAACGGAAAGAATGACAATGATATTCAACACTCCCGGCGGCACAAAAGCAGCAACAGCGATAATCAACAGAATCGAAGGAAAGGCCATGAAGATATCGCTTAAAAAAACAAACAGCTCATCGAGCTTTCCTCCCCAGTAACCCGCCACCAAACCGGCCAAGGTTCCTAAGGTCATGGAAAAAAAAACCGTGCTAAACCCCACGAGCAAAGACAATCTTGCCCCGTATAGCAAACGCGAAAAGATATCCCGTCCTTCCTGATCTAAACCTAACCAATGCTGTACCGAGGGGGCCTGAAATCTAGAGGTCCAATCGCTTTGATTTGGATCGGCCAAGGGCAATAGAGGGCCAACACAGGCCAATAGAGCCAAAAACAAAACACAAACTAAACCGAGTTTTAATTTTAAATTCCGCTTCATGCCCATCTGCAGATTGATCTCACTGGTAAAGTTGCAAAAAGCAAAAACCACAACCTGATAAATCTTCTCGTACGACCGGAGTCCACTACGGATTCTTCCCTTGCCAACGCGCTTCCACCTCGACTAATGACCGATCTGACTGGAATGAACAAGGAGGAATTTCAATGGCCAGCGAACATACTCTCATTGCAACCGACGAAAACTTCAGCCGAGAAGTACTGCAATCCCAGCTTCCGGTCTTGGTGGATTTTTGGGCCGAATGGTGTGGCCCCTGTAAGGCCTTGGGCCCGCTCATCGACCAACTCGCACAAGAAAACCAAGGCAAACTCAAGGTGATGAAGCTCAACGTTGATGACAATCCCGAAACTCCGGCACGTTACGGCGTTCGAGGTATTCCTACCTTGATTTTGGTAAAAGGCGGACAGGTCGTCGACCAACTGGTGGGCTCTGTTCCCAAGCCCACTCTCGATGCCTTCGTACAGAGGTCTCTGTAACGATTTAATACCAATTTTAGTGCATTACCCCAACGCCGCTTCCCAAAAGGAAGTGGCGTTTTTTTATCCGTGAAGACGACCGTTAAAATCCATATCGATCAAGCAAGCTCCCCGTGGAATGACCCCAAAGATGGCGGTGGTGCTACCGAACAAAAAACGATATGCACTTTCGTAGTGTCAAAAAAAATTTTACGCTATCCCCATCAAGATTTTTGCGATGCTCCGATTAAAAAATCCCATCAACCTACTTCATAAAATTTTTTAATTACCTACCCCCTCCTTACTCAAAACACGTAACGACGCATATAAATATTAAAAGCCAAACCTAGGGCAGCCAAATTGGTTACCATGGCCGATCCTCCATAACTAAAAAACGGTAGGGTAACTCCCGCCAGAGGCATCAAGCCCAATACACCTCCCAAATTCAGCAACACTTGCCAAAACAACCACGCGCTGATTCCCCCAATCACAAAGGCCCCCATGGGGTCTTCCACCCGTCGGGCATCTTTCAGCATCAGCAAGAAAAACAGTAAGAACGCCACACCAACGGTCATACTACCCACAAACCCCCACTCTTCCGCTAAAACGGGAAAAACGAAATCGGTATGCCGTTCAGGAAGGAATTTTAATTTATTCAGTCGGCCTTCCATGTAACCCCTGCCCCACCAAGCTCCAGAACCCACGGCTATCTTGGATTGAACCAAATGATATCCCCTACCTTGAGGATCTTTTTCGGGATGAAGAAAGGTTTCTACACGAGCCCGCTGATAATCCTTAAGCCCCCAGGTATAGGCCACGACCCCCATCCCACCCAACAGCAATAAACCCAAGGCAAACCAGCGTTTCTTCATTCCGGCTAAAAAAAACATGGTGAATCCGATCAATACGAAAAAGATCGCCGCTCCCAGATCGCCTCCCACCAAGGTCAATAAAGCAGGCAAGGCAATATAGAGAGCCGGGGGAAAAAATTTTTTCATCTCGGAAGCTTGATGAAAGACTCTCCGGGAGAAATATTGGGATAGGATCAAAATGAGCGAGAACTTTGCCAATTCACTGGGCTGTAAACGCACGGGCCCTAAAGAGAGCCAATTCTTCTGACCACCGGCCGCCACACCGAAGAAAAGCACCGCCAAAAGTAAAAGCGAGGTGATGATATAAAAAGGCAAGGCCAAAGAAAAAATGCCACGATAGTGAAATAGCAAACAAAGCAAAAAGAACAACGAACCCAAACCCACATAGCCGAGTTGCAGCAAAAAAAAAGGAGAAAGCTCTCCTGTTCGACTCGCGGAGGCACTGTAAAGATTAACCAAACCCAAAAACAACAGCAGCGCCAAAATCCCCAAAAGGGGCCAGTCAAATAAAAACACCAATTTACGTGGTGAACTACTCATGCTCCCCTTTTCCCTCTCGATCAAAAAATTGCGCCATGACTCTTTGTGCAATGGGTGCCGCCACCGCTCCCCCGCCACCGCCGTGCTCCACCATCACCGCGATGGCGATACGTGGGGCCTCCGCAGGCGCAAAGGCCACGAACCAGGCATGGTCTTCTGTTTTCAAACCAATGCTTCCCTTTTTTTCCAAGGAAATGACTTGGGCCGTCCCAGTTTTACCCCCGACTCGAATGCCACGCACCTGCGCACGTTTTCCCGTACCCCCAGATCCTTCGACCACTTCGACCAAGGCCTCGCGAAGCTTCTTATACAAAGCTGGAGACAAGCCCTTCGAAGGAGAAGGTTTTTCTCGCTTTACATCGCTGGAAGCTTTCTCAGGGAGTCCGTAGGCGGTGTTTTCGGAAAAAATCAAATGCGGTTCGATGGCCTGTCCCCCATTAGCAAAACGCGCGATCATCAAAGCCGCCTGCATCGGAGTTACCAAATTAAAACCTTGGCCAATGGCATTGCCCAAATTATCACCCCGAGTCCACGACTCGTGACGATGCTCTTGTTTCCATTCTGAGGTAGGCACCAAACCTTCCCGTTCCGAATCGAAGAGCAAACCCGTTTTTTTTCCTAAACCAAAAAAATGCGCATATTGAGCCAATTTTTCTGGCCCCAGGCGCTCCCCCATCTGGTAGAAAAAAACATCACAAGATCCCTTCAGGGCCTCGGTAAGATTGACCGCTCCATGCCCCCGACGATTCCAACATCCCCAACTTCTTCCCCCGACGGCATAGGATCCTTTGCACACAATCCTTTCGTTAAAATTGACCTTCCCCTCCGCCAAAGCCGCCCAGGCGGTAACAATCTTGTAAGTGGACCCCGGAGGATAAGCGGACTGCAAAGGTCGATGGAGAAGAATATGATTTGGATCATCCCGATAACGACTCCATTTTTCTGGAGTCAAAACACCGCTTAATTCTTTAGGATCGTAAGAAGGCTTACTCGCCATCACCAAGACCTCGCCATTGCGCGGATCGAGGGCAACCACCGCCCCCACATGATCTCCCAACGCCTCGTACGCGGTTTGATTGAGAGCAGCATCCAAAGTTAAACGCAAATTCTTACCAGGTTGCGGAGCTATCTCCTGACTCCACCCTTCCAAATCCCAGAGAGTGGGATCAACCTCTTTTCCTAGGGCATCCATAATACGACGATGCCAACCGTCATAGCCTCGCAACAAGGCATCAAAAGCTTTTTCAATCCCGGCCACTCCCACCTCATCCCCTGGCCCCACCCGTCCTGGCTCTCGTTTTTCCCAAATTTCTAAGTCTTTGGCACTGACCTCCCGAACATAACCCAAAAGATGCCCCCCTATCGCCCCCCAAGGATAAACTCGCTGATAGCGCAAACTTAAATCCAAACCATTGAGATCGTATGCCGATTCACCCTCGGTTTGAATGCGAGACATCTTTCCCCGTAACCGCGCCAGCTCTGCTTCGGAAAAAGGTCCTCCCAACACCAAACGAGAGGTAAGGGATTTTTTCTTTTGTCGGTCGATGAGCGCTAAAATCTCGTCTCGAGTCTTTTGTAAAAGAAAAGCGGCCGCCGTGACCGTATGATCCAACCGCTTCACCTGAGAGAGATCTAAGGTTAAAAAAAATGCGGATTGATTTTCCACCAAGATGCGCCCCTCACGATCGAGGATTAGCCCCCGTGGAGCGGTGATGCGAGAGGAACGCAGCACATTGCTTTGACTGAACTGTAAATAACGCTCTCCCTGTAGAATCTGCAAATCCACCAAACGCCAGCTGAGAATGAGCCCCGCGAGAAATATTCCCAAGGCCAAGACAGACAATCGGGAGCGAAACACCATCACAGCCCCTCTTCAAAACCAAAGGGTTTTCGAGAGGCCCCATAGGGCCCCGCCCTTTTTCTACGAAAGCGGAACAGTGATACTTCTCCCATGGAGCGTTTTGGCCTAGGAAGCTTGTCCCAAAAAAATTGGATCAATCTTGCCCCATAAGGCAACAGCAGCCCCCCAACCAAAATTGTGGTTCCCATTTCTCCCAGTTCTTCGATGCCCCATCTCCATGAAGATGACAGGCAAGCCTGCCACAAAAAAATTCCAAAAAAAGAATTCAAAACCAGGAGCCAAAAACGTCCCCAAGGACGAGACGCAATTCCCATATTCTTGAGCCGAGAAAATAAAACCAAGGGAGCCGCGTAAAATAGCCACCATTGCCAGAAACTTCCCAAAGAAAAAGTACTGTAGAGAAGAGTCAGTAATAGCGATAGGAGAAGACTTCTACCCAAACCTAAGGAAAAATAAGCATAAGCCAAGAGAATGGCCAAAGCATCGACACGCGGATATAAGACCCCCATTTGCCAAGGCAAGATCATGAATCCCAACAAACTGTAGAACAACCATGACATCATTTTTTATTTCGGTTTTGTAAGCGGTTTCATCCCTGTGCTTTCATCGATCCTGGCTTGAAACGGCAAAATCAAAACCTCCTCAAGCTTTTCCATCTCGACGTAGGGAACCACCACAGCACTTTGAAACAAACCCGTGGTATCCTGGAGTACCGCATCCACGGTGCCCACCGGAATCCCGCTGGGAAACAAATCATCTTGTCCTGTGGTCAGCAATAAATCTCCGGAGAGAATTTCCCGTTTGGCCGAAAAATATTCTCCGTAAGTTAGCCGCCCTTCTCTCCCCATGGCCATTTTGCGTTTTTCCCCCCGCAAACTTCCCTGAGCACGAGTCCGTAAATCCAAAACATCCACCACACTTTGCATGTCGGTGATCAGTAATACCTGGGCCATGGAATCATGCACCTTCAAAACACGCCCCACTAACCCCCCCTGGGCTACCACCGTGTCCTGAACTTGAATTCCATGGTCTTTCCCCACTCCAACCCAGAGACTCTGAAAACGCCCCCCCGCATCCCGCCCCACAACGGGGGCTACCACCCCCGTACCGGCGACCAAGCCCAATTGCAGGGCATGATCTTTTACCCGTTTCTCTCGAGCCATGCTTTCTCGCAAAAGCACCAACTCACCGTTCAAACGACGATTCTCAAGACGTAGACCTTCCAACTGAGAGCGCAGTGCTTCCTCTCCCCAAGACCAAAACACCATCCGCTCCCCTCTCTCTCGCATCCAAGTACCGGCCGACAAAAGGGGACTAGCTAAGGAGGCCCCAAACCGCTCAGCCCTCTCCAAATAACGAGAATGGGAAAAAAATTGGATCCAGACAAGAATTCCGACGGCACAGGCCCCCAGTAAGAGCATTCCTTTTTTTTTCGAACCGAATCTCCTCATGCTCAAGACCCAACGAAAACAAAAAGTTAAAGACTACACTGTGAACTATTTAGTTTTAAAAGGAATTTACAGTAATACCCTTAAGGGTATCGAGCTGATCTAATGCACGCCCCGTTCCGTATACCACCGCGGAGAGGGGATCTTCGGCAATCGTCACAGGGAGCCCGGTTTCTTCCCGTAACAAGACATCGATTTGTGACAGCAAGGCGCCGCCACCCGCGATAACGATGCCCTTGTCCACGATATCAGCCGCCAATTCGGGAGGGGTTTTTTCCAGGGCCAACTTGACGGCCTCCACAATGGCAAACACCGGTTCCGCGATCGCTTCACGGATTTCTTCGGAATGAATTTCCATCACCCGGGGCACACCTGCCACCAAATCACGTCCCTTAATTTCCATGGTTTTGATTTCACCATTGGGATAGGCCGATCCCACAGTCATTTTGATTTGTTCTGCAGTACGCTCCCCGACCAACAGGTTGTATTTTCTCTTGAGATACTGAGTAATGGCATCGTCCATTTTATCTCCGGCAACCCGGATGGACTGGGAGTAAACAATCCCGGCCAAACTGATGATGGCTACCTCGGTGGTGCCCCCACCGATATCGACGATCATGTTCCCTGAAGGTTCCGTCACAGGAAGCCCGGCTCCAATCGCGGCGGCCATAGGCTCATCAATGAGATACACCTCCCTGGCTCCGGCACATTCTGCAGATTCACGCACCGCGCGCCGCTCCACTTCGGTAATACCATAGGGAACACACACAATAATTCTCGGACGCACCAAAGTTCGACGATTATGCACCTTGCGAATGAAATACCGGAGCATGGCTTCGGTGATTTCAAAGTCGGCGATGACTCCATCCTTCATCGGACGGATGGCCTCGATATTCCCCGGAGTACGCCCTAGCATTTCCTTAGCCTCACGTCCCACGGCCAGGACCTTTCTCATACCACGGGAATCTTTATGCACCGCCACCACCGAAGGTTCGGCACAAACAATCCCCTTGCCCTTCACGTAGACCAAGGTGTTGGCCGTTCCCAAATCGATAGCTAAATCATCAGAAAATAGACCTAGAATTGAATCGAAAATCATTTTTATTCAGAGACTTAAATGAAAAAAATTAATTTCAAACTTAAAAAAATTTCCGACGGGCAAAGCCCGAGAAGTGAAAAGACCGGCTATCACCTTCACCGGCAATCCGTCAAACCCCAAAGACAACCCAAAGACAAAGTCACTAAAAGCTCACAGCTAACGTTTGTCTTTTATATTTTTTTTCCTTAAAAGGGAGCCCTGTTGAGAAAAACATCAACGAGCCAATAAAGCTCCAGTTAAGATGGATATCCTGGAGGTCGCCCCAAGGCGCCGGCCTTAATAAAAAGGCTGGTGTCGCGCAGCCTCCTCTACGGAACTTCATCAGTTTAGTTAACGCAGACCCCACATAAGGAAAAGCCGGATGCTGGAATACTTGAGAAATAAAGCCTCTTCCTTTTTTGCAAAACTCCTTCTCGGAGGTATCGCTGTCCTTTTTGTTTTGTACTTCGTTTTCCAAAACAACGGTGGCCCCCCCATGGGAGCCACTGCCCCCATCGCAAAGGTCAACGGACAAAATATTCCCTCCGGCCTCTACTTTCAGGCTGTGGAGAGTCAGAGCGCTCTATTCCAACAATTGGGGCAAGGCACCAAAACTCAAGAGCTGAAACAACTCATGGAGTCACAGATTTTACAGCGCCTCATTTCGCAAATGTTGTTCTCTCAAGAGGCCCATCGATGGGGCCTCTCGGTGACAGACGTAGAATTAGCCCAGGCCATTCGCTCCAATCCTAATTTTCAAAGGGACGGATCCTTTGACGAATTACTTTATCTCAAACAATTTAAACCAGCGTATCAACAACAGAATGGACAAGACTACGAAATGACCTTGGGTCAAGACCTACTCCAAGACAAGTTTTTTGAGGTAGTTTCCGCAGCCACGGTAGTTTCCCAAAACCAACTTAACGAAACCTTACAAATCCGTAACACCCAGATCAAAACTCTGGAGCTAGAGGTCCCTTACGGTACCAATATCCCCTCGGCTCAAAGCTCAGAACAGGCAAAAAAACTCGCTGAAGAATGGGTCTCCTTAAAAAAATCCGGACAGAGTACCGAATCCTGGTTGAAACAACACGGCCTAGAGGAAAAAACCTCCCCTCCCCAATCCCTGGCTATTTTTCAGGCCCAGTACGGTAGCCCAGACAAATTGCCCCTATTATTTTGCCTCGTCAGCCAGCCTTTAGGACAAGCTTGCGACACCCTAAGTGAACGCGGGGGCCGCTGGCTAGCCTTGGCTCCCCTATCCCGCGATCAACAAGCCGTCTCCGAAGAACAAAAAACGGGCTTCGACAAACAACTACACCAAGCGCTACAAAATCAGTTGGTCGGGGAAATCAACAAGGTGCTCACCCGGCACGCTAAGATCGAAACTTTCCTCGCCCCCTAATTCATCACCATGTCGTTCATCGCTAAAATTCTGGAACAAGGCGGGGAAATCTTTGAAGTGGGAGGCACGGTTCGAGACGATCTTTTAGGTCGTCCCCACAAAGATAAAGACTACCTAGTCCGAAAATTACCACTCCCTCGCCTAAAAAAAATCCTAGAGAGCCAAGGAAGAGTTTTGACCGTAGGAAAATCCTTCGGCGTATTGAAGTTCAGGCCCCACGGCGGTGAACAAGAGTTCGATATCGCCTTACCTCGAACCGAACGTTCCACCGGACCAGGACACCGGGACTTCGAAGTTTCCTTCGATGAAAACCTCCCCATAGAGGCAGATCTAAAACGAAGGGATTTCACCCTCAATGCCATGGCCCGAGCCCTCCCCAGCGGGGAAATTTTAGATCCGTTTAACGGACGACAAGATTTAAAAAATAAAATCCTACGCCAAGTCTTCGAACAAAGCTTTCCCGAAGATCCCTTACGCCTCTTACGAGGCGTACAATTCGCCGCTCGTTTTGAACTTAGTGTGGAGCCTATCACCTTAGAAGCCATGAAAACCCACGCGCCCTTAATTTCCGCGATAGCTCCCGAACGCGTCATTGAGGAAATCGGAAAACTTTTTAAAGCGCAACGCCCCTCCTTAGGCTTCTATTTGATGAAAGACACGGGACTGCTTCCTCACGTGTTTCCCGAACTGCAACGCACCATCGGCGTTGCCCAACCCGCAAAGCGTAAAGGGGATGTTTTCGATCATACCATGCTCGTCTTGGACGCCAGTCGATCCTCTAACGACCTAGATCAACCGGGAGATTTGGAAATCATGTTCGCCTCCCTTTTCCATGACGTCGGAAAACCCGATACCCAAGCCTATAATGCGGAACGCAATCGAATTACCTTTTTCGGACATCAAATCGTCTCGACACGCCTCACACGCAAATGGCTCAAACGCTATCGCGCCAATATGTTGGGGATCAACCCCGACAATGTCCTTTCTTTGGTTCATAACCATATGTTCGAAACCAAAAGTTTCTATTCCGAGAAAGCCATTCGTCGTTTCATTCAAAAAATTGGACAGGAGCTCATCTTTAAGCTCATGGACTTGAGAATTGCAGATAAAAAAGGCGGTGCTTTTCCTGATAAGTTTCATGGAATCGTCAAACTTAAGGAAAAAATACGGCAGGAGTTAGAACGAAAGCCACCCTTCGGCCCCAAAGATCTCGCCATCAATGGACACGATCTCATGACCGCAGGCTACCCCCCCGGACCTCTCATGGGAAAAATTCTGCACCAACTCGTCGAAGTCGTACTGGACGAACCTGAGAAAAATAATAGAGAATTCCTCCTCGATTATGTGACATCCCACTTTCAAATTCAGGACAAAAAAACTCTATGCTAGGCAGAAAAACTTCCAAATTCGATCAAGCACTGCGTCTCGAAAAAAAAGGGGATCAGTTTTTTGATCGGGGAAAGTTTGCTGAGGCCTTCAAATACTATCAAAGGGCTGAAGCTCTTAACACCGAACGCCCAGAGATCTACCGCAAACTACAAGAGACTTTCGAAAGACTCGATCAAGACTGGAGTGAAGAGGATTTTTCCCTCTCCATGTCTTGGACACTGCGCCAACAACAATTGGAAAACCCCGGACTAATCCAGGTCTACGAAAAATTTAGCCCAGAATACAAAATGATTTACGCCACAGCACAACGACTCCTCGTCACTCCTCCCGGCCCCCTCGAAGACGAACTCAAAAACGAGCTCTTTGCTCTTGGAGATAAAGCGACCCTGCCCTTGCTCGATCTCATCCTAGAAATAAAAAAAATATTGCAGACTTCCCCAGAATCACCCCTTACCGAGCCCACCCCAGACTCGGATGAGATTAAAACACCATGAAAGTCCTAGCCCTAACGGGAGGCATCGCCTCCGGAAAAAGCACGGTCTCGGAGATGTTTCAACAGTGGGGGGCGAAAATCATCGACGCCGATCACATGGCCCATAAAGTTTATGAACCGGGAACCTTACTCTATAAAATTTTACTCAATCGCTTTGGTTCCGAAATTCTGAGTCCCTCAGGTAGTATCGATCGAAAAAAATTGGGTCATCTGCTCTTTAACGATGAATTACTGCGCCGAGGACTGGAAAAACTCATTCACCCTGAAGTGCGAACCTTGATCCTACAAGAAATTGAACGATTAAGCAGTAACCCTCCCCCACTGATTCTTGTCGAGGCAGCCCTCCATATCGAAACGGGTTACTATCGAGAGTTCGATGCCTTGGTACTCGTCAGTTGTCCCAAAGAATTACAAATAGAACGCTTAAAAAAACGAGATCAACTTTCCGAAGAACAAATCAAGGCAAGACTTTACAGTCAATGGCCCCTGGAGGCCAAAATCCCAGTCGCCGATCATCTCATCGACAATTCTGGATCCCTCGAAAATACCCAAAAACAGGCAAAAGCCCTCTTTGATCAATGGATACGGTAAAAACTGGATTCAACTCAGAGATCCGCTCCCCCCCCCCACACCAAGCCAAATCTCCCATGCTACCTAAAGAGAAAATGGGTAAAGGCAAACCAGAACAGACACCTTGATGGGAATAAATTATTTTGAAGAATAACCGCTGTGTTGAAAACAGCTCAGAATAAAAGCCTTGCGCCACCGATTCTGTAAAAACAAACCCTGCCAGCATTTCTCCGGTACCAACTGCGCCATGGCTACCCTCATAAAATTAAGAGCAAACCAAAGACTAAAAACGCCTAGAAATAATTTAAAAATAGAAACCGGCCACCTCAGGAGAGATCTAAACCAGAAGCCGATAAATTGGACAAAGCCCTCTCTTGACCAGCGGAGTGCGTCTTGGATTTACCATCCGCTTTGGGTACTCTGTGCAGATAAGCGGTAGGCGTGACCCCCAACTGCCAGGTCAGAAGGTAGTCCTCACCGGAAACCTTGGCTGGGAAATCTACTCTCCCCAACTCCAAGTCCTTGATTTCTCCACCGAGATTCTCAATGGAAAACAAATGCTGCTTAAACTCTCGATAATGCCGTCGCACCTCCGACTGTAGACGGTTTACCTCAGAACGAGGATCGTTGGGCACCTTTCCAATCAATTGAGGCACAACCCCATATCGACGCAACTCATGACTGAATTGGGCCATCTCCGTTTTATGCTGGAGCATCTGGGTAAAGTAGTATTCCAACTGAGGAATAAGTTCATTCACTTCATCCACAGTGAAATAGGCTTTTGCCATCATGGGGATTCTCCTCAACAAACTCGTGTTAAAGGTTTTCGAATTGTAACAGGTCATCTTGTCAAGACAAGGCGCGGTGTGTCAGAGCCCTGATTCGATCGCCGATACTGTTGTTTAGCAACGGCGTAAGATTCGAAGAAGGTTTATAAAATCATAAGAGATTCCTATGAAACACCGTTGGACCCACGGCCCACTCGCCATGATCGCAGCCGGATTATTTTTTTCCATGATGGCTGTTCTGGTAAAAAAAGTCAGCCAAACCCTGCCCATTTTCGAGGTGATTTTTTTCCGCTCGGCGGTTTCCGCCCTAATTATCTTTTTTGCCATGATCCGCTTTGGTATTCGCATCCGCGGCTCCAACCAGAAAGTCCTGCTTATTCGTTCCTTTTCCGGATTTACGGCCATGTGCCTTAATTTCTTTTCCATCTCCCAAATCCAACTGGGGGATGCTTCCGTCTTGCAGCAATCCACCCCTTTTTTCGTCATTCTATTCTCATGGATATTCCTCGGAGAATCGCTCCACCGCTCTCTTCTAGGACTGACACTCGTATGTTTCACCGGAATCGCTCTAGTACTCCGTCCAAGCGGAGAACTATTTAACTTGGGGGGAATGGCCTCGCTCGTAGGAGCCATCTTTGCCGCCGGTGCCTATGTCTCGGTCAGACATCTACACAAAACCGACACATTCTGGTCGATGGCCTTCTATTTTATGGCAACCGCTGCCTTTCTTTCATTGCCACCACTTCTCGTCACTTGGAAAACTCCCAACTGGGAGGAGACGATGATGCTCTTAGGAACGGGCATCTTCGGCACTCTAGGCCAGCTTCTAATGACCTACGCTTATAAGCAAGACGAGGCCAGTTGGGTGGCCCCCTTTGCCTACGCCGGAGTACTCTTCAGCTTCCTCTGGGGAGCTCTGTTTTTCCAAGAAACTCCAGGACTATTCACCCTATTGGGAGCTATTTTGACTGTAAGCGGAGGCATCGGCATCCTACGCCTCAAAAAAAATTCAGGACTCCCTATTCCACCCGCCTTGCCGGACACCTCTCCGCAAAAAATATGAAAAATCCTGGTGACAGCGAAAGACTTGCTCTTTTCCCAAAGTTTGGGGCATAGACCCCAGCTCAGAGGGCACTGGACTCAGGCCTCGAAACGATTTACAACAGAGCCTCAAGAAAAGGAAAAAAACATGGCACGCGTCACCGTTGAAGATTGTTTAGAAAATGTCCCTAATCGCTTCGCTTTAGTGCACCTGGCCGCTCGCCGCGTTCGTCAAATCGCCAGAGGAAGTCAACGCTTAGTGCCTAGCAAAAACAAAGATGTTGTCACGGCCCTGCGAGAAATCGCCGAGGCTAAAGTCTTGGTCGATAAAAACTCACTACCGAGCAAGATTTTCTAAGATCTTGATCTTCTAAGACTCCGTCTTCAAATTTTTTGTTGTCATCATTTTACCCTGTAATGAATGGCTTTTCTGCCTTGAGTTTAGCCCTATGACTACTTCCGCCCTCCATCGATCCGAACTCCCCTCTTTTTCTTTATTGTTCCGAGGCAAAGTGCGCGATGTCTACGATCTCGAAGACAGACTTCTATTGGTTGCAACAGATCGACTTTCTGCCTTCGACCATGTATTACCTACTCCGATCCCTCAAAAGGGCGTTTTGCTGACACAAATGAGCCGCTTCTGGATGAAGCTCTTCTCCCAGAGTATCCCCAATCATCTTACCGGACAAGAAGCCACCGAACTCACTCAAAATGCCGAAGAAAAAGCCCAGTTGGCCGGACGATCCGAACTTGTTAAAAAGACCCAACCCCTGCCCGTAGAACTGATCGTTCGAGGTTACTTGGTGGGCAGCGGCTACGAAGAATATAAAAAGTCTGGCACAGTCTGTGGATTAAAACTGCCCAAAGGACTTCAGTTGGCCGACAAACTTCCTGAACCGATTTTTACCCCATCCACAAAAGCTCCCCAGGGACAACACGATGAAAATATTTCTTTTGAAAAGATGGTAGAGTTGGTCGGGCCCGAAATAGCTGAACAAGCAAAAGACTACTGCCTTAAGGTTTACAGCGAAGCCGCCGCTTACGCCTTAAAGCGCGGCATCATCATTGCCGACACCAAAATTGAAATGGGACTATGGAATGGGCAATTGATCCTGATCGACGAATTGCTCACCCCAGACAGTTCTCGATTCTGGCCCCTCGACCAATATCAGCCAGGTCAAAACCCTCCCAGCTTTGACAAGCAGTTTGTCAGAGATTACCTCAGCTCGACTGACTGGGATAAAAAATCCACCCCTCCCGCCCTGCCCGAAGCCATCGTGGCAAAGACCGCAGAAAAATATCGAGAAGCTCTCTTAAGATTGACGGAGAACGTTTAGCCATATCCGACAGTATCTTTCCTTGATAATTTTTCTGAGAAATACCGGACGAATTGCTTGCCTTCAAACCGGAACGACTGAGGGGAGCAACGGCCTCTTCCTTGCACCTACCGTCGGCTTGTATTCTGGCATCAAACTAAATTTCTTGAGTGCGGTTTTGTTCTTTTAATTCCCTACCATCAAAAATTAAAAGTTTGGGACTTCCGTCCCTCTGAGTCTCTAAGACGACGGGGCGTCTCCATAAACTTTGCAAATTTTTTAAGGTATCGTGGGCATAATCCATCTTTAAATCCATGCCTTCATGCTGATGGATGAGATAAAGCTCACCACGATTTTGGTAATTGGCATTAACGATATCGATAAAGGGCTGACCACGATTCGTAAGACTAAATAGTAATTGGGCTTTAATTTTCTTAAATTCCCGAGTCGCTATTTCATACTGATGTTTGGCCTCTTGATAAGCAAAGACGAAGAGCTTCTGTTCCTCACAAAACTCTTGGGTAAGAAAGGTATCGATAAAGGTCAGATCATTGTAGAGCTTTCTCACTTCAAAAATCTTTTTCCTACCCAAACCTAAATTCTTGTCCCATTTTTTTCGGATCACCATATCATCGCATTCTTCGTAATCTTTGCCGAACTTTCCTCGATTCCAACGCTCTTCGATATCACGAAATAATTCCAAGCCTAACTTGTAAGGATTCAAACGGGTGGGACTCGTGGCCAAGGTGCCGGCATGATGATCAGCGTAATCAATGAACTCCTCAGGACGCAGCGCTTTTTGGGTCATGATGGTGGAATGCCAATAAGACGCCCACCCCTCATTCATGATCTTAGTCTGCATTTGAGGAAGAAAATAATAAGCCTCCTCGCGGATGATCGAAAGGATGTCCCTTTCCCAACGCTCCAGAGGAGCATGGGCGATTAGAAAGGCCAAGACATCTCGTTCGGGGGTTTCGGGAAATTTTTTCTTCTCCTCCTGCCCCCTCAGCAACTGAGCTCGCTGTTCTTCCAAAAACTCCTGGGGATTGATGAACTTGTCCATGTAGTCCTTGCTTTTTAATTTCCTCACCACGGGGATGCTTTCTTCATCGCCCCAAGCCAGGTCTTCGCCGGAGTTTCTCTTGATATACGGACCATGGGTATCAATGAGATTCTCTAAACTTAAACAAACATCGATAAAATTTTCCACAGCCTCCAAACCGTATTTATCGATGTACCGTTTAACTCTGGTTTTATGATTTGCCATTTGATCCATCATCTTCCGATGGGTATGGGAAAAATACAGATTGTTCTTAAAAAAATCTGAATGCCCATAAACATGAGCCATGACCATTTTTTGATCCATCACCGTATTGGAATGAAGCAGGTAAGCATAGCAAGGATCGTTGTTGATAACCATTTCGTAAATCTTCGAAAGCCCGTAGGCGTAGGATTTTGAAAGTTGCTCATACTCCATTCCAAAACGCCAATGGGGGTAGCGATTGGGAAAACCACCGTAAGCGGCGACCATATTGATTTGATTCCAATCCAGTAGTTCAAAAATTACCGGAAAAAAATCCAAACCATAATCACGAGCGTATCCCTCCACTTCTTGACGAATAGCTTCCAATTCGGGAGTAAGACGAGTCGTCATGAATCAATGGCCCTTACCCAAAAAGGTTTTTATGGAATCAAAAATTTTTTCTTTGCTTTCGATACGAGAAGTTAAAATTCGTTCCTGCTTATTTTGAAACTTCTCTTCTAAATCGCGAATAAATTGCCCACTCCCGTATTCGCTTTCCACTTGTCCGTAACAAAACACATTGAGATTGGGGAGCAATCGCTCCTCCAAAAGTTGTAGGCATTCGGTCGTATCCTTGCTTGACCAATTATCCCCATCACTGAAATGAAACACATAAATATTCCAATCGTAAGGATCGTACTCCTCCTCAATCAACTTAAGGCAAAATTTATAAGCTGAACTGATGATCGTTCCACCGGATTCGCGGGTGTGATAGAAGGTCTCTTGATCCACCTCCCGGGCCACCGCATCATGAATAATGTAGCGCGTCTCAATGCCTTTGTATTGCGACCTCAACCAAGTATCGATCCAGAAACTTTCAATGCGGACGATTTCTTTTTGTTCCTGCCCCATGGAACCACTGACATCCATAATGTAGAGAATCACCGCATTTCTCTGGGGTAAGCGCTCCTCCTTCCAAGAACGGTAACGACGATCCTCTCGAGTAGGAACGATCACTGGGCGACACGGATCATAATTACCCATGAGGATCTGTCGCTTGAGGGCCTGTTTGTAGGTCCGTTTACGATGGACCAGGGCATCGGGTCCCGCTCGATGAATGGCAGAATAGCGATATTTGATGCTCTCGATATTGGACTCACCCTTGGGTTCGATGCGAGGCAACTCCAATTCTTCGCCCATAATCTGGGCCATCTCCTCCAAGGAGACATCGACCTCAAGAAGATGGTCTCCAGGACTATCCCCTGCCTGATTCGAACTCTCTTCACCATCCGAACCCGCAGCGACAGGATCGCCTTCTTTTCCCTCACCACGCCCCACTCCTTGTCCCGGGTTGGGACCATAGGTAAATCTGGGTAATTCGATTTGAGGAATGGGAATACTGATCAGGTCTTTGCCCTTTCTCCCGATCAGTTCTTCTTGAGTAAGATACTTCCGGAGGTTTTTTTTGATTTTACCCCGAACGATTTGCTTAAAGCGGCTAAAATCCTGTTCGATCTTCAATACCATTAAGATTTTTCCTTAATGTCACCTCGGGCAAAAATACTGGCTACATAATTTAGAACATCGGTCGCACAAACCTCGCAATACCCATGGTTGCGAATCAATCGGGCCTTGACCACATCGATCTTTTCTTGAGTCTCCTTATCAACCACACTGGTGACCAAAGAAGTTAGTTTGATAGTGTCTTTTTGATCTTCAAAAATTTTCAACTCTAGGGCCTTATGCAATCTTTCGTTAGTTCGGTAATCGAATTTCTTTCCTTCCACGGCCAAGGCACCAATGTAGTTCATAATCTCTCGCCGGAAATCGTCCTTACGAGACTCGGGAATATCGATTTTTTCTTCGATGGAACGCATCAACCGCTCATCGGGCTCTTCATCTTGTCCTGTATATTTGTTACGCACCCGCTCCTTCTGAGTATAGGCCTTCACATTATCAATATAATTTGCGCAGAGCCTGCTGATGGCCTCTTCATCGCTAGAAATAGCGCGCTGCACCTCGTTCTTCACCAAATCCTCGTACTCATCCTTCACCACCGAAATCAAACTGATCATTTTTTTTCGGCTCTCCTCATCACGAATCAAACTGTGGTGTTTTAAACCACTATCGAGTTCGTTGAGTACCATGAAGGGATTGATGCAACCCTCCACATCCTTAACCAAGGCATTGCTGATCTTATCCTGAATGTATCGGGGACTGATCCCATCGAAGCCCTCTCGAAAAGCCTCTTTTCTAAGTTCTTTCACGTTATCTTCGGTATAGCCAGGCAGGGTCTTACCGTCGTAGAGTTTCAATTTCTGCATCAAAGTCAGATTGGCTTTTTTGGGGTCTTCCAATCGGGTAAGAATCGCCCACATGGCCGCCACCTCAATGGTATGGGGAGCAATATGTTTGCCTCGGATTCGTTGCTCGTTAAAATCTTTCTGGTAGATCTTTAGCTCCTGGGTCAAACGAGTCACGTAGGGAATGTCTACCTTTACCGTACGATCCCGGAGAGCCTCCATATACTCGTTATTTTGCAATTTCCGATACTCAGGCTCATTGGTATGACCCAAGATTACCTCGTCAATGTCGGTTTGAGCGAATTTTTTAGGTTTGATTTTGTGTT
Organism: bacterium; assembly: GCA_031972375.1. Classification (GTDB taxonomy): domain Bacteria; phylum UBA10199; class UBA10199; order DSSB01; family DSSB01; genus DALYDW01. The sequence continues at coordinate 20,685 of DALYEU010000002.1, read as the reverse complement.
CTTGGGAAGCCCCAAGTAAATCGTAGAGAAAAGCCACGTCTAACTTAAGAACTTCGATGAACTCGATCAAACCGCGATTGGCCACATTGAATTCACCATCGAAATTGAAAGCCCGAGGATCGGACTCACTGCCGTACTCGGCTATCTTACGATAATTGATGTCTCCAGTGAGTTCAGTAGAATCTTGATTTTTCTCATCCTTAGGCTGAAAAGTTCCAATCCCAATACGATCACTCTCACTCAGCAGTAGTCTCCTCACCTTGATATGGTTATCGATGACCTTGGCCCAATTTCCTGAATAAGCCTGGTGCAGCCGTTTAAAAATAAACCGACAACTTGGACACAGCTCACCTTCTACATGGATACGCTCGTGACCATCCAAGCTCTGATTTAAGCTCTCTACAATCTCAGCCCGATAGACACCGGGGATCAATCGCAAGGGCTCCTCATGCATGGGGCAGGCAAAGAACTCCTGCCCTCCAAACAAGGCCTTGGTATCCATGTCTGGATGGGCAACCCACTCGAACGTATAAAGCGCACCCTCAGGACTTCGGCTGTAGTGCTCCAGCCCTTTCTTCAACAATCGGGCTATGGTGCTTTTGGAAGAACCCACAGGTCCGTGTAAAAGAAAAATACGCTTCTCAGCACCATATCCTTTGGCTGCAGATTTTAGGAGATGCACCATCTTCATGATGTGCAAATCCAAACCGTACACGGCATCCCTCCCACCCTCGAAAGGATCTTCGAAAAATTTATAACGGACGATTTTTTTCTTATACTCGCGGTATTCCTCCGTCCCATGACTGACAATCATGTCATAAACCCTTTGAAAGGCGTTTCTCACCACCTTAGGGTTATGATGCACAATTTCCAGGTATTGTTCGAAAGCACCATCCCAGTTGAGATCTTGAAATTGACGAACGTCAGGCAGGTTACGGATTTTTTCCATTAAAGTCGTTGACGACGGCATGGAGGGCCCTCCTTCATCCATGGTGTTATTCCAGGCTCCGAAACAGAAAAACGACTCAGTGGGTCCAAAAATTTTAAGAAACGCCCAACCACCGAATCCTGATTTGGAAGCAAGAAAAAGAGCTTTGCCCCGCAAGTGACGCAAGGCACCGAAATCCTTGTAAATTATAGCACGGTCCCGAAGTCAGGCAATGGCTTTTATGGAAAGTTTTTATGGAAAGGAAAATAGAATCGAAAAATCAATCCCCGACTAAATCTTTTTCGTTGGTGGCTAGGGTAGCGCGAATTACCGTTCTTAGTAATTTGTTGCGATTGGCATTACCCAATAGAGTCATGAGATCGTAATAAACCGTAGGGTCGTTGATCAAGCCCCCGACACTCCCCTCACCTTGCTCGATTCGATCGCTAATCGCACGCAAATTGGTAGACATGGTTTGAAAATTCGCGACTGTCTTGGAAAGTTCTTTGCCTAAATCTCGGGTGGTAGGATCGTAGATCAGAGCGTGCAAAACTCCACGGCCGTGCTGTACTTGTTGAAGAACTCCTTGGGCCGTATCTAGCATAGAAGCTAAATTGTCGATGATCTGCTTTCCTTTGGGATCGTAGATTAAGCCGTAAACCAGCCCCTTTTCTTTTTTAACGTCCTCAATCACACCGTTAACATTCTTAGCCAGGGCGTTGACGTTTTCTAGAAGCTCTCCTCCCTTTTCTGCAAAATTATCCAAGGATAGGCCGTCCTTAACTTGAATCTCGCCCTTATCAGCAATTTTATCGAACTGAGGTTGACCCACTGTTAAAAAAATAGCTTTGTCACCCAAAAGCCCCTGAGTCACGATGCTCGCAGTACTGTCTTGTCGGATACGGTCTTGGTAATTGCTACGAATCCCCATGACGATCACTACTTTTTTTTCCTCAAGAATTTGGGGAAAGTGGATTTCCTGCACTTTACCCACGTTGATTCCCGCTAAAAATACTGGGGCCCCCAAGCGCAAACCACTGATATCCTGAAACCGGGCATACAAAGTAAATTTTTTCTCCAAGAGCCCACTCACATCTCCGAGAAGAAAAGTCACCACCATGGTCAAAAACAAACCCACGGTAACAAATATACCCACTCGAATTTGCTGGGCGGTTTTGTTTTTCATCTTAACTCTCCAATCTCTCCGTGGATAAACTGCTGTACCACTTTATTATCCGCATGCTCGATTTCAGCACGAGTTCCAACCCATTCAATTTTCTTATTGTAGAGCAAAGCCAATCGGTCACTGACTTTAAACGCGCTGGCCATGTCATGAGTCACGACGATGGAAGTCACTGAAAAGCGTTTTTGTAAATGCAAAATCAAATCGTTAATCCTCTGGGTATTGGTAGGATCCAAACCCGTCGTGGGTTCGTCATAGAGGATGACTTCGGGATTAGTCGCCAAAGCCCTCGCTAAAGAAACTCTTTTTTTCATACCGCCTGAAAGATCCGCCGGCATCATCGCTTCAATCCCCTTGAGCCCCACCACCTCCAATTTTTCCCCAACAATGCTAGAAATTTTCTCTTCTTCATAATCACGAAAATGTTCGCGAATCGGATAAGCCACATTTTCTCCAACAGTCATGGAATCGAAGAGCGCCGCCCCCTGCCACAACATCCCCACTCTCTTACGCACCTCGTTCATCTGGTCGACTGAGAGAGGTAGAATACTTTGACCATCAAAAAAGATATCCCCGTCGTCTACTTCGATGAGGCGTAGCAAGAGCTTAAGCATGACACTTTTTCCTGTACCGGAGCCTCCTATAATTGTGATGGTCTCTCCTTTTAAAATATCTAGGCAAAGGTCCGTGTAGACGCAATTGTCCCCAAAGGATTTTTTTACATGTCTAAATTCGATAAAACTCACAATGCGTCCTAGACTTAAAAACTAAGAAACAGTTTCGTTAGAAAAAAGTCGGCAATAAAAATACAAATCGAAGAATAAACCACCGCCAAGGTCGTGGAGCGACCAACGCCCTCCGTACCTCCCGTGGTACGTAAGCCTTGGTAACAAGAAATAATTCCAATGAAAAAACCAAAGAAGAAGGTTTTTGCGATTCCACTACCAAAATCGATCATCTCGACGGTGTCTGTGATTTGATCGAGAAAATAACGAGACCCTACTTGAGTCTCAACCATCGTAATGAGCATAGCTCCCAAAATTCCCACAAAATCGGCAACTACGGTGAGAATCGGAGTACAAAAAGTTGTCGCGATCACTCGAGGAACCACCAGTTTTTGAACGGGATTGGCACCCATGGCCTCAATAGCCGAAACCTGCTCTGTGACATTCATAGAACCAATTTCAGCGGTAATACCAGCCCCTACGCGAGCCGCCACCATCAATGCGGTCAAGACTGGCCCTAATTCTCGAGTAATGGCAATGCCGACGATCTGACCGGTGTAGAGCTGTAGACCAAAACGTTCCAAACCCACAATGAACTGAACCGCAATTACCAGGCCGGTAAACAAAGCGATGAGGTTGGTGAGGGATGCCGACTTAATACCGACTTCTTCAAACTGTTTAATCGTCTCTTGAAAGGGAAAATGTTTCTGGAAAAGCGCCAACAAAAACCGAGCACTGAGGTAAGAAACCCCGCCCACGAATTCCATGGACTCTAAGAAAGCCTTTCCCATCGTGGCAAAAGTACGCCTGGGAAAGGCCAATTTCTCGGTGAGAGCTTCTGGCATTTTTACAAATCCCCCGAGTAAGAAAACCCGTTAAAAAAAGTGGTGAAGTCTTGGAGAGCCTTCTCGTAATTACCAGCCTCGCTCACCAGATAGAAATCAAAAAGACACCAATCTTTTTTGATCACCACCGTATTGACGCGAACCGGAATTCCATCAAGCTTGGCCTCCAGAGAAGTCTGTAAGGCCCCCCTACCATCTAAAATAAAATCTTTTTCCTCCAAAATCTTGAGGTCTTGTAAACCAGCAAAAAGATGCCGCGTAAGCTGTTTTAAGGATGAATCATTATAGGCCTGATCACAAAAAGCATCGGTGGAAAGGGTGGCCCTCAGCTCAGAGTTGTAAAACACAACGATGGCCTTGCCTATCTTCATGGGTTGCCAAGCGGGCCCCAAAGACCCTACGGCATAGGATCCCGCCTTAGTGAGAACCCGACCATCGCGATATCCCACCACCTTACCGGTTTTTTTCACACCACCAAAGCAAGACAACAAACTGACAACAAGAAGTAAACCTACGGCACGACACAACAACAAGGGTACACGACGAACCAGCATTAGTTATTTTTCCTTAAGTTAGGACTTAACTCAAACCACCCGCCGCCAAGTTCTAAGGGATTCTGCCTCGTTTTGGCCATAATTTTTTCTCATTTTTCCACTCTTACGCTAAGATGGGGAGGCTATGGACCTTTCATCACATTTACAAAAAATTCGTTCACAAATCGAACAGGCCCTAAAACAAACCCAGCGTCCCCCGGACTCAGTCCGCCTCATTGGGGTCAGTAAAAAACAAACTGTCCCCACAATCGTAGAAGCCCTGAGGGAGGGCCTACGAGATCTTGGAGAAAACTACACCCAAGAATGGAAACTCAAAAAACAAATCCTGGAGACCCATTATCCTCACTTTGCAGCCCAGGTCCGGTGGCACTTCATCGGTCAACTGCAAAAAAACAAGATTAAGGACCTCGTCGGTCGAGTGGAATACATTCACTCCGTCGACGACATGGAAAGCGCCCATCGCATCAACCTGCGAGCACAAAGCCTTGGCATTACCCAAAAAATTCTCATAGAAATCAATTTGGGGGGAGAGTCCCACAAGGGGGGAATGTCTGAAAAACAGCTTTTGGAAAATCTAGGAACACTCTCTGGATTTTCCCATCTCAGCGTTGAAGGATTAATGACCATCCCACCCCAAGCTCCTTTGGAACAAACTCGAACTTTCTTTGAACGACTCAAATCCCTTCTTGACGAAGCCAACCAATCTGGGGTGTTAAAAAACCCGTTGCGGGAACTCTCCATGGGCATGAGCCAAGACTTCGAAACCGCCATCGCCGCTGGAGCTACCATGATTCGTGTCGGAACCGCCTTGTTTGGTGCAAGAACATGAAAAAACAAATCTACAGCTACACCCACGGATTTCTAGGTTTTGGGCGTATGGCCGAGGTGTTGTTGCGGGCCATGTTACAAAATAACAAGGTTCAAAAGGAAGACATCCTCCTCTGTAGACGCTCCAACACTGCCCTAAAAAAACTCGGTAAGGAGCTAGAGGTAGCCACTACGACAGATGCCAAGGTTCTGACTGAGCAATGTCGCTTTCTTTGGATCGGAGTCAAACCCTACCAAATTGCCGAAGCCCTGAACGGAATTCAAAATCACCTCCATCGGGATAGCATAGTGCTCTCGATGGCCGCTGGAATCTCATGCAAGGCACTGAGAAAATACCTCGGCAAAAAAGTTCCTATCGTCAGAATCATGCCGAACACCCCGGCTCTGGTGGGAGAAGGCGCCACTGGAATTTACTTCTCCAGGGTCCCCTCCAAAATTATTCAATACATCAAACAAAGTTTACAAACCGTAGGCAGCATTGTGGTTCTCTCTAAAGAACATCAGCTAGATGCCGTCACTGGCCTTAGCGGAAGCGGCCCCGCTTTTGTCTACTCCCTCGCCGAAGGCTTGATCCAAGGCGGCATCGCTAGCGGCCTAAACCCCACAGTCTCCCGCCAACTGGCCCTACAAACCTTAAAGGGGGCCGTGGCCATGTTGCAAAAAACCAAAAAATCTCCTCACGATTTAATTGATCAGGTCGTGAGCAAAAAAGGCACTACAGAAGCCGGGTTAAAGATTCTTAAAAAACGTCGAGTGGAAGAGAGCCTACAAAGCGCCGTTCTGGCTGCAACCCATCGTAGTCAGGCTCTCAGAAAGGAACTCGAATAATGTTTATCTTGGGATCACTCTTGGTCACCCTGGGTAAGGTACTCTCCATGATCCTCACTCTCTATACCTGGATCATCCTAGGTGCGGTGGTCGTCAGTTGGGTCAGTGCGGACCCTTACAATCCCATCGTTCGTTTTTTACGACAGGCAACCGACCCTCTGTTTAACCGCATCCGACGTTACCTCCCCCGCAGCCTGTTCCGTTGGGGAATCGATTTTTCCCCTTTTATTGCGCTGATTTTATTAATGATTGCACAAAACTTTTTTGTGGCCACCCTACTTCACTATGGATCTAAAATGACCAGGGGCGGATGATGTTACCCCCTTTTCTTGAAGAAACAGCCTCCGGAGTTCGTCTACACCTTAAGGTTCAGCCCGGAGCCAAAAAAAATTCCCTGGGCCCCCCCTTGGGAGAAGCCCTCAAAATCCGTATTCAAGCACCGCCGCTTGATGGAAAAGCCAATGAAACCCTTGTGGAATATCTTCAAACACTCTTAAAAATTCCTCGAAAAAATTTTAAGATCCTCAGTGGGGCGAGGAGTCGTCTTAAAGTTGTGGAGATTCAAGGCATCACGGCTAAAGATTGCTTGACTAGGGTCTTGAGTCCTCACTAGCATGGGGCGCCGAGGACAAGGGTTCCAAATTTAGGTTTTCTATGTTTTTTTGGAAAGCAAAGAAGGACACTCCGTTCTTTGCAATCAATGAAATCGGGTATTGAGGAACTATGCCACTTTACGAATACGAATGCTCAAGTTGTGGAAAGCAATTTGAAGAAATGCAGAGCATTAAGGACAAGCCTTTAAAAACTTGTAAGTTCTGCGGAGGATCGGTGCAAAGGCTTATCTCCCGGAGTTCGTTTGCCCTCAAAGGTGGCGGATGGTACCGGGATGGATATTCCAGTGCTCCCGCTTCCGAATCGGGCCCCAAAAAACCGGCGCCTGCTAAGGAAAAAACTCCCCCTAAAGAATCTCACTAAAAAGAGCGCCGCTAATTGGCGTCAACACACGGGGACCTTAGATTTAGAAAGTCATCGACGTGGTGGACCGAATTAACAAATTAGGCGACGCAAATTACTGGAAGCTTCAGTCTGCGAGCCACACCAAAGAGGAGAAAAAGCGTCAAGAAAAAGACCGCCATTCAGAGCCTGAAGAAGATCAATCCCATCGGGATTCTTTTGGAGAGAGTTCTGATTTTATTCAATTACTCAGCAAAGATCCGGCAAAATACCGAAGAGAAAATCTCGACACCTCTCAGATCTCAGGCTTTACGTTTCGTGGTGTAAGTACCCACCGAGAACAATCGGTCGTCGAAGTGGACATTCGCATGAGCGACGGCACCCTGATTCGCAATGCCCAGGTTGCCCTGAGTCGACAAGAAGGCATGAAGTTTTTGAGTCGTAAACCCGGAGACTCCATCGTTTTGGAGAGCTTGGTGAAGGGCACGCTCCTCACCGTTGCTCTTCCACAAAGAGATGTCTCCTCGCTATCGACTCCATGGCAAGAATCCTTACCTGCTCCGGTTCCCTCTGACTTCAGAGGAGGTTCGAGTTGGTATTATTATCTTGGCTTCGCGGTGTTATTTCTCTCCGTCGTAGCCCTGATTTATGTTTTTGTAACATCATCATAAGGTCGTCATGACACAATTTCGCCCAAAACCCTTCGGTAAATACTTCCTCATCGACAAGCTCGCCACAGGAGGTATGGCCGAAATTTATAAGGCCAAAACTTTCGGGGTCGACGGCTTCGAAAAACTCTTGGCCATCAAACGAATTCTCCCTCATTGCGCCTCAGATAAAGATTTCATCAAGATGTTGATCGACGAGGCTAAGCTTTCGGTATTGCTCAGCCACACCAACATCGTGCAGGTCTACGATCTAGGCAAAGTCGGAGAAGATTATTTTATCTCCATGGAGTACATCAGCGGTATTAACCTCCGTGAAGTACTCAATCGCCTCAAAGACACCGGATCTCCCCTGGCAGAAGAACTCGTCTGCTACATTATCAGCGAAATTTGTAAGGGATTAGACTACGCCCACTCTAAAAAAGATTCCGATGGAAAACCTCTAAACATCGTCCATCGAGACATTAGCCCACAAAACATTCTGATCAGTTTCGAGGGTGAGGTTAAGATCGTCGATTTTGGGATCGCCAAGGCGGCTATGAATATCAGCCATACCATGGCGGGAATTCTCAAGGGGAAGATCAGCTATATGTCCCCTGAGCAGGCCCTCGGCAAGCCCATTGATCGCAAGACCGATATTTTTTCAACCGGCTTGATGTTGTACGAGCTGCTCACCGGAGAGAAATTTTTCACTGGAGAGACACAGTTTGAAGTCTTAAAGAAGATTCGAACCACCCGAGTGACCGAAGCTAGTTTCGGGGACCGTTTTCCCGAAACTTTACGCAAAATCCTGGCAAAATCCCTCGCTTACTCGGTCAAGGACCGTTACGACAACGCAGGCGATTTTCAAATCGACCTCACTCGTTATCTCTATACAACCTTCCCCGATTTTACTCCCCGCAAACTGAAAAACATTATGGCTCAAATCTTTGCCAATGAGATTGAGAGCAAGCGCGAGCGGGAAAAACGCATCGAAGAAGAAATCGAACCGCAAACGCGGTCGATTATGATCGATCCCCTATCCCAGGAAAATATCGTGCATCGCGAGCGCACTTCCGAACAAAGTGCGGGTGGATCAGAAAAACAGGCTACGCAGACCTTTATCGAAAGCTTTATCAGCGGCCAAGAAGGCCCTGACGCCAATCCCGAACCTTCGATTACCCGCACCCAGCAAAAAATGGCGCCTGAGTTCGAGGCAGAACGCACCCCCGCCCCTGTTCGGGGGGCTCCACAAGTTTCTCCGCCCGCTGTTCCTTCTGCTCAAAAATCTGGTGGTCTGGGAAAAATTATCGGTATTGCTTCTGTAGCCTTGCTATTAGCCGTCGGTACGTGGACCTACTTCAAAACCGATCTCTTTAAGAAGACTCCGCCCGAAGTCACTAAACCCGTGGCCCAAGGAGTCGTCCAGGTTCAATCAAACCCTGAAGGTGCCCAGATTTTTGTCAACGGCAACAATACGCAAAAAGTTACCCCAGCGAAAATTGAACAACTTGAAATAGGCCCTGCCCTCACCATCACCTTGAAAAAACCCAAACACAAGGAGTGGTCAAAAACCGTTACCTTGACCGATCCCAATCCCATCTCCTTGAATCCCACTCTCGAGGTCATTCCCGTAGGGAGCATCAAAGTGAGCTCCACTCCCCCGGGAGCCAAGATTCTTCTCGATGGAGAGGATACCGGAAAAATTACCCCAGCCACTCTGGAAGACGTGCCTCTCTCGAGAACCTATTCTCTAAAGCTAGAATTGGACAAGTATCGTCCTGCCGAGGAGCGCGTCACCATCTACTCCATCGAACCTATGGAGTTTCAAAAGAAGCTCGAAGAAATCCAATATGGTAATCTCCAGGTTACCTCCAACCCCAGTGGGGCCGCGGTTTATCTCAACAATAGCAATACCGGAAAAACGACTCCCGCTACCTTGAGTAACCTTGAAGTAGGAAAGAGCTACACAGTTCGCTTGTCCCGCTCGGGATATCAAGAGGTCACCCGTTCCGTAAACATTGCGAGCACCGGGACTTCCAGCGTCAAAGCGACGCTTACAGAAAAAGAAAAAGCCGAAGAGAAAACCACGGAGACCAACGATAAAATCAAAGAGGCGGCTGACAAACTTAGGCAAATGGAAGCCCAAAAAGAAGCTGAAGCACTGAAAAGACAAAAAGCAGAACAAGACAAAAAACGAGAAGCAGAAATAGCCAAAGAAAAAGAGGCCAAATCCAACGCGGATAAAAATGTAAAAAACACCCCCAAGGATACTACTAGCGAAGAGACGCCTCAAAGCACTGTGGCATATGTCAGTGTTTCCAGCGATCCCAAAGGAGCCGATGTATTTATCAATGGCGTTCGCAAAGGAAGTGCGCCCGGAAAATTCGATGTGGCTTCCGGAAGGCCCACGGAAATTTCGATTAGCAAAAGCGGCTTATCGACCGTAACTCGAGTAATTACCCTTCGCCCTGGGGAAACCCGTAATCTGGGAACCATCAACTTGAAAGGCTCAGAAGCCGCGGGCATTGTCGTAATCGACTCCAATCCTCCGGGCGCCATGGTGTTGCTTAATGGCCAACCTCAAAGCCGCACCCCCCTTCGGGTAAAAGGGTTGCGTCCTGGGGTTAGTTATCAATTTACAGTCCAAAAGGAAGGTTACGAATCTTGGACTCGCTCGGTGACGATTGGAGAAGATGCAAAATCTTTTATGGCCAATCTTAAAAAGAACTAAATAAAGAATGAGTATGAAGCATATGAACGAACTCGAAGGCCAAACCCAGCTTTTAGAAATCGATGAAAATCGAGACGTGGTTTCACTGCGCAAGTGCTTACTAAAAGTCGTAGCTGGTCCCGATGATAAGAAGAAATTTGATTTGGGACAAAAACTTACACGAATTGGCAAAAAAGAAGATAACGACTTCGTCTTGATGGACAATACGGTGAGTCGTCATCACATCTCAATAGAGATGACTTCTGACTCCTATCTATTGAAGGATTTAGATTCTACCAACGGCACTTACATCAATGGTCTTAAAGTTAGAGAGGCCTATCTCACTCCAGGGGACATCATTAAGATCGGCAGTTCTGAAATCGAGTTCGTCGCCTTCGACGAGAAAGTGCGCATCGAACCCAGCCCCCATACCGAATTCGGTGAATTGGTGGGAAAAAGTAAAAAAATGCGGCAAATTTTCAGTTTGCTTGAGAAAATTTCGCCCTCTCTTGCCACGGTTATCATTGAAGGTGAAACCGGAACAGGAAAAGAACTCGTCGCAAAAGCCATTCATACAGCTAGCAATCGGGCCAACAAACCGTTCGTCGTTTTTGATTGTTCGGCGGTGGCTCCCAATCTCATCGAGTCTGAATTATTTGGTCACGAAAAAGGTGCTTTTACCGGAGCCATCAAGCAACGCAAGGGCGCCTTCGAAGCAGCATTCGGTGGCACCATTTTCCTCGACGAAATTGGCGAACTCACACTTGATCTTCAACCCAAATTATTAAGAGCCCTTGAGCAGCGTGAAATCAAACGAGTGGGGGGTAACGAGCGAACATCTTTGGATGTACGCGTCGTGTGTGCCACCAATCGTGATCTTCGAGCAGAAGTCGAAGCCGGTAATTTTCGCGAAGATCTCTACTATCGCCTCTCTGTTGTAAAGGTACACCTCCCCGCTTTGCGGGAACGACATGAGGATATTCCCCTTATCATCAAAAAATTCCTAGAAAAGGGTCGTTTTAACCGCCTCCCTAATGGTGACCTCAAAGTGCGTCGTGTAGAGGATGATGCCCTCAAAATGTTGCAGCGCTATCAGTGGCCAGGAAACGTTCGTGAATTGGCTAATGTCATTGAACGAGTTGTGAGCATGGCCGACGATGATACGATCAGCGCCGCGAACCTCTCCTATGTGTTCCAAGAAATCGAACACAACGTGGAGCCTACGGATCGCATGACGATTGATACCTCCTTGCCATTCAAGGAAGCCAAGCAAAAAATTGTGGAAATCTTTGAGAAGGACTACTTGGAAGAACTATTGCGCCGCAATAATTTCAACGTATCCCGAGCCTCCCGTGAGGCTAAGATCGACCGAAAGCATCTGCGCAATCTTCTGAAGAAATACGACATCGCCGCTCCTGACGACGATGAAGAATAAAAAAATTCTTCGGATAAAAGCACCTTTTGCCCAAAGAAAGACTAGTAACTAGAGTGAATTAACTAGCGTCGCACAGGGGGGCGCATTCTGGCTCTTCCTGGGGGCAGACGATTCGCACTGGGGCCATGGGGAGTACCCTCGGTGGCGCCTGACGGCGCTGTCACCCGTTCTTTTTGCAATTGGAGATTGCGCTTGATGGCAATCACCAAAGAGCGTGCGCGATTGGCAAACATATTCTTACCCATGGGATCCAGGAGGATAGCCGCTCGAAAATCCTCCGCAGCACGCTTATAATTTTTATGCTTAAGATAGATCTCACCCCGATTTACCAAAGAAGGCAGATCATCTTTTTTTAATTTTAAGGCCTCGGAATATTCGAAAACCGCGTCGACAAACTTGCCGTTCTTTTGATGCACACTACCCAAACAGGCATGATAGAAGGGATTTTTGTGATCTAACTTAGTCAAAGCGTCAAAGATACGCCGGGCCTCAGCGACTCGACCATGCTTAAGCTTGACATGACCAATTTCGGAAATTCTCATCAATTCTTTTTGAGAAATCCCAGTCAACTGAGAGTAGGTAATTTGATCGGTGAGATAACGATACAATAGATCAATGACGTATTTTTTCCGCTGAGGAGTAGGATCATGAAGCTTGCTCTGCGCCCGCTCCACGGGAACCATTTGCTTTAAAATGTCGTCATGATCGCTCACAGTGAAGATTTACCTTAGACTCGAAAAACTGACAAGACTTAGTCCCCATTCTCGTCGCCAAACTATTGTCGCATATTACGAATAATGGCCTCTCGCGCATTTTTCTCGATATCCAGCAAACTTTTTACCAACTGTTTTCTTTCATTCATCAGGTTTTGCATGTTGATGAGTTTATCGGACAATTCTTTTTGGGAGTTCGTCAGGTCTCCCAATTCTTGCTGAAGCAAATAAATTTTTTGCTGTCCCTCGGGGGTTGTGGGATCTTGGGCCTCAATCATGGAACGAACCTGCTCAACCCGCTCTTTATAGCCCAACATCATTTCTTGGGCGGTTTGTAGCACCCCCTGGCGATAGGCACTCTCGTCACCAAACAATTCGGCAAGCCATTCCTTTGCAGGACCGTTTTCAAGATTATTCAAATAATCCATCTCAGGCCCCACATAATTGCCTCCTCCCGTGTTTCCATATCCCCATCCACCCGAGGAAGGCGGAGGCGGAGGAAAGGGAAAACCTCCCGAGCCGTAGGGCTGACTCCCGCCCATGCCCAATCCCTTAGAAACACCAGGAAGATTAGCGGTTCCCACTCCTCCCGTAGACGTACCTGCCGCTGCGGCAGCAACCGTTTCATCTGAGGAAAACAGGCCAAACTTCATTAATTTGGCCATGGCAACCCCTTGCTCCCGACTCAAATAATCGTTTTCAACCAACCAAAGGGGGTTGGCAATCTGTTCTTCAGGAAAATAATCCACATAAGCAGAACCTGAGGAACTATCGCGATCAGACGAGTAATAATTTTGATACTGTTGGGGGTTAAGCACCTCTCCAGAGAGAGAAAGAAATTTATTATCATCGACCGGGGTCTCGGTAACGGCCTTCAGACCCCGCAAAGCTGTGGCGAAATAGCTCTCCACCAATTTATTATCTTCAAGAACAGCGCTAATGCCCTGACTTTTCAACCAAGCATCAATCTGTTGAAGACGAATTCCCTGCTGCTCTAAACGAGCCGTCATTTCTTTGTGAGCATGAATCGCCGCACCGTGATTGACCCCAAGTTGTTTGGCCATAAATTCCTCGCTTTACCCTACTAGACTTTTCGACTTGCCTCACATTGGGCAATATGAGCTTCGATATTTTTTTTCAAAAAACGGGCCCGATTAGCCCAGGGATCCTTTCCTTGAGGATCCAAGCGAATTGCTTCGCTGAAATCTTTTAGTGGCATATCCTCCAGCCCCATCTGGTAGTAACACTCCCCCCGATTCACATAAGCCGTAATATCAGCTGGATCTAACTCGATGGCGACCGTATACTCAGCCACAGCATCGAAATAATTTGCCTCCTTCTGATAAACAGCCCCCAACCCCGTATGAAAATAAGCGACCGTATGATCTAAAAGAGTGAGTCCCTTAAAAATTTGCTTCGCCTCTTCGGTACGCCCCCCCTTGAATTTCAAGTAAGCCTGCTCCGCCATATCATAGAGCATTTGCTGAGGAAGTCCCTGAACCTCGGCCCAAGTTACGTCGCTTTCAACAAAAGCCTCAACATCTTCGAAGGCCTGCCTCGCATCCTGAGGATCGATTTTTGAAATCAAATCATTCAGAGCCAACAGCCAATCTTGCGGAAATTGTCGAGGCGCTTCCAAATGCGGCGCAAGGGTCGGAGGAGTCATAGAATCGCATGCCTTGTCAGTCATATATTTAAATCACACCAAAAAACCATGTCAGAACCTTGGGTTATGCTAAATCGTCTAACAGACGCTGACAAGTTTTTTGGCTCCTCCCCACGATCCACGACCTGGATTATTTCATAAAAAAGGCGCCTGCCCCAATCGGGGGGACGCCCAAATTTTCCACTCCCTCCAAGACTCATGAAAGCCCAAAAAAACCTTGGGATTATCGAGTCGTCATCAAGCGCTCGCTCACTCGAGTGTCAGCATCTCGCATCGATGCGTAAGATTGCCACATATTGTCGAGATCGCGCTTCATCGTACCTAGGGCATCCACCAAATTTCTTTCCGTGGTTTGCAGTTCTCCCATCGCCTGAGTCGCCAACTGAACGTACTGAGTGTAGCGTTGGGACTGATCCTGAGCACGCGCAGCGGCATTGGGGTCAGACCCCGCGTAAGCTCGAGGGGCCTGCTCACTGGCAAAATTCATAATCACACGGGCACGAGCACGACGCACCTGCCCTAATTTATCGACGATCTGCCGTGAAAACATACGAAGATCACGGTCCATAATGACGTTATATTCACGAAGCGCCCCCACCACATCCCCCATCATAATCATAAGGAGGATTTTATGGATCTTAGCGACTTCTTGTTGCTGGGATTTTTTAGCGTCATGTACCGTCTGCTGATTTTGCTGCATCACTTGGTTTTGCCAAAGATACTGCTGCAAGTAATTGTCACTACCGTAGCTCTTAAACACCGGGGAATTGCCATAGGAACCATAATACTTGTTGGGCCCATACTGCCCCCCTGATTGAAAGCCCTGTGTAGCCCAAGAAATATCGGCATCGGATAACTCGAGACCAAACTGCTGCTGAACCAGTTGTTTGATCTGAACGTCCGTTTGCCCTTGAGACTTAAGCTGCTGAATATACTGATTCACTTGGCTTGTGCCTAATCCGGCAAAATCCGCCCCCTTCGCCAGGCTACCTGGCTTTTGAGACCCTATTCCCAAAGAATTAACAGTACCACCAGATTGACCTACGACCGTAGGACGTGACTGATAAGCAGACTTAGAAACCGAATTGGAAGACTGGGAACCTTTTGATGAGACCTTATCCCCCCTATCGTAATGATTTTCCATCCAGGAATCGTCGTAGCTATCAGTAGACTCGACATGCTGGTCTTCGCTACTCACTGGTTTATTTGGATCAACAGGACCGGTGGACATGGTTAACTCCTTGATTTTTTAAGGCCTAAAACCGAAAAAACGCCTCGCCTTCGAGATTGTTTATCGGAGTCCCCACACCACAAAGTTGCGTCGAAACCCCTGGTATTTTGTGAGAAAACCCCCAAAGTCGGGGCTTTCCTTACCGCGTAAAAACCTTCACGAGATGTAGAACCGAACCCATATATTGGTCAAACCAAACCTTCATCTGATAAACCACTAAGGGAAGACTGAGATAAACCAGCAATCCCCCAACAAACCCCTTGATATTAAACCCCAACTCAAAGACGTTGACCATAGGCGCTACACGATTTGTGAGTCCCAAAATAATATCCGCAATGAAAATAGCGACTAGGACAGGGGCACCCAACTGCAAGGCGATAATAAAGGTATCCGAAGCCAAGTGCAGTAAAATGTCTAGCACCGGCTCCATCCCCGATTCAATCTTAGGAAAACCCAATAAAGGCACGGTTTCGAAACTCTGAGCAATGGCCCGTAACAAAAGGCGATGCCCACCAATGACTAAAAAAATCACAATGGATAGCTGGTAATAAAACACCCCGAATAAGGAGGCTTGAGATCCAATGCCGGGATTAAAAATTTGGGCGTTGGCGAGCTGACGTTGGTTATCGATCATATTCCCCGCAGCCTGAATACCGTAAAACACCATCCCCGCAGAAAATCCCAGGAGAATGGCAAACAGTGCCTCTTTCATAAACAAGGTGAATAAAATGGCTGCCGATTCAGGTAAAACTCCCGGTGTCATCGAGGATACTGGAGAGTAGAAAAACAAAACCAAAGTCAAACTAATTGCCAAACGAACTCGACCAGGAATGGGCCTAGCCCCTAAATAGGGGACAAACATCATGAGGATAAACAAACGAGTAAAGATCAGCCCCCCCACCAACATATAGCGAAACAAATCAGCATGAATACCGTACTGTTCGAGAAATTTCTCTGTCCCGCCAAGGCCAAACATAAACTCGATCCTTAGACAAAGTCGCTAACGAATATAGGTGGGAAATCCGGAAAGTAAGGACTGAGTAAAGGAAATCATCTGGGTCATCAACCAGGGTCCGGTGAGAGCCAAGGTAACGAAAACACCAACCAACTTTGGCACAAAAGTAAGGGACTGTTCTTGAATTTGGGTCGTCGCCTGAACCAAGCTGATCATCAACCCCACCACCAAGGCCACCACAACTGCCGGAGCTGAAAGAACTAAAATCAAGTAGAGACTCGACTTTCCAATGGCCAATACATAATTTTCCATAACGACCTCTTACAATCGAAAAAATTGCAGTCCTTAGTTGGAATAGCCCAAAATCAAGCCTCGAGTAATCAGGTACCATCCATCGACCAAAACAAAGAGTAACAACTTGAACGGCAAAGAGACGGTAATGGGGGAGAGCTGAAACATCCCTAGACTGAGCAAAATATTAGCCACCACCATATCGATGACTAAAAACGGTAAAAAAATGACGAAACCAATTTGAAAAGCCTCGGACAACTCACTGATCACGAAGGATGGCATCAAAATAGTAAAATCATTTTTCTCTATGGAGTCTCGGTCCTCCGGGGCTCTCATCTTGCGGGCCAAGTTATAAAACAAAGACTGATCTTTGGGATTGGCGTGTTTTTCTAAAAAATTCCGCAAGGGCTCCCTGCCCTTTTTAAAAGCTTCCTCAACAAGCCCAAAGGTGGCAGTTGAAACCAAACCTTGATTGGTCTGCGTCTGCACCACGCTCTGGGTGGCACGGTAAGTCTCCAGACCCACGGGAATCATAATATAAAGGCTCAAAATCATGGCAAGTCCCGTGATAACTTGATTGGGGGGAATCTGCTGAGTACCCAAAGCTGAACGAATCAAAGCAAGCACCACCACAATTTTCACGAAAGAAGTCACCATGACGATCAAGATGGGAATCAAGGCCATGGCAAACAGCGCCAAAAGGATGACCAATGGTTTGCTGATGGGAGTATCGAACTTTCCTTGCGCCATAGCCACGCTGGCGAACAACACCAGGGGCAAGAAAAACAAAAACGCCAACCCGTAGGCTCGGCGGGAAAAACAAAAAAGAGAATAGATTTGTTTCTTCATGATTCGATATCGGATTTGAGTTCGGTAATCAGCACAAGAGAATGTTCGGTGGATCCCAGGAGAAGACGACGGCCCTCAACCTGCACCACATAGAGTCCCTTTTTGGTATCCAGAGCATAACGCCCTAACACCTGAAAATCAGCCCCTCCCCTAGGGGTTCTCTGAAGAGAAAGTTTGGGAATAATAAATCTCAACAAAAAGATGGCAAGTCCAATAACTAAAACCATCACCCCTAAGGTTTTGATAAATAACCACGTAAAATGGGTGGAGGAAGGTCCCAAATTTTGTAAGGACTCAGAAAGTTCTTCCTCCTCCGTCAAAGCCTTGGTTTCCTTAGGAACAGGAGTACCCGAAGCGGCAGAGTCGGACAAAAAGATCTTGTTTTCTGCAGTTTGGCCGTAGACAAAATGAAAAGGGGGAGCGCTCAACATGAACAGCGTCATCCACACCCAAAGAAAGATGCGTCTCGTCATTCGAATATTTTTATAATTCGCACTCCCAATTTGCCGTCGATTTCCACCAACTCTCCCTTGGCAAAGAGTTTACTGTTAGCCACAAGATCGATAGCCTCGTTGGGATAACGGTTAAGCTCAACCACTTGACCTTTTTTCAATTCGAGTAATTCCTGCACCGTTACCGTTTTTTTTCCCAAAACGGCAACCACGTTCACCTGAGTATCGGACGCCATCGCCACAGCCCGTGCCTCTAATCGCCCAGAAGAAACAGGTGCTGCCGCCGCTGCTTGAGCCTTCGTCACCACGGAGGAGGAAGGCGCCTTAGGCGGCGGAGTCATCGAAGGTGTCTTAGCCCGAGATGGCATAGCCTTGGGAGGTGCCTTGGGAGTCACAGGGACTTCCGGCTCTGCAGTACCGAAATCAAAAGGATCTGAAGAACCGGGCCCCTCTTGAGATTTTTTTTCAGTTTGGGGCAAATCAGCAAACGGATCGACATCCTCTATCTTGTTTTGAAAATCAAATTGATCCCCCCCTTTGGGGCCTGGAGATTGACTCATGAAGATCCTCCGTAATAATCCAAAACCTTGAGTACGAGCTTTCCTTCGGCATCGATAACCTCAGCCAATAACCCCTCGTGTTGATTCTCACCGATGCGAATAACCGTCTTACCGCTTAAGCCATGCAACCCTAAGGTGGCAAAGGTTTCGTCAAACAAAATGACATCGCCTTTTTCTAGGGCCGATTTTTCATCAGAGGCCAAGGTCACTCGGCCAACTTCGCTCCACAAATTAGTCTTAATATGTCCAACCCGGGATAATCTCTTTTCTAGGAGCGCCTCACTATCGTCAACAGTCATGCCAGCCAAAAGATCTTCACGGAGTAAAACCCCCTCCACCAAAGGATGAGGAAAAAACACTCGAACATAAGCCCCTTGATTCTCAAACTTTACAAAAAGCTTAAAAACACAACCTTGCATATCTAAAGCTTCGCCTTCGCCCAAATGCTTTGTCTCAAAAACCACTCTGAGAAGACGAAACTGTACCGGACCCAACAAACTCTGATTTACCGAACACTGTCTCAACAACGTGAGCAACAAGAACTCCCAGACCCCCTCCTCCATTGGACTCATGGGAGATAGAAATTCGGCACCACCTTCTTTGTTACCCAACAGACGCTGAACCAAAGTCTTAGCCAACAAAAAATCAACATCAAAAAATACTCTGCCACCTTGGGGTTCACTTGAAAACTCGGCAGTCGCACAAGGGCGAGATAAGGAAAACAGGAACTCGCCCAAGGTCTTTTCCTCAAAGTCGACGTACTGAACTGAAAAAGGCAACTGAAACTGTTGATCAAAAGTCTGAACAAGATCTTGAGCCCAGTGGCCGGGCTCCGCCAGCTGCGGATAGGCCTCAGACAAAGCCAGACTCAAATCCACAAACTTCCGACTCAGACGCCTGAGCTTGGAAAAATCATAAGGTCGAACTTTCGCGTGGACCATGCCCCTCCTCCAATCCATTCAACTCAAAACCACTTCAATAGAGCGCACAGCGATGTCTTTTTCTCCCAGGGCCATGGCGATTTTCTCACGCTCCTGCTTAAAAGTCGCCTCCACATCCCGATTCGTCGTCAAAAAGGTAACTGAAATTTCTTGTCCCTGGGCACTTACTTTGAGTCTGAGACCATTAAAGAAATTATCATGAAACTCAATCTGAATTTCTTTGCCCAAATCTTTATTTCGAGAAATGGTTACCGACTGGACTATTTGATCTAAAACCGCCTTAGGCAATTCACGGGGGGTTCCGGGAACCTCAGGAGCCTTGACCTCGGGAGTTCTAAAGATTGCAGAAGGAGGCGGCGGAGCCATTACATTTTCAGCACGATTCCCAGTTTTTAACTGCCCTTCGAAAAAAGGCCGTTTGGAAAACTCCCTGCCACCCCTGGAATCTTGCTCCCTCCCCTGCGAATTTTTTTCTCCCTGACCTTGAAAAGACTGCTTAGCAGTCACTCGACCGCGGATCCCAGTTGGATTTTCTTTTCCTTGTGAGCTTTTTTCCCTACCCTCTTTAGGCTTGGTGTCTTTATCGTCAGAATCGTCAGTTCTTCCCTCGGAACCGCCCCGCTCCTCATCACCGCGGGCTTCATGCAGGGCCGAATCAAATTTATTCTGGGCCGGGGTAGAAGCATTAGACGCACCAGGAGTATAAGACTCCAAGACCTGATCAAAGGTACTTTTCAGGGCTTTAGAACCATCGGGTGTACGGGTTTGTCCGGTCGCATGTTGTGTCGTAGCCTTTTGGGTATTTTTTTCCCGGACTTTTTTCTGGGCCGAGGCGATGGCATCTTGAGCGGCCTGCTCTGAACCACTGATGCGATTGGACTCACTCATCGTCTGTCTCCTTCTCGATTTTTCATACCGCGGAGCTGATGAAGGACATTCCCCAGTTCGTTCATCATTTTAGCTTCTTTTTTATCTAACTCTTTTTTTAGCTTCTTCTTCCAAAGCTCTTTATGCTTCTCCATGATTTTTACTTCTTTACACGCATCAATGTAGTCACGTTTAGCCTGAGCCACTTTCTCTTCAGCCTGTAAGACGACTTCTTTTTGCTCTTTAATTTCTTCGTCTTTTTTTTCCTCGTCCTCGATAAGTTTTTTAATAAAGTTGAGGTGCCTTTGAGAATCGAGAATCTGACTTTCTCCGCTGGACACCCGAAGGGACATTTCACGGCGGGTGTCATTGCGTCTTTGGATGATATCCTGTTTCTCTTCCTCCAGCTCTTTGAGTTTCTCCTGTTCCTCCTTCAACTTCATGAAGGCCCGGGCTAATTCTATTTCTGAATTCCGTTTATTGCGGAGCTTAACGGTCAACAGGGCTTCTAAACGATATTTTT
>DALYEU010000001.1:97827-203521 GCA_031972375.1 bacterium | reverse complement strand
AGAAGCCATTGACGTTAGTCCCACCCGAAGATTGTGATCAAAATGGCCGAAGCCACCGCGATTCTACTGGTTTTTCCGCCTTAGGGAAGGCGGGCGCATATTACCCAAGGAACCTCGAGTGTCAAGGAAATTACCCAATAAAACAGGGACATGACTCGATATCCTTCTTCTGGAGAATTTTTTGGGGAAATCCTTGCAGTTAACGGGCATTTTCCCTCTTAAAAAAAGGAAAATCGCTTGGAGAAAGCACATTTAAAATGCTTCCGTCATTTTGGTAGGCAGGATTGGAGAACAATCCCTTAAAAAAAGTCTCTTGTCGTTTGGCGTACTGTCGGGTTTTTTGAATAATTTCCTCGATAGCCTGTTCCAAAGGCAAGCCCTCGGTGAGAACACGGGTCAATTCTCGATAACCGATGGGTTTCGCGGACCATTGCAAGGGACTCTCTCCCCCCAGCAAAAATTGCCTAATCTCTTCCAGCCACCCCAATTCGATCATGGATCTTACCCGGAGAGCGATGCGCTCCCTTAGAACCTCTCGGCATGGTCTCAACCAATAGGTATGGGTGACATAACGCAAGGGCTCTCCTTTTTGTTTTTGAAACAACTGGGAAGGCGTTTGTCCGGAAAGCAAAAAAATCTCCAGATAACGAATGAGCCGAGCGGAATCCTGGGGACCGATCTTAGCCGCGCTTAGGGGATCCACTTGTTGCAAGCGCTGGTACAACGCTTGCCACCCCTCATGTTCGGCTTCCGCCTCTAATTGTTTTCTGATTTGGGGATTTCTTGGCGGTAAATCGTCCAAGCCCTCCAACAGGGCCCTCACGTAAAATCCAGTCCCTCCCACTAAAATGGGGACTTTCCTTCTCCTGACAATTTCTAACAGAAGAATTTCAGCGCGACGCACAAAATCCATGGCGCTCATCCATTCGCCGGGCTCGCAAATATCCAACAACCAATGGGGGACTCGGCGCTTTTCAGGAGCAAGCTTTCCCGTACCGATATCCAAACCACGATAAAATTGCTGACTATCGACGTTAACGACCTCTCCCCCCATGGATTCGGCAAGATCCTGGGCAAAATCGCTTTTCCCCGAAGCAGTAGGTCCAACGATCAAAATAATAGGGTCATGAGCCAATAACGAAGGGGCTCCCTTAGATTGCGTGGCACACATGGTCTTAGACATTATCAAACAATCCGCTTAAACCAACGTTCAATTTGGGAATGGGGCAGCTCCACCATCACAGGACGACCATGGGGACAATGATAACCCCGTGGAGTTCCCTCTAATTCGTGAAGCAAGGCTAGCATTTCTTCACGATTAAGCTTGTCTCCCGCACGCACTTGCCGATGACAGGCCATGGTGGCCAAGACATGATCTAATTTTTCCTGAAAAACGCCGCTTTCTCCCTCTTGTTCGAGGGTCTCGGCCAACTCTCGAATCAAACTCAAGCAGTCCGCCCCCTGTAACAAGGCAGGAACGGCCTTAAGCACAAAACTATGATGACCATAGTCTTCGACTTCCAAACCCAACTTTTCCAAGGAGGAGAGAGAGGTTTTTAAACGAGCCGATTCTGAAGGGCCTAAGGTAAAAGTCAGGGGGGTGAGCAAGCGCTGCTGAGGCATGGGCCCTTGATTCAAACTTCGACGAAGTTGCTCAAAACCGATGCGTTCATGGGCGGCATGTTGATCGATCAAAATCAAAGATCCTTCGTACTCACACAGGATATAGGTGAGACGAAATTGTCCGATAACTCGAAGTTGCGAAAAAGGGAGAGTGCCTATCTTGGCTTGAGGCAAAGGACTTGAAATCTCCAACTCCTGTCTTCGGGAAAAATCCTCCAAGGCAGATTGGATGCGCCCACGAAAATCCATCGAATGTTGGGAGGAATGGACCGCTCCCCCAACAGGACGGTTTTCCCTCTTTTGCTCAATCCACCCTTCTCCAACCGAAGAAGACGCTTTATGCATTTCGTCCGAAGATAGATAGGCTACAGAACCCTTCACAGACTCAGCCTCTCCCTGCACACGAGCTGAACTCTCCATTTCTATGGTTTCGCGCCAAGGCGCGGTTTCCAAAAGATGATGAAGGGTTTCTGAAATAAGGTGATGAATGGAGTTGGAATTGGAGAAACGCACCTCCCTTTTAGTGGGATGAACATTCACATCCACCAAGGCGGGATCCACCTGTAAGTTCAGAATGACCACAGGATACTGGTGTTGCATTAAAAGATTGCGATAGCCTGAGAGGATCGCGTGATTCAGCAATCGATCGTGAACATAACGACCATTGATATAAACGAACAAGTGACGATTATTTTTTTTATTAAAATTAGGATGACCCAACAAACCCGAAAGACGAATGCCAGAAACTTCACGCTCAACAGGATACAAACGTTCACGAGCTTCCGAGCCAAAAAGATCTAAAACCCTATCCCTAGGATCGGAACTGATGGGACAAAACAAAGTGCGTTTACCGTTGTGAAGCAGCTCCCACTCTACTTGAGGGTAACCCAAAGCTAAGGCCGTCATGAGATCAAAAACATGCCCCCACTCGGTTTCCGGTCTTTTTAAAAACTTGAGGCGAGCTGGTACGGTGCAAAAGAGATCGTCAACGGTAATGCGAGTGCCACGGGGCATGGAGGTCTCTTGCAATGTCCCGACTCTCCCCTCCTTTACCTCTAACACATAGGCAATGGGGTCACTTTCCTGGGTCGCACTTTCCAAACAAAAACGTGACACACTGGCGATGGAAGGTAGAGCCTCGCCGCGAAATCCAAGGGTATGAAGAGAAAATAAATCCTCGGAACTGCAAATTTTCGAAGTTGCGTGGCGCTTCAAAGCCAAGGGCATCTCTCGAACGGGAATCCCAATGCCATTGTCCGTGATACGAATTCGCTTCAATCCGCCCTGCTCCAACTCCACACGAATACGGGTCGCTTCGGCATCCAAGGAATTTTCCACCAACTCCTTCACCACCGACACAGGACGCTCAACAACCTCCCCAGCCGCAATTTTGTGAATCACATTTTCGGAAAGTTCTTGGATGGGGCGCCGCACTAAAATGGTCATTTTCGGGGGGTTAAATCATTTCCCCCAAGATGACAAGTTAACGCTCTCTATCCACAAGGAAGACTTCGAAAAACAAAAACCGAATTTTCATTATCTTCAAACGGAATTGAGAACAATTTTTTACAATACCCAAAAAAAAGGCCCGTTCCATTTTCATGGAACGGGCCGGAGATAAAAGAAATCGATTTTTCTATCGGGAGCGCTTGCGGAAGAAAGCACCCAGCCCGAGAAGTCCCATCCAAAGGGCATTCACCCAAGCGGAGGCTCCTCCAATCACTCCAGGTTGCAAGGCACAGCCCTGGCCCAAAGCCCGATTCAAATCACCGGAACTGGAGAGGATAGGATTGGTACCGTTGCTTACTTCTTGTCCATCGGCCACACCGTCACCATCGCTATCAGCTTTGCGGGAATCGGTTTCACCTGCATCGACGGCACCATTGCCATTCTTATCTTCGGCGCCATCGGCCAAGCCATCACGATCGGTATCAGCCTGAGCACAGTTGGTTTCGTCACCATCCAACTGACCGTTTTGGTTTTTATCTTCATTGAAGTCTAAGATACCATCATCATCCGTATCGGTTTTGGTGGGATTGCACTCATTGAACTCACCGAAGATACCATTGAAATTTTTATCTTCGATACCGTCCAAGATACCATCGCCATCCGTATCGGGATTACGAGGATCGGCCTCACCATCTTCAAAAAGACCGTTCTGATTTTTATCTTCGATACCGTCAGCAATACCATCGCCATCCGTATCCTTGTTGTAGGCATCGGTTTCACCGACGTCTCGGATACAATTGCGGTTGGTATCCTCGACCACGTCCTTCAGGCTATCGCGATCGGAATCACGCTCCGGAGCAATGTACTCGCCCGGAACACATTCCTTGGTGCAAGCAGGATCAGCGTTTAGGGGGCAAGAATCAACGTTATCGTTGAATCCATCGCCATCCGAATCCCGTTTGCGGAAATCGGTCTCGTTAGCATCCTGACCGCAGTTGTTATTGATGTCCTCATTGCTATCGGCGATGCCGTCACCGTCGGAGTCCTGCCCCTCGGGAGGCTCCACACCGAATTGGCAGGGAGTGTCGCACAAGGGATTGGAATCCAAGGGACAAGCGTCTGTGCCGTCAGACTTACCGTCACCGTCAGAATCCGGATTGTAGGGATCGCTCTCACCGGGATCGACGAAGCAAACGTTGGAAGGATCTTCATCCAGATTGGACAAACCATCGCCGTCGGAATCTACTTGATCATTGATCAATTCGGGGTCACAGACCGGCTCACAATCGGGATTGGGATCGTTGGGGCAAACATCAAGACCATCGATCCTGCCATCGCCGTCCGTATCCTTTTTGTAGGGATTGGTCTCGCCCACATCAGGATCGCCCACATTGGGATTTCCTAAACCACAGCTATGATCCTTGTCTTCGAAGAAGTCAGGAATGTTGTCGTTGTCGGAATCCAATTCGATATCGGGTTCTTGCCCGGGAATACAGGGCTCTTTACAAGTGGAGTAAGGGACTGTGGGACAAGGATCGGTGCTGTCGGAAGTACCGTCATCGTCTGAATCTCCCTTTTTAGGATCGCTTTCACGGAACTTATCAAAGACACCATTTTTATCTTGATCCTCGACACCATCGGAAATGCCGTCGAAATCCGTATCGGCGTTGGCTCCGTTGGTCTCAGTGCCTTCATCGAAAACGCCATCCATGTCTTTGTCTTCGATGTTATCGCGGATACCATCGTCGTCGGTATCTTCTTTAGTCGGATCCAACTCACCGGCATCACGAATACCGTTTTGATTCTTATCCTCGATACCGTCTTTGATAAAATCCTGGTCGGTATCGTCACGAGTTGGGTCGCTCTCTTGAGGATCAATCTCCCCATTTTTATTGCGATCTTCGATACCATCTTTCAAACCATCGCCATCCGTATCGGAATTGGCGGGATCGGTTTCACCGGGATCTACCTGACAGTTCTTATTTTTGTCCTCGTATTTATCGAGGATACCGTCTTCATCCCAATCGGCGTTGAAGGCGGGCTCAATGCCGATGGCACAAGGCCGTTCACCCTCACCACCGTTGCCTCCACCCAAGGTGGTCAACAAAACCGAATCCGAAGGTTCGGAGGTGGTACCATCCGAGGAGAAACCTAAAACAAAAACCTCATCGGAATTTAAACCGGGCACTTGAAAGGTAAAGGTTCCGCTAGCCACGGTAGCCTTACCCAAGTAGTTGGTGATTTCTCCCAATCGTAAAGCCTTACGATATAACTCCACTTCGGAAACTCCGTTGGGAGCTTGACCGGCGACCACCCACTGGGTGCCCAAGGCATCTTGGGGACCGGCACTGGTAATCACGGGTTTCAACTGGGTAGCCACAGAGCTGAGGGCACCCACATCGTTACGATAGAGGGCATTTTGTGTAGCCCGGTTTCCCGTGGCCTCTTGCAATAAGATCCCGTACTCGGTGTTACCGTAGAATGACCCATCTTGAATGACGTTACCCTGAGAACCGGCGTTGACCACCACACCATTTTTAGAATCGGATACCACAACCTGGTTGAGTTCGATGCTGTTAGCACCACTCTTGATACAAATACCGCCCTCGGGGGCATTGGCCACGATGATGTTCTCGATCTTAACGTTTTGTGTATCAATCTCGATACCGCAATTACCCTGCCCCACACCGGAGGCGTCGAGAATAATCGGCTGGGTAACGGCAGGATCTTTCTTTAGAGTAAACCCCCCTTGACCCGTGGGATTGCTGAGCTTCAAGGTCTCTTTCAAGGTGATGGTTCCCCCCACCTTGAACACGATGGCTTTTTTACAATAACTGGGCAAATCGCTATCGTTAAGATTGTAAGCCTCTAAGGCCCGACGCAAGGAACCTAGAACATTGCCATCGACGGCGGTGGTAACTTCACAGACCTGGCCGTTTTCGGAGGTCTGTGGAAGTGCAGCCCATGCTGCGGTGGGTACCACCGAAGCGGCTAAGAAAATGGAAGATAACTTAATGAAGTTATAGAAACGCATAATGCGCTCTCCTTAATTTTGGAATCCCGCCTCACCGTTGAGGCAGAACTCCGTGAAAATCGAACTCAAACTCGACTAGGGTCTTTCGGCCAACACCCAAAACCGGGCAATTAGCGTCCCCAGGCGTAAGCTTTATTTTTCCCAGTAAAGGTGCGGTAAATCTCCATCGCATCGATGAAAATGCCAAAAGTAGCTGCAGGCCTATGGGTCGCCAAATGCTCTCGTCCATCCGCCGTAGGCAAATGGGCCGGGGTAGCCATCACCTGAGCACCAGCAGAGATACCAAAGCTGTGGTTGAGAAATCCGATGGAGCCACCAGCTAAAACGCCAAGGCCACCCTGGAACCGAAGATGCTTAGCTTCGGGAGCTCCAATATCAACTTGGCGTCCGCTCAGGCCAACATAAGCCAAGGCAAAATTGACTCCAAACGAGACTTTCTCTGTAGCGGGAAAAACTGTCACATCTGCACCCGCACCCAAACCAGTAGCTGTCACACTGAGCTTGGGTTGACCAGGCTGATTGGGCGCCGTGGTCATGGGCTGTACTGCGATTTCGGCAAAGGCCTGAACATTGAGCAACTGATTGCGAAATACACTGAAACCTGGCCGCAAAGCGACGACACCACCCGTGTAATTGGGAACTCCCTCGGCGTAGGCAGGTCGAGTTTCTCCAACCCTGGGCTGATTGAGAATCCCCCCACCACTCACCACGAGATGAAAGCGATCAAATATCGTCGGACTGTGAAAGCCTCTGTAAGAACTCGCCTCACTAGGCTGGGACTCTGCTTCGACTGGAGCTTCTGCAGGACCCTCGACCCCCGCAGCCTGATCCGCATACTGGGGTTCGGGAGTCACGATAGGCTTATCCCCAAAAGCCGCAGCAGCTTGCCCTTCGGACAAGTTAGCCTCCACCGGAGGCGGAGCGACGGGGGCAGGTTGATTAGAATTATTACTCACTGCTTTAGGTGGAGCCATGAAGATTCTCCTCGATTTGATTTGTAATGGTCCCTTACACCCGATTCGTTCCACTTTTAGAACGAACCGCTAATTCATTTGCCTTAGATCTCGAACCCAGCCCTAGCCTCGATGGTCTTCTCAAGACCAATCGCAACTTATATTTTT
The DNA here is from genome assembly GCA_031972375.1 of bacterium. Taxonomy (GTDB): domain Bacteria; phylum UBA10199; class UBA10199; order DSSB01; family DSSB01; genus DALYDW01. The sequence continues at coordinate 196,294 of DALYEU010000001.1, read as the reverse complement.
TGAAACTAGGGCTTACTCGACCTAAGTTCATGAAAGTTGCTTTTTTTATTCTCTTCAGAAAAAATCCTGAATTAAATTTAGGACTACATTCTGCGAGTCCTAGGCTCTCTAGGAGGGCAAAAACTCAAGGCCATGACCAAAAAGCAACAATACGGTGACATCCCTCCGATACGGCAACTTCAAGGTCAAAAAGCCAATTTTTGGTTTAAAACTAAGGTCTGTCCCTAACAAAGAGGCGCTCGACAAAAACACGCCACGGGCAGGGTCAATTCATGGAGAGTAAAATCGGACTACGGGCCAACTCGCTAAGCGTTTTCGTGAAGAATTCAAAAACAGCGTTCATTAAGTCTACCGAACCCGAGCTTTTAGAACGGAGGTGCCGAGCCAACTCAAGATAGATCGACTCGATTTCGTCTTTAAGACCACGAGAAAAGTACAACTTGCTACCGTCTAAGCACGACAAGGGCAACTTAAGAAATAAACCGAAATGATTTTGAAAGCTTTCAAGATGCAGCAAGGCCTCAGCCCATTCTTGGGGACCGATATCGACCAATCGACTGAAGAGATTTTGAACCTCGGGATGGAAGTCGACGGATTCGAGTGTTGAAACTTCTTCACTAGGCCGAATTTCTAAAATTGTTTCCTTCACCTCAGAACCCCTCCTCAAAGGAGCTTATCGGCATCTGTCGACGGGGGTTGCTTACGGGAAATACCTTCAACACTACTGGCTCGCTTTTTCAGCTTTTTTAGACTACTCGTCATAAACGATATCATAGCTATTTCCCGCCACCTTTTGGGCTATTACCGTTTGCCCCTGAGAATCCTGTCCGATAAAACTTTTTAAATAAGCAAGACGCAGAACGCCCTCGGGACTAACCGCAGCCGAAACTTCCTCGATTCTACGATGGACCTCTTGAACATCCTTCAACAGCTCTCCATAGGCGCCATCCCTATCCACAGCGAGAGGGACTAAAAAAGCGATACCGGTCGTGGCCGGATGGTTTCCATTATAGGCCTGGAGTTGAAGATCGTTGTCCGCTTCGAAGATCAGAAAAAAATTTCCCCATCCATCGGAAGCAATGGCATGGGAAGCCACCTGGGAGGAGAGCCCCTTTCTTAAAGTTTGCACAGGCTCCACGGATAATCCCTGACCATTGAGGAAAACCCCTTCTAGGATGGAATCCTCGGGGGAAGTCATGGCGTTCCATACCACCATCATGCCTTGTTCGTTGGGTTGCAGAGCCACGCTAATGTGATAATCGGAATCAGGAAAGGGGTGGCCCGTAATTTGTGTTTCAATGCCAGTGAATTCAAGACCTGAGAAGACACGTACCCTAATCTGATTATCGCCCACGGACTGGGCTAAAACCCATTGCTCGCCGCCCCGGGCAATACGAAAACGTTGAGGAACTTCACCCAAATGAATCACCCCCAAACTCTGACCCGAAACATCAAACTCTTTGGCAAGTAAGCGACCGGAATCTCCCCTAAAGACAACAAGGAAACCCGCTGGAGTCGATATAACCTGTCCTTGAGGAACAATCTCATAATGGGCTTCGGGAAGAATTTCTATCGGTGGCCCTGTCAGTTGCCCAGAAGCATCCAAACGTTGCAAGAGCAACGAAGAGACATCACCAGGACCATCTCCTGTCGTTTGGGTCATCAAAACGACGGAACTGGAATCATCCAAGACCGCTGTGGACGTCTGAACTTGTAGTTGTGAAGAACTATTGACAATCACCCTATGAACGGCGGCATCCGAGTCTTTGATAAAAGCAAAGGTTCCGTGGTGGCTAGGGTGCACGGAATCAATCACTGACCAGGTCACTGTCATGCGGTCCCCCGCCCCCACATCTAAACCACCCGAACGCAACTTGCCCAAGATGGGTTCATCGTTAAAATCGGTCTCAGCATCTTTTACCCGTAATAATTGAAACGGACGACCCGATAGACCCGCTTCGGTCACATCGACACAGCCCGAAGCCCCAAGGAGCAGAGCCAAGGGACTGGCGTTACGAAATAACTTCAATAACGGAGCCTCCTTCGACGGAGAGGGAACCGCCCCAAAGACCTGATGGGTAAAATCACTTACGGTAAAATAACTCGCTTGTCGCTCCAGGGAAGAAGCCAAAGAGTTTTCCGCCACAACAGAGTCTTGAGAATAGTTTTTTATCTCGTTTTCGTCGGAACAGACCTGTTCTTCGGAATCGTAAAGAAGCCCCGGAGGGGAAAACAGACAAAGGGGTGGTGTCATAGCGCTATCTTCGGTGATTTTCTCGACCCATCACAGCTTAAATAATTACACAGCAATCAAGGATTGTCTCAGCATCGACTTCACCAAGGAGAAGTTGCGTTGATAAAAAGGGCCAGATAAGGAGGATTACATGAAAAACCAATCCCCCACCCTACCCCCCGAAGCCGCAAAAAAACTGAAGTCCCTTACCTCTTTCATCGCCATGGACATTCTTGAAGCTGGACAAGCCCTGGAACGCCAAGGCCACGACGTCATCTCCCTTTCCATCGGAGAACCTGATCTCCCTCCCCCCAGCCCAGTAAAACGCGCCACCCTGAAGGCGCTAAAAGAAAATTTCACGCGCTATACCCATTCCCAGGGGATGCCCGAATTACGAGAGGCCATTACGCTCCACTATCGACAACGTTATGGAGTACGACTTTCTCCGGATCAAATTTTTGTCACCTCGGGAACCTCTCCCGCCATGCTCCTGCTATTTGGAGCCATCCTCAACCGAGGCGATCAAGTTCTCATGAGCGATCCCCACTATCCCTGCTATTCAAACTTCATCACTTTTTTAGAAGGAAAAGTGCATAAAATTCCCGTGCGAGAAGCCGAAGGCTTTCAGTACCGTCCAGAAGAAGTGGCGAAGCGAATCCGCGCGAGGACAAAAGCCATTTTTCTCAACAGCCCCTCCAATCCCACTGGATGCGTATTGAGTGCCCCAGTGATGAAGCAGTTGGCCACCTTGGGAGAACGCGGGCCCTATTTGGTAAGTGATGAAATCTATCACGGACTGACCTATGAGGGGCCCGAGCATTCAATCTTGGAATTTACCGATCGCGCCTTTGTGCTCAACGGTTTTTCCAAATCCTATGCCATGACCGGATTTCGCCTGGGCTACCTGATCGCACCTCGCCCTTTCATTCCCTTACTCCAGAAGATGCAACAGAACTTCTTCATTTCGACTTCAAGTTTTATCCAAAGGGCTGGATTAGCAGCCCTACAGGAAGCCTCAGGAGCTCAACAAAAGATGAGAAAAATTTTTAACCACCGCAGAAAGCTAATGATCCAAGGGGTTCGGGATTTGGGATTTCGTGTGGCCGTCGAACCCACTGGGGCCTTCTACGTCTTTGCCAATGCCAAACATTTCACCCAAAACTCTTATGCTTTGGCGATGGATATTCTAAAAAAAGTAAAAGTGGGTATCACACCGGGCATCGATTTTGGGGCCCACGGGGAGGGATTCGTACGATTCTCTTATGCCACTGACGAGGCGAAAATTCGGGAAGGACTGTCTCGTATCGGAGATTATCTCCGAAAGAAAAAATGGATTTAAAATCAACAAAAAAACAGTCCGAGGGAATGGAAAATAAAAAACACTTAAAAAAATTACCTAAGATATGGAGTGACCACAGAGACCTCTCTCCAAACACCTTCTCGGCTTAAAAAAATAAAAAAGGAAAAGGGGCGACCTGGAAGCGCGCCCCTTTTCCCACAAGAGAAAAATCCAGACAGCTATTGCTCGCAATGCATCCCAACAAAACGATGCGCCCAACGAACAATCAGAAAGGTCTTAGAAAAAAACTGATTTTAGGAGAATTTATGTCCAATCGTCGCTAGCTGTTCCCGTATTTTTCTTTTGGGTCACGGGATCTTGACGACGGGCTTCCTGCCCCGAATCTGCATCCGTTTTTTGTTCGTGGGGCAAAATAAGATCGCGCTCTTGTACGGGTGCGGGGCGGGGATTTTCGGACTTTTTACCTACGAAAAATTCTTTAATCGCTTGGCCTGCCCGAGAAAAACCATCCCCCATGGTTGAGCCGACTTTTCTAAAACCCTGCCCCATGCTGGTACCAGCCTTTTTAAAGGCTCGCCCCGTGGCCTTAGTTCCATTTTCAAAACCGTTACCAATGGAACGAAAACCACTTTGGAAATCTCCCTTAGCCTTCGAGGAAGCTTGGTTCGCAGGAGGCGTAGCCGCAGTGTTTGAAACGGGAGTTAAATCACCTGCTGTGGAAGTATTCTCTTGCATTTGCAGGCTGCCGTCAGAGTTGCGACGCACGGTGAGATCTTTTTCCTCAAGAGCAAAACCAGGCAAAGACACCCCTAGAAGGCCTACGAGGATTAAGGTACAGGCCATCGCTTTACCAGGTAAGATAGTTAATGACTTATTCACACTTCCCTCCTTGGATCGATGGTTTGTTTCTCCCAGATTTCAGCCACTTACCATTTTTTCCCCAAAGCTGCCAAGCAAGAATTGTGGATAAGTACAGCCGAAGATTTTCTTCCCGACAGGGATACGAGCCAAACTCGTTAAAACCGATTCTGCCTAAAATTGGTGATTCAGGGAAAAACGCTAAACTGCCCCACGAAAATTTTTTTTGTTCCTTCGGAGTAAAGTCGCCTAGAGCCTATTGAATCTTGTGACTCCCGGGCCAAAACCACTTCGGGAATATCCATCGGATTTTAGCTGATCAAAAAAACTCGCTCCCTTTGGAAGAAATAAAACACAGCAACTATGCATTTTCTCTAAAAGCGACCTCGGAAACTTTCCTGAAATACAAACGGACTTCGTCAAAAGAGACAGCAAGCTTGGATGGAGAAAGGACTCCTACTTCACAAATCCTTGTCCGAAGAGTTTGGCGAGCAAGCAAAATGAAAACGCGCTGTAGACTTGAGGTGTCGACATTAGTCGATCGGTCGCTAAACCCACGCCCCCGAGCGATGGCTTTAAGAAAATCTTGCCAATGACACAACTACGAAGAAAGGTTTGACCACCCCACTTAATTTGTTTAACTTCCGCACACTTTTTATTTCCACTTACCTTCAAGGCAAAAATTCAGGGGAGAACTTTTGTTCGCCACCGTATTTCAACCGGCCTCGCCCCAGGCACTGGCAATCTCCCAGATGATGCTTGTCGTCCTCGTCCTGTCTGCTTTCATTTTTTTGATCGTCGCAGGAGGAGTAAGTTGGGCTAGTTTTCGCTTCCGAGAAAAAAACTCCACGCCACGGCCCAAAGCCAAAACGGGAAATCTAAAACTCGAAATCGCCTGGACAATACTGCCTCTACTCACTCTGATCGTAGTGTTTTTTTTCGTGGTTAAAACCATGCATGCCGTGGATCCACCCGTGGGAGAGAGAGATGCTGACATCATTATTACCGGACATCAGTGGTGGTGGGAAATTCGTTATCCCAAAGCACGAGTGCTCACCGCCAATGAAATCCACCTCACTGCAGGCATTCGTTACTTAGTAAGATTAGAATCCGCAGATGTCATTCACGATTTTTGGGTGCCCTCTCTAGCACGTAAAATCGACGCCGTTCCCGATCATGCCAATTATTTTTACCTGGAGGCAAATCAAGTCGGGATCTACGAAGGCGTTTGTGCCGAGTTCTGTGGCACTCAACATGCGGGAATGCAACTTCGGGTAGAGGCACAAACAGCCGAGGATTTTAAAAAATGGGTCGCATCACAGTCGATGGATCCCCATCCACCTCAATCTCCTCTAGCCTTAGAAGGTGAAAAAATTTTTCAGCAAAAAACCTGCTTAAATTGTCATAGCCTAAATTCCATGGGCACCACTGAGGCCATTGGCCCTGATCTCACCTTCGTCGCAACCCGAAAGACCTTGGGCGCTGGAGTGTTAAAAAACTCTTCAGAAAATTTGGCGAAGTGGTTGGCCAATCCGCAAAAATTCAAGCCCGGAGCCCTCATGCCGAATTTTCAACTCTCGGAGCACGAAATCGCTGCTTTGGTTGCTTACCTAGAAGGTCTTCCCGGAGAGCGCAAACCATGAGCCTTTCCCCCTATTCCACCCACGAAGCTCTCAAACCAATGGGTAAAAGCATGTCCTTCCCAGCATGGACATGGATGGCTTCCGTCGATCACAAACAAATCGGCATCCTCTACCTATGGACCTCTCTGTTGTTTTTCTTGCTAGGAGGAGTGGAAGCTCTCTTGATTCGTTTACAACTCTTCTTTCCCCACTCCGAGTTTTTAAGCCCAGAAATGTTCAATCAAATTTTTACGATGCATGGCACGACGATGATTTTTCTCGTACTCATGCCCTTACTCTTCGGACTTGCCACTTATTTATTACCCTTGATGATCGGCGCTCGAGACATGGCTTTCCCCCGACTGAACGCTCTCAGTTATTGGATTTTTCTCTTTGGGGCTCTGCTGCTCAATTTTAGTTTCGTAGGAGGAGGCTCTGTGGGAAACGGGGCTCCCGATGCCGGATGGTTCGCCTACGCTCCTCTCACCGAGATTCCCTTCAACATCGACCCCGGCATGGACTTCTGGGCCTTGGCCATCTTGGGCTTGGGGGTTAGCACCACTAGCTCCGCAATCAATTTCGTGGTGACCATTTTAAAATATCGTGCCCCGGGCATGACCTTAACTCGATTGCCTCTTTTTGTTTGGATGACGCTCATCACTTCGTTCCTAGCGCTCTTAGCCCTACCTGCGCTCAATGCCTCCGCCATTTTGCTCCTGTTCGATCGTCAACTTCACACGATGTTTTTTCTTCCCAGCCAAGGAGGCAAGGCCCTGTTGTGGCAACATTTTTTTTGGTTTTTCGGACACCCTGAAGTTTATATCCTTATTCTCCCCGCATTTGGAATCATCTCCGAGGTTATTCCCACCTTTGCACGCAAACCCATTTACGGTTACGAATTCATCGCCGGATCCAGTCTGGCAATCGCCTTTCTCGCTTTTGGTGTCTGGATCCATCATATGTTTACAGTGGGATTGGGAGCGGGCATTTATTATGTCTTTGCAGCCACCTCCATGCTCATCGCGATTCCCACCGGAATCAAAATTTTTAATTGGATGGCCACCCTGTGGAACGGACAAATTCGCTTCACGACTTCCATGCTGTTTGCCACGGCTTTTCTTATTGAATTTACCCTAGGAGGCCTAAGCGGCATTGCCTTCGCCACTATCCCCATCGACTGGCAACTGACCGATAGTTATTTCGTGGTAGCCCATTTGCACTATGTGCTGTTTGGAGGGACACTTTTTGCGCTCTTTGCCGGAATTTATTATTGGTTTCCCAAGATGAGTGGAAAATATCTGAACGAACGCCTGGGAAAGTGGCACTTTTGGCTCACTTTACTGGGCTTCAATGCCACTTTTCTCATCCAACATTTTTTGGGGCTTTTGGGAATGCCTCGTAGAATTTACACCTATCCCGCCGATCGTCCTTATTGGACTCTATTTAACCAAATCTCCACCATAGGGGCCTTTGTTCTAGGAACAGCGGTATTGATTTTTATCTACAACTTATTTCAGAGCTTAAGGCGAGGTTCTCCTGCAGAAAATAATCCCTGGGGAGGAACCTCACTTGAGTGGCTCTGCTCTTCTCCTCCGCCTCCCGAAAATTTTTTCCACGTCCCACTTATCCGAAATCGTAGGCCCCTTGAGGATTACAATCATGGCAACCATGCATAAAACGAAAATGGCCACCTTGCTCTTTCTTGTCTCAGAGTCGATTTTCTTTATCTTGCTTATTCTGACCTATCTCTTCTATCACGGGAGAACCGTTCCCCATCTACAATCACAAAATTTTCTCAACGCAAGCCGAACAGGCACTTTTACGTTTGTATTATTGACGAGCAGCATCACCATGGCTTTGGCACTCAAGTCTTTTCGTCGACATCATTTCTTTCGCTCCTGTCTTTGGATTTTTCTGACTTTGGCTCTAGGCGGTTTTTTTCTCTATGGACAAGCCTGTGAATGGTTAGGTCTTCTGAAACAAAATCTCAGTATCAGCCGAGACCTTTTCGGGGCCTCTTTCTTCACCCTCACCGGGTTTCACAGCCTTCATGTCTTGGTAGGAATGTTATTGCTTTTCAGCATGCTGATCCTCACCGGATGGCGAGGACGCGAGCGAGTACCAGAAAGTAGCATGGACTCCATTTCTCTCTATTGGCATTTTGTCGATGGCGTTTGGATCGTTGTATTCAGCGTAATTTACCTAGCCCCGCTGATGAACTCGCGCTGAAAATAAAAAGGCCTGTGCTATGGTTCTCGGACTTCTTGCCCACCTTAACTCTGCCTCAGTTCAAGCCCATTCTCCTGAAATAACAGGATGGAAAGAGCTTTGGCTTCATGGATGGTATTGGGATCCCTGGACCCTGCTGAGTCTTGGAATCAGTACTCTAATCTATTTATTTTGGGTGCGTTTTAGTTGGAACCGAAAAACTGTGCTTTTTTTATGTGGACAGGGAATTTTATTTCTCGCTCTGGTCTCTCCTATCGCTAGCATTGGAGAATCTTATTTATTCAGCGTCCACATGATACAACATTTGTTGCTCACCTTGGTAGCAGCTCCCTTATTGATTCTTGGGCTTCCCATACAAATCAGCGCTTATTTTCTGCGATGGAGGCCCCTACGAAATTTCATAAAAAAAATTTCTCACCCATTCATTGCTTGGAGCCTAGGCACGACCAGCCTATGGATCTTGCACCTGCCCTCACTCTACGAATCGGCCTTACAACATCGCGGAATCCATGCTCTGCAACATCTCGGTTTTGTTATGGGAGCAACCTTATTTTGGTTTCCACTTTTAGAGCCAGCCAAACGGTTTCGACTGAGTGGTCCCCAAGCCTTGCTATATTTATTCGCCGCCTGCGCTGTAGATTCTTTGTTGGCTATTCTACTCACCTTCTCCTCTAAACCACTCTATCCTTCCTACTGGAAAGAACGGGATCCCTTGGGGGCCCTAACCCTGATTCGTGAGTTCTGGGGCTTGATCCCTGAATTAGATCAACAAGCGGGCGGCGCTTTGATGTGGACTTTAGGGGGATTGGCATTGTTCATCGCTTTTGTGGGGGTCTTGGCACACTGGTTTAGCAAAACTAAGGAGACCGAATCATGATTGAAAAACCATCCCAAGAAAGCTCTCAGGCATGGCACGCTTCCCTGCCAAATTCGATTCCACGTCCTACCTACGCCCCCATCTTGTTGGCTTTAGGATTCGTACTCTTGCTTGCGGGCATCGTCACTCACACTTTGAGCTCCCTCATGGGAGCCATGTTATTTCTCATAGGTTTATTCAACTGGATCGGAGAACTACGTCATGAACACAGAGAATCTTCCTCCACAAAATCATCTCCCTGAAGATCATGGTCGCAGACTGTTTCTCCATCGACTGAGCCTAGGCTTGGGCATTTTTGGCGCAGCCCTGTTGGGCACCCCATTTCTGGGTTTTTTATTGGATCCGCTCTTCCGACACCCAACTCGCACTTGGCGACGAGTCGGAAAATTGGGGGACTTTCCGATTGGTGAAACTCTGCAAGTCCGATGGCGCGACCCAGCCCCTTTGCCTTGGGCCGGTAAAGTGGCGCTGACCTCAGCTTGGTTACAACGTCGCGACACAGAAACCTTTGTCGCCTATTCGGTCAACTGCCAGCACTTAGGATGCCCGGTGCGATGGCTATCGGGGGCAAAGCTGTTTCTGTGTCCCTGTCATGGTGGTGTTTATTACGAAAATGGTGCCGTGGCAGGTGGGCCACCGCCACGAGCACTCCAGGAATATCCCGTACGCATTGTAGAAGATGATGTGGAAATCCAAGCTGGCCCTATTCCCATGAATTACGGAATTAAATAAAAACCTCTTCGATTTTTTCTAAGAGTTCAGTTCCATGAGAAAAAATTTATTTCAAAAAATTGGCCCATGGCTTGAAGACCGTTGTGGATTAGCGGCCTCCTTTCGCGCCCTAGCACTTCATCCCATTCCTCCCAAAACAGGATGGATGTATGTCTTCGGTAGCGCCACCCTGGTAGCCTTGATGGTGCAGATCATCACCGGAATTGCCTTGGCTACTCAATACGTTCCATCGGCTTCCCAAGCCTACGAAACCTTGCAGTATTTGACCCATTACGATGCCGTGGGTCGTTTGCTACGAGGAATGCATTACTGGGGAGCTTCTTCCATGGTCTTGTTCATGGGATTACATTTAACTCAAGTTTTCCTGGCGGGTGCCTATAAATTCCCTCGGGAGCTGAATTGGATTTCAGGAGTGGGATTGTTGGGTTTGGTCTTGGCTCTGGCTTTTACTGGGCAGCTCATGCGTTGGGATAACAACGCCATCTGGTCTGTCATCGTAGCCTCCGAACAGGCCGCACGAATTCCTGGCTTAGGAGAATGGATCGCTCGTTTTTTGCTAGGTGGTGACACCTTAAGCGCTTCGACCTTAAGCCGTTTTTTTGCTCTGCATGTTTTTATCTTACCTGGGTTTATCTTTTTACTACTGGGGTTTCATCTTTACTTAGTAATACGTCATGGCATCTCCGAACCTCCAAAAAAAGATCATCCGGTGGATCCCAAAAATTATCGCCGTTGGTATCAAGACTATCTCGCAACCTGTGGCGAACCCTTTTGGCCCAACGCCGCATGGAAAGATGCCGTAGTAGGGGCCGGATTGATTCTTGCCATCACCTTGCTCGCTTGGTACATCGGCCCACCCGACCTAGATGCACCTCCCAATCCAGCCGACCTAAAAGCTTCTCCCAAACCGGATTGGTATTTTCTCTGGTACTTCGCGGTACTCGCACTCAGTCCCCATCATCTGGAAAATTATTTGATGGTCTTCCTGCCCGCTGTGATTGGAACAACCCTACTCGTGCTCCCCCTGCTTTCAAACCGTGGAGAACGCCACCCCTTACGGCGTCCTTGGTCGGTGGGAGTTGTGCTTCTAACCTATCTCAGTATCGGAAGTTTTTGGATTCTCGGCTATCACTCCGATTGGTCCCCTGATTTCGATACTCCTCCCTTGCCTGCAAATGTATTGGCGTTTGATACGGAAAACCTGTTGGACGGTGCCCAACTATTTCGCGAACGGGGTTGTCAGTACTGCCATAGCATTGAAGGATACGGCGGAAAACGCGGCCCCGATCTCTCCCATATCGCCGACCGGCTAACACGCGCTCAGTTAATCCTACGCATCAACAACGGGGGTTACAATATGCCTGCCTACGCGGCAAATCTGTCTTCAAAGGATCTGGAAAAAATCGTCGATTTTCTCATGAGCCGAACGGTAAAAAAGCCATTTCCGTAGGCCTCACCAGTGGAATAAAGATTTGTTCGATCTGAAGAAAAAATGGGACCCACGGAGACAATCCAAAAAACAAGACCAGAAAGCCGGCTCGCATATCCAGCAAATTGGAATAGCGCTATTTATTGGGCAAGACCCAAGCTGAGATCTTCTACGGATTCGATCTGAGGAACGAGCTTTTTTAGATGGTTTTTGATTCCTTCTTCAACGGTGCGCTTTTGGGAGCCACAACCCACACAAGCCCCCACCATTTTAACTTTTACTACCCCAGCCTCGACTTCTAAAACTTGAATGTCCCCACCGTCTCGCTTTAGTCCAGGACGAACATCTTCTTCGATCACCTGCATCACTCGCAATACCAAGGAACGATCGCTTCCCTTCACTTCACTAGGATCCAAAGTTTTTGCATCAGGACGCACCAAGTCCCCCACGTATCCGGCCATCCCGCCAAGAGCATTGAACAGATGCAAGAAACCCTCACGAGCTAAGGTCTGACATACCTGAACACCAGTATTACCGTTGGCACAAACCGTAAGAATTGGACGAGTGCGGTCTCGCAGCTCTTCCAATCGTCCTAAAATTTGCGTGGCTGGAATATGCTTGGCTCCAGGAATATATCCGTTCTCCCAACCTGCGTCAGAACGCAGATCGAGAATTAATAAATTGGGAATGGAACGGATGAAGTCGACAACCCCCTCCTTAGGAACCTCTGAATAAGGTAAACCAGAGCGTATACTTTCTGGGCTCAGGGGAAGACCAGAGGCCAAAGCGGCGGTTTGACGGCGCAACAAATCTAATTGCTGTTCAAAACTCTTTTTAAGGGCTTCATGCTCTCGACGCAACTCTTCCAATTGATTTTGTAAGGATTGTACTTCCTCCCGACTTTTTCCAAACATAAACACCTCGACTTCACTTATTACTTCCCTTAAGGAATCCCTTTGGGTGGACATTCAAGTTCGATTTTCAAGCGCAGTCTCCGAACTTCAGATCGTCCCTGCAATAATTTTTCAATCTTCGCAACCCTTCCCCATCAAAACTCCCTTAATCCACAAAGGATTTTTTTATTCATGCCTGGCCCCGCCTTTGCATTTCTATTTTTCAATCTTGATTTCATTTTTTATCGGAGGCATCCATGAATTCAAATCTCGAAAATAACAAATTAACTTCTTTACAATCTCCACAAATACAAATCGAAAATACCCCAGAAAAATTCTCTAAATTCGAATACAACTTCGGCACCGAAAAAAATCAATTACCAAACTCTAAAACAGCATCCCCCAATACCCAAGGCACTGACAAGGCTTCGTGGAAACAACTCTGGGGTGAATTTAAGTCATTTTCCAAACGCTACGACGCCCTATCCTTTCGAGAAAAATCCAGAGCGCTGTTTCAAAGAGATTTAGGCCAACTCGAGGGAATGGCCGAGGCCGCTGGCGAAGAACTACTCGACTTCTTAGAGGGGGAATCCCCACTTACTGGCATCACCACTAAAGACATTGCCGAAGAACTCCCTAAACTGGAGGAAAAAATAATTCATACAGGAATTGAATTCTTACAAGCCGACCCAAGAACCCAAGGCCAAATGGGCGGAAGATTCATTGTTAAAACCTTGGCCTTCGGCTTTGGCGCCGCCAGACATTTAGGCACCAGCACCCTCAAATTACTACAAAAACTCAATTGGAAATGAGTCCATACTCCACCGCTAAAAAAAGGAGTAAGCATGGCGAACACACAAGACTTCCCAAAAAAATCTCCAGCTTTTCTGGAACGACAACACAAGGGGCTATGGGGAGAAAAGATTGCTGAACGCGAACTTAAAAATCGCGGATATAAAATTTTAGAGAGGCGATTTAAGACTCGATTCGGTGAAGCTGATCTCATTGGTCAAAAGGGAAACACACTGGCTTTTGTCGAAGTCAAACATCTCCAGTCCCTCAACCAAGGACACCCTCTAGAAGCTGTCACTTCTCAGAAAATCACCAGATTATTTCGTGCCGCAGTAGAATACCTGAGACAAAAGTCAAAAAAACAAGCCCCCCCTCCACTCGAGTTCTGGGCGATTGGAGTATGGAAAGATTCCTCGGGAATCAAAACACAGTGGGCAGAGATTTTTCCGGAAACCTCTTTCAACGATGAGTCTTCCTGAAGCTCTACAAGTTAGAAGGAAAAGACTCTTATGGCTAATAAACCAAATCAGAAAAAACGAGACCCCCTAATTCATTCGTTCCTCACGAATAAAAGTAGGAGACTCGGGATTAAAAATATCCACGTAAAGCGCAACCTTAATATCGCCTAAATAGGTATCCCCGGCGTAATCACCCCGTCGAGCCTCGATCTTAACAATTCCTTCTCCGATCTTCTTATCAGCATCAGGTTCCATCGCGACCATGATGATGGGAGGCTTGGGCCCAGAAGCCTCGTAAGCGTTGATAAGCTGATAACCATTCTCATCCGCGTAGATTTTATCCAAAACCGCTGCCCCCTTAAGAGCACAGCCCAAAACACGTATTAGATAATTACGAGTATCGAGGTCTTCAAAAATTTCAAGACCATCGCTACTGACAAAAAAATTGGGATCTGAATAAAACAAGGTCACAGAATCATAGGCTCCTTGGGAAACCTGTCCTTCAGCGCCTGCAACCACTTTAACGGGATCCCATACTCGGGTTTCAATCAAGACGCCGCCATTTTGCAAGGTCACCTGGGTGCCCTTGTATTCAAAAGTAAGCGCCAATTCTTTTCCATTGATAGGGGAGTCAATCTCCTGACGAACCATATTCGTAAAATCATCTGGATTGATGGCGGTACTTTGGTTCTTCAAAGACATCTGAAACGCCCTAGTCATTTCTCCTTCCATCTGAGTACGAGCGCTGGGAGTAAATAAAGGATGACCGACACGGGACTCCATATTTTGCAAGCGAAGCAAATCTGACAAGGCCCTGTCCGGATGATTACCAAAATAAGTGGTGACCTCAGAGCCATCTAAACGCCCCGAGCAAACCTCTTGCTCGCCTTCTTCCACGCAATAAGAAGAATTAAGGGCATCGACCAAATCGCCTGGTAAACGGAGAGCCTTATTCTCCAAAGAGGAAATAGTGTTGTATCCCTCGTAAATGGTGATTTTCTCCCCCCCCTCCGTTTTTTTGTATGAATCCACAAATTTTTTAATGAGAAGCTCGATATCGATGTTGGAAGGCTTTGAATTGACGGGGTTACTCATAAAAACTCCTTACACAACCCAGCCCAGCTGCCAGGTCTTAAACGGAAGTACGCCTAAGCTTTAAAGTCACCATTGGGAAAAAATTCCCTCGCGAAACGTATTTATCAAGTGAAAAGCAAATAACATGCCACAAACTCAAAATCGAGTTTCCAAAAAAAATACAAAAATTACAAAGAGTTGATAGATATTTTTGTCCTCGATCTTAGCTGTAAATCCTAGCCATGGGGTAAAAACTCCCCTATTTGTGGTCTTGATTTCATAAAATTTCAAAAATGCCCCTCCATCCTATAAAGCTACAAAAGGGGATAAATAAATTTTCCCTAGTAATTTTAAAGAGTTAATATAACAACCGTAATGGCATAAATCGTGCAATTTGAAAGATCTGTTGAAGGATAGATCTTTAAGGAGGATCCCCATGTCCAACATCAATCCCTACGCAGATCGCTACAAAAACCTCGTTCAAAACGGTAATTCGAGCACCGAAACCTCCCCCGCAAGTAGCGACGACCTCAATACCTCCTGGGAAGATATTCTTTCTGGCGTTTCTCAAAACCTGGGAAATGAAGCCCTCGATCCGATCTATTCCGAAACGGGTTATGAAACCAGCGCCGAAGGCACCTTGGGCAGTGAGTACGATCTAGGGATGGAGAATTTTGTTACCCCTGCCGAAGCAAGTTCTGCCCAAGCATTGAGCCCCAAACAGCAACGCGCCTTGGAACGCATTCAAAAGCTGGAAGAAGAACTAAGTCAGGATTTTCAGAACGCGCAAAAAGACTACAACTCGCTCATGGAAGGCGAACTCTCTCCCGAAGAAAAACAAAAACAGGCCCGTGAGATTGAAAACATCTTAGAAAATATGGAGAGCGATCTTGAATTTCTTGAAAGCAAAAAAGCTAAATTAGCCGCCGAGGGCGTGAGCACCGAAGAATTTGGCTCCCTAGATGGCTTCGATCTAGATTTAGAGGCGTCGACTTCGATTAGCACTGAGTCCATCGAAAATTTCAAATCCGATCTTTCCGGCACCCGAGAACAAATCGATGCCGAGGTCGCCGAGGTCGAAGCTCAAGAAAGAGCCGAAGCTCAGGCTTTGGTGCAACAAAAAGAAGGCAAAGAATTAAAAAACTCCACCCTTGATTTTCTGCAATACTTCAACGGAGGAAAAGACCGCTGGTATTTTACCGCCAAGGTCTGGGGTAAAAAACACATCAAAGACTACCATGAAAAAGTAACGGCTTGGACCCGAAGTCTGTCGGGGGATATGGCCGACGCCTTTGAAAGCGGAGACTGGTCAACCGTAAAAACCAACGTAGAAGCCATCTCCAGTAATGAGGTCGATAATGTGCTGGGATTGATCTACGTAGTCATGGAAAAGCACCACCCAGAATTGCTTAAGAAGATTCCCTCCGATGTATTAGAAAGCTTCCACGACAACATCCTGCGGGGCAATTCCACAGGTGACGAGGGGGTTTATTACCTCAATCAGCAAAGCGAATCTAAAGACCAAAATAAAATTATCGGCGCCACCTTCATGGCCCTAGCGGGATCTTTGAGTACCGGCATCGGGATGGCAAGCACCGGAGACCGTCCGCGTGACAATCGATTGCGAACCAACTTGAAACACGTCGGCACCTCCTACGCAGAAGCCGCTGAAGGCTTTTTAAAACAAGCTAACATTAATCGTAAGATTGAGGTTGCCCAAGGCATCACCTACGGCCCCGAGCTAGATTACGAATACGACTATTCTGATCCCAATGCCTCAGAAGATATCGCTTCCCAAGACGGAGCAGAATCGGAGCCCTCTTCCGAAGAAGAGGTATAATCCTACGCCACCCATTGCTGGGCTTAAAAAATTAAAGGAGAACGGCATTATCCTATTGCCGAGTTCTTCTTTAAAAGGACGGGCTTATGCGCCTTTTTACGGCTATTTCCTTTCCTTCCGAAGTGCTGTCGAATTTAAAATTGCTCGGCTTGGCCTTACCAGGAAACAAAACATTTCGTTGGGAACAAGCCCACCTTACTCTTAACTTCTTGGGTGAAATTTCGGAGGAGGGGATCGAGACAATAAAAAAAGCCCTCACCCAATTTGAGAGCGCCCCGTTCTCCCTGCAACTACAAGGCCTGGGAACCTTTCCCCAACAAGGAATCCCTCGCGTTTTATGGACAGGAGTGGCCCCATGCCCTCCCTTACTTTCTCTGCAAGAAAAACTAAAAAAACAATGCCTCTCCCTAGGAATCCCCCAGGAACAACGCAGTTACCGTCCCCACGTCACCCTTATCCGATTTCGGCATCCCCCATCTCCCCAGGTCCTCAAAGATTTTCTACGAAAATACGCCTCGTTTGAGACACCAATCTTTCCCATCACCTATTTTTCCCTATTTTCTAGCAAACTAGATCCTGAGGGGTCTTATTATCGAGAAGAATTCCGAAGAGAACTCAAACTAGGCTCAAACTGAAATCGCCATTTAACCTTTAAAAATAGTCTTAAAAGATCTCTAGCGTAGACATCACTCGTTCCTTCTGGAAATAAAAAGCCAGTCAAAAAAGCAAAAATATTTTGAAAAAACTTCCAAGCACGGTGTGGATTCCATGAAACAAAACTTCATGGAATCGCTTCTCAAATAGACCCCGTGTAAATATTTTCCCAAGTCAGACACATTGCCCAAACTCAACTCGCAGGAAGCCAAAAAACCTATGAAAAGCTACCGAAAAGAATTGTGGTTTAATACCTCGGATCGAATGGATTTTCTCAATATTACCACGCAAGTAGAGCAATGCCTCGAAGCGAGCGGTATCACAGAAGGTCTGATATTGGTCAATGCGATGCATATCACCGCTTCTGTCTTCATCAACGATGACGAACCGGGCTTGCATCGGGACTATCAAAAATGGTTAGAAGATTTGGCCCCACATGGGCCTCTCTCCCGATATCGCCACAATGATACCGGAGAAGACAACGCAGATGCCCATCTCAAGCGCCAAGTGATGGGACGAGAAGTCGTCGTCGCTGTCACTGCGGGTCGCTTGGATCTTGGACCCTGGGAACAGATTTTTTATGGAGAGTTTGATGGAAGACGCAAAAAAAGAGTCTTGGTCAAAATCCTCGGAACCTAACATGAAGTCCCACCCGTGGAAATGGGGAGGATTAAGCGTGCTCCTGGGATTGGGGGTTTTTGGCTTTAGCGGCAACGCCTATCGAATTTGGCAATTTTCCGCTACGTTACCCCCACCGCAACCCGCTGATTACGCCATCGTGCTCGGAGCCGCGAGCTATGGTCCCTTACCTTCTCCAGTTTTTGCACGACGTATCGAACAAGGCGTTGCCCTGTATCGACAAGGATTGGTGAAAAAGCTTATTTTCACCGGGGGGCCAGGGCATCCTACCCAGGCCCAGGTCGCCAAGGAATACGCTAGCCAATACCAGATTCCAGAAGAGGATCTTTGGTTAGAAGAGCGCTCACAAAACACTTGGGAAAATTTGAAATTCTCCGTCGGCCTCACTCCCGAGGGAAGAGAAGCTCGTTATCTGCTGGTAAGCGACGGATGGCATTTGAAAAGAGCCCAAGAAATGGCGAAAGATCTTGGGATCTCTTGCCAAAGTGTGGCTGTGGATCCCTCCAGCTACCGTTCTTGGGAAACCAGTCTGCCCTTTCTCCTCCGAGAGACCGCTGCCCTGTTTTATTATCGGATCAAAAAATTAGTGACAGGCTCATATTAACGCCGTCTCCAACTTTAAGTCTTGGGCCTGGAGAGAAAAAACAAACCCACGTAAACCTTGGGATCGACAAGTTTACCCTGGTCGCCCTGGGATTCCAACCAAACAGGAACTTCGGCGAGGGGCACACGATGTACGTGAATAGACTCACTCTCGTCTCCTCCCCCCGGCCCCACTTGCTGTAGATCCTCCGCCAAATAAAAAGCAACGCGCTCCGTACTCATGCCAGGAGAAACTGGTCCCTCGGTGAGTCGAGAAAAACGCGAGGCCATATAACCCGTCTCCTCCAGCAACTCACGACGAGCCGCTTGTTCCCAAGCTTCTCCGACCCATTCAGGAAGATCTCCCACTAAACCTGCCGGCAACTCGATCACGTTTTTTCCCAAGGCCACACGATATTGCTCCACGAAGAGCACTTCTCCCTCCGGAGTCTGAGCGATAATAACGACGGCACCAGCACAACGCACTCGTTCCACATATTCCCAAGTGCTACGACTACAAAATTGTAGGTATTTTCCCTCATGCAAAACCACACTTTGCTTGGAATCTGCGACATAGTGGGGAGGTCCAAGAGGAACGATGCGCCGAGGGTTAATTTCCTCCTGACTCCAGTAATAAAAAATCTTGATGTGATCGAAATGACAGGTCTCTGCAATACCGGGATATTGATAGAGCTGAATCATGTAATTCCATAGACAGGGAAAGTCGACCAAACGCTTTTGGTTGCATTTGAAATGGGAAAAATACACAAGATCGAAACGAAGCAAAGTGACAAATAAATACCAATCCGCCTCGGTCAGAACCGTCCCACACAAATAAGGCTGTCGTCGCAAACGTGCCTCTAAGTTTTCCAATCGGTCGAAAAGATTTTTCAACTCACGATCGTAACTCAATTGATCTTGGGCAAAGCCAACCCGATAGACCCCATGCATGACCTCTAACTCGATTTCTTTGATCATCACCTCAATCGGAGTGGCTAGAGCTGAAGGATAAAAGTCTACGTCGGCCTCCGACCAAGCAGAAAAACAGGTGTCTAACATTTGCACAATATCGGTGGCGTGCTGACTGACAAGGGTCTGCCGATTTTTATCCCATAGCATGGGAACTGTCACCCGGGCGGTCACCTGAGACTGAGCCCGTTGATACACTTGGTAAAGGTAACGGGAATGGTAAAGCGTATCGGGAATACAAGCCGCTCGGTCCGAAAATTCCCAACCCTGTGGACCTTTCTTTGGATCTACGATGGAAACCGAAATAACCGACTGAAGTTTTTTGAGGGTCCAGAGAATCAAGGCCACGTGCGACCAAGGACAGGCCCAAGAGGCATATAGGTGATAACGACCGCTTTCAGCGGGAAACGGTGCCTCTGGCCTCGCTTCGATACGATGACGTGGCCAGGATTTTATAATGTTAGAGTTTTCCCCATTCGCTGAAAATGGAACCTCTTGCTCCCTCCATTCACCCCCGATCAAAATCCCCATCATAAACCTCCTCATTTAATTTCTGCCCCGAGAAACTCGAAGCGTACGGTGTCTTTTCCATGGACCCTAGGTAAGGCAAACATTATAGGACCCACCATGTTTTGGCAGTCCATTCCAAAGGCTTTTGTCCTGTTCTCCCATCCAACGGTAGCCATGACCCTCGGATCGTATTTACTCTTATCGGTAGGTTTTTCCTATCTCATCGGAGTCTTCACCCAGAATCCCCAAAGTCAAACCGGCGCCGGTCCCGGCTGCCTAGTTCAAGTACTTGGACTTCTGCTGCAGGCCCTACTGATCGCCCCGGTCATTTTATTTCTATTGCCATTATTGCTCGGAGCCCTCCCCCAATCACACTGGAGTCTCGTAGAACCCTTGAGTTTCGTAGCTTTGCGAGCCGGCATTCTGGCCGTATGCGTCGTTATGTTTTTATCTTGGAGCCCATGGATCGGTCCCTTTCTCTCCAAAAACCCAGGTTTGGAGACCTTTCTGCTCGCCACCCTGACATTTCGTTGGCTCGCACCCTCGTGGAGTTTTTCATCAGATCCTTTGGCCGCTTCTCCCTTGAAATTTCCCAATCTCTGGGAAAGCCTGGCATATTTTGTCTTTGCCTTCCTGTTGGGAAAAATTTTTTTACTGGTACTTTGGGGATTAGAAAGAGGCTACCGAATCACCCTGTTGCGACAAACGACAAATCCGAATCTCTGGATAAAGCGCTGGGCGGATTTTTTAGAGATGCTTGCTGGAATGCTGGCCTTTCTCATGTATGCTAGCTACGGCGTCTAAATATTAAAGCACAGGAGACTTAGGGGGCCCCTTGAGGTCTCTTAAAAAACAAGCAAAATGGTAAAAAAAACTTCAGTTTGGTCAAACCTCTGCCTTTAAAAAGGGTCTTTTATGAATCTCGACCTAAAAGCCTTGAATGACTCGAACCTCAATAACCTAGCGGGTTTGATGGATATTGAAATCGTCGAACTCAGCCCCAAGCGAGCCATCGCTCGCATGCCCGTGACCTCCAAACATCACCAACCCTACGGTATCCTCCATGGGGGAGCCAGCGTCGTACTGGCCGAAACTATCGCCAGCATTGGAGGGTGGTTTCTCGTCGCTCCAGAAGGCAAGGTGGTTGTTGGACAAGAGATCAACGCCAATCATCTACGCCCTATTCGAGAGGGAATGCTGTCCGCAGAAGGACAATGTGTACACCAGGGAAAAAACAGTCAGGTTTGGGAGATCAAGATTTTTAACGAACACCGTAAATTGGTTTGTATTAGTCGATGCACCTTGGCGGTACTTGACATCGATAAGATTTAAACAAGAAAATTTTCCTTCGGCCTCCCCAAAGTCAAACAGAAAGATATCTTAATTTTTCGGATCAAAATAAGCGATAGCACCCTACCTATCCAGCGATCGTCTTTATTATCTTTAAAAAAAATAGCGAAGCGGTGTAGGCTTCGGCCCGCTGTAGCAACCATGGCAAACACAATACAATTTAGTGATATTTAAAAAACTACGAGCCTAAAAACGGAGGACAACACGTGTCTGAAGCCATCACCCGAGGAATCCGAGTTCAAGTGCAACCCGAATATATTCCCGAGCAATCGGATCCCCAAAACTCGACCTACTTTTTTGCTTACCACGTTACCTTGAGCAATGAAGGCGTCGAAACCGTACAGTTGGTCAACCGACATTGGATCATCACCGACGGAGAAGGTAAAATAGAAGAAGTGCGCGGCCCTGGAGTTATTGGTGAACAACCCGTCTTAGAATCCGGCGAATCCTTCCGATATTCTAGCTTTTGTCCCTTACGTACTCCCATGGGGTCCATGCGGGGTTTTTACGAAATGCGCACCGAAAAAGGCGAAAGTTTCCAAGCTGAAATTCCGCTTTTTGAACTAAAAACCTCTTACACCCTCCATTAATTTCTAAGATGGTACTTCATCATGGTTATGATGCTCTTAAACTACGAAGGCGAACTCAGAGTTCGAGCCCAACACCAAGCTTCCGGCGCCACTTTGCATACGGATGCCCCACTCGATAACCATGGCAAAGGTGAAAGTTTCTCTCCCACCGATTTGGTGGCCACTGCCTTGGCGAGTTGTATGGCCACCGTCATGGGAATTATTGCCGAACGGGAGCAAATTCCTTTGGCAGGCATGCGTTGCACTGTAAAAAAAATTATGTCCTCTCAGGGACCTCGACGCATTGCAGAGCTACAACTAGAATTTTACATTCCCCACAACCCCAGCCCAGAACAAAAAACCAAGCTAGAAAACGCTGCACTCGCCTGTCCCGTGGCCCAATCCCTGCACCCCGACATTTCATATCCGGTGAATTTTCATTGGGGGGTCTCAATCTAACAGGCCCATCGCCCGCCTGTCTGTTGCGCCAATAGCCTTCCGGTTTATTTCAATCACATTTGGGATTTCCAAGAAAACTTTGGTTGTCACCTCACGACGCTTAAGGGATGATTCCACAAAAAAAACGCCAGGGAAGTTTCAAAGCTTTCCCATGGTTTCAACACAAAAATCATTTATTCCATTCACAGGGGAAACATGAGCCAAGAATTTAAATTTCCCGACTTGGGAGAAGGCATTGCCGAAGGTGAATTGATTCGCTGGTTAGTGAAGGAGGGAGATACGATCCAAGAGGATCAAGACGTCGCCGAAGTAGAGACAGACAAGGCCTTAGTGAACATTCCTTCCCCCATTTCTGGAACCATCGAAAAATTACATTACAAGGAGGGAGATAAAATTCCCGTAGGATCGGTGCTTTTAAGCCTCCAAGAAAATAGAAACACGAAAACATCCCTACCCAAGACCGAAGATTTTCCTCAGTCGGTCACTTCAAAAAAAACTGAAATCACGGCCTCTTTTTCTGCTCCAAAAACCCCTGAGATACAAACAGTAGACCCTGCCCTACCCCCTTTGGCCGCACCCCATACTCGAAAAATCGCCCGTGAACTAGGGATTGATCTCAATCAAGTGCGCGGAACGGGCCCCGGTGGTCGCATTACCGAAGACGATGTCCACTCCTTTGCCACAAAAAGTAGAGGCTCATCCCCCACACAAAGAGCTCACGAAACTTCTCCTGAAAAAGCTAAGACCCTCTTGTCGACCGATACCCCCTCGGGGTCCGTGGAAAAAATTCCTCTCAAGGGATTGCGTCGCAAAATCAGCGAAAACATGCTGCTCGCCGCACAGAATACCGTCATGGTGACCCACATGGATGAGGCCGAAGTCGATGCCTTGGTCCAACTCAGAAAAACCAAAGCGGCTTTTGCGGAACAACGGGGAGTCAAATTAACGCTATTGCCTTTTCTCATGAAGGCCTGCGCCATCGCTCTGAGGGAATATCCTTCGCTCAATGCCAGCTTGGTTGGAGACGAAATTCTCCTGAAGAAATACTATAATTTCGGCTTTGCCGTCGATACAGAGGGAGGTCTCATCGTTCCCGTTCTGAAAGATGTGGATAAGAAAAGTATCCTCCATCTGGCAAGAGAACTGAGCGAACTTTCCTCCCAAGCAAGGGAGCGCAGCATTGGTTTAGAGCATCTGAGGGGATCCAGTTTTTCCATCACCAATATCGGGTCCATTGGTGGCAAGGCCTTCACCCCTATTGTCAACTATCCGGATTCAGCCATTTTGGGAGTGGGGCGCACTTATGAAAAACCACTGGTACGGAACGGACAAATTGTCGTGTCCCACGTTTTACCTCTGTGCCTCACCTTTGATCATCGAATCAGCGACGGTGCAACAGCGGCCCGCTTTATCAATCAGGTCATGGTCTACCTCCAAGACCCCAATCTCCTGCTTTTGGAAGATGGTGAGGAATAAATCTAAAGTTCAAGAACTCCATCAAGATAAAACAGGCAATCGATCCATCGGATAAAGGTGAAAACATGGTAGTAGGAGACCTCAGCGAAAGCACTGAAATCGTCGTCGTTGGAGCAGGTGTTGGAGGCTACGTAGCGGCCCTACGAGCAGCCCAGTACGGCAAGGAAGTCACTCTGGTGGAGGAAAACCCCCGCGCCGGGGGCGTATGTCTTCTCCAGGGGTGCATTCCCTCAAAGGCCTGGATCGAAGCCGCTCATTTTTTCCATCGTGCTCAACAGGCTACTCACTTCGGCGTTAAATGCTCTGGACTTGAATTTTCTATTTCAGAATTTCAAATTTGGAAACGGCAGCTTTTGGATAAACTTTCCCAGGGCATCCACCAATTACTGCAAGCCCGCGGCGTCCGCTGGATCCAAGCTCAGGCCAGCTTCCGCGATCCTCACCATTTACAACTGGAGGGCCCCTCAGGTTTGAGTAGCTTACAATTTCAGCAAGCTATTTTGGCTACAGGCAGCCGCCCTCGCCCTTTGCCTGATTTTCCCTGGAACGGGGAAACCGTACTTTCCTCCAGAGAAATACTCGAGCTTGAAAAACTCCCCCAATCCTTGCTCGTCATTGGAGGCGGTTACATCGGCCTAGAATTGGGCAGTGCCTTGGCCGATCTGGGAACTCAAGTCACTCTTGTGGAAGCTACCGAGAGTCTTTTACCGGGAATGGATGAGGACTTACTCCGAGTGCTCTCCCAATCTCTCAAAAAAAAGGCTATCGAGGTCCGACTACAAACTTTGGCCACCTCACCGAAACAACATCCCAACGGTTTGGAAGTAGAACTAAAATCTTCTGATGGAAAAATAACTTCGAAGGTTTTTGAAAAAATTCTCGTCGCAGTGGGAAGAATCCCTAATTTTGAAAATCTCAATTTAGCCGCGGCAGGCTTAACAATTTCTCCCCAAGGTTTTCTTCCCACCGACGCTGGATGTCGCACTCAACAAAGACATATTTTCGCCGTTGGAGACTTAACGGGAGGCATGATGCTCGCCCATAAGGCAAGTCGGGAAGGACAGGTGGCTGCCGCCAATGCGGCCGGTCGTCATGAGGTTTTCGACCAGCAGGTTCCCGCCGTAGTCTTCACCACGCCCGAATTAGCTTATGTGGGATGGAGCGAAGCACGAGCCCGAAGCCATGGCCTGGAAATTAGCGTAGGCAAGTTTCCCTTCTCCGCCCTGGGTCGAGCTCTGATCCTTCAAGAAATCGAAGGGCTTGTTAAGATCGTCGCGGAACAAAAAACCCAGCGCATTCTGGGAGTCCACATCGCCGGCCCTCGTGCAAGCGACCTAATCGCAGAAGCGACTTTAGGCATGGAAATGGGCGCATTACTCGAAGATCTGGGAGCCACGATTCATGCCCATCCCACCTTTCCTGAGGCCCTTCAAGAAGCAGCCGAAAGCGCTTTGGGGTGGCCACTCCACCGTATTTAGCGGGCCGTTGTGTACTTTGCTCCCCTCTCCTTAAAAATCAATCCCATTGCCCCCCTTGAAACAAAGCATTTCAAAGGCTTAGCCTTGTTTTTTTTATTTATTTTAGGCACAGTATTTGCTTTGAGCTTGGTCGGAGTTCGATCATGTCCCAAAAAATTTCCCAGTTTCTCTCTAGGACCGTAAATATTTTCTTGGATCCTCCGAGGAATTCCTCAGAAACTCCTGAGTCCCCTGTGTCCACCATTCCCCAATTTTTCCACCCCACCGAGACTCCATGGACCAAAGAATCTCCTGTTTCCAACGCGGCCCAACGATTCGGTTCTAGGGCATCTCTAAAAAATCAAAATCCATCCCTCACAAAGATCCCATTGTCTGTAAGAGATCCCGCTCTCAGATCTCCCTCTTTACAATACAATGCGAGCCCTGAAACTTGGGGTTCACTTCTTGAACTCCATGGAGCAGAAATCGATGCCCTCCCCTTGTCTCCAACCCATCAAGCCATGTTGCGCGACCAACTGCAAAGTGCCTTCGCCTCGAAAAATCCCGCCCGTATCCGCCACACCCTTGAAGAACTTCAAGTCTGGAAACAGTATGGTTTTCTCAAAACCAAGCAAATACTTTTTCACAGCTTTTTATCCGAGGCTTACCCCGAGCAACAAAGAAAAATTCCACCTACTCCCGAGGCCATCGCTAGCAGCCCTTTTCTACTCACTCGGCAACAGCTCTCCGATAAAGACCAAAAAATTTTAGAAAAAATTCTCCAAGATGAACCGAAATTGGATTTTGATCCTAAGGCATTGCAAGCAACAACCGAACAAATTGAGCTTTTATATTCTAAAAATTTTCTCGAAAATTTCTTCAGTCTCTATGAAAAAAATTGGAAGCAAATCCTGCCTAAAACCCACTCCGCTCCTTTGACCGAAACTACTTTAGAAATCTTTCTCGAACAGACCAGCATACTCTCCGAATTGGGGAACAGAGAAGAGTTTTTCAGATTAACCACCTCTGAAAATTCCAAATACCTTGAGGAGGCCCTGCAAGATTGCCTCACCCGTTTAGCCATCCAAGAAAGCACCTTGGAGGATCTAGAAAACGCGTTGGCGCTTGAGCTATCTCAATTAGAAGAAGAGGTTCGCGATACCTTCTCCGAACAAAGAGATGCATGGGAAAAAGAATGGTTGGGAACAGAAAGATCCGGAGAAGCTTGGAACGATTTTGAGGCCTGGGTAGAATCTCAGGTACAGAAAAGCCCGGAAATCTTGGCCGCAAAACAAAAACTGCAGGACCTGTCCTCCGATCGAAAAGCGCTCAATTCACTCATCCACTCACAACAAGAGCCGTCGAGTGAACTTTTCGAGTCCCTCTATGAAATTATCGAAGGGCTCAAAGAAATCGAAGGAGAATGGCTTCAACAACAATGGAAAGAAAAATTAATTTCTCTCCAAGACCTCAATCACCAGGAATATGACGAATTGCTCAACTCTGCCGAAACACAACTTGACCAACTAGATTTCGGAGAATTTTCAAGAGAACAATGGCGTCATCTCTCCTTGCAAATGGATTTTCTGGAGACCTTCTACATCATTAAGGATCTAGCACCTGGAAATTATTTTGTTCTCTCGCTCCAAGAAAGATTGGAGTCTTTTCAAAAACAACAAAAGTTTTCCGAGGATCAAGTACAAGATCTCAGATTTCGATTAGAAATTAATCATAGCTATGCCGTCGCTCGACACTTGAATCCTCAACATCCTAAAACCCTTGCCCTACGTGAGGCTGTATTAGGCCTAGAGGAATGGCAGTCCCCACCACAAAATCTTCTGGACGAGACCCAAGCTCTTAGTCAGGAAACACTGCTTATCGCGCTTTTAACATCCAGAATTCAACACTGGAATCAGCTCGAAATAACTAATTTACAGCTTGATGCCTTAAAAGATGGCTTAGGGCTTTGGGGTAAAGAGGCGGAGCGTTACCAAGAAGTTCGTAAAATTTCAGGACAATATTCTCATGCGCTCTCTCTTATCGAAAACGGTCATTTCTCCCAAGCGAGGGAGCTTTATTTGGCTTTGGAGCAAAATCCCCGTATTGCCCAATGGCAGTCAAAAACCCGAATTGAATCTTTTCTTGGTCCATTAATTCTAGAAGCCATCGGAGTCAGTGGGGCCGCCCTATCAGGAGAAATCCTCTCTCACAGCGTTAGCAGTAGTTTGATCGCCCGACGACTGCATCCTACGGTTCGAGGCATTAATTTACTGTGGGCGACAAAACGTATTTTTCAAGAGGGCCGACTTATCAAGAAAATCCTTGGAGAATCCCGGGCTCTCACCCGAGTTTTTTACGCAAGCAATACCTTAGGATTCACCCTCGGATACCTATATTTCCAACAGGGTTTTCAAGACAAACCTTACTGGGACACACAAATCGGGTGGCAAGAAAACACTTCTGAATTGGGGAAAAACCTCACGCTCAACGCTCTCATGTTTTCATTCTTGCGCAATACCATGAAGATTCACCAAAGCCTTCAGGTAAAAAAATTGCTGCCAACCGCAGCAAAAAATTTAGAGGCGCGCTTGGGAACTCAAAGCTTTCGTCGATTGAGCAAGGACGAATTTTCCGCGGGCCTACAAGCCGAATTGGAACTTTTATCCCACACCTTGGGATATCGATTGGGGGCCTTCTCCTGGGAACTAGGAGGTTTTACTGCCTTTGAACCCATTGCACTCAATGTCGAAAAAAATTGGCATCGAGCCATCCAAGGAAAAACGCTAGAATGGGAAAATTCTGGAGACTTCCTTTGGAATCCGAATAGTTGGGCCCATCGAATCAGTTTTTTATTAGCCTTAAAATCTGGAGCCATCCTTACTCATCCTTTTCCAAAACGGCTTCCCGATCCTGCCATGGAGATTCATGAGCAAAGACTCGCCACTCAAGAGGCAAAACTCAAGACACTCTTGCATTCTGAGACCCCCGAACCTCACGACCTCAAGGCCGCAATACTCCAGGTTTACGAAGCAAGGATCCATTTACTGGAGGCCTTGGAGCACCCCAACATCGAGCAACGCAACCATCTGAACTGGGTACGGCAACAAAAACAGGAAATAGAAAACCAATGGCAACAAGAGTCCGGATTAGAAAGACTGAGAAATGACTCAACATGGGTGGGGATCGAACACCGAAGCTACGATCCCTCCCAAGAAAAAGTCATTTTTGAAATCATCTCAGAGCATTTTTCCCCTGAACAAGTAGAAATTAGAAACAAAGTCTTCAAACTCGAGATTTATAATCCCCTCAGTGAAACCTACGAATCGCTTTTTCTCTTTCCACAGGTGAGTGATCCAGGATCAATCGCCGCCAACACTGCAAATTTTAATCAAGGTCTCCGACAAGTCGTTAATGGTCCGATCCCTGATCTTATACAATCCAAGCCACAAATCCTAAGCCCAGTGGACGCCCCCAATACCACTCCAGAAATCCAGGCATCATCCACAAATAAAGACTCCCCCACACCCACGATTCACCACGCTTCTCCAATTTCGCCCCCTAGCCCAATCCAAAGTAACGTAACGCCTCTCCGAACTTCATCGCCTCAAGGACCACTTCGCCTAGGTCCCATTCCTCGTATCGATCTTCAAGGCAGGGAGGTAGAATTGCTTCGAGAGTATTATACAACTGGCGATAAGGAAACTTTGGCCGTGGCGGCCGATCTCTTTAACGCTAAAGGCGACCCCCGTGGAGAGTTAATTCAGTTAAGACTCAAGCTAGAAGAACTCAAACAACAAAACCCCAGGAAAAATCCCGTAGAAA
Source organism: bacterium (assembly GCA_031972375.1). GTDB lineage: Bacteria > UBA10199 > UBA10199 > DSSB01 > DSSB01 > DALYDW01. The sequence goes on along the minus strand of DALYEU010000001.1, from coordinate 167,470 downwards.
TTATCCAACGCATCGAACAAATCGAGAAAAGCCTTCAGTCGGAGCTCTTCTCTGTTCTGGGAGACAGCGCTAAAAATTTTGAGTTTACCTGGGAATATGGATTTATTCGGTCGTGTACGATCAAAACTCCATGTCCCTTCAAAGATATTCAAAGGCTATTTTCCCACGACGCCGCCCAGATCGCCCTGACCGAATTGAAACTAGTGCACGGTAACGATTGGACCGTCTTTGAACCCTTATTTCTGGAAAAGCTATTCATCCTGCCCGGGATGGAAAAAATTCGCAAACTCAACCTAGAAGAAACTCCCCTTGTCGATTTGAATCCACTGAGACATCTATACCAACTTGAAGAAGTCAATCTAAGAAGGGTTCCTGTAAACGATCTAACGCCGCTGGCCAAATTGCCTCAATTAAAAGTCGTGGATCTCAGTCGCCCTAACTACGATTTGAGAGTTGAAGGAGCACCTGATGCGCCTACGGATCTTTCTCCCCTCGCGAATTTACGGGGATTGGAAAAGCTCTCTTTGGAAGGACGCTGGATCGATTCTTTGCACGCACTGCAAAAATGCAAAAATTTAAAAACGCTACAACTAAGGGGGGTAAATGCAGATGATTTCAATCTCAGTCCTTTGAGAGAAATGACGTCACTCGAATTTCTTGATTTAAAATCAACGCAAGAACTCGATGTGGAGCTGGCAAGCCTCAACACTTTGCCGCTCTTGCCCGGTTTAAAACAGCTGGATCTCAGCCAAACCCACATTGAAGATCTGACTCCATTGGAAAGATGTCCCAATCTGCATATTTTGGATATCAGTAGCACCCCTGTACGAGATTTGACTCCACTGGAAAAGCTCAGAGTCTTACAAAGTTTGGATATGGGTTTCACCATGGTACAAGACGTGGACATTTTAGCTAACCTTCTCAATCTTCGTTTTATCAATGTCACCGACTCCCCAGCCAGTTATCCCTATTACCTTCAGGTCCTCAAGGCCAGAGCCCATCTCAAAATTATAGGTGAAACCCCACCTTCATCACACTGGTGATATTTCCATTAAAATCATTAAAATCCCTGGGAAGATAAGATGATCCCGCTAAAAAATAAAAAAGGCCCTGGTCTCCCAATAAAAACCAGGGCCTTCATCATTGTAAAACAAGGGATCACATCATACGCCACTCTGCTTTTCACGAAAGGTTCCGAAACGATTTAAGGCGTTCAGATAGGCCTTGACCGAGGCCTGAATGATATCGGTGTGCGTGCCCACACCGCGCACTTCGTGGCCGTTTTCCTCCAATTGCACACTGACCTCACCTTGAGCATCAGCCCCACCGGTCACGGCGCTAATGCTAAAATCCGAGACCACCCCCTGAAATCCGGTAATGGCCTTCAAAACCTTATACACCGCCTCCACTGGACCATCACCCGTATCACTTCCGGTTTTTTCCTGACCATCGACGAACAAGCTCACTTGAGCCCTAGCCAAATGACCGTGGGCACTGGTGACCTCGAAACTTTTCAAGACATAACGGTCCTGACGATCGGCACGCTGTTCGAAAACCAAAACCTCCAGATCGTCGTCGAAAATCTCTTTTTTACGATCGGCCAGCTCTTTGAATCCCTCGAATACCTTTTGAAACTCCTCTTCGCTCAACTCATAGCCCAATTCTTCTAAACGACGGCGCAAGGCATGACGCCCCGAATGCTTTCCCAAAACTAACTTGGAGCGAGACCAACCGACGGATTGGGGGGTCATGATCTCGTAAGTCATCACATTTTTCAAAACTCCATCCTGATGAATGCCCGATTCGTGAGCAAAGGCATTCTCACCCACCACCGCCTTATTGGGTTGCACACGCACCCCCGTAATCAAGGTCAACAATTTACTGGAATGGTAAATTTGCTCGGTACGAACCTGAGTATCACATTGATAGACCTCCTTGCGTACCTTCAAGGCCATCACAATTTCTTCCAAACTGGCATTACCCGCCCGTTCTCCGATGCCATTGACTGTGCATTCCACCTGTCGTGCTCCAGCTTCGATGGCAGCCAGGGAATTGGCCACGGCCAAGCCCAAATCATTGTGGCAATGCACGCTAATGGTCGCCTTATCCATATTGGGAACATGTTCCTTCAAGTAGCGGATCAAACGAAAAAATTCTCCGGGAGTGGTATACCCCACCGTATCGGGGATATTCACCGTGCGAGCCCCCGCAGCAATGACAGCCTCACAGACTTCCGCCAAGAATTCCCAGCGACTCCTTGTGGCATCCTCGGGGCTAAATTCCACGTCCGAAGTATATTGAGCCGCGTAAGCCACCGCTTCAGCGGCCTCCTTCAAAACCTGGGCGTGGTCCTTCTGCAACTTGTACTTCAGATGCAAGTCGCTCGTAGCCAAAAACACATGCAAACGAGCTTGCTGAGCTTCACGCAAGGCCTCCCAAGCACGATCGATATCCTCGCGTTTTGCGCGCGCCAAACCCGCAATCACAGGCCCCTCGATCTCTCGGGCAATACTTTGAACAGCGGTAAAATCCCCTTTCGAGGCAATGGGAAAACCCGCTTCGATCACATCCACCCCCAACTTGGCCAACTGTCTGGCCATGCGCAGCTTTTCCTCCAAATCCATGCTGCACCCAGGCGATTGCTCCCCATCCCTCAAAGTGGTGTCAAAAATTTTTACTATGTTGGAACTCATAAAATCTCCGATCCTCGCCGTCCTCTCATTAGACAAACAAGGCTTAGGCTATAAAATTGTCATTCTTAAGATTTTTTTTCAAGAACTCCAAGACCAAGACCATTTTCCCCATCTCGGAACGAAAAACCCCGAACAGAAGAAATAGCACTGTTTTCTGGAAAAATAATCCAGCCTAGAGTTTGCCTCGGATCACCCGAAGCGCCTCCTTGGGATTGGAGGGGGACTCTCCCTCGGAGGAAGGGGGGAGCCCCTGACTAAGGTGTCCCTTACGACGAAGACGAAGCACAAGGGCTTCCACTGGACCGGAAACAATATAGATCAAGGTAAAAGCAAAAATGGTCACAGACGGAGCACTGGCGATCACAAACAAGGCGACCGCCATCCCCACCAAAACTAAGAAGGATTCTTTTCGCTTCAAATTGAAACTCTTAAAGCTGCGATAGGGAATGCTACTTACCATGAGAAAGGCCAAACCCACTGTCAGGCTCAACATCAGGAGGCTCTGTACGGGCACCTCTCCCTTCCAACCATGATGAAAAATCACGTAGGAGGCAATGACATAGGCAGCGAGAGGAATGGGCAAGCCCTGAAAATGGTTACGCTCCACATAGTCCAACTGCACATTGTATCGAGCCAAACGCAAAGCCCCACAGGCAAAAAACAGAAATGCCGCCGCCCAACCGAACTTCCCAAAGGAATGCAGGGTCCAGGTGTAAACCAAGATGGAAGGTGCTAAACCAAAACTGGCCACGTCGCTTAAGCTGTCGTACTCTACCCCAAAATCGCTATGAGTTCGGGTCAAGCGCGCAACACGACCATCTAAGCCATCAAAGACCCCAGCAAATAGAATCATCCAAGCCGCTTGCAAAAAATCCCCATTGATTGAATTGACGATGGAAAAAAAACCACAGAAGAGAGCTGCCGTTGTAATGATATTGGGGAGGATATAAATACCCCTCCGAACGTCTCGAGCTTTTTCTCTGTTTTTTTTCATGGCTTAACCATCCATCCTGGCCAAAGGAGTCACCGCTCCCCTCACCACATCACCCGGTTTTACCAAAACAGCCCATTCTAGGGGGAAACTGACTTCCATCCTGGAACCGAAACGAATCAAACCGTAACGCTCTCCCCGTCTTACCACACGCTGCTCACCTAGATAGCAGACGATGCGCCGGGCCACAAGCCCCGCAATTTGGGTAAAGACTACCCGCTTCTTTTTAGCATTTTCCATGACTACCGTATTGCGCTCATTGTCGGTACTGGCTTTGTCTAAGCTAGCGACAAAAAACTTTCCAGGATGATAGTGCACAGACACCACCTGGCCTTCACACGGAATTCGATTGATATGCACATCAAACGGACTCATGAAAATACTGACCTTACGGAAGGAACCCGAATAATGCTCTCCATCCTGTAAAGATTCCACCTTAAGCACACGACCGTCGGCAGGAGAAACCAACAACTGCGGATCTCCAGGCGGAACCCGGAAGGGGTCACGAAAAAAGTAAACGCAAAACAAAGCAAAGGCGCTGCAAAGTAAACCCAAGGGCCAAAAGAAAATATACCCCAAGACCGTTGCAAACAGAGCAATCGCAATGAAGGGATAAGACTCACGGGCGAGTCCCCATTTTCCGGGAGCCATTAGGGGAGTCTCTGCCGTGGCAGAAGCTGGAGTGAAATCAGACATAAATTAAGCGGGATTGAGAATTTTCTTTCCCTTATGCAGGGCGATGTTTCCAGTACGAACTGTTTCAAGAATTTCGAAGTCCTGAAGCTGTCGAAGCATTTTCTCGATCTTATCTTGTTCATCGACGAACTCTAATACCCAAAGACGCTTCTTTTCTTCAAAAAGAACCTGAACGCCATGTTCCTTAATCCAGGACTGCAAAACATTTTCTTGCTCAGCAGTAATGCGAACTTTTACCAAACACAATTCCCGTCTCAGGGTGTCTTCGCTGGAAAGATCCACCACCTTAAGCACATCGACCAAACGATTCAGCTGTTTTAAAATTTGCTCGATGATCTGGTCATTGCCATGGGTAGTCAGGGTGATACGGCTATAGCGACGATCGGGAGTCGGGGCCACCGACAAGGCATCAATGTTAAAACCTCTCCCGGCAAACATACCGGCCACCCGGGCTAAAACACCGAACTCGTTTTCAACTAAAACCGAAAAAGTATGGTAGTGTTCACTGTTTTGCATGGAATCCCTAAGCTAAAACGATATCCGTCACAGCGCCTCCCGCCGGCACCATGGGATAAACGTTATCTTGTAAGGTCGTTTGAAAATCAATGATCACGGGGCGATCCGTAACCGCCAAAGCTTGCTTGATGACAGGACAAACCTCAGCTTTTGTGGAAGCACGCAAACCTACAGCACCGTAGCTTTCTGCCAACTTCACAAAATCGGGAAGCACCTTCATTTCAACCTCACTAAGACGATTGTCGTAGAACAGCTCCTGCCATTGCCGAACCATCCCCAGAAAATGATTGTTCATAATCGCGACGATGACCGGTGTCTTCCACTCTACGGCGGTAGCCAATTCTTGGATGTTCATTTGAATGCTGCCATCGCCGGTAACGCAAATAACTTTTTTATCGGGTCGGGCCAACTGAGCACCAATCGCCGCGGGAAATCCATATCCCATGGTTCCCAATCCACCCGAAGTGCACCAACAATGGGGTTCCTTAAACTGGTAAAACTGGGCAGCCCACATCTGGTGTTGGCCCACGTCGGTGGTGACAATGGCATCTCCATGGGTCATCTGATAAAGCATATCGATGGCGTATTGGGCCGTAATTTTTTCCGGACCCTGCTGATATCCCATGGGAGCCTTTTCACGCCATTCTTGCAATTGCTGCCACCATGGCTCCATGCGCTTTTTATAAGCGGGAAGCTCCACCGAATCCTGCTCCGCCAAGGTTAAAAGATCGCGCAGGACTCCTTTGACATCCCCCACCACGGGAACCTCCACAGGTACACTTTTTCCCACATTACCTGGATCGATATCGATATGAATCTTGCGGCTATGTTTAGAAAATTCAGAAAGCTTTCCGGTAACACGGTCGTCAAAACGAGCCCCCACGGAAACTAAAACATCACAATGGCTGATAGCCATATTGGAGTAATAAGTTCCGTGCATTCCCAGCATTCCTAAACTTTGAGCATCGGTCCCGGGAAACGCCCCTAAACCCATCAGGGTCATGGCAACAGGGATACCCGTCAGCCTGGCAAACTTCATCAATTCGTCGGAGGCTCGGGAAAGTACCGTGCCCCCTCCCACATACAACAAAGGTTTCTTAGCCTGTTGGATGAGATCCCAAGCCTTTTTGACCTGACCATGATGAGCTTCATACACCACACGTCGGGAACGCACAGGAATTTGTTCCCAAGGCTGAAATTCGGCCTCGTGCAACTGTAAATCTTTGGGCAGATCAACTAAAACAGGACCCGGGCGACCGGAAGACGCCAAGAAAAAAGCCTCTTTCAAGATACGCTGTAAATCGCGAACATCCTTTACCAAGTAGTTATGCTTGGTGCAGGGACGCGTAATCCCCACAATGTCAGCTTCCTGGAAGGCATCATTGCCGATCATCGACAAGGGAACCTGACCTGAGATAACCACCATGGGAATAGAATCCATAAAGGCGGTGGCTAAACCCGTCACTGTATTGGTAGCTCCTGGGCCACTGGTCACCAAAGCCACTCCAGGACGACCTAAAACACGGGCATAGGCGTCCGCCATATGCACTGCGGCCTGTTCATGCCGCACCAGCACATGGTGAATCTCGGGATGGCGCACCAGTTCGTCGTAGACGTGAAGAATAGCACCCCCGGGATAACCAAAGACAAGATCTACCCCCATGGCCTTGAGGCCCTCCATGAGAATTCTTGCTCCAGTCATTTTGGTCATGATGCCCTTCCTTGCTCTGGTCGAAATCCAAATTCAACGATAAAAGACGTCCGCCTTGAAATCAGCGAAACATCAAAGAAAAAAACCCGTGAGACAAGCCTGTACCCAGTACTTGAGACCTCACGGGGTTATCTTCACAAAATAATACTTAAATCAAGTGTTTACAAAAAAGTTACGGAGCAAAATTCGCAGAGACTCAACGATAGTCCCGTAAAATCTCTTCTATGCGAGTCCTGCCGGCCAATTTGCTGAGTTGCATACGCTTCTTTTCTAGCTTTTCCTGATCATTCAAAAAAGGTTTCCGAGCTAATTTATTCAAGCGCTTTTCTAAATTTTGATGCTGCTCCCAGAGTCCCCGCAATTCAGCATTATCCTGAAGATGGTTTTCAATGATCGCCATGTCTTGCGACTCCATAAAACCTCCTTGAGATTAAAGAACTACGACAAGGCCACCCGGCCCCTCACTCCACGAATTCTAACGAGGTCTATGGAACTTTTGAATCTAAATACTCACACCGTTAAATTCAAGACTGTCGATGACGCTCAGCCTCGCTCAAACGCAAGTAATGGGGCGCCAAATCCTGAGGAAATTCCGAAAAACCAGTCCGCAAACGCTCTGTGAAAATCCTTCCTAAATAAGGGGACAACCCCTCCTCGGGCAAGGGCAGAACCTTCGCCTGATCCTTGGACAGATTCTTACGCAAAAACTCCGAAAAACTTGCGCCCAAACCAACCACCGCCAATCTGCCACTTGCCCCTTTCAGAATCTCCCCGAATTGGTCCCATGATAGGATACGGGGAGATAAAACCTCGTTAAGCCCCTGGACTTCGACATTATAAAGTGCCCCATAAACCTGGCCATGACGGGCATCCATAAAGGTCGCTACTCGGTCCACAGAACCTAAAGCTGTTTCTGCAAATACCCTCAAAGTGGATTCCCCTAAAAGGGGAATCCCCAAGCCCTTGGCAAAGGCCTTGGCCGTTGCCAAACCAATCCTCAAGCCCGTGAAGGAGCCAGGTCCTAACGTGACTCCAATAAAATCCAATTGCTGAGGGCTTAATCCCGATTGCCTCAAGGTGCGATCAATATTTTCGAGCAGGGTTTCCGTGTGGGAAGCCCCTGAAACGTCCCTACTCTGGGCCAGAACCTGACCTTGCGCTAAAACCGCCACACTCTGTTCGGCACCTGAAGTGTCCCAGGTCAATATTTTCAACCGAACCACCCCCGAATCTTGGCCACCATGTCTTTAAATCCCCACACGGAATCGATATCGTTCACAGTGACCAGGACCATCAAAGTCAAGAGTAGAAACATTCCAACCTGTTGGGCAATCAGACGCTTTTTAGGACTAAGAGGCTTACGGGCCACGGCCTCGTAAGCCATAAAGACGACGTGCCCCCCATCCAAAACAGGAATAGGTAAAAGATTAAGAACTCCCAATTGTATGCTCAAAAAACAAAGCAAAAAGAGAAAATTACCCAGGCCCTGTTCAGCGGCTTTAGCAGAAATTTGGGCGATGCGAATGGGGCCACCGAGTTCTTTGTAAGAGGCCTTTAAAGTGACTAAATCTTTTAAAACCTTGAAGGTCATTTTACAAAGTTCCCAGTTTTCCCGGGCCCCCAGCACAATGGCCTGTCCCAGACCATAACGATGTTTTTCATAGAGAGTTGGATCGGAAAATTTAGAAATCCCAATGGTATAACGTTGGGCCTCCGCATTGTGTGTAGGACGCAAGGTAAATTCCAACGGCTTCTCTCCCCGCAGCACCTTCACCAAAATTTCCTTTCCCTGAGAGGACTGTACTGCCTCACTCATCGAAACCCAATTTTCAATAGGCTGATCCCCAATCGCGACAATACGATCCCCAACCTTAAGTCCAGAGGACTGGGCTGGAGAATTAGCCATGACTTCACCCACGATGGCATCTTGATCGATAAAAAAACGCGGTTCAAAACCAACCACTCCAGCGCCACCTTTTTCCCCCTCGCGAAGCTTTAAAGAAACCGTTGAAGTTTCCTGACGATCCCCTCTTAACACTTTGAAAGAAACCTGTGTCTCTGCGGGCTTTGCCATGCCCTTTAATACCTCACCCCAATTGGCCACAGACTGACCATTCACCTCTACAATGCGATCTCCTTTGAGCAAGCCAGCCTGTCCAGCCGCAGAATCCGCCGTCACTCCCAACAACACAGGAGCTTCTTGCAGATAGCGTGGCTCGACCCGTCCCAACAAAAAAACCAAAGGCATCAACACAAAGGGTAATAGAAGATTCATAAAGGGGCCCGCAAGCACCACACTCAAACGAGCCCCGAGACTTTTGGAGTTAAAAGCCTTCGGATCATCCATGGGAATGATCTCTTCCTCACCAAAATCCTCCTGCCCCGTCATTTTGACGTAGCCCCCCAAAGGCAAAGCTGAAATACAATATTCAGTTTCTCCATATCGAAATTTTAAAAGACGGGGCCCAAACCCAAGAGAAAAACGTTCGACACGAATTCCGTTGGCCTTCGCGACCAAAAAATGTCCCAACTCATGGATAAAGATCAGGAGTCCAAGGCCAACGATAAAATACAAAAGGGTCATGTGATTTCCTTAACAGAGGACGGATTAATTTTTTTATCTATAGGAACTGATCGAAACAAATTCCCAATTAGGCCGCCGCACATTGTTGAGCATAGAGACGAGCCCAACGATCGGCATCTAAAATCTCTTCGAGCGACTGAGGATGGAAGGCATCATGGGCTTGTAGCGTCTCCTCCACCACAGAAGCAATTTCATGAAAACCGATCCTGCCCGCTAAAAACTCAGCTACCGCCACCTCATTAGCTGCATTGAGCGCAGGAGCCAGAGAGCCAGGGCCACGCAACACCTGCTTCGCCAAAGCCAAACAACGGAATTTTTCTTCGTCGGGTTTTAAAAATACAAGTTGTCCAATCTTCGCTAAATCCAGAGGAGGCAGAGTATTAGGTAAACGGCGAGGATAGCTCAAGGCATAGGCAATGGGGATACGCATATCAGGGATACCCAATTGGGCCATAACGGACCCATCCTGGAATTCCACCATCGAATGAATGATGCTCTGAGGGTGTACTAAAACATCCAACTGATCCGGAGGCACATCAAATAACCAACGAGCTTCCACCAACTCTAATCCCTTATTCATTAGGGTTGCCGAATCAATGCTGATCTTAGAGCCCATACTCCAATTAGGATGCTTCAGGGCCTGTGCCACCGTAATCGAAGAGAAATCCTCCCGTGACTTGTGGAGAAAGGGTCCACCGCTCGCGGTTAGAATCATACGGCGCAACTCGTGCTTAGATTCTCCATTCAAACACTGAAAAATAGCAGAATGTTCACTATCAACAGGCAAAATTCTTACACCCGCGGACTTGGCCTCAGTATTCATGAAGGCCCCCGCCACCACCATGGTCTCCTTGTTAGCCAACCCTATTTCCTTACCTGCACGGATTGCCGCCAAAGTAGGTTGCAAACCAGCAGCCCCCACGATGGCGCTCAATACATGGTTAGCCTCCGGGTGAGTGGCAACTTCTACGGCCCCCGCCATCCCCAGAACAATTTCGGGGCGAAAGTCCTTTAGACGTTCGCGAAACTTCGGTAAATCTTCTTCGTGGCTCAGAGAGACAAGTTGAGGACGAAAACGCAAGACCTGCTCGGCAAAAAGCTCCCAGTTTCGACCACAGGCCATCGCGACGACAGAAAACTCCTCAGGATTTTGAGCCACCACGTCTAAAGTGAAACCACCAATTGAACCCGTAGAACCTAACAAACTGATTTTCTTCATAGTAAATTAACCCTTCGAAGCATTAGCCTGGTTTTGATTCCGCCCCAAATCTTAGCCTTGAAGATACAGGGCATAGCCATAAACGAGAGGCGTTGCAAAAAGCAAGGCATCGACCCGATCCAACAGCCCCCCATGCCCGGGCAAAATATTGCCGCTATCCTTGACTCCCACGCTGCGCTTTAAAAGAGACTCGGAAAGATCCCCCAAGGGCCCAACTCCTCCGGTGAAAAAAGCAACCCAGAGACACTCTCCCCAACCTTTAGCTTCTCCCAAGGAGACTGAAATAAAAAATTGTTTAGAAAAAAGGTAATTAATAAAAAGAATTACACAAAAACTTACAACAATCCCCCCCAGCCAACCCTCGACAGTTTTTTTCGGAGAAACCTTAGGTGCAAGGAGATGTTTGCCAAAATATCTACCCGCAAAATAAGCACCCGTATCTGCCGCAAAGGTTCCTCCTAAAACTAAAAATAACCATTGAGACCCTTGGGGAAGACTTGCCAACCAACCCAAAAAAGAAAAGAGGAAACCAAAATAAAAGATGGAAAATATTGTTCCCGTAATCTGAGCCGCGACGATTTCCAGAGGACCATGAAAAAAGAGATAATAGAGGAACACAGCCAATAAAATAAAGGTCATGCCCCCTAATAACCAAAGCCGCTCATTTCCCATAAACAGCAGCACAAAAGCTAAAACTCCGGATAGGATCGTCGGCAAAATCACAGAACTAGAAGGATCTTTGGGCAATAGCATCCGAGCACATTCGGAAGTTCCCACCATAACCAGAAGGCAAACGATCGCTTGAAGCGCCTTAGGCTGCAAAAAAAGCAGGGCCAAACTCACTAAAAAAGCCAAAACAAGACCTGTAACAAGACGTTTGACCATGAAACCCCCTTTAAAGCCCTGTTTCAATGCGCTAAATGGTGGCCCTCACCTGTTTGGTCGTTAAACCAAAACGCCGTTCTCGGCGCTGATACTCAGCAATGGCTTTTTGTAAATCCTCGCGAGTAAAATCAGGCCAAAGCGTTTCAGTAAAATAAAGCTCCGTGTAGGCCATCTGCCAAAGTAGAAAATTACTGATGCGATATTCCCCACTGGTGCGAATCAATAAATCCGGGGGATGACGTCCCTCGGTATATAGACATCGATCAAAGTCTTCTTCTTGAATCTGGGGAACCTTTTCGGGTTCTGCTAAGGCCTGCCGCATTACTTGATTAACCGCATCGACGATCTCAGCACGGGCCCCGTAACTCAGGGCCAAGGTCAGTCTCATCTTCGAGCATCCCGAAGTTTCTTGAATGGTTTTGGTCAACTCACGCAAAACTGATTCGGGCAAGCGATCTACCTGACCGATGGTCAAAAGTCGTACCCCATTGGTAATGAGCTTTTGTTTTTTCTGGATTAAAAAGAGCTTCAGCAAATCCATCAAACTCAGCACCTCTTCCGAAGGCCGATTCCAGTTTTCCTGAGAAAAAGCGTAGAGAGTCAAATGCTCGATACCAATCTCACGACAATACTCGACCATCGACTCTACGGTCTCGCTTCCTCGGCGGTGTCCTTCTAAGCGAGGTAAAGCACGGCGCTCAGCCCATCGACCATTGCCATCCATGATGATGGCAATATGGCGAGGGAGCTTTTTTTTTTCTAAGGAAAAAGCCAAAGGCCTAAACCTCCATGAGTTCCTTCTCTTTGTGAACAATGGTGTGTTCCACCTTTTCCACAAAGCTATCCGTGATCTTCTGGATTTCTTTCTCCATTTGCTTGAAGTCGTCCTCAGAAATCTCTTTCGATTTTTCCAAACGCTTGAGCGAGTCCAAGGCTTCTCTGCGATGGTGCCGAATCGAGACTTTAGATTCTTCGCCGTATTTCTTGACCAACTTCACTAAATCGCGCCGACGCTCCTCCGTCAAAGCAGGAATCGGAATACGCACCAGCTTACCATCGTTGGAAGGGGTTAATCCCAAATCAGAACTGGTAATGGCCTTTTCAATCAAGGCGATCACACTGCTATCCCAAGGAGTAATGGTAATAAGACGAGGCTCGGGAACTCCTAAGGTTCCCACTTGGTTTAAAGGAGTTGGCGTACCATAATAATCGATCCGAATATCATCAAGAAGATGGGTCGAAGCCCTACCTGTTCGGACCCTACTTAACTCTTGGGCCAAAGCCTCCATCGCCTTTTCCATCTCTTTTTTTGTACTCTGCAACACGAGATTGGGACTCATAATTTTTAATCCTCCTCACTCAATACAGTACACAAATAAATCCATGAAGGCTCAGCCCACACGGGTACCAATACCTTTTCCCAAAATAACTTCTTTGATGTTCCCTTTCTTAAAAAGATCGAACACAACAATGGGAATTTTATTATCCATGCAAAGGGAAATGGCCGTGGAGTCCATCACCTTCAAATGTTGATTGAGCACATCCAGATAACTTAAGGATGTAAAACGATTGGCACCCGCCTCCAACTTGGGATCACGGTCGTAAACGCCATCGACCTTTGTTCCCTTGAGGATAACGTCAGCACCGATTTCGGCGGCACGCAAGGCGGCAGCCGTATCGGTCGTAAAATAGGGGTTACCCGTACCGGCCGCAAACAAGATGACCCTACCCTTCTCTAAATGTCGAGTAGCCCGGCGCCGGATATAAGGCTCCACCAGCTGATGGATTTCGATGGCCGAGAGAACCCTTGTTTGAACCCCAACCTTTTCCAAAAAATTCTGCAAAGCCATGGCATTGATTACGGTTGCCAACATACCCATGTAATCGGCCGTTGCTCGCTGAATTCCAGCGGCTTCCCCCCCCATGCCTCGAAAGATATTTCCTGCGCCGATAACGATGGCTACTTCCACCGACATCTCTGTGATCTCTTTAATTTCCTCGGAAATCTCTTGGACCACCTTCGCATTGATACCATAGCCTTCGGGACCCATGAGGGATTCCCCACTCAGCTTTAGCAAAATTCTTTTATAGATCGGCTTTTCCATGATTTAACTTTTGAGCTGCTTGGCCACTTCAGCAGCAAAGTCTTCTTGTTTTTTCTCCAGTCCTTCTCCAACCTGAAAGCGGATAAACTCCACCACAGCCGCTTCAGGATCAAGACCCCTCAAAAATTGAGCCACCGTTTTCTTGCCTTCAGGATCCTTGATGAAAAGCTGTTCTTGTAAACAAATCTCAGTGGCAAATTTCTTCAATTTTCCTTCGAGAATTTTCTCTAAAATTTCAGAAGACTTTCCTGAATCTTGCATCTGAGCCAAATAAATTTCTTTCTCTTTGGCTTTTAATTCATCCGGAATCTGCTCGGGAAAAACGTAACGCGGAGACACGGCGGCCACATGCATAGCCACTCCACGAACCGCCTCCGACCCCAACTTCGCGGAATTACCCTTAACCTTAACCAAAGCACCAATTTTAGACCCCATGTGGGTGTAGCTTCCTAAAACGGTCCCTGGCTCCTGCATTAAAACGGCAAAACGACGAATGGAAAGATTCTCACCGATCTTAGCAATTTTTTCTTGTAAGACCTCTTGCCAAGACTTGCCGGAGACAGTTTCAGTCTGAGAAAGCAAAGTCTCCAAATCCGCAGGCTGATGTTGCAAAACATGAGACGCAATCTCAGCAACAAATTGCTGAAACTCTTCATTCTTCGCAACAAAATCCGTCTCAGAGTTAACCTCTACCAAGGCAAAACGACCTTGACCTTCAGCGATATGAATTAGACCTTCGCTCGCGAGCCGCCCTGCCTTCTTAGCGGCAGAAGACATCCCCTTTTTACGCAACTCCTCGATAGCCTTTTCTAAATCTCCACCTGATTCTTTTAAAGCGTTTTTACAATCTAACATTCCCGCTCCGGTTTTTTCCCGAAGCTCTTTCACTAACCCCGCTGTAATCTCGGCCATAAAACTACTCCTCATCGAACGTATTAAAAAGAGACCGGGAAAAAATCCCGGCCTCTTTAAAGAAATGATTGGATTCAGCCACTCGATCCGAAAATCTTCTTAATTCTCAGAAGACTCTTCGGCCTTAGCGCTATAACTACCCTCGACAACCTCTTCAGCTTCGGGAGACTCCGTGGAGGCAACATAAGCCCCCGCTTTTTTCCCGCCCACTTCAACCTCTCGGACGGCGTTTTTTTCTTCAGAGGAACGATCTTCGTCGACACTGCGACGAATGCGCGCTTCACGTAATTTCAAACCCTCTAAAATCTTCTCGGAAACCATATCCAAAAACAATTTTACGGAACGGATGGCATCATCGTTACCCACCACCGGATAGTCGATGGAATCGGGATCACAATTGGTATCTGCCAAAGCGACCACAGGAATTTTTAGGATATCCGCTTCACGGAGAGCAATACGTTCCTGATTGGGATCAATCAAAACAATGATCCCAGGAGGACGCGTCATGTCTTGAATTCCGCCCAAGGAGTTTTCCAATTTTTCGATCTCACGATCGATCATGAGCAACTCTTTTTTTCCCAAGGCGGAAAAAGTACCATCTTGTTTTTTTTCAACAAGATTGCGCAAACGATCAATCGAAGACTTAATGGTCTTCCAGTTGGTTAAAGTTCCACCCAGCCAACGTTGATTGACGTAGTACATCTTGCACTGCTGAGCGGCCTCTTGAATGATTTCTTGGGACTGCTTTTTAGTACCCACGAAGAGGACATCGGCGCCATCACCCACCGCTTGAACGATAAACTTCAAGGCAACTTCCAGCTGACGTACGGTTTTGGAGAGATCGATGATATGAATCCCATTGCGGACCCCATAAATATAGGGCTTCATTTTAGGATTCCAACGACGGGTTAAATGACCAAAGTGCATACCGGCTTCCAACAGGGAAGCCAATTCCACAGAAACAGGGCTCATGATTTTTCCTTTCGGGTTTAAACCTCCACAGCGACCCTTGCTTTTCCCTGACCCTCCTTGAGAGAAGGCACCCGAGGCCTAAGCTTTTTGCGGTCCCTGTGTGTGATTTTTGTTTTTAAAACCAAAATTTTGGGGAAAAGGTCCTTATTTCAAGGATTTATTGCCAAAATTAGGTTCACCCCCCTAGCATGACCGTGATACCATTATCAACTTAAGAATCATGATTAGATTTTTTCTATTTCGTTTTTTTCATACTTTTCTATTTTTTAGCTTTTTTTTGGGGCTCGCTGCCCCCTTGCGGGCGGACGATACCCCTGAGGATTACAACTTCTACAAAAAATATGGCCACAGTCACAAATCTTGGAACGACGCGGTTAAGCAGGGATTTGTGGCCTACGAGCAACAAAACTGTACAGCAGCCGTCCCCTACTTGAAGGAGGCCCTTTCAAAACAATGCCAGGATGCCCTGGTTTACTACAAATTAGCCGTTTGTACTGAAATGCAGGAAAGCCCCTATACCGCGATGCAGTACTACCAGTTGGCCGAAGAAAAACTCAATAAGCTCCCCGCACCTCATCGCTATCAACAAGACATCCATGAGTCCTATGGGCGCACCCTCTACCAGGCCAAACGCTACGAAGAGGCCCTACGTCACCTCAGCCAGGCCGCAGCAATCGGAACCCCAAGCTTTGGACTTTATTATTTGGTGGGTTCTCTCTACGCACAAAAAAATGATTGGGGAGCAGCCCGAGAATATTTTCGCAAAGCTCTGCTACAAAATACCGAGGGCATTGATCCAGGGATTCTCTCCAGTGTTTATTTTGAAGTCGCCAAGATTTATTTCGAAGCCAAAGACTACAAAACCACATCAGCCTTGCTGGACCGTTCTCTACAAAGCAATCCCCAAAATCAAGAAGCCGCAGAACTACGCAACACGCTCAACACCCTACTGCAACAAAACTCTATGGTGGAAATGATTCAATCCCTAACCCAATCCCAGGGCAAGGCGCCTCAAGGTCAGACACCTCCCCAACAGCCCCGCCCTCCTTCAAATCCTTCACATCTCACCACCCCTGAAATACAACCCATAGCCCCTGAAAATGCTCCACAACAGTTGGCCCCCCTCCCTACTAGCCCTTAATGCCATGGTAAAACTCTCGTCATCAAACCCCATCGACCTCCCCCTCTTCAAGAACCTTTAAATCGTAAAGTTTAATTTTAGCGAACAAAGTCGACTTGGCAATTCCCAAGACCTCGGCGGTTCGCGCTTTATTCCAACGATTAGATTTCAAAGCCTTTAAAATGAGCTGCTTCTCCATGGCCTCCAGATTAAAACTTCCCGAAAAACTTCCTTCGGCAGTTTGAGGTGAAATTTCTTGGGGAAAAAGAATATCCCCTGCTGCGATCTCGGCCCCTTGGGACAACACATGGGCACGTAATAGAACATTTTTTAATTCGCGAATATTTCCAGGGTAGGGATGGGTCTGTAGTTTAGCCAAGGCTGCTGCATTTAAAGATTTTCTGTTCCCATTCCCCGCGAACTCTTGAAGAAAAAATTCTGAAAGCAATTGGATATCTTCCATCCGTTCGCGCAAAGGAGGCACCACCACAGGCAATACAAAAAGCCTGAAGAATAAATCCTCTCGAAATTGCTTAGCCGCTACTCTAGCCCCTAAATCCCGATGGGTAGCCACCAAAACTCGAACTTGCGTTTGTAACTCAACACTCCCCCCTACTCGACGATAGGTTTTGTTTTCTAATACCCTGAGTAACTTTGGCTGCAGCTCCAAAGGCAATTCCCCAATTTCATCCAAAAACAAGGTGCCCCCGGCGGCTTGCCCAAAGGCCCCCTCGTGCTGTCGATGAGCCCCTGTAAAAGCGCCCTTCTCATGGCCAAACAACTCGCTTTCGATAAGTTCTGGAGAAATAGCGCCACAATTTAACGCCACAAAATTTCCATTTTTACGAGGACTGAGCTGATGAGCGGCTTGGGCGACCAATTCTTTGCCTACTCCTGATTCTCCAAAAATTAACAAAGGGGCTTCACTGGGAGCAACCTGCTTTAATAACTGGAAAAGGGAGCGCATCTTTGTTCCCGTACCTACCATGCCGTAAAACTCGCTTCTTGAAACTTGGGAGCCCACACTTAAAGGAACATCCTCACCCTCCCGCAAAAACAGCCGAGACTCCCCAATTTTAATTTCTGTATTAAAATCCCAGAGAGCCTCCCGAATTCTTATACCTTTCAGATAGGTTCCGTTAGTGGATCCTAAATCCCATACCCATACCTGATGGCCACGCGCCTCAATCCTGAGATGCCTGCCCGAAACATAAGGATCCTGCAGAACAATATCATTGGATCCGTGGGAACCTATTTTGATTCCCTGGGAAGAGAGGGGAATTTTTCGCGGTGCAGTGCTTGGCCGATAAATCTCAATGGATAAATGCCTGGGCTCCTGAATACCGGACTCTAAAGTTTGAGACTGGGTGTGCTCAGAAGGAACTTGAATCCATTGTGTTTCGGAAAGCGCCTTACTGGTCTGCTCTAACTCTAACTGCAAACGCCAATTCCCGAACTCGATTTTATCTCCCTCAAAAATCGGTTGTGCCTGAAGCTCCTGACCGTTGATAAAAACTCTACCCTTGCCAATTTTCTTTAAGAGAATTTGTCCCTCCACTTTATAAAAAGCCGCATGCTCCCGAGAAATCTCTGGATCGTCCAACACCACATCACAGTGGGGAGCACGACCGATTTTAGTGGTCGCATTTTGAAGTTGAATACGAAACAAGGGGGCAGAATAGCCCCGAAAAAAGACGAGCTGAGCCATAGTTTACTTTTTACCTCTCTACTATGACCCGAAACCTCGCTTCACCAGAAAAGCGGATCAGCGTGGACCCCTGAGTAATGCGAGGCTCCTGACTGGGTCAAGGTTCTTTCTTAAAAACAGATTATTCTTTCGATTTTCGAACTCTACGGTATGAAAATCGAACTCATAACCTTCTAGCCCCCGCTCCTTTCCTCTGAGTTTTTTCCTATGAATCCATAGAAAAACAGACACGAAAGTATTGGAGCTATCCAGCTTCGAGCATCGCGGCATAGACATTGCAAAAAACCGACCTAAGTCCGAAATAATTCTCAGCCTCGATATTGAGGAGAAAAACATGTACGGTTTTTCCCACCCCACTGAATCCAACCCACTTCACCCCGATTTAAAAATTTTTTCCGGCTATGGTCAAATCGGTCTGATATTTATCTTGGTTTGCACCTTGACCATGATGATGATCCCCCTGCCTCCGGTCTTTCTTGATTTTCTCCTGGCACTCAATATTATGGCATCCATCACCTTGTTATTTGTGACCATTACCATAGGCCATGGTCTAAAAATTACCGTATTCCCTGCCTTACTCTTACTAAGCACGCTATTTCGACTTGGACTCAATTTAGCCTCGACCCGACTTATCCTCTCCCAAGGATTCGCTGGCCACATTATCCAAACCTTCGGGAATTTTGCTACCGGAGGTAGCTTGCTGGTGGGAATTTTAATGTTTTTTATTTTAAGCCTTATTCAATTTCTCGTGGTCTCCAAGGGGGCCGAACGAGTGGCTGAAGTAGCTGCACGATTTTCTCTTGATGCGCTTCCAGGAAAACAAATGAGCATCGATGCCGATCTTAGATCAGGATTGATCGGACAAGAAGAGGCACAATGGCAACGCTCTCAACTTCAACAAGAATCAAAATTTTTCGGATCTATGGATGGAGCGATGAAATTTATTAAGGGAGACGTCATCGCGGGAATCATCATCACCCTCATCAATTTATCAGGAGGCTTATTCAGCGGGATTTTTCTAAAACACCTCGATCTATATCAAGCTCTCAAAACCTACTCCACCTTAAGTATCGGCGATGGCCTAGTCAACCAGCTTCCTTCCCTACTGATCTCTATTACTGCTGGGCTTTTAGTCACCCGAGTTTCCGAAATAAAAAATGAAAGCTCACTCGGAGCAGAAATGGGCCTACAAATATTTTCCCATCCCAAGGCACTCATTGCAGCTTCATTACTCTCTCTTTTAATTGGATTTATTCCCGGATTTCCCGCCGTACTTTTTTTGATTCTGGCAAGTGCCATGGCTTCCATGGCCCTCTATCTCATGCACTGCGAACGAAAAAGAAATGCACCGCAGCCCCCTATGGAAGCCATGGTCATCAATGCGGAGATTCAAATGCAACAACACTGGGGACAGGCCTTGCCACTCACCTTGGAAGTTGGACATTCACTCTATAAAATATTCAAAGAAGACTCCCGATGGATGCATTGTTTTTCCTATCACTACCCGAGAATCAAACTACACCTCTCACATCAAGTAGGAATCCTGTTTCCAGATCTTAAAATTTCTTTAAATCCAAAGCTTAAAAACTCACTTCGTTACCATATCAAACTCTGGGACATTCCCATCGACCAGGGAGAAATCCAACCAGAACATTGCATTCATCTGGGAAGCAAAAGCAAACAGCCTCCCGATCCGACCCAAGTCGTCCCTAGCCTAGAAAACGAAACCGCCCACGGCACTCCCATCCAACTCTATCCTATAAACATTCGCTCCATACTTACAAAACAAGGCATAAAGACCTTAGGACCAGAACAAATGTTATTACGTCATCTGGCCAAAATTCTAAAAAAACACGCCCATGATTTTGTTGGAATTCAAGAAGTCCACGAAATCCTACAAAGAACAGAAATCCAATATCCAGAACTCGTTCGCGAAGTCGTTCCGAAACGGATGTCTCTACAAAAACTGACTGAGGTAGTTCAACGTCTCGTAGAGGAAGGCATTCCCATCCGAGATTTTCGCTTTATCTTACAAATACTCTCCAATTGCCACGGAACAGAGACAGATCCGGTTACCCTCACAGAACAAGTAAGAATGGGAATGCGACGTACCTTGAGTCATCTTTACGCTAGAGAAAAAGGGCACCTAAAAATCTTTACTTTAAGCGCTGATATTGAAGAAGAAATTCGCAAAGGCATCAGGCGTCAGGGAGATGAATGCTATCTAGCCCTAGCACCAGATCGCCTTTCCTGGCTCCAGCGAAGTTTTGAAGACACCCTTAGGGAGTCCGTAAAAAACCACACCGGAGCGGTTGTACTCACTCAGCTTGAATTACGTCGTTATGTAAAAAAAGTTTTGGATCCTCATTTTTCTCAAGTACCTGTACTTTCTTTCCAAGAACTAGACCCAAAAATACAACTCCAGTCTCTAGGACAAATTCATTACCCTTTAGAAGACAAAACAATTCTCGCTGAATTTAGCTAAAAATCCTCTAGCTAGAGGAAATTCAAAATGAAACGCTCTATCCATTTTTAAAACCTCTCCTCCTTTAAAAAAACCTGCACCATAAGCAAAAACGAAATCGTCGGACACTATCATCAAAAATACCCAAAAATATTGGTGGATTTTTTAATCTTTAAAAACCCTCCAACTCTAAAAATTCTGGCACAAAGATTGAATGTAAAATCTGAAAGATATTGAAGAAAAATACTTCTCAGGAGTTTCTATGAGATTCGAAAAATCAAAAAAAGAATATCACGACCCTTTTGAAAAAAGTTTTGAACTACTAAAAAAATCTCAAGAAGAATTTTATCAAGACCCTTTTTGGCAAGAACTAAAATGTAGTCCAGACATATTTTTTGCTGCAGTACAAAATCACATTCAACAGTTAAATATTCCTGCCCAACAACTAAAACAACGACTTGAAGAGGCTCAATGGAATTTACAAACTCAACTCAAGGAAAACTCTATGAGGAGGGTCTCAATTTTTTTTCAACATGGATCTAAGCTTCGTGTCTAACACCAAAAGTCTACAAAAACTTAAAACTTGAGGAAAAACTCCATGAACCCGATTTTGTTTCTTCCGAATATTTCAAACCCAAGATCTGATTTAGAAGTATTTCACCCTAGCAACATAGAAAACTCTTTAACACAGTTAGCCGGCTTTCCCCTACTATCAGAGCTGGAAAGCCAGCTAAAACAAGCCTCAAAAAAAATCTCTGAAGATATTAAAACAAAACAGCAACTTCAAAAAGAAATTGAGATTTTAAAAAAACTGCAAAATCAAATCGAAATTCCAGAAAGTCCTGAGGAAAATTATCCAATTTCAACATACGAAGCACAACTCCTAGAGCTAACTCCTACCTATGCCATACAAAACCAAAAAGAAGATGATGCATCCCACCATCCTATACCCCAAAAAATAGTCGAAAATTCTCTCAAGTCGGCGATTACAAAACGAGAAAACCAACTAGTTCAGTTAAATTCATCGGGTGAGGTCGATCTTCTAAAAATACAATCCATGGTTGAACAAAGAAAAAATATTTTTTCTCTCATAAGCAATCTTCTCGCGACTTCCCATGAATGTTTAAAAAACATCATTAACAATATTAAATAAAAAAATGATTCCATAAAAAACCAGAAAGGATCTCTATGATTTCTCTTGAAAGCTCCCATGTTAGCGCATCCAACGGAATTCAAAACTCATCATCCATGATGGGATTAGACCTCATGACTTCACTGCAAATTCTTTTAGTTCAAGACTACGACCAACAACTCAGGGGAATTGAAAAAAATATGCGCAGCGCCCTAGAAATAAAAAAACGCTACCGGGAAGATATGGAACCTCTGCAAAAAATGATGAGCAAGGCCACCCATAAATCAGACAATCGATTCTATCTTCAATTGGAAACTCCAGAAGAAATCAACGCCTTCCGTAAAGATTCAGAATATATGCAACAGACGGAACTGACCTCTGATGCTGGGGAAGGATCTTGGATCGTAGAACATAATACCCCACTATCCGATGAAGACTTTCACGCACAACTCAGAGACAAAAAAGGGGGAAAATACGATCTCGGGGAAGAAATGTATGTAGAAAAATCACAAATTGAGGCGAAAATTGAAGTCATCAATCAAAAGCTTGAACGAGTTAACGAACAAAGTGAAATTACGAGCCTAGCTCTACAATCCCTCACCAATCAAAGAAAGATCGCCTTTGAAACCGTAAGCAACCTTATGAGAAAAAATCATGATACCATTGCCATGATCGTCAATAACCTAAAATAACACTCCATAAAATAGGCATCACCCATGGAAATCACACCTCTCCCCACCTCGCTTGACATGGAAGCCTTTCTCAATAAAAGCGCTGCACAGCTGACAAAATCTTCAAGTGAAGATAAGAAAATTACTCAAGCCAGAATTAAAAGTCATAGTTCGAATATCCAAGACAAACGTCAGGAGCGAATCGAACAGCTCCAAGAGCAAATAAAAGGATCCCACCCCAGAGCCTGCCCTCAATTCTTAGTAAGTCTTACAAAAATTTTCGATACCCTACTTAAGCCCATCTCGGCTCTTACACTGGGAAAACTTAATCTCGAGTTAAGTAAAAGCTTAGAAATGCTTTTAGATGCCAAAGGCGAGATTCATTTCCAAGCCCTACAGATCGAAGGCAAAGAAATGCAAAATGCCATTGAGGAACTCAAAAAATTTCTTCAAGAGGATCTCAACCATTTAGAATCGACGGAAAACTCTCAAAATAACAACGCCCGAAGTATTTTAGAGACTCTCGATCAAATCCATCAAGGTTTTGAAACCAGCTCAAAAGTTTAACTTTCTATTTTTAACTTCATACCCACTGAGGACACCTTATGAACATCCAAAACTACCCAGAAAACAATCTTAGTCTTGAATCCTTAATGGCTCTTGAAACGCTAAACAGTAGTGAGGGGAAAAAAGCCTCCCAAAACATGGCACAATATCAATGGCAGAAACAAATAGAAGCCGCTCAAGGAGAAATTCAAGAAATGAGAAAACAAAATAAAAACACCTGGTGGTCAGCCATCTTCGATACAATGGTAAATGTATTTTCTTCAGTGGCTAATTTAATTCCCGGATGCGGAAAAATTGTCAGCGAATCCCTTGGCTTTCTACGAGCACTCAACCCCTTTTCCATAAAAATTGAAAAATCAAAAATTGCTGCAAAAGAATTTCAACTAGAAGAGGCCTTGGCAGAAAAACAAACTAAAATGGCTGAAAGTCAGATCAAAATGTTTGAAACCCATCAAAAACAACAAAACCAACGCATCGAACGAGCTATCCATAATCTGGAAGAAGGCAAATCAGCCACTACTAGAGTATAGAGAAAACTAAATATGCACTTTATTCTAGGGAGTCCTTTGGGCGGACCCACCAACAGAGATGGTAGTAGAACTATCGTCTTCTGAATTTCCGGATCGCCCCACCATAATCCCCGTAGCAGCGCCACCGGCGGCCAATACACCGACTAAACTCCATAAAAGTGGGCTTTTCCAAAAAGATTTTTTCTTCTTTTTACCAATGACGATCACTTCACTATCTGCATATTTCTTGGGGTTGGATCCCATGTCGGCCTGCGCCATATGGGTAAGATCCTTGGCAATAACTGCGGTAGCGGGACGAGTATCCTGGGGCAAGTCTAAAACCTCCACAAAGGCAGGCTTGTAGGAGGCATAGTATTTCATATCAATCATACGGGCTGAAATTTTATGATTGTAACCAATTTCTTCCACGCTAACCAAAATCACCTTATCAACTTTCATAGAACTACCGACTTTTCCAGCCATCTGTACTTGAGCCTCAACACCATGTAGATCCTTAATCCATAATCCCTGAATTTGATTTCCTTCTTGTATGTCCTTTTCGAGTTCGAGCTTCACCCGAGTGTAGTTATCTTTGACATTAATTTTCTGGGCCACTGGTTTATAGCCAGGCTTCTGGGCAAGAACGAAATGCTCTCCCTGGGGCAGACGCTCCAATTGCACAGGAGTCAGACCCTTTTTGACACCATTCAAATAAATCTCTGTATCTTTGGGGGCGGAAAAAATATCGACCTTAGAGGTCTTGGCCTTACTCAAAAACTCCTCTTTCGACTGAACAAAATAAGCAATGGTATCGGGAGAATAATCCTCGGTGGTAAGTTCTCTATCCGGATCTAATAAGACCGCTTCCTTAAATATATTTTTCGCCTCACTAATCTTTTTATCTCCTAGGTAAATATTTCCTAGAAAGAGGTAAGCATCGACCAATAAAAAATTCTCCGTCAAAGGGGGATGGGCCGAACGATAGGTTTCAATGGTATTGCTCAAAACCCCGATGGCATCCTTCAAATCCATCGACAAATACAGCTGTTCAGCCTGATCAATATAACGATTGAGCGGATTTTGCGTATCGATTCTCTGCAAAATATCTGGATGATCACGAAAAAAACTGCTGGTTTCAGCCTTGTCTGATACCAAAATACCTGCCTGTTGCAACAGCTCGTCCCGAAGCGTGTCAGCGACTTTTTCAACGACCTTAGGATCGCTTTCGGGAGTATTTAGCTCCAGCACCACCCACTTGGGAACAGGCCTTAATTCCTGGGGCATCGGACTCACCTCTGAAACCAAAGGTTCATTTCCACCCAAAGCTTGCCCCAGAATCTTTCCAGGTATTTGGGCTTCACTGTCCGCTGCCATCTGAGAATATTCCGGAGGCAAATCGCTTAAAGCAGCCGCCCATACAGGAAACATCACTATGGATAATGTCTGGTGAAGAAAGGAAACGATAAGAAAAGAGACAAAATATTGGGTGAAGAATCTAAATTTGTGAAAAATGGCCCACATAGGGGGTCTCCTTCTGCTAAGGTCGAAAAATACCGAAAGACCCCAAGGTCTTCCGAAACTTCTTTCCTTGAAGAACACCCGAAACCCTAAATTGTGCTTACTTGAAGAGGAATGGCCAAAAATAACGATCGGAAAATATTAGTGCACCATTTACCGCAATCATTTATTTGGAAACATGTGAACGAAAAATATCAAAACGCCGCGCTCACCCCTTCATGGCATCATGTCCCACCTCTGATGCCGAATTCTAATTCAAATCGTGCTCCTCTATCGGAGTAACTCCATTTTAGTTGCAAACTTTTTCAAAATTTCATGACTCAGAATTTTTGAATGCCTATGACCCTGGGGATGAATTCGCCATACCTTGGCCAATCCCCCAAAAAGTGTTAAGAGACGAAAGGCTATGAATTCAAACTCCGTACAACACCTTGCCGTTATCGGCGATCCGGTCGAACACAGCTTATCCCCCTCCATGCAAAATGCGGCACTACGAGATCTTGCCTTGCCATGGACTTACACGAAAATCCGTGTTGCTCCTAAAAACCTCAAAAAATTCCTCCATACCCATAAACGTCGCCTCTTAGGATTCAACGTCACCCTTCCCCACAAAGAAAACATTCTTCCTCTTTTGGACTACGTTGTCCCCCTGGCCCGATATATCGGTGCCGTCAACACGGTACTCAATCATCATGGTCGTTGGATCGGTTTCAATACAGATGGAATGGGATATCTGCAGTCTCTCCATGAGGAAACGGGATTTATCCCCCGAAAAAAAAATATCGTCTTATTGGGAGCTGGAGGGGCATGTCGCGCCATCGCCACCTTACTTGCAACGCAAGGGGTACAACGTCTTACCATTATCAACCGAACACTACTCAGAGCACAAAAGCTTGCAGCCTCTCTCAAAAAGAAATTTCCACAAACAGAACTATATGCCCTATCCTTAAATCCAAAAAATCTAATTTCTGTCTTTCCCCAAGCCCACCTATTGCTCAATACAAGCTCAATAGAACTCCACGGTACGACTTCCATTGAATTTCCCTGGAATCGACTACCACGCAGCACACTCGTCAGCGACATTCTCTATCGGCCCCGCATCACCGCTTTTCTGGCCATGGCCCAAAAGCATGGAAACCCCATTCACACCGGGGAAGGCATGTTAGTCCACCAAGGAGCTCTAGCCTTAAGCTTGTGGAGCGGTGGCCTACACCCCAATACGCAGTTGATGCATCAAACCTTATTGCAATGCTTAGAAAAAGATGCCCCCACAGCTTAATCTTCGAACGATAACAGAAGAAACGACAGAAAAGAGAATGTTTATAAAACCACTAGACGGACGGAGGACGTCTTTTGGGTGGGGCGATAATACCAGGTTCTGCCATGTCCTGATCTAAAGCGTCTCTTTCCGCAGAAAGATTTTGTGAAGCTTCTCCACCTCCCTCGGAAGTCAATCTCACAATACGAGCAACATCGGGTCTTTTTAAAAAAAACTCCACGTCTGCCTCTGATAAATAACTCATTAAAGTATGAACTACTTGCTGAGCCCGACTAAGAAACATCTTGAAAAACTCCGCATGGCCTGAACGACGAGCGGCCAGAGCGAGATGAAACCAAAAAAGCAACCAATCCTCCATACGCCCATGCTCTCGTGGAGACTGCTCCATCAAGAACAAATCTTTTCGATCTAAATCTCCCGCAAAGGCCGATAGGGCAAGTCGACGTAGAGCCACAGAATGTTCGACCGTAGGCATATTTTTTAAGTCAGGCCAATCGGACAATAGTTCTAGAACGCGCCTTGCCTCCTCAATCAAGTGATGTTCCAATAAGGGAGCTGACATGGTTAATAAAACCTCGACCTTGCCCTGCACATCCCCGGTCACCTCAAAGCCCTGGGCCGCCTTTTCCAAAATCCGCAAAGCCCGAGTAAAGCTCCCCAAGGTGACTTCAAATTTACCCCGCAATAAATCCAGAAAAGGATTTAAAAAATTAGATTCCCCCTCTGTTTGCAACTGTTCTTGTAGAATTCGCAAACGAGTCGAGGCCTCACGAGTCCTTCCCAAAAGATGTAGCGCCTGAATGATATGAAATTCCGCAATCAGAGCTTGAAAACGCGCCTGGGAGGCCATAAATCCCTCCTTGCCATATTCGAAAATATCTAAGGCTTCTCGGTAACGCCCTTGCTCTAGCCAGATCCGGCCCAAGGCTTGAGACTGCTTCAACTCTTCTTGCCAAAAACCTTTCGCTCGCAGTTTATTTCTTAAAATTTGAAGATGCTCTTCGGCTTCAGAATAACGTCCCAACTGGGTCGACACCTGGGCTAAAAGCAATAGATATTCAAAACTGAAATCCTCCCAAGGAATGCGCTCCGCCGTCACATAGGCTAAAGCGAGGATTTGTAAACATTCTTCAAAACGAGACTGTTCCAAAAGTGTGAAGGCCTTTAGACCCAAGACATAAGCTGTTTTGAAATCACTTTCGGAAAACTCGAGGGCGCAATCGAAATACTGCAAAGCCGTTGCAAAATCCCGAGCTTCACGACGATGCTCGCCGCAACGGACATTCCATGAATACGCCGGAACCGCTAATTGGGCCAAAGCAGCATGATAGGCAAGCCATCCTTCGGTTTTTTCGACGTGGGGAAATTCAAGAAGGGCTTGATAAATCTTGGAATGAATCGAAAACGCCTCTTTCATCACCTCTTTCGAAGGAGCTTGTTCCCATCCCTTCTGAGAAAGGCGATACTCAATATCGTCCCTGAGCTCTACGTAACCTTGCTCATACCAACGCCGCAAAATAGTTTGCACTTCCCCAAGAGGCAACGATGAAACCTTAGACCAAAATTCTGACTGCCCCCACGAGCGATGCAGAAGCAGGCCCGAAGCCAAGGTAATTTCGGTTTCAGAAAGGCACCAAGACATACTCACTCCCCACGGGTTATCCCACGATGGTAAGGTTGGAGATATGGGCAACTAATTTCTTGACCCCTGCTGTTTGAAAGCAAACCGTAATCTTTGTGTTTTCTACCGAACCTTCACAGTTACGAATGGTTCCCATGCCAAACACGGGATGCCGAACCCTAACGCCCACTCGATAAGGATTGAGGGTAGCTTTTTCCTCAACAGGCCTAGGCTCTTGATGGGATCGAGAGGGAGCGAAGGAAAGATTTCTTTTCAGCGGAGCGGAAATTACTGGACGCACGGGCTGAAGTAAATCCTGAGGGATATCACTCAAAAAACGAGAGGGCAAATTGAATTGCTCGTTACCGAACACCCGACGGCGTTCCGCATGGCTTAAAAATAATTTTTTCTTGGCTCGAGTCATTCCAACGTAGGTAAGACGCCTCTCTTCATCCAATTCTTCGGGGGAATCTAAAGATCGACTATGGGGCAAGAGCCCTTCTTCCATTCCGACAAAGAACACCACATCGAATTCTAGTCCTTTGGCCAAATGCAATGTCATCAGGGGTAAAGTAGCCGACCCCTCCTCCAAAGAATCTACCGAATTCACCAAGGAAACTTGGTCGAGGAAATCAGCCAAAGAAGGCTGGGAAGCTCGACTTTCGTATTCTTCGATACTACTCAAGAATTCGGTTAAATTCTCGATACGGGATTCGGATTCTAAGGTCCCCTCTTCTTTCAAACTAGCCAGATAACCAGTTCTCTCGATTAGTTGAGAGACAAATTCAGACAACTTTACAGTTCCCAATAAGGCCTTCAGGGTTTCCAAAAGCTGGCAGAACATCTCTACTTTTTTTGCAGCAGCTTCTCCCACGGCTGATTCTCGAACACGAGATGCCGCTTGCCATAAAGTTAGTCCTTGAGATTGGGCCCATTGCTCCAAACGATCCACGGTGGTTTTTCCAATACCCCGAGTGGGAACATTGAAAACTCTCTTCAAATGCAAACTGTCAGAGGGATTGGCCAAAACCCAGAGATAAGAGAGAACATCTTTGATTTCCATCCGATCGTAGAAACGCACTCCACCAAAAATAACGTAGGGAATGTTATGACGACGCAACTGATCTTCTATAACGCGGGACTGCGCATTAGTGCGATAAAACACCGCCATATCGGCCAGAGACACCCCCTGATCACGAAATTTTTTAATCTGTTCGGCGATAAAACTGGCCTCTTCGCTATCCGTACTCCCAGAAAATAACACCAAAGGATCTCCAGCCCCATTTTCAGTCCAGAGAGTTTTTTCTTGTCGCTGGCTGATGGGCTTTACAACCTGGGCGGCGGCCTTAAGGATATTTTGAGTGGAGCGATAGTTTTGCTCTAATTTAATCACTTTTGCCTGAGGAAAATCCTGATGAAATCTGAGGATATTTCGCACATCGGCACCGCGCCAACGGTAAATGGATTGATCATCATCTCCAACAACGCAGAGGTTTTGTCTTTGCCCTGCCAATAATCGAATCAAGCGATATTGAGCATGATTGGTGTCTTGGTATTCATCCACCATCAGATAGTGAAACTTATTCACATACTCCGCCAAAATTTCGGGATGTTTTTCAAAAAGTCTGACGGGCAAAACCAACAGATCACCAAAATCAATAGCGTTGTTGTCCCTCAATTTTTTCGCATAGAGCTTGTAGACCGCAGCGACTCGCTCAGATAAAAAATCGTCCTGAGGGTAGTCTTCTGGAAGAACCAATTCGTTCTTAGCGGAATCAATTCTCGATTGTATGTTACGAGGATTAAATACCTTGGGATTCATTCCTAAATCCTCAAGACATTGCTTAATCAAGGTCAGCTGATCACCATCGTCGTAAATAATAAATTGCTTACCGTAATCAAGCTTCTCAATGTAGCGACGCAAGATCCTCACCCCAGCAGAGTGAAATGTGGAAATCCACAAATCGTCAGCCCTAGCCTGCACTAAGGCCTCCACTCGGCTTTTCATTTCGGCAGCCGCTTTATTAGTAAAGGTAACGGCAAAAATACGCCAAGGAGGAACATGACAGTTTTGAATTAAATGGGCCATGCGCTGGACCAATACCCGAGTTTTTCCACTTCCAGCCCCAGCAAAAATCAATAGGGGTCCTTCGGTGGTTAATACTGCTTCTCTTTGTTGAGGATTCAAGGGATGTTTTTCTATAGGATTCACGATACGCTCACTCCACAGTTACACTCTTCGCTAAGTTACGAGGTTGATCCACATCATGCCCTTTATAATCGGCAATGAAATAAGCTAATAATTGCAGAGGAATTACCGTCAGGATCGGCAAAGTAGCGGGGTGGGCCGAAGGAACTTCAATCCAATCCTTCACCCACTGCTGCACTCGAGTTTCTCCAGACTCTACCACTGCAATGACCGAGGCCTGACGGGACAACACCTCCTGGATATTTGAAACCATTTTATCGTAATAGGCATCGCGAGGCACTAAGGCAACTACGGGAGAACCCACATCGATGAGAGCAATGGGTCCATGCTTGAGTTCTCCTCCAGGATATCCTTCGGCATGCAAATAAGAAATTTCCTTGAGTTTTAAAGCTCCTTCCAAAGCGATAGGAAACTGTGGCCCTCGGCCCATAAATAAGAACTGGCTCGACTGAGCATAACGCAAGGCCAAACGACGGATCGATTCAGAGGATTCCAATAATCGTTTCACCTGCTGGGGCACGGCCATGAACGCCTGAAAAATTTCCTGACGCTCTTGAGCTTGTAGCCTTCCAGACTTTTCTCCTAAAACTAAACCCAGAAGTTGTAAGGCTAGCAATTGGGCGGTGAATGTCTTGGTGGCTGCCACTCCGATTTCAGGTCCCGCATGGGTATAAACCACCGCATGACTCTCCCTCGCTAAAGAACTTTCCACCACATTACTGATACCTAAAATTTTCGCTCCAGCCGCTTTAGCGTTTCTTACCGCCATAAGGGTATCAGCGGTCTCGCCTGATTGACTGATCGCCACCACCAAAGTGCCCTCGTCCACCAGAGGATCGCGATAGCGAAACTCGCTCGCCTGTTCAACCTGAACCCACACTCCTGACCAGGGCTCTAAAAAATAACGACTCACCTGAGCGGCGTGCCAACTGGTTCCGCAAGCAATTAAATAAATACGGCGTATCTTAGCAAAATCATCGGAACTGGGAAATAAGGTCTCCAAGCCATTTAACACCACACGCGCTTGGCTCAAATCTACAGAACCTCGTAACGTATCCGTGAGGGCTCGAGACTGTTCAAAAATTTCCTTGAGCATGAAATGCTTAAAGCCCTCTTTTTCTGCCATCGAAAGAGACCAAGTAATCTTTCTAGGCTCCACGGTTTTATTTTTCCCACAGGAATCAAAAACCTGAACCCGATCACGATGTAGCTCAACAAGATCACCCTCTTCCAAAAAATACACCGATTGGGTGTAAGGCAACAACGCAGGAACATCACTGGCCAGAAATTGTTCTCCCTTTCCAAATCCAACCACCAGGGGACTTCCCAACCGAGCACCAAAAATTTTATCCGGCTCGTTCTCATTGAAGAGGGCCAAAGCATAAGAACCTTTCACTTTTTTCAATGTAGATTGCAGAGCTTCTCTTGTAGATAAACCCGTCTTCAAAGCCTCTGAAACCAAATGGGCAAGGATCTCACTATCGGTCTCAGAAGAAAAATGATGCCCTTGTTTTTCTAAATCTTCCTTCAGGGAAAGATAATTTTCGATGATGCCGTTATGCACTACGGTCACCGGTCCCTCATGATGGGGATGGGCATTAACTTCACTGGGTTTGCCGTGGGTAGCCCAACGGGTATGACCGATTCCAATTTGGGATGCGGGTAAAGGGTGCTCACGGAGCTTTTCTTTAAGGACGGACAATTTACCACGAGCACGGGCAATATGGGTTGTAGATCCTTGGAGCAGGGCAATTCCGGCAGAGTCGTAACCCCGGTATTCCAATCGGGTCAAACCATCGAGTAATATTTCCTGCGCTGATTGAGTACCGATATAGGCTACGATTCCGCACATATTGGCATACCCTCCATATTGAATATCTTTTGAGAATTGGGAAATTTCCGGATGTTCTCAATAGAATCCGTCAATTAAACTCCGCATCTTCCTTTGAAAACAACCCAGTAAAACAAAACTAGGTAGAAGCAGGCGAATTATTTTTTTCTACGAAGAAGATTTTTTTGAGGAACACGAGAAAGAGCCAAATGCCCTGGAGGTACATCTTGGGTCACTGTAGTACCAGCCCCGACATAAGCCCCACGGCCCACCTTGACAGGGGCAACCAACTGGGTGTCACTTCCGATAAAGGCTTCAGAACCAATCACTGTTAAAAACTTATTTTTACCATCGTAGTTGCAAGTGATGGTTCCAGCACCAATATTGGCTCCCGCTCCTATTTTTGCATCCCCCAGATAAGACAAATGACTGGCCTTAGCACCAGCACCTAAGCGAGTTTTCTTCAATTCGACAAAATTACCCACCCGAGCGCCTTCACCAATTTGGGTCTCAGGACGCACCCTGGCAAAGGGCCCGACCACAGCACTTTCAGCGACTCGGCATCCCTCCAAAACACTATAGGCCTTAATCGTGACTCCATTAGCCAATTGACAATCGCGCAACACTACCCCCGTTTCGAGGTAACACCCAAGCCCAAGGCGGGTTTTGCCTTTTAGGTGCACTCCTGATTCTAAGAAACTATCCGCCCCCACCTTGACCTCTGCATCTAAGTAAACGGTATGGGGATCTTCCATCCCTACCCCTTGTTCCAAATGATGCATCGCCAATCTAGCCCTCATCCGCTGATTAAGGTGGGCCAACTCACTCCTCGTATTCACTCCCAAAATTTCTTCTGTGTTTTGTACTGCATAGGTCTGAGGAATGATTTTAAACTCACGGGCTAAACGAACGATCTCAGTGAGGTAATATTCTTTTTTTAGAGAATCCTTGGGAATTTTTTCTAAGGACTGTTGAAGAAAATTACTCTCTACTAGATAAATTCCCGTATTGATCTCATTGAGTTGCCTTTCTTGGGGACTGGCATTTTTCTCCTCGACGATTCCCTGCAGCTCCCCCTGGGAATCACGAAGAATCCTTCCATAACCAAAAGGATCAGGGAGCACTGCCGTGACCAAGGATAAATCTGATTGTTTTCCCTCCCGAATGAGATTCTTTAAGGTTTGGACACTCAACAAAGGGACATCTCCATTGAGGATCAAAACAGAACCACGAATTTTTCCCAGTGCCTTGAGCCCGATCGTTGCGGCATGCCCCGTTCCCAAACGCTGCGTCTGATGGGCAAAAATAATGTTGGGGGAATCTGCAAATAATTTTTCAATGCTATCCTTTTGATGCCCCACCACTACACAAACCTTGTGAGGTTTTAAGGCAAGAGCCGTATCCATCACATAGGAAATAAGCGGACGCCCACAAAGCGGGTGTAACAACTTGCTGGTTTTGGATTTCAAACGGGTAGATTCACCGGCCGCAAGCACGATGACCGAAAGGTCTTGCATCGAGCCTCCCTAGACAGATTTGTAAGAAAGATCAAGCGTTGACAATTTTGCAGTCAACAAGCTATTCGCTCAAAGATTCATGTTCTCGCTTCGATCCAAAATTTGTCGATTTTTGCTAATTCTGAGCCTGGGGTCGTTCTGGGGATGCCCTCCCCCCAAGTTCACTCCACTAGATTTAAACAATCTAAAAAGCCCTGAAGATCTGGGCCTCAAAAGTCAGGAGGCTTATCAAAAGGCCCGAAGTTCCCAAGAAAAATCTGCGAAACTCAAGTGGGCACAGGCTGGCATGGCCTATTCCGAAAAATGCCTGAAGTTCGATCCTGACAAGCCCCTTTGCCTTTACTACGGAGTTCTAAATCGAGGCATCTTCGTGCAAAACCATATTTTCGACTATCAAAAATCCTTGCGTCTGATGGTCTCCCAATGCGAGGCCCTCATCGCGGTGGAACCTAATTTTCAGCACGCGGGTTGTTACAGAATCTTGGGAAATATATTCTCCAAGGCTCCAGCATTTAGCTTGAACCCCAAAAATATTTCACAAGATCTAGACAAGGCATCCGAATATTTTCGACAAGCCGTCCAACTCTCTCCAGACTACGCCTTAAACCGCCTATTTTTAGCTCGAAATCTTGCCGCTCTCGGAAACAAAGCCGAAGCGAAGCAAGAGCTAGCAGAATTTGACCGACTAAAGACTCCCGAATTGGATCAAGAATACCCTCAATGGAAACAAGATCGGGAACAACTGGCTCGAAGCTTGCATTAACTTTTTCATGTAGCGATAGAGTAAGGATAAAACTTACAAATCTCCAAAACTCCGTCGACAAAATAAAACGCGATGCCCTGGTGTTGTCACCTGAGAAAAAATCTTTCTCTTCTAGTAGCAATACGGTGGAGCGCCTTAGTCATTGACAAACCGAGAAAAAAAGATTGTGGAATGGGTTTCTGAGGACCCAACCCCTGTCTTTCTTAAAAATGGGAGGATCATTCCATGGCAAGTATCAATAAAGTCATTCTCATCGGCAATCTGGGTAAAGACCCCGAAGTCCGTTACACACCAGGAGGAGCGGCGGTGGCCAATTTTACGATTGCCACGAACGAAAACTGGACAAATAAAGAAGGTTCTCGTGAAGAAAGAACTGAATGGCATCGCATCGTCGCCTGGGGAAAAATTGCTGAATTATGCGGTGAATATCTGAGTAAGGGACGAACTATTTACGTGGAAGGACGTCTACAGACACGAAAGTGGCAAGATAAAGACGGGCAAGAAAAGTATACCACCGAAATTGTGGCTCAAACCGTGCAATTTCTGGGCGGACGTGGTGAAGGCACTGGCAAAAGCGGAGGAGGAGCCTCCCCCACCATGGAGGCCGCAGCACCTATGAATGTCGATGACGACATTCCTTTCTAGGTCACATACAGGCTACCTAACTACGACTATCCGTTGGTTTTTTTGGTTTTCTTCGAAGATCAAACATGGACTTACTTTGTCTTAAAGATTTTTTAACCTAAACCCCGCTATTTTAATCCGGTAAAAAACTATCCTGTCGTGGATCAATCATAGAATTTGAGGAAACATCATGAGTAACCCTATTCATAACATCGTCATTGTAGGATCCGGTGCCGCAGGCCTGACAGCAGCGATTTACGCGGGCCGCGCCAATCTTAATCCCGTAGTCATCGACGGTAATCTTCCCGGAGGTCAACTGACCACTACCACAGAGGTAGAAAACTATCCCGGCTTTCCCCAAGGAATCATGGGACCCGAACTCATGGATAATATGAGAAAACAATCAGAACGTTTTGGAACTCAGTTTATTTTTGATCAAATTGCTGAGTGTTCTTTGGAAGGAGAAATAAAAATTCTCAAAGGACACCAACAAGAAATCAAAGCTAGAACCGTCATCATCGCCACAGGAGCTTCTCCTAAATTACTTGGACTTGAAGCCGAAAAAAAACTCATGGGGAGGGGTGTATCCACCTGTGCTACTTGTGATGGAGCCTTTTTTCGCAATGCAGACCTCATCGTGGTTGGAGGCGGCGACTCCGCCATGGAAGAAAGTACCTTTCTCACCAAATTCGCCAAAAAAGTTTACCTAGTCCACCGACGTGGTGAATTTCGCGCCAGCAAGATCATGCAAGAACGAGCGCTCAATAATCCTAAGATCGAAGTGCTCTGGCATAGCACCTTGACCCAAATCGACGATCTAGAAAAAGGTGAAGTTACTGGGGCCCAATTAAAAAATTTACAGACCGGAGAAGAACGTCACATAAAAGCTGATGGTGTCTTTATCGCCATTGGTCATACTCCCAACTCTAAACCCTTCTCCCAACAAGTCCCCACCGACGAAAACGGTTACTTTCTTACCACACAAGGCACAAAAACCTCCCTACCCGGAGTGTTTGCAGCAGGGGATTGCGTTGATCATGTCTATCGTCAGGCCATTACCGCCGCGGGCATGGGATGCATGGCCGCCTTGGATGCCGAACGTTATCTTGCTCAGATGGGCCTTGATCATTGAAAATCTCCATTTTGCCTAGCCTATCCTCTATCTAATCTAAGGATTCTAAAAATAAAACGGACACTCCGAGATTCATTTGATAACCGCCCCCCTAAAAAAGGGGGGCAGTTTTTTATTGTGCACCGGGATGTGCTTCAATAAAAAAGCCCTAAGCATTCACTCTAAAATTTGTTTTTTTCTTCCATGAAGAGCTTTGTTGACCCCATTGCAAAAATGGTTGGCCAAAATCCAAAATCATCCATTCCAACAAAGAAAAGCTTTCAATATACACATAGCCCCTCTCCATTTTTGTAAATACTTGGCACTTTGATTGCAGTCTTGTGAGTGCATGACAGTGACCACCCTTCTCTCAGCAGGCCTCCAAGGCATCGACGCCTATCCGGTTCATGTCGAAGTCGATATCAACCGCAGTAATTTGCCCCATTGGTCCACCGTGGGTTTGGCTGAATCGGCCGTGCGAGAAGCCAAGGATAGAGTTCGCGCCGCCCTAAAAAACTGCGGTTACACTCTCCCCTGTAGTCGCATCACTCTAAATCTGGCTCCGGCTAATATAAAAAAAGTTGGCACCGCCTTCGATCTGCCTATCGCCGTAGGACTGTTAGCCGCCTCCGACCTGCTGCCTCCTGATCCACTGAAGGGACTTATCTTTCTGGGAGAACTCTCTTTAGAGGGAAAGGTCCGTCCCATTCCCGGAGCCCTATCGGTCGCTTTATGGGCAAAAAATCAAGGTTTAAAGGCACTTGTTTTACCAGAAGCCAATCTGGCAGAAACACATCCCATCGAGGGCATCACTATTTACGGAGCCCCCGATCTACCGGCCGTCATTCAATTTCTTGCAGGAACCCGCACCCTGCCTTGTTCTCTCACCACTCTCACCGAATCCACTCCCAGCCCCAGTTTACTTCCCGACCTATCGGAGGTACGCGGCCAAGACCATGCCAAACGCGCCTTAGAAATCACCGCAGCAGGCTACCATAACCTGCTAATGAAGGGCCCCCCAGGGACAGGTAAAAGTCTTTTGGCCAGCCGTTTACCTTCCTTACTCCCTCCTCTAAGTTTTCAAGAAAGTTTAGAGACCACTCAAATTTACAGCCTGCTTGGCCAACTCCAACCCCATCAAGGTCTCATCGTACAACGTCCATTTAGAAGCCCCCATCATACTGTTTCCGATGCCGGACTCATTGGTGGAGGTTCTGTCCCTCGCCCAGGCGAGGTTAGTATGGCGCACAATGGAGTTCTATTTTTAGATGAATTACCGGAATTTCGAAGAAATGCTCTCGAAGCACTACGTCTTCCCCTCGAGACCCACGAGGTCACCCTATCCAGAGCCATGAGCAGCCTTACGTTTCCCGCGCGTTTTCTATTGGTTGCCGCCATGAATCCGTGCCCTTGCGGATACCAGGGAAGCTCACAGAAAAATTGCACCTGTTCTGAAATGCGTATCCAAAGATATCAAAGCAAGGTCAGCGGTCCTCTATTGGATCGCATGGATCTCCACATCGAAGTACCACTTTTGAACTTTAAAGAAATTACAGAATTACCCCGTGGGGAAAGTAGCGCAAACGTTCGAAATCGGGTCCAGCAAGCTTGGGAGCTACAAAAGCAACGTTTTATCCACCATCCTTCCACTTGGAACTCTCAAATGAGCCCTAGCGATATCGAAAAATTCTGCCCTGTACAGGAAGACGCAAAAAAGATACTTAAAATGGCCATGGAAAAATGGGGACTCTCAGTTCGGGCTTACCACAGAGTGCTTAAAGTAGCCCGCACCATTGCCGATCTCGAGGCTTGCGAAACACTAAAAACCTCCCATGTCGGCGAAGCCCTCAGTTATCGCACCAAAAATATGCGGGATTTTTGCTAGAAAGCTTCTCAAAAAAATAAAACACCAACCTCGAACCGGCCTAAGAATTTTCGGGGTAGGAAATTCCCAACAAGCGGGCACGACGGGGATCGTGGCTGACTAAATCAGAGAAAAACTCCACAAGCCCATCAAAAACCTCAGGCACCTTGGCCAAATCCGGAACCAAGGTATCGGATAATTTAGCCCTTACTAGCGCTTTAATAATATCCGCTGGAAGAAATTGAATCCCGCAAGGCATGGCAGCGGGTAAGGACAAAACAGCACGCACCGCCGGAACCTTCCCGGAAACCGACGAACCCACTTCAGACCTAGCCCGCTCCGGTAAAAAGGCCTCGGTAGAAGCCCTCACCGGAAACGAAAAATTTTTGGTAGAAGAAATCTTCATACTCAATTTCTGGAAAGGATAAAAGCCTCCACAACAGGCTTGTTTATCTCCAGGAATACAAACTCAATTTCAATTTGATCCCGGAACCACAGGAGATTTCGGAAATAAACTTAAAAAGTTGCCTAATATTTCCAAATCGTTAGTCCATAAAAAAAAGAAGGCGGGAAAAACCATACACGCCTAAAAATATCAAAAAAACTCCAAGACAATCAAAGGTCATGAAACTGAACCAGTACCCCCGTATTCGGAGTTCGTGACAAGAGACAAAACTAAAAAAATGTCAGTTTACAAGGGGGATGGGAAGGGCTATAGCGCTGCGCCTACCAATGTTTTTCCAAACAAAGGAAGCTATTTATGACCAATCCAGGGGTAAAGATTCAACCAGCCGAAGGAAAATTAGGTGTTTTAATGGTGGGCTTAGGAGCCGTAAGCACCACCTTCGTAGC
Source organism: bacterium (assembly GCA_031972375.1). Classification (GTDB taxonomy): domain Bacteria; phylum UBA10199; class UBA10199; order DSSB01; family DSSB01; genus DALYDW01. The sequence continues at coordinate 128,826 of DALYEU010000001.1, read as the reverse complement.
CGGAGTAGAATTAATTAAAAAAGGACTCGCCAAGCCCGTCGGGTCTCTTACTCAAATGGGCCACATCCGCCTTGGGAAACGTACCGATAAAAACAATCCCATGGTAAAAGATTTCGTGCCATTAGCCTCGCTTGACGATCTCGTTTTCGGCGCTTGGGACGTTTTTGAAGACAATGCCTTCGAAGCCGCTAGCAAGGCCGGTGTTTTAGAACAAAGCGATTTAGAAAAGGTCCGGGAGCCACTTTCCCAACTAAAGCCCTGGCCAGCCGCCTTCGACAAAAATTTCGTAAAAAAGTTGGAAGGGACCTTCATTAAAAAAGGCAGCCGCCGTCAATTGGTCGAACAGGTCATGGACGATATCCGTGGATTCCAAAAAAGAACAGGCGCCCAACGTCTCGTGACTATCTGGTGTGGGTCAACTGAGGTTTATAACGAAGTTCGCCCCGTTCACCAGAGTCTCAAGGCCTTCGAAGCTGGATTAGACAATGACGACGCGCATATCTCCCCCAGCATGATCTATGCCTATGCGTCTTTAAAAATGGGAATTCCCTTCGCCAATGGAGCCCCTAACCTAACGGTCGATATTCCTGCCCTCTTAGAGTTGGCCCAAGAGACCCGCAGTCCGATTTCCGGAAAGGATTTCAAAACCGGACAAACCTTGATGAAGACGGTGTTGGCGCCTGGATTTAAATCTCGTTACCTGGGATTAACCGGTTGGTTCTCTACCAACATTCTAGGAAACCGAGATGGCGAGGTCCTCGACGATCCTGAATCATTTAAGACCAAAGAAATCAGTAAATTGGGAGTGCTCGATACTATTCTTCAACCCGAGTTGTATCCAGACCTCTACGATAACCTCTATCACAAGGTCTGCATCAACTATTATCCTCCGAGACGAGATAACAAAGAGGGCTGGGATAACATCGATCTCTTTGGCTGGCTAAACTATCCCATGCAAATTAAGGTCGACTTTCTTTGTCGAGACTCCATTTTAGCAGCCCCTTTGGTGTTAGACCTAATCCTCTTCTCTGACCTCGCTAAACGAGCCGGCATGAAGGGTATCCAAGAGTGGTTGAGCTTTTACTACAAAAGCCCGATGACTGCGGAAGGTTTGTATCCAGAGCACAATCTTTTCATTCAAGAGATGAAGCTTAAAAATACGCTCCGCTATTTGATGGGGGAAACCCAAATTACCCATCTTGGGCTAGACTACTACGAGGAATAATTTTCCTCGAGGCTCGTCCATCCACACGACAAAAATTGACAAACCGCCACAGGCCAAGACCCCTGTGGCGGTTTTTTTTAAAAAAGCGTCCAGCGATCCACCATTGCCCACTGCACTTTAAAATTAACTTTGCCCGTCCCCTTGTCGATGCCATAAATACCGTAAGTACGTTCGGTCAGACTCTCAGTTTTGTATGTTAGGTAAACCTGAGCACCAGAAACATAAAATGGCTGATCCTTTATTTTATTTTTACTTTGCTGTTTCCTTCTGGATTTAAATTCGAAAACTCCAAAGACCACAAATATTTTCCACTGTTCTGTTCAAGGGCGATCAAGCGATCTCTTACAGAAAAATAAACCATTTTTTCATCTGTCTTTAATGGAACCTCATTACCTAGAAGAAATCGCCCAAAATCATCCAAGATCATTCGCGCCTTTGTTAAAAACCCAATTGAATTTCTGTGATTGAATATCGAAAAGCTTTAAGGATGCAGCATCGTAGAATAGGACAGAATCCTTCCCAACAAGAGCTGCTTCTATTCGTCCCACATCCCCACTCCATCGTTCTCGTCCAGTACTCAGATCGATAATGTATGTTTTTCCATTATAAACAGCAGGAGAAAAAACTAAGGTCGTATCGTTAAAAGCAACCTGAGTATAGAGCCCTCCACCAGAATCCTCGATGTTCAACTGCCAATTTTTTTGACCCGTGTTCAAATCAAATGAATAGAGTTGCTCCCCCTTCTGGTCCCAGAAGACGATCCTATCTTTGATAATGAAAGCTTTGTCCTGATCACGAGACGGACACGGCGAAACCCATTCAAGCTCTCCCGTTTTACTTTTTACACAACGAAAATGCTGCTCGTCGTCGAGAAAACAGACATGCTCTTTTGTGGTCATAATCCTGCCGCGATAAGAGGCATCTTGTTTCCATCTTTCATGCTTATGAGGAGGTATTTGCAGATCAATAGCAAATAGGTGATCTGCTTCGGTAAAAATATAGGCAGTATCTCCCACAATTTTTGACAAACTTAAAATCATCGGATCAATGCCAAGGACCCGCTTAATCCAAACTCCTAATGTCGGAGGCACTTTTAAATAATTTTGATGAACACCTGCAAAGATCTCAAGGCTAGGATACCTAAAAGCGGTAGGATGACTCTAAAAAGAATCGATTTCTTCTTCATAAAATTTATAAAACCAAGACCATGATCGTTAATGAGCAATTCAATAATTGTTTGGTTGATGAAAGAAATAACCTAACAGAGAAAATTAAGGGCGATGGAATGCTGAAAAGGAAGTTTTTGGATCGAGGGTAACCTGAATTTGAACACCGGCTAAAAGATTGTTGCGTCCATTTCCAGGTGAAAAATTAAAATTCCACACACGCTCATAACCCAATCCCACTCCGCATCTCAGAGGCAGCGATTCTAAATCGTAGTCCCAACTGACCATCCAACGCATTCGGTTTTCCTCGGGTTTATTCTCCAATTTGATAAAATCCGCGCTACCATCGGGGTTGTTCACCAGTTCGTACACATCCCCACTCCTGGCCTCAAAGGCCCCTTCTACGGTTAGGCGATTTTGTTCATTCAGCTCCAAAGTAGCCACCCCATAAGCTCCTTGCCCATTGGGGCCTAAAATATCCCCCAAGAAAAATTGATTGAGAGTTAAACCCGAGGTGTATTGAGCGTGCTCATAGAAACGAATCCCAGTGCGATGGTATTCCAACCTTAAATCCACTGTACCGGGCTCAATTAGACGTGGAAAATAAATTCCTCCCACATACCCGGCGTCATCGATAAAAGCCGTGTCTGCATTGGAAAAACGGTGTAGATCGTCAAAGATAATCTCGCCGTAGATTTCCGTACCTCTCCAAGGGGGAATACGAAAACGAAAATCAAAGCCTCCTATTTTATTTCCTATCTCCTGCTGGTTTTGCACTAATTCAGAAATGGGAAAGATATCAGCAACACGACTACCCAATGAGGCTGGCGGCCCCCCTTTTCCTCCTGATTGCACCATCAACCCAATTCCCATCTCAAACCAAGAAAGAGGTTCAAAACTCCATTTATAACCCACCAGATAATCATTAGGAAAATTCTGCTCAGGTCCTAAATCGGCATAAAAGAAGCTTATCTTGTTAGGACCTAGATACTTGAAGACCCACGGCAAAAACCCCGGCAAATCATTGGAGAGTTTTGCCATATCTAAACCACGGGGATTTTGGGAAAGCATCAACCCCGATCTTAGGCCTTGTCCATAGTAGAGGGCATCACGTCCCACCTGAAATTCAAAATTCTTGAAAAAAAACTTCCCGTAAAGATATTGGACAAAGGCCCCGTTAACATCTGCCTGCCCATCGCGACCCAACGCAAGTTGAAAGCGAGGCCTGGCATACAAAGCAAAATAATCCGTCAGGCGAAACCAATGGGTGGTTTCCAAACTCAAGTTGCTTCCGTCGACGATCCGACGACCATTTCGATACTGCACCAAAGGATTGATAACCGCGTCGGCACTTCCCAAACCGTTAGGAGGAACCTTTCGAGGAAGGCTGTCCGTGCCCAAAACGTCGACAAAGGCCTTTTCCAGTGGATGTAGAGAATACCAAGTCTTGGGACCTGACAAAGCATGGAGCTGAATGAGTTCTTCGCGAAATTCATTCTCCAAACGCCGCAGAATACGCTTCACGTAAGCAAGGCGTTCTTCCAAAGCCCGCCTTTGTTGAAGAGAAGCATGAGGGTCTTCAAGAGAAGAATTTAATCTGGATAAATTTCCCATGGCTTCGGCGGTGATTCGAGCTACTTCCCGACGAGAAAAAGGTCTCTGCCCCCACACCACCTGATCTACCAAACCATGGGCAATGAGTTTTTCCAGATCACGATAGAGCCTGTCGTCTTCCCCTATGTTGACCGATGCCTGAGCCCATAAACGAATGGGGATCGACAAAAGAAAAAATAATAGGATAACAACCCGACTCAAACGGAGATGGCAACCTCTCTTTTGTTTGTGCATTTCCACATCACAACACTGCAATGAAAATGATTTCATGAAGACAATCCCTGCCCAATCTTCTCCCTGGAGACCCGAAACAAAAAAGTGCAGCAGGGGTAGCTTGCGCCGTTAAAGCCTGTCAATCTCTTTTCAATATTTTTCTTTTATTTTCAGGGGGTTAAAAAAGATAAGTTGAAATAACAGAAAGAGTTAGTCCTTTTAGGATAACTAAAATCGCTGTGGCAAAGGAAGACTTGCGAAACGCGCCATAAGATCTCCGTAGACCCAAAAAGCCTTTCCTTCTTGCATCCACGAATCTCTAAATAATTTGCCGATCTCTTTTTTAGTCAGCTTGCCCTTCATCATGGCATGGTAGAGAATCTCCCCCAACATGTACCCCAAGGCATGACTGACACCAAAAAAAAGATCATGGTGTTGAATCATATTTTGAGGATTCGCCAATGCCCTATTCTGTTTTTCCATCTTCTTAAGCTCTAAGACAGAATGTCCTACCTCAAGTTCAAAGGTTCTATCCCTGGGCACCTTCACCCGCCTGAAATAATCCACCATGCTCTCAAAATCACGCACCCTCAAACACTTCCGCTTAGGATTGACGATCTTAGAACCAAAAAAACCCAAGGCTTCCTGCAAAACACGTCCATAGAAAATATCCTGTGCTCCCTTGGGCACATCATCTCCAGCCATCAAATGGCGGATAAAATGGCTCGCTTCTTCTGCAGCGTGATTCAAAGAGATATTCGCTAGATAAACCCACTTTCTTTTAGGAATATAATAACTTTCGGAGAGTTCGACTTGCCTTTTAATTTGTTTTTTTTCTTCCGAAGAAAACTCATGATCCTCTTTTAAACGCTCCAAAAAACTAAAATCCCCACAGGTGAAAACTTCTACCTCCTCTTTATTTCTAGGAAGTTTTAGCCTTAAAAAACCGGCGATTCGTTTGGTCAAATCGAGAAAGCTGTGTCTAGGATCCAAATAATCGATTTCTTCCTCTTCATTTTCTAACCAATTCAAGTAGGACTGCTGCCACACAATGGGAGGCGTATTAATCAAACAAAAACTTTTGCTATCAATACGAACAATCTCCACTTCTTCCTCGCGATGGTCCGTAGCTAATTTCCAATAAATCTTTTCTGAATTTTGATAGAGATAGATCTCTTTATTCTCCTCATAAGTGGGGCCTACCGCCTTTTTAACTTGATGGGGCAAATTTTCTGGAGCGATATGCAGGTCTCCCACGAAGGTGAGAATTTTGGTTTCGGGCAAACGCTGACGAATTTCGGCCAGGGTTTTAGCCATGGCCTGATCACGCTTTTTAAGACCCGATCCGTAAGGCGCCGATTCGATGCCAAAGACCTGCAAGCGGTAATAACGGGCAAAATCGAAGATGGGCTCAAAGTTCTCCCAAAGATCAAAATGGAAATTTTTTTTCACATTAATAAATTTAAGGAATGAATTCAGAGACATCTTTTTTTTCAAAAATTTATCCAACACTTCCTGATGTTTTTTCTGAATAAATTCCAGAGCGATAACAAAATTTCGCTGTTGACCAATCAACAATTTGAGGACTCTTAAGAGGGCACGCTGAGACTGGCGATTGGTATGGTAGTCCCCCATGTAGATCCATTGGGCACGCCGCAGGGCACGTTTCAATTCTCCCAAGGTCACCGGAGTTTGAAAATCTCGGACTCGCCTTTGATAATTCTTCTCATAAGCATAAAACCCCTTTTCGCTTACAAGAATGGAGTCCTCGATGATCCTCTGATTTTTTCTGAAGATTTGTCGTTGGATACGAATGAGTTCTTCTCTTGGCGATAAAGATCCCATGAGCAAGGAGGGTAAGAAGACTCCCTCCAAATGTAAAGAGTTACTTCCCCTTTTCTTGCTAAACCTAATTTTATCAGATAAAAAACCCCATGCGGACAACCATAGTGCTTCCCACGTTCAACGAAGCCGATAATCTGCGCGCCTTGGTCACAGAGATTCGTCGCTATCTTCCCGAAACAAAATTGATGATCGTGGATGACCATTCTTTTGATGGTACCGGAGAAATTGCCGACTCGCTGTGCTCAGAGGATCCGCTCCATATTCAAGTACTACACCGCCCCCGACGCGAGGGCTTGGGCCTAGCTTATAGAGAAGCCTTTCAAAAGATTCTCACCGAGGATAGTGCAGAAGCCATCATACAAATGGACGCGGATTTTTCCCATCCCCCATCCCTGCTTCCTCTATTGATCACCCAACTAGCAGAATACGATTTCGTCTTGGCTTCCCGTTACGTGCCCGGAGGGGGTATTAGCGAATGGAATTGGCTACGCCGACGCCTCAGTCTTTTGGGAAACCGTTATGCCCAGTGGTGTCTGGGAAAACAAATTCAAGATTGGACTGGGGGATTCAAAGCCTATCGTCAAAACGTTTTAAAGACCCTTCTACACTACTCCAGTTACGGACAAGGCTACCTTTTTCAGATCGAAACAAGCTATTTAGCTTGGAAACACGGTTTCAGTTACTGCGAAATTCCCTTCACCTTCTCCGAACGTCGCCAGGGGACTTCAAAAATGAATCTTTATATCTGTTGGGAAGCCTTCTACAAAACACCGCAACTACGCAAACGCTACCGATTCCTAAATCACGCAATTAAATACCCGCAATGGGATCCCAATAAATCCTAATCCCTGTTTCCACCATCCAATCCAGATCGTTCCCTCCTCCTTGAAAATCACGATTATGGATCTGATCTAAGCCAAAACCAAAACGTCCAACCACGTGGGAGTTGAAGACGTGTTTGATTCCTCCTCGATATAACACTCGGGTCTCAGATCCGAAATCTGAAATCTTATCCACCGAGCTTCCGTTAAAAGCGTAAACATTATTGTGACGTTTACGATATTCAGTAGAAAACGACATCTGATCTTTCGGCGTGAGGTCATAGAGCAAGTCTAGTAAAACGCCGTAAGCATCCGGACCCAAAGGGTCTCCCAACAACAGAGTATTTTCAGTAAGTCCATCGGTAAAGACGGGACTTCGACTATAGAGAGGAGACAGGCGTCGATATTCCAAACGCAAACCTAGAGTACCATCGTCATTCAAACGAGGCATATGAAGCCCCGCCAAGTAGGAGGTGTAATCTACGAATAAGGTCGAAAAATTCGAGGTAAAATTGCTGAAATCAACTTCAACATAGACCTGCATTCCACGAGCCTGGGGAACTTTCCCAATGAGTTCGACGACAATATTCCGATTGGAACGAACACCAGTAGAGCTAATATCGAAAAACTCCACAGTTCCAGAACCAAAACCAATCGGAGGAGCCCCCTCTCCTCCCATCTGCAACAACTGGGTATAGCCGAACTCAAAATACTCGTTGCGTCGATTGGAAATCTTCCAAATCAATAGCCAGGGATCTTGAAAAACTTGCTCAGGTCCCAAATTAGCCACCACCAAACTCATTTCATTAAGGCCAAATTTTTTAAAAAAGAAGGGATAATGGAAAGGGCTAACACTAGCGAGCTTGATAAAATCCAAGGGCCTGGGATTGGAGGAAAGCAATAACCCTCCCTTGGCCGAAGGCCCGTAATGCACCGCATCACGACCGATTTCCAAATCTAGTTTACCGTAGGTAAAATGCCCATTGAGTTGCTGAATATAGGGCTTGGTTTCGCTTTGTAAACCTTCTTTGGCAATCTGCATTTGAAACCGAGGCTGTACCTGTAAAGCAACATAGGGACTCAAACGAGCCCAGTGCAGAGTCTCGAACGCCAAATTAGAACCGCTTTGATAATGACGTCCCTCGCGCTGCTCTACCAAGGGCTGGACGATACCATCGATTCCTCCCAAACCATTATTCACGGGTAAGATCTGCCCCTTAGGCTCGCTCAAATAGAGATAATTGAAATCAACGTAAGCAAGAGGCTTACCCTCCACCATCGGCACCTTGCCTTCGAAAACCTTCTGCTGTACGAGTTCGGAGCGATACTGCTTTTTCAACTCTTCTAAGATTTGATCCACGCGACGCTTGGCCTTCAAACGACGTTCGGATTCTCTGACAGAAATGTTTCGAACCCCTTCGTATTGCAAGGCGAACTCAGGATAATTTTTTAAGGACTCCGCTATCAATCGAGCGATTTCGGAACGAACGTAGGGCCGCTGCCCCACCATCATGGTCTTTACTAATCCGTAAGAGGCCAGCAAATCTAACTGCCGATACACCGGTTCGTCCTGTGACACGGTCACAGAAGAATAAGCCCACAAGGCCCCAGGTAAGAAATGGGAAAAAATAAGCCCCAAACCAAAAAGGCAAATCGATAAAACTTTTTTCATTGGATGGGGTGTGGGTAACATCTTTCGCGGAAAAAGGCGAAGAATTTTCAGATATTCACATAGCTTCCCGTCGCCCTGATAGGCCAAAATTTCCCCGATAAAATCCAAAAAATTGTGATGCTTCTTAGGTAAAAACAGACTAAGGCCTTGCCAACTCGTTTTTCCTGGAGAAGATCAGCCCCCCATGAGTGTAATGCAAAAACGTCGCCTTTTTACTGGCATCGGGATTCTCCTTTCCCTAGTTTTTTTATATTTCTGCTTTCATTCCCTGGATCGAAAACAATTAGCCCAAGCACTAACTCTCCCCCACCCCTGGTTTTTATTAGTAGCCGTCTTCATCAACGGACTAGCCATGATGGCCAGAACAGAAATCTGGCGGGTGCTCCTCAATCCCATTCGACGAATCCCCTACTGGACCTTATTCGACATCCTGCATATTGGATACATGGCCAACAACTTATTGCCATTGAAGGCCGGGGAATTTTTTCGCGCCTCTTTTGTCGCCAAGAAATGGAAACTCCCCTATACCCAGGTACTCACCTCCGTTGGACTCGAACGCTACTTCACCGGTTTTTCTCTTATTTTGTTATTTTTATGGATCGCTTTACGCCTAGACATGCCTTTGTGGATCAAATCGGGGGTTTATGTATTGGCTGCCATTCTTACGGGCGTACAAATCGCTTTAAGTTTGCTTTGGAAAAAAAAACCTAACTTAAAAAAATGGGAACAACGCCACCCTCTCCTTTACCGTTCCATCGAAACCCTATCTCATATCGGAGAAGGTTCCTACGCACTTCGTTCCGGAAAAACCTTTCTATTACTGACCAGCTACGCACTCGTCACCTGGATCATGCAAGTCGCCACGCTACAAGCCACAGAAACGGCTTTCGGCATCGATATGACCTGGATTCAATCGGCCTTCGTTGTCACTGCCGTCAATTTAGCCATCTCCCTACCCAGTGCCCCCGGTAATTTAGGCACCTTTGAATTAGCTTCTGTATTGGCCTTTGGCTTTCTAGGCTTGGATAAGGCCTCCTCACTAGCCGTGGGAATTTTCTTTCATTTAATCCAAGTGGTTCCCGTAACCCTGGTGGGGTTGTTTTATTTTTTCCGCTGGGGTTTACGATTTCAAGATATGGAATCTAGGGAAGAACTGGCCAGCATATGAACACTGATCCAGTGCGCTATAAAAATACGTCATTTCCATCCTCTTAGGGGTTTTAGAGGATACACCCATCGAATGCAGGTTGGTCGGGAAAAAAATTGTTGGAGAAAAGACTCTGTCTCTTTCTTTAGAAAATCGAAGACGCCCCCCAATGACCCCCAAAAATTACCAACACCATCGAGGATTAAAAGCAAAATTAGGTAAATAAATATTCCAGATCTTCGTAGGTGAGTTTTTTTCCAATTCCCGCATCAGAACTTAAAAGCTCTCGCGCCAAACTTCGTTTTTTCTCCTGGAGGAGAAGGATTTTTTCTTCAACACTGTCCTTCGTAATGAGCTTGTAAGAAAATACGTGCTTTTTTTGACCAATACGATGCACCCGATCTGTAGCCTGATCTTGTACTGCGGGATTCCACCAAGGATCGTAGTGGATAACATAATCCGCCCCGGTTAGATTCAATCCCGTACCTCCAGCACGCAAACTCACCAAAAACACAGAAACATCCGGATTTTCATTAAAACGAGTCACTTTCTCCTCTCTCTTGCGAGTTCTACCATCCAAATACTCATAGGAGATTTGTTCCGATTCTAACCATGAACGCAACAAAGAGAGCATTTCGACAAATTGGCTAAACACTAAGATGCGATGTCCCTCGTCAATCACCTCCGTGACCAAATCCTTGAAAGCATCCATCTTTCCGGAATCCGCTTTTCTCTTCTCAAACTGGGGACCTAATAACTCGGGATGACAACACACCTGACGCAAACGGAGCAAAGCAGTCAAAATAGAGACATGACTTTTTTCGATACCTTTTTTCTCAACCTCGGCAAAAACCTGTTTGCGACAAGTTGCTAAGACCTCTTGATAGAGCTTCGCTTGCTCCGGAGTCATTTCACATAAACTAGTAACCTCTGTCTTGGGAGGCAACTCCTTTGCAACCTCGCTTTTGAGTCTGCGTAACACAAAAGGATAAATCCGTTTTTTTAATCGTTCTAAATGGAGTGTGCTTTGCTGATTCTCGATGGGCTGTTGGTATTTTCTCTTAAAATGGGGATAGGAACCCAAAAAACCTGGCATGAGAAAATCAAAGATAGACCATAACTCAGAAAGACGATTTTCTAAGGGGGTTCCCGTCAGTGCCCAACGCTGTTCCGACCTAATTTCTTTGACTAATAAGGCAGTCTTACTCCGAAAATTTTTAATATTCTGCGCTTCATCCAAAATCACCGTGCGCCACTCTTGTTGTGAAAGGATCTCCACATCTCTGCGATAGATGGCATAGCTAGTAATCACCAAATCAGCTCGTTCCATCTCAGGATATAACTCGGCTCGGTTCGGACCCGTTAAGACCACGACCTTCAGTTGAGGTGTAAATTTTTTAGCTTCATTGGCCCAGTTAAATACCACGGAAGTGGGCGCCAAAACCAAATTAGGCCTAGGCCCAAACCTTTCGCGACGATCAAGCAAATAAGAAAGAGATTGAAGGGTTTTGCCAAGCCCCATATCGTCGGCCAAAATCCCATGAAAACGGTGATCGTGTAAAAAAGACAACCAGTCGTAGCCTCGATGTTGGTACTCGCGCAACACCGATTTTAAAGCTTCAGGCAAAGCAGTTTCTGGAATACGCTCAGTACTGCGCAAGGAACGAGCCATAGTGCCTAAATCTTGACTACCGCTCCAATCCACTTGAAAGGTGCCATCTAAGTAAGCAGAATGAAATTGGGAAACTCGCAATACACCATGTTCATCCACCTCACCCTCTAGTTCAGCAATTTTTTCCTCGAGATTGGAAAAATCCTCCAAGTCGATTTTAACGAAGCCCTTCTGAGGAATTTTGATATAGCGCTTTTGTTGAGCAACCAAAGCTTGAACTGTCTCATAAGGGATCTGCATCCCCTCGATTTCAAAGTAGAGATGCAGATCCAACCAATCGATACTACTTTGCACCGCCTTAGCCTTAATTTGCCCTTCTCCCAAAGTTCCCAAGAGGCGAAAACTGGCCAAACCTTCTTCCATGTCCACGCTTCCGATCTTTTTAAGATCAGGCAAACTTGAAGAAACAAAATCCAGAGCTTCTTCTCCACCGGTTTCAAAACGGTCTGCGGAGATTCGTTTGAAACCCTGTTCGTAAAATCCGTCCAGAGCCTCTTTTTCAAAATCCATATCCCGGCGTACCAAGATCTTCTTTTCTTCTTCCGTGAACTCTACCAACACATCTTCTGCATGCAAATGGGGAGTCACCACATGGGCCCCATAAGAAAAATGTAAACTCAAAACGAGCTTATCCGACCCTTCTTCTTCGTAAAGCTTGTAGTGGGCTTCCGGTTTTTCCTGCAATACATGGGGAACAAAAAAATTGTCTGGCAAAACCACTTCGGGCTTCCGGGACAAGAGAGGAAGGTAATTCTGAATAAAATCCGCGGCCTCATGACCAAACAGAGTTAAATTACCCTCGGCATCGAAATCTTCAAGAAGGGAAGTCAGAGGAGAAGACTTTATGGGAAACACATGTGGCCCAATAACGGCCCAAGAGCGGTGTCCACTAAAAATTCTGGAATCACTGAAACTATAAGATTTTTCTGTCTCCCCATCCTGAAAGGACGCCGTCAAACTGACCTTCTGGGCGGTTTGCTCCACAAGATGGACAATTGGCACTAGGGGATGCTCAGAAAAAACCATCAACGGGGCTCCAGCAACCTGAAGTCTCACCTCTGGGAAACGCCCCAGCTTTCCTAGAAAAAACGCCACGTGCTTTTGTGGAATGAAAAAATAACCTTCGCTGGAATTTACCACGGCGAAACGGAGCAAATTTTGGACAAAACGACGATGAGACGGATCCAATTCACTATGGGGCAAACCATGGTGGTGCAATCCCAGGGCATGAATTCCAAATTGCTCGAATCGAGTTATGACCTTATCGTCTTGATAGGCCCATAACAACATCCCTTTTCGCTTAGCCTCGAAACCAAGACGATAACTCAGATGGAGAAAGTCTTCTTCTTCCTGATCCAAGGCCTTGGAGAGTTTTTTAAACAAATCGGGATGTTCTGGATGTAATGGTTCAGTCATGGGGCGCGGCATCCTAATCGATGTTTTCAAGAAATGCTAGGGTCTGTTGAAGGAAAAGTAAAAAATCCCACTCACGAGGAAGGCTTTCCAGAAAACACATAAATATTTTTTCACTTTTTTCGACCCCCTTACCCTATAAACAAAGAAAGAAGCTTGACGGAACCATGATTCTTAGGGACAAACCGCCGCTTTCTTAAACTAAACCATAAAAAAAAACCATCGAAGGCAGAGCAAAATAAAATACAAAAGCTGGCTCTTCCTTATTTTTACACTGATGAATCGAATCCCCCACGTTTGGCCTAAACTCCGAGATCTAAGTATGAAAATTCATAAAACATTTTTCATTTTATGCACAATATCCGTTCTAGCCTTTGGACTGCTCTTAGAGACCGTACAACTGCATAACCCCTTCTTTGGTTCCCATCTCTGGCGACAACTGCAAACCCTCTCCACCATTGAGGCCTATGGAATCGACGGCATCAACCTTCTTAAACCGAGAACCAACTACGTTGGATGGCCGGGCTATTTGGTACTAGAACTCCCCATTTTCCAAGCCTTCGCCACTTTTGTCTCTCGTTGGACAGGAAACGCCCTGGTGAGTACCCGGATCCTCAATATAGTCTTGGGAAGCATCAGCACACTCATGGTCTATTTCTTAACTAAAAAGTGGTTTGACAAAAAAACAGCTCTTTATGGAGCTGTTTTCTTCGCTCTCTCTCCGCTAAACCTATTCTATAACCGCTCCACACTAATCGATGTTTCAGCCGTATTGCTTTGCCTTATCTCCCTTTTAGGCATGGCTAATTTTTTCCAAGGAAGAAAAAAAATCCATTTATTAACGATTTTTCTGGGCGGCACCCTATGCGTTCTTATCAAACCGGTTTTCTTTTTCCCCGCAAGCCTCTACTTCTTCTATAAGACTTTGAGGCCCTTTTTTGATGGTAGTCATGAAACCCTCAAGGGATCATTGCGAAAAAATTGGAGCATAATCGTAACCTTAATTTTGATGTCGCTCATTTTTCTAAGTTGGCTCAAGCTATCCAATTCCCTCAATTCGACTAATGTCAAAACCCTAGATCACTTGGGTTTCAGCGCCCTACTAAAACCCAAACTCTATTTTTTATTGGGTTATCGATTTTTTACCGTCATTCTGAATCCACTCACAGCCTTTCTTTTTTTAGTGGGGGCCTTGTTCCTACTCAAATACCGAATCCACAGTGAGGCCATTGTTAGCCTGGCAACCATTCCCTTGTACTACTTATGCTTTGCCAACATTAATCTTCCTCACGAATATTACTCGCTAATCCTTGTTCCTTTTTTTGCCATGATCGCTGGGCTAGGAGCAGCTAGTTTGGAGGACTACTTCTCTCAAGAAAAAATCGCCCCGCCCTATCTAGAAAAAAGTCTGATTCTACTAAGCACCTCATTGGTTTCCATTTTTACTTTTGTCTTTCTATGGATGAGCGCATCCCTGGATTTGGACCGAAGACTGTTAAAAATTTCGGATCTATTCAAAGATCGCATTCAACCCATGAGTTATGCAGTAGTGTACTTCAATTCGGATGGAGACATACCCCAATGGGATTATCTCCATGGACACCGCACACTTTTCTTAAAATATCTGCTTGGGAAAATTTCTCCCGAGGACTTTAAGAAAGAAGAATTTCCCATTCCCGGATCTGCATTTCTGTACGCTCTCAAACAACAATACGGTGAACTGATTGTCACCACTGTAAAACCAAGCGAAGAAGAAATCGAAAAAAAACAAAAAGAATATCAAGGAAATCTGCGTTACGTTTTCCTTTATCTTTTCAAAGAAACACCAACTTATTCCAATATTGATGGAAAACTAATCTACCAGGATACAAATTGGCAGGTTTATGAGATGAACGAACACAAATTCACTCAGCCGGTCTCGCTGTTCAAAAGAGAACCCCAATAAGCTTTGAGCACCCCAGGTGAATGATAAACAAGTCGGAATGCAGTCAGGAAAAGCCTAGGTAAAAAACAGGACAAAAAATAAGTGGGAAAAATTGATCGACTGTTTCCGCCCCTCTCTCCCCAGGGACCTAACATAAATGACTGGGATTTTTTTTAGACAACTAGATAAAGAGCTGAATACTTCAGGAGCGATTAATTCCGACTCTATTTTTGACACTAAGCCAATACCAATGTAAGTACTTGGGAAGCCATTTCCACAATTTAAAGTTGGATTTTCCTGATTCTCGATCCCGCCAAACAGAAGGAACTTCACCAATTCGATACCCCTTACTATGGGCCTTGATGACTACCTCCATACCCAACTCAAAACCACCATCACTCTCGATCTTGATGTCCTGAAGCACACGCTTCGTGTACATTTTAAAGCTGTTGGTAACATCGTGGGTAGGAATGCCCGTCAAATAATGTAAAGACAAGCCCGCAGCCCGAGACAGAAATTTTTTAAACTTAGGCCCCCCGATCTGCTTGCCACCACGCATATAACGGGATCCGCACACGATATCGTAACCTTGATTGATCTTGCGAAACATATCGCCTACGATGACCAAATCGTCGGATAAATCGGCCATCACGACCAGAATAACCCCCTCCGAAACAGACTCAAAGCCGGTTTTAATGGCATTTAAGGCACCTCGACCGTAAGCATTTTTCACCAAATGGATTTTTTTTTCGATATTTTCGGTGCGAGATAAATAATCTTTGACAACGGGAACAGTCGTATCCGCTTCAAAATCGTAAACAACCCGTATCTCGTGGGGAATGGAGATATCCTCCTCAATTTTTTGAAAAGTTCTGAGGATATTATCCCCCTCGTTGTAAACGGGAATAATAATATGAAGGAAGGAATACATTTCGATGCTAAATCCCGCCTAAACGAATTTGGTTTTCAATCCATGGAATGATTTCATCCAAAGCTTGGTCAAGGGAGGTTTTGGCCTCAAATCCCAGTATCTCTTTAGCCTTAGCAACAGAGGGAACACGCCTTTGTACGTCGTATTTAAAAGGAGAATCGGATACATACCGAAAAGGCTTTCCAGGATTAATTTTCTTCCAAATCAATTCAGCCAATTCTAAGACCGAAGTGGAAACAGAAGTAGATAAATTAAAATCCTCATTTATCGCCTTCTCGCTCTCAATACAAAGCCGGATCCCTTCCGCTAAATCTCCGCCATACGTATAATGTCGGACCTGATTTCCCTCCCCAAGAATATGAAGCGGGTCCTGCCCTTTAAGAATCTTCTGCACCAAATCAGGCACAACGTGACTCATGGCTAATTTTACATTTCCCGAAAGAACTTCCCTATCGCACTTCGCTCGTTTTTCACCAATACCAATGCAATTAAAAGGACGAATGATAGTAAAGGGCAAACCATATTGCTCCAAAGCACCTTTGGCAAAATACTCACAGGACAATTTTTGAAATCCATAGGTAGAAAGCGGTGGTGGACACTTTAATTGCTCACCTTCTGGAGTGGGAAAAATCTTCGTGCTTTCGAATACCATCGAGGAAGACATGACGTTGATCTTTTTCAGGTGCTTCTCTCGAAAAGCCCATAAGGCCGCATCAAACGTCGAAGCCAGAATTCTCTCGTTTTCAGCTAAAAGATCGTAGGCATATTCATGAAATAGAGAAATACCCCCGATCAAAGCAGCTGAAGCCACCACTTGATCACAGTCGGCAATAAGCTCTTTAAGCAAGGAGGTATTCTTCACATCACCTTGAACAAAAGAATATCGAGGATGACTGTCGTAGCTTTTTTCTGCACTGCCATATTTAGAAAAGTTATCGACCCCAACCACTGAATGACCTGCTTCCAACAGAGCTTCGACCAAATAGCCTGAAATAAAACCCGCTGAACCAGTAACTAGTATTTTCATAATTAATTTCCGCCCTTTTCTAAGAAATTCCAGATATCCAGGACTATCTTTCCCTGGGGAATAGTAAGATTCTTGTACTCTCTATGAGGGGTCCCCAAAATAACGATATCCGATTTCTCGATCAATTGTTCTGAGGATAAGAAGCCTTCTTCCCGTATATAAACGTCGGAGCAAAATACCTCTTGGGCTTCGATATCAAGAATCTTTTTTAACTTATAAGATAAAGACTCGCGTTTATCGTCATTATTGGCCTTAAAAGCCATTCCTAAAATACCCACCTTTTTTTCCAAGAGATCATGCTTCTCTTTCAAACTCTGAACGAGAAAATTAGGCAAGCCCTCATTGATCAACATAGCTGCATGCCCCAGAAAAAAATTATTATTGCTGAAGGCAGCGAGCTGCATAGTGTCCTTGAAAAGACAAGGACCTGCTGCAAAGCCCGGAGTCGGAAGATTTTTAGCCCGTGGATAATGGTGGGTAATAGCATGGTAGATTTTATAGAAATCCAATCCATGGGAAGAAGCGATTTGAAAAAATTGGTTGGAAATCGAAAACAGAATGTAGCGGTAAACGTTGGTAAACAATTTTGCCAGTTCAGCCTCGATAGGGCTTAAAAAAAGCAGATCCTGAGTCAACACTGAAAATAATGCCCCAGCTTCTTCCGCAGAAGCAGAATCAAAAGAGGCCACAATCTGAGGCAACTGATGGAGCTCATCCATAGCTTGCCCCTGACTAATTCTCTCCGGACAAAACGACACCCGAGTTTTTTTATTTTTTGATTCGAGGTACTTTTTTATCTTCTCAGTCGTCCCAGGATAAACCGTACTTCTCAGGATTACATGATGCTCATCCTTGATATAGTCGAGCAGTTCGTCAAAAAACCTCTTAAATATCGTGAATTTAGGATTGAGATGTTCATCTACGGGAGTACCGATGACGACAACAATATAATCCGATTCCAACATGGCCCGCTTATTTGAAGTGATGCTTAAGGTTTTTCCCAAGGTCTGCTTTAAAACCTCTTCAGCGCCAGTTTCCAAAAAAGGCATCTTTCCTTCTGAAACCTCAGAAATCTTTTTTTCGTCAATATCGATCAAGGTGACGTGAATACCATGCTTTGCCAGCGACAGGCCCAAAGGAAGCCCCACGTGACCCAACCCACCCAAAATACAGACACTCTTTTTATGACTCATATCTGACCTTTTTTTTCAACGGACAAGTAGCTTTCAAAAATACTTCGACACCGATTTTCTCAACGAGTTTCCCTTAGCCCAACTCACATACTTTTCTCCCATTTTTTTCGATAGAAAATTCCTGCCATTTTTTTTCAACGAAATTCATGAATTGTTCTCGAAACCGCTCTTGAGAAAAACGCAAAGCATTCTCCCGACAATCACTTTGACAGACTTGAGAGGAAAATCTCTCCTTTTGAGACTCAAAGACACGGATAGCTTTTTGTAGGGCAGCAACAGTCTGCTCCTCAACCCATACTCCTGTAGGCCTGGAATACTCCAAACCCCGCACAATTTCCAAGGCGCCACCTTTTGCAAAAGCAATCACAGGAGTTCCACTAGCTTGAGCTTCCACCATAGAAATCCCAAAATCCTCCTCAGCCATAAAAATAAAAGCCCGAGCTCTTTGCAAATAATCCCTAACCCGCTCTATCGATTGAAAACCCAAAAACTCCACTTGTCCCTTGGCCTTACTTTTCACTTTTTGCAAATCAGGCCCTGAGCCGATGACAAGCAATTTCTTATCGGACATCGCTGTAAAAGCCTCGACAATGAGATCCATGCGTTTGTAGGGAACCATCCTGCCTAGGGCTAGGTAAAAATCCTCTCGAGGAATTGAGCCCTCCTGAAAAAAATGAACATCTACCGGAGGATAGATAACTTTGGCTTCGCGGCGGTAGGTTTTATAAACCCGTCTGGCGATAAATTGGGAATTGGCTATAAAAAAATCAACCCCGTTAGCCGTACGTATGTCCCATTTGCGAAGGCGATGCAGTAAATAGCGTGCTATCCAACCTTGGGGACTTCTATCTAACCCTGATTCTGATAAATACTGATGCTGGAGATCATAGGCATAACGCATGGGAGAATGAATGTAGGAAAGATGAAGCTGATCAGGTCCCGTCAACACACCTTTGGACACCGCATGACAACTGGAAATCACTAAATCGTACTGAGAAACATCTAGCTGTTCGATAGCCAAAGGCATCAAGGGAAGATAGGAACGATACCGAGTTTTAGCCCAGGGAAGTTTTTGAATAAACGTAGTGTGACTTGTTTTATTGAGCAAAAATGCTCTTTCTTGCGGAGGAATAAAATCCACCACTGCAAACAAATCTGCCTGGGGAAAACATTGTAGGATTTGTTCTAAAACCCGCTCAGCCCCCGCGTAAGTAACAAGCCAATCATGAACTACAGCGATTTTCATGTTCAAGACGACCTGCTAATACGTTCCTGCTGTCTGAGTTTGTGTAGATATTCGACAAAAAAGGCAAAGAAAACCGCCAAAAACGAACCCAAAACAACAGCGATCAACATATTCAAAATCATACGGGGAGAACTGGGGCGCACCATGACCTCAGCCCTATCCAGAACTTGAAACCCCAGATCCTCTTTGGCCTCCTCGATTTTTGCCATTTCATACTGTTGGGTCAGCATCATATGAATTTTTTCCAATAGCTCACGATTTAGAGTGAGATATTCCAAATAGACACGACCCGGCACTCCTTTGACTGTCTCACTCTTCACCATCTTTTCTACGGCCTCTTGTCGACCACTCAAAGAGCCAAACTGCTCACGAAACTCCTCAAAGGTTTTAGGCAAACCCTCGTATTTTCCCACCTCGACATCCAATTCGGGCACCACACTTGAAATCCGATCATTGCTGAAAAACTGATTCAGAGCCTTCCCCGCTTTCAGGAGTTCAACACGATTTTTTACTAATTGTTCCTCGATAAAAATTCGGTTTCTCTTCGCCAAGGTCAATGAGTTATTTTGAATAAAATCTTGCAACTCGATAATCATGCCATTGGCCACATGGGCCGCTAATTCAGGGTTTTCCAAAGTTACCTGCAACTCGATTAAGCCTGTCGCCTTATCTGCCTCGACCTTAACAATTTTTTTTTGAAAATTTACGATCCCGTCCTGCAGAATAGGTTTTTTTTCCTCCGGCAGTGAAGCCGCTTGAGGACCGTACCGACCTTTAAAAAGCACCGGCATCAAATTAAATCGAGTGATAATACGCTCACTCAAATTACGACTCTTGAGAATATTGACTAATTCTTTACTCTTACCCCCCCCTAATTTTTCGGTCATGTCGCCCATTTGCCCACCAATCAAAGGTAGCGAACTTATTTGGGCAGCCATAGCGGCGAATCCCCCACCACCACTACTGCTCATGGGCATTAACGTGACCTTAGAGGTGTACTTTTTAGGGGAGTTTAAGGTCCAAACAAAAACCCCTCCCGTAACCAAAAAGAAGATAAAGAGGATAAGCCACTTTCTTTTTAACAAAACCCTCCAATAATCCAAAATATTGACGTTTTCCCCCTCTAGGGCATAAACCGGAGGGGCCGGATAGGCCCAATAGGCGCCGACCTCTCTCATGGAGTTTCCCAGGGAGACTTCTTCTTTCTTGGACTTGTCGTTACTCATGGATTCTTCCGTCCATTCTAGCCCGTTACCTGAAGAGGGCCGCCGCACTTAGCCCTAGTGAGGCTATGGTGGGCAATAAGCCGATGTAAAAACTAGTGGGAATGGATTTCTCGGGAACCACGATGGTGTCCCCAGGATTAATGACTCCATCGTACTCACCGTTCTTTGCCTTGTAGTTTTTTCCCTCAATCGTCACCACGCTAATTTTACCCCTTTTTGCCATGGTCGTTGTGCCTCCGGCCAGGGTGAGATACTGCCGAAGGTTATAGTACTGATTGAACGGAAATGCCCCAGGCCCACGCACGGCGCCGATGACAAACACCTTGTTTTCATAGGCTGGGTAGAAAATATTATCATTGGGCAATTTTTTCAAATTGTAGTCAAAGCTGTGCTTAGTCAAAAATTTATGCTCCACGACCACCACATCGCCATCGCGTAGCATAAAAGACTTCATCTGACTGGCATCATCATCCACTTCGATAACTTCCTTTTGATCGATCCCCTGATAGCGTATAACCTTCAACGGATAATCAGTACTCACCCCCACCGTAAATCCACCGGCCAATTTTACTAAGTCTTCTAAACTTTGCTCATTTCTAAGTTCATAAATTCCTGGCCGACGCACGGGACCTTCAATCTCCACCGCCATCTTTTTCAGGGGAACAAAGATGGCCACGTTGTCTTGCAAATAGGGATTTTGAGAGACTTCACCCAGCGTATTATAAGCAAAGAGGTCCACGACTTGCCTTTGCCCCTGCCCCCCCCTTCTGATCTCAATAAATCGCTCAGACCCGTTATTTTCAATCCCTCCCGCAAGACGCAAGGCATCGGTGACCCTCATCGAAGGGCTTACCTTGTAGGTACCGGGCCGACGCACCTCTCCCAGAACATGGATTTGGTAAATTAAATTCCCCCCCGACGGAGCCTCTAAAGTACGTACTCCCGACCTCCTGAAGGGATCCATTCCTGTGGATCCAGAATCACCACTCATGCCCCCCGGATACACCTCCTCCCCCATTACCTCAAAGTTTCCCGCCCCCCCCATTGAAGGATCCTCATCTTGAAGAAAGACACCTCGCCTCTGACTTTGGGCTAAAAGCGGCAAAGGAAATGTCCAAAGAGCGATCAGAAAAAATATAATGATCCTGAGGGGATAAAAACCTAAAAAACATCGTTTCTTTCTGTAAAAGGCATGAATCATAGGACCGGCTTCCTATACCTTAACTGGACATAGTGGCAATGGCATTTTTGCCTAAAAATCAAATATCTACTTGAAATCAATACAGTTCTTATAATAAAAGCCCAGACTAAGGCGCTTCGCTCTGGACCAATAAGCACTCCCTAGGAAGAGGATTTGTCTAACAGATGGAAACTTCTGAAAAAATCCAAGGCATTCCCTTAACCAGTGCTTCGTGGCCTTCTGCCACAACGGAGGCCTGGACTCCATACAAAGAGCGGTTTAAAAGATACATCGACATCCTGCTGTTTTTTTTAATATGCCCCTTTGTCCTCCCTGTCCTGTTACTCCTGATGATCCTCATCAAGGTCAGCGATTGGGGACCGGCTGTTTTCAAGAGCGAACGCATCGGTCTTGGAGGCAGAAAGTTTTACTGCCTAAAACTCAGGACCATGTGTGTCAACGCCCAAGAAAAGCTCAATGAGGTTTTAAAAGACGATGCCGCCCTGCGTGAGGAGTGGGAACAAACACAAAAACTTAAAGACGACCCTAGGGTGACCAAAATCGGCAAAGTCATCCGAGCACTGAGCCTGGACGAATTGCCCCAAATTTTTAATGTGCTAAAAGGCGAGATGAGTTTTGTTGGGCCGCGTCCCATCGTCGAATCTGAGATTGCTAAATACGCTCACCACTTCAAGGACTACATTAGTGTTCGTCCAGGCATCACCGGACTCTGGCAAGTCAGTGGACGCAACGACACCACCTACGAGGAACGTGTCCTCTTGGACAAAGCCTATGTATCACAGCATTGTTTTAATTTAGATCTCAAGATTATTTTAAAAACTCTCCCCGTCGCCCTTTCAAAAAAAGGTGCTTATTAAGTCCGATCTCCTATGTCTCAGAATTATGATTTTGTAGTGCTGGGTGCCGGAGTGATCGGCATCAACTTGGCGCTACAAGCCCGAAAACGATATCCCCGCGCCAAGATTCTTATTCTAGAGAAAGAGTCTTATTGTGGTTTTCATTCCAGTACCCGGAATAGCGGAGTACTTCACGCAGGCTTCTATTACTCAGCCGATAGTCTCAAAGCTAAATTCACTCGCGAAGGCAACCTCCGGCTACAAGGCTACTGCGAAGAAAAGGGCTTGAAAATTAACCGCTGTGGGAAATTAGTAGTCGCGCAAAATTCGAAAGAAATTTCAGGACTCTACGAACTACTCCAAAGGGCAAAAAATAACGGGGTTCCCCTAGAATTAATTTCCGAAGCCGAAGCGAAAAAGATCGAACCTAGGGTGCGAACTTACCAAGAAGCACTATTTTCACCTTCCACCGCCTCGGTCGATCCCAAGCAAGTCATGGAACAACTGGTGCTGGACGCCCAGTCTCAGAATATAGAAATTCAAACCGGCAATGCCTACCTACACAAAACTCCCGAAGGCATTCGAACTCAACGTGGAGATTATTCTTACGGCTACATCATCAATGCAGCGGGGCTTTATGCCGATGTCGTCGCTAGGGATTTTGGTTTTTCTCGACGCTACCGTATTCTCCCCTTTAAGGGAGTTTACCTGTACGGATGCAGCGAAGTAGAAAAACTCAACACCCATATCTACCCCGTACCTAACCTAGCCAATCCTTTTCTTGGAGTTCACTTCACCTTGACTGTCCATGGACAAGTCAAGATCGGGCCCACCGCTATTCCAGCTTTCTGGCGAGAAAACTACAAAGGTTTGGAAAATTTTAAATTAAAAGAGTCTTTAGAGATCATCGGAAGAGAAGCCCGTCTCTTTCTGCAAAATCGTTTCGGCTTTCGAAAACTCGCCTTAGAAGAAATGAAAAAATACTATCGCCCCCAATTGATTCAGTTGGCCTCTTCCCTGGTGGATTCCCTGAAAGCTGAACACTACCGAGAATGGGGAAAAGCTGGGATTCGGGCACAATTGTTTGACATTCAAGAGCAACGATTGGAGATGGATTTTAAATTTGAAGGGGATGGCCGATCCTTTCACGTGCTCAACGCAGTTTCACCGGCCTTTACTTGTTCTCTTCCTTTTACTGAATTCTTATTCGACCAGATTGAAAACCTGATTTCATCGGATAAACAACGAGGAAAGCAAATTGGAAATTGTTAAATTAAAGATACCAGATGTTAACATCATCACCCCAAAAAAGTTTGGAGACCATCGTGGTTTTTTTTCGGAAACCTTCAATCAAAGGGTCTTAGCAGAACACGGAATCGACCTTCATTTTCTCCAAGACAATCATTCCTTAAGTAAGGAAAAGGGCACCATTCGTGGCCTGCATTTTCAGACTCCACCCTTCGCCCAAGATAAACTGGTTCGAGTGGTTCGTGGAGCCATATTGGATGTGGCCGTCGATTTGAGAAAAGACTCCCCCTATTTCAAACAGCACGTCACGGCCATCATCAGTGCAGAACGATGGAACCAAATTCTTGTTCCTAAAGGCTTTGCCCATGGTTTTTGCACCCTAGAGCCAGATACAGAAGTCATCTATAAGGTTACACAATATTATTCCCCAGAACACGATAAGGGACTGAGATGGAACGATCCGGAACTTAATATCCAATGGGGAGTCTCTGAAAATGAAGCCATCCTTTCAGACAAGGACAAAATCCAGCCCTTTCTTTCAGAACTCACTTTCTTCTTTTAACAAGTTTTTATAAGGCAGGATTCCCATGGAAAAAATATTGGTTACAGGTGCCGGTGGTTACATTGGCACCACCCTTATCCCCTTGCTTCTAGAAGGTGGTTTTCAAGTTCGAGCCATCGATCGTTTTTTCTTTGGTAAGGATTTACTACCCCCCCACCCTCAACTAGAACTCATTCAGGAAGATGCTCGTAAACTACAGGCCTCCCATCTACTGGGTATGGACGCCGTCATCGATCTAGTTGCCATTTCCAACGATCCCAGCGGAGAACTCTTCCAACAGGCCACTTGGGAAATCAACCGAGATTCCCGAATCCACACCGCCCAGCTTGCCAAAGACAACGGAGTAAAAAAATATATTCTTCCCTCATCTTGCAGCATCTATGGATTTCAAGAAGAGGGGGTCATCGCCGACGAGGAGACCCCCACCAATCCCTTGACCACCTACGCACGAGCCAATGAGATGGCGGAACAAGGAGTGCTGCGTCTAGCGGATGACAACTTTTGCGTGGTTGTACTGCGGCAGTCCACTGTCTACGGCTACTCCCCCCGTATGCGTTTTGACTTAGCCATCAACGGCATGACCTACGGAGCCTGGAAAGACGGGGTGTTACCTCTGATGCGCGACGGTAGCCAATGGCGCCCCATGGTTCACGTACGTGACACCGCCCAAGCCCAGATTTTTATGTTGAGTGCCGATCCTAAACGGATCAACGGACAAATTTTTAACGTAGGATCGGAGACAAACAACTACCAATTGGGCCCCTTGGCTGAAATCGTTAAGAGCTGCCTACCGAAAAAAGTAGAAATTCAATGGTATGGAGATCCTGATCATCGCTCTTATCGAGTCTCCTTCAAAAAAATAGAATCTCTGGGTTTTTCCGCCAAATATCAAGCTCAGGATGGAGTACGAGAGATCGTCGATGCCCTGGAATCGGGTGCTCTCGAAAAAACTCCCAAAACTCTCACGCTCAATTGGTATCAAGAATTAATTCGATGGCAAAAAATAATCAAAGAAGTTGAACTCTACGGTGGAATCCTCGACTTATGAAAATTTTAGTACTCGGTCCCCGAGGTCAATTGGGATCTGATTTATTTCGTTTCGCCTCAAGATTTTCCGGAAGCCTTGAGCTTATTCCCGTGGACCGAAGCCATTTGGACGTAGAAAAAATCCAAGACATCGAGTCTGCGCTACTTCCTCTTGCCTTCGATGCCTTGATTAATTGCAGCAGTTATCACCTCACCGACGAAGTGGAGAGCAATGCCGATAAAGCTTACAGGGTAAATGCCCACGCTCCGAAAAAATTAGCGGAGCTGTGTGAAAAAAAACGGGCCCGTCTCATTCATATCTCCACCGACTACGTCTTTTCAGGAGAAAATAACAAACCCTACGTTGAAACCGACTGCACCGGACCCGTCAATATTTACGGGTCCACTAAGGCTATGGGAGAACAACTCATTCGCCTTACCCATGAAAACTTCTTAATATTTCGCGTCGCATCTCTCTTCGGTGTGGCCGGAGCCAGCGGCAAGGGTGGAAATTTTGTCGAAACCATGATTCGGGTGGGAAGAGAAAAAGGCGAACTCAGCGTCGTCAGTGATAGCACCATGTCTCCCACCGCAACGGCCGACATCGCCCAAGTCCTCCTACAATCCCTTGTCGAAGGGATTCCCTCTGGAACTTACCATCTCGTCAACAGCGGACAAGCAACCTGGTTTGAATTCGCCAAAACCATTCTTGAAACAGCCAAAGTCCCTGCGAAAGTACTGCCAATCCCCAGTGCCGAATACGTCACCAAAGCCCAACGTCCACGATTCAGCGTACTGGACAACGCTAAAATTCAAAAATTAACGGGCCCACTCCCCCCTTGGCAAGAGGCTCTCTCCCGTTATCTTCATGAGAAAGGACACCTCTAATGAAAGGCATTCTTTTGGCGGGAGGATCGGGGACACGGCTTCATCCCATGACCTTAGCTATCAGCAAACACTTGATTCCGCTCTACGACAAACCTATGATCTATTACCCCCTGACAACGCTGATGTTGGCGGGAATCCGTGACATTCTCATCATCACTACCCCTAAAGACCTGAGCATCTTTCAAGATCTTCTTGGCGATGGAAAACAGTGGGGCATTCATATTTCTTACGCCATCCAACCAAAACCAGAAGGCATCGCTCAAGCTTTTATCATTGCCGAATCCTTCTTGAACGGCAGCCCCTGTGCCCTCATTTTGGGAGATAACATCTTCTACGGACACAAATTTTCAGACCTGCTGTCAGAGGCCCAACAAAAATCCCATGGGGCAACAATCTTCGGTTACTGGGTCCATGATCCGGAGCGCTATGGGGTGCTCAAACTCGATAGCCAAGGTGAGGCACTGGCCATCGAAGAAAAACCCAAAGTCCCCCCTTCCAACTATGCCGTGACGGGTCTTTATTTTTATGATTCTCACGTGGTCCAGATTGCCAAGCAATTAACGCCTTCTGCGAGAGGAGAATTGGAAATCACGGATGTCAATAATCACTATTTAAACCAGGGAAGTCTAAAAGTAGTTAAATTAGGACGCGGCCATGCCTGGCTCGACACCGGAACTCCAGAGTCCTTATTGCAAGCCTCGAATTTTATTCAAACCGTAGAGACTCGACAGGGACTAAAGATCGCATGTATCGAAGAAGTGGCTTGGCGCATGGGATGGATTGACGATCAACAGCTTACCCATCTGGCCCAGCGTTTTTCTAAAACCTCCTTTGGCTCCTATCTCCAGGGCCTACTTTCCTGAATTGAATGTCGCACAAAAAAAAACTCCTTGAGAACCTCTCCGCTCTTTACTCATTGCAATTCGTCAATTACCTGCTTCCGTTGTTCTTGTTGCCCTATCTTATCAGAGTGCTCCAAGAGCAGGCCTTTGGCGTGTTGAGCTTTTCTCAAGCTCTCAATCAATATTTTCTCATCTTCACGGACTACGGCTTCGACCTCACCGCCACACAAAAAATTTCACTGCATCGAGAAAATCCCGAACAAGTCTCTAAAATATTTTGGGGAGTACTGACGATTAAAATACTCCTACTATCCCTATCATTTTGCCTACTGATACTACTCTTGACTCTATGGGGGAAACTAGAGACTAACCGCTCCGTCTATCTAGCCGCATTTCTCATGGTGGTGGGACAGGTATTATTCCCCGTGTGGTTTTTTCAGGGGCTGGAAAAAATGAAGATCATCCCAGTGCTATTAGTCTCTTCTCGTTTTTTAGCCACGCTCACCGTTTTTATTTTTGTAAAAGAAAAATCCGATTTGTTTTTAGCCGTATTGATTCAATCTTCTGGCTGGCTGCTCAGTGGAGTCATCGCCTTGACCATCGCGTTAAGGAACAAATTGATACATTTCACCCTACCCCATTTCAAAGAACTCCGAAGCCTGCTCAATGAAGGGAGCTATGTCTTCCTTTCTCAACTTTCCTCCACACTATTGAGCAACACACATATTCTACTCTTGGGGATGTTCACTAATTTTGAAACCGTGGGGATTTTCTCCATAGGAGAGAAAATTATCCGAGCCATTTCGGGATTATCGGCCCCCATCACCAAAGCCATTTACCCCCGAGTCAGTTATCTTTTTTCCCGAACCCCCTCTGATGCCATGACCTTTCTCAAAAAAGTTTTTTGGGTAGGTGGAATTCCTTTCACACTTTCTACGTTAATTTTGCTCATTATCCCACAGCTTATACTGCATATCATCACAGGAGCTTCCTCCAACCTGCTTGAAAACATTCTAAGAGTCATGGCTCCCATACCCCTCTTCATCTTTCTAAATAATATTTATGGAACCCAAATTTTGCTCAACTGCGGGCTAAGCAAGACTTTTGGCATCGGGCTATTGACAATCGGTCTTTTAACAGCAGCCTCATCCTTAATTTTCGTACCCATCTTCGGATTATGGGGAAGCGTATGGATTTTTACCCTCAGTGAACTCCTGCTCTTTTTGACTTTTTATTTCTTTGCCTTCAGAGCAGGGTTTAGACTTTTAGACCCTCTTTGAACAAATTATTGGCATTTAGGTATTGCAATGAATCTTATTTCCTCCCAAAGCCCAAGGGTTGGCATCGTCCTACTGAATTTCAACGGTTGGGGAGACACCTTGCTCTGTTTGGAAAGTCTTTTTAAATTAGACTACCCCAATTTTTTTATCCTCTTGTGCGATAATCACTCCGAGGATGGCTCCTTGGAACACTTTGAAAATTGGGCAGAAGGCCGTCTTTCGCCCTGGTCCCCTCTTAAAATAGCTCAAAAATATTGTTTCCCCTTTTCGAATAAACCCATCCCTTTTCATAAGATTTCTGGCGACCGCATCGAGAGCATAGAATCCGTTCCCCAAGACAAGATCCTTTACTTCATCTCCTCCAACAGCAACCTCGGATTTTCAGGAGGCAATAACCTAGGAATTCGTTTTGCCGAACGACATCTTAACTACGACTTCTTATGGATCTTAAATAACGACACCGTTGTGGATCCTCAAGCTCTGACCGCTCTCGTTGACAAGGCACAACAATCACAACGTCCGGGAATTGTAGGATCCAAGCTAATTTTCTTATACAGCCCAGAGTACGTACAATCCCTAGGAGGATGCCAGTTCAACAAATGGTTAGGAACAACCTCATTTATTGGATTTAAAAGCTCACCCGAGGCCCCTCAAGAAGAAAGCGCCATCGAAAAGCAGATGACCTACATCGTAGGGGCCTCGATGCTGGTCTCTAAAGACTTCTTAAAAGAGGTAGGCCCCCTTTCAGAAGATTATTTTCTCTATTACGAAGAATTAGATTGGTCTCTACGAAACAAAAAAAAATTCGAGCAACTTTTTGCCTCGAAAAGCAGGGTTTATCACAAAGAGGGAGGAAGCATCGGAGCCAATAGCCTAGAGAAAAAATACAAAAGCTTCATCGGAGATTATTTCAGCCTAAAAAATCGAGTTCTCATCGCCCAGAATTTTTTCCCTTACACATTGCCCTTAGTGAAGCTTTTTTTGCTCGCCACCTTATTGAAGAGATTGCTTCGCCAACAAGGCGAAAGAATCCCGTGGGTACTAAAATTTATCTTTAAGAAGGCGAAAATAGCCAAACTTCGATCAAAAGAAAAACCTAAAGTGCTACTACTGAGTGTCAGAGCCGATTTCGGTGGAGGCCCCGAACATATGTTGCTACTGGCCGGTAACTTGTTAGAGAACTATGAGGTTTTTATCGCCTGTCCTGAGGAGGAACCCTATTTCTCCAGATTTGAAACCTTGATTGGCCGAGACCATTTGATTCCTATCTCCCATAGAAAAATTCGCCTTCGGGAGATATTTCTTTTAAGAAAGTTGGTCTTGGAAAAAAATATTGAAGTCATCCACTCTCACGGGAAGGGCGCCGGCATTCTGGGAAGAATTTTAGCATTTTTTTCAGCCCGGTCTTCTGTTCACACCTTCCATGGATTACACATTGCGGACTATGGCTCTATAGGAAGGTTTTTATATCTCTCTTTGGAAAAATTTCTCAGCCTTTTTACTTCAAAAATCATCGCAGTTTCCCGTCAAGAACAAAAACTGCTGATCGACCATAAAGTTGTCCCCGCCTTTAAGCTGGCTCAAATCGATAACGGGGTCGCCGTTTCTAAAATACCGCCTTCGCCAAGGCAAACACAAAAAAAATTTAGAGTCTTACTCAGTTCCCGATTTAACTATCAAAAAAATACCGAACTACTCCTCCCTCTCTTAAAAATCCTCAAAGCCCAAGACCGCCTCGATAATTTCAGTTTTACTCTGCTGGGTGACGGAGAAGGAGCTCTCCCCCTCCGCACACAATTGAAAGAAGCAGGCTTGGACAATCATGTTCAATTCAAGGGGGTGGTTTCCAATTCAAGGGAGTTTTTGAGGGAAAGCGACTGCTTTCTTTCCACCTCCCGATGGGAAGGCATGCCGCTGGCCGTTCTTGAAGCTCTTGCAGAAGGTTGTCCAGTCATCGCAAGCCGAGTGGTAGGCAATTCGGATATTATTATTCCGGGATACAACGGCTATCTCTACGAGCTTTCCGAAGTACAAAGCGCGGCAGAACAACTTTGGTTTTTAAGCCAAAATTCAGAAACTCTCGAAAAAATCTCCAAAAACGCCTATGAAAGTGCCTTATTACGCTATAGCGACAAAAGTATGACCCAGAAAACCCAAGCAGTTTATCGAGAATTTTTACTACCGGCCCAGTGAATCCATGAAAGAGTCTCCTGCACCAATTTACCCACCACCGCAGAGTCTTGCTCCATCGTTTTTTCTGTCTCTGTTTGCAATCGCGCTCGTTATTTTTGCCTTGCCTCGAAACGATAACCCTCTCTCGCCCTACGGGATTTCCGGTCTAGATCTTAACATCCCCTGGATGGCTCTTTGCCTGTGCTGTTTAGTATTTTCGAAAGAAAAAATTCGTTTTCCTCAGGGAATTTTATTATTTTTTTTGTGGGTGCCTTTTTTAATGGTATTTTCCAATCTCATTGCATTCTTTTTTCATGAAGACCCCGTGGCCCTATCTCGAGGCTTGTTGCAATCGATTCGCAGAATGCCTGGAGCATTTTTATTAATTTTTCTCGCGAATCTTTCCTTCTCCCCACAACAAAATCTAAAAATTTTAAAGTGGTTGATTTTTAGTACCTTCCTGGGGGGAGGACTCTTTCTACTTTTAGCCAACGGGATCCTGCCACACATGACCGTCCGTGAGGCACTCTACGGAAATCCTTTTTACCTATCCTTCAAGCTCATCGGACTCAATCCCTTGGCTACCTTTGTCACCAATTATCGCTTTGC
>DALYEU010000001.1:64718-97727 GCA_031972375.1 bacterium | reverse complement strand
TAGTCATAGGATTTTTAATCCGCTTCGGAAATGTGCTTTATCAAAATGTCTCGGATTTAAATGCCCGTGGAGAAGCGAGTCTAATCGGTCGTCTTGATATTCTTAATACGGCTCGAGAAATGTTGGATTGGAAGTTTTTGCTCCTAGGAAGAGGATGGAGAAGCGATGAGATCGGTTGGCATAACGAGATTTTAGAGATTCTCTTTGGCTTTGGAGTTCCTTTAGGCCTGGTCGTTTTATTAATCCTCTATTTTCTGCTTCCCTGGACCTTGTATTTCCGTAAGCTCCAACCCGACGCTCTCATTTCCAACAAGGAAATGCTGATTCTTTACTCCATGATCATGTTTTGCTCACTGTTTCAGGATGTTTTTTTAGATTCAAATATGCTTTTTTTTGAAGTAATCCTACTGACCTTGTTTTTTTCCCAAAGTCGGGAGGAGCCTCCGCAAAGCACCAGTGCTCTTCCCCCACTAATAAACCCTGGTGTTGAAACTGGAATCTCATGAGCATCGATTTTTTAATCGTCGGAGCAGGTTACGCTGGAAGTGTGATGGCTGAAAGACTTGCCAATCACGGCAAGAAAATTTTATTGATCGACCGTCGATCCCATCTCGGTGGAAACGCCTACGATGAGTACGATAGGCATGGGATCCTCATCCACCGCTATGGTCCTCACATCTTCCACACCAACTCAAAAAAAATATTCGACTACCTTTCCGAGTTTACAGAATGGTCCTTCTACGAACACCACGTACTCGCCAAAGTTGGGGAGCAGCTCCTCCCCATTCCCATTAATCAAAATACGGTCAATCAGCTCTACGGGCTTAATCTTGATGAAGAGGGTGTTCGTGCCTTCTATGAAAAAGTCAGAATCCCCATAGATCCGGTCAAAACTAGCGAGGATGTGGTACTCAATACAGTGGGAAGGGACCTCTACGGAAAATTTTTTCAAGGTTATACCAGAAAACAGTGGGGCATGGATCCTTCTCAACTAAGCTCTTTGGTCACAGCTCGAATTCCCGTACGCAGCAATCAAGACAATCGTTATTTTACCGATACCTATCAGTTTATGCCGTCCCGTGGCTATACCCCCATGTTCCAAAACCTACTGGACCACCCTAACATTCAGATAGAACTGGAAACCGATTTCCAAAATGTCCAAAACCGGATCCACTACCGGCATCTCATCTTCACGGGGCCTATCGATTCTTATTTTAAGTGGAGCTACGGAAAACTTCCTTATCGATCCCTCGCCTTCGAACATAGCCATCTACCCGATCAAGAGTACTTCCAAACAACGGGAACTATCAATTATCCCAACGATTACGAATACACTCGCATTACAGAATTTAAACATCTTACGGGCCAGAAACATCCATCAACTTCCATCGTCAAAGAATTTCCCAAAGCTGAGGGAGACCCCTATTACCCTATTCCCACTCAAGAAAACGATTTGCTTTATAAAAAATACGAGGCAGCCGCCGAGCGTGAAAAAAATGTTACGTTTCTGGGGCGACTTGCACAATACCGTTATTACAACATGGATCAAGTGGTAGGTGCCGCCCTGACCACAGCCCAAAAAATTATCGATTCCCATGGCTAAAATCAATTTTGTCGTAGGACCTTTTCATCCCACTAAATTTTCTGGGGGCATTCTCTGCCTGCTCCAATACGCCAAGGGGCTGATGGCACGAAACCATGAGGTTCGCCTTGTACCTATGCTTCCCTCACCTTTTCCGAAGTGGTCCCAATTAAACCCCGAGTACGTGCTAAGCACCTCTCACTTTCAACGCTGCAAGGCAGTTTTTCCTTCCTTAAAAAAAACCTTTCGTTCTGCTTTTCAAAAAAATACCGACGAACTTAAAAAATCTTTGGGGGAACTCTCCACAAGCCTTCAATTGATAGAGCCTCGAATAGCCTCTTATCCACTACGTTCGGCACTCTCGATAGAACACGTGAAACGAGTCATCCCCGAAGCAGACGTAACCCTTGCCACCTCCTACGAAACAGCTCTTCCCGTGGCGCTTTATGGCACAGGCCAACGTTTTTATTTCATGCAACACTATGAACCCTTTTTTAAGAATGAAAGTTCTAATCCCTATCTGGCAGAACAGGAAGCCCAACTAAGCTACGCTCTGGATCTAAAAAAAATCGCCAATTCAACTTGGCTACAAAAAAAAATTCAGGGATTGTATCCAGAAAAAAAAGTTGAGGTTTGTCTCAACGCCATTGACCACTCCGTCTATCAAGGAGAACCTAAGATAGCTTCAAGCGAACAAAAAATAGTGCGCATCATCAGCTATGGAGGCAGAAACGCAACGTGGAAGGGATTTAGAGAAATGGCTGAAGCCGTAAAAAAAGCCCGAAACAGACTGCCCCATCAAGAGATTCATTGGTGGGTCTACGGAGACGCCCTATTACCCCCAGATAATTCCATTGCCCCTTATCAATCTTTAGGATTTTTAAATCCTCCTCAATTGGCCCAAGCTTACAAAAGCTCCGATCTATTATTAAGCGCATCTTGGTACGAGAGTTTTCCACTTTTTCCGTTGGAAGCCATGGCCTGTGGACTTCCCGTCATCACCACCCAAGCTGGAACAGAGGACTATGCCTTTGCAGAAAACACCGCCGAAATTGTGGAAGCTCAACAGGTCGACTCTATTGCTCAAGGCCTAATTCGTTTGATTGAAGACGTAGAGTATAGAAATAAACTGGCAAGACAAGGCAACGCCGAAAGCAAAAAGCTAACTTGGGAAAAATCGGTGGATCGATTGGAAAAAATACTGTGTGGCTTTTAACCACCAAGCAGAACTCTATTTTTTAATCTTAATGGAAGAAAAACCCCACACCGCTTTTGATTTGCCTCTCCGAAAAACCTGTTGCTGCCAAACCTTCCAGAACCAGGAAGAACATGAATGCGTGGACAGAATGTTTTCTAAATTTTAGTTCTGTCCTTGCAAGAGTTTTTCAAACGAACAAAATCAGTTTCTACCCTCAGGCCAAGCAGACTTATGATCATTCTGCACTTCCTCAGAAGACCAAGCCCGATTCAATACCATCACTTCATCTATTTGCCCTTCAGCAAAGGAGCTTCCCCAATTACCCATTCTCAAAGGCTCTGTCGTAAGACCCGAAAAGAAAGGAATATTTTGAGTATTTTCCAAGGCCCCATCGACATACACGGCCAATTGCATGGCAGCGTTTAAGGTACCCGTCACACGATAGGTAGATCCCATCGTTACAAAAGTATCAGAGTGTATATCCTGACAGCCTAAATCCCCATGACATACTTCGAGGCGTACCTGATCGGTATTTTCGTCTATGTCTAGGTTGTAACCATTCAATGGGGGCAATAGATCCAATTTATTGATAAAACGATTTCCCGGAGCAAGAGAAGTCACCTTTAATCCAATCAACACGGTGAAAGCTTCTGACATATTCAAAGAAGGATCATCCGCCACAACCACCGCTCCTGCCCCAGAAAATTCAAGAGCTCCTCCTAAAAGAGAAGATAACTCCGGTAGAATCCAAGAGACGTTCCCATTCAGCTCACCATGATTCGCTTGGGAAGAATCATCACAAATCGTTTCCCCGTTATTCGCACCCACACAAGCAGGACCTTCGGGATCGGACTCGAAACGCCACCATCCCACGAGACTGTCGTCCGTATGAAAACTCCTCACCTCTCCCGAACTACGATTTCCGTAGAGATCCTGAGCCTCCACCTTCCATTGATAGGTCGTATTGGGAGCTAAGATAATTCCTGTCTCATCGCTGGTTTCTGGACCTACTACCGCGTAGGTCTTTGTCAAACCGCTCCACTGAGGTTGATCGGGTAATTGGTTCGCTCCGAAATAGACATTATAGGTCAAGGCATTGTTTTCAGGGTCGCTAGACTCTGCCCAACTTAAGTAAACCCTAGTAGGAGATCCCTCTGCCGATTGCTCTGGAGTTAATAAAACGGGCTGACTAGGAGCGGAGTTGCGGGGAGGCAGATCGACCTGCCCCATTAATCGCTTCACCCAGAGCTGTTCTTCTTGGTTTTGAATACCGCTCGCCACCACTAAAAAATCTTCTCCATTGCTGAGTGCTTCGGGATCTTGGTTTTTAGAAAACTCCGCTTCATTAATACGCCCTTGATCCTGAAGCACCTGTACACTGTCGGGATCCACCAAGGCAGCAAACACGTCTTCTGCATTTTCATAAGCCAACAATAGAGGGTTTTTGCCACCGGAAGGAGAAGAGTTTTCCTCTGAACTACGATGGCTCGCGATGCGAGGGGCCATTTTGGGCCCCTCCGGTAAATCTAACGGCACCGGAGAACTCGCCTCGATCGACGCTGCCATAAAACGTTTGATAAAAATACGAAGGCCATCGCTGGCCACCATGAAATAGTGATTCCCATCACTGAGTACATCAGGATCTTTCAGACTGGAATTTTCAAAAAAGGCCAAAAGTCCGCCCATCATAGACCCACGCACCATTGCTTCTTGACCTTCAAAAATGATTTGCTTCGCGCCCACCGCCGTACGCCCCCCACCACTACGGGCCAATTCGTAAACCACCACAAAATCGTCCGACTCCCCATTATAAGCGATGCGGGGCTCATTCGCCTTATCCACATTAAGCAAAGAAACGCAGTAATCCCCCAACGTGGAATCGTCTTTAAACACTGGGAAGGGCTGGGGGTTATCCTTAGCCTCCATAGAAAAATCAGGATCGATATAACGAGCGTAGACACTAGAACCCTGACGATAACTGGGATTGGCACAACCAATAAAATCCTTGTTGGTTTCCCAGGTCACCACAAAACCCCCACCTTGAAGACGTGGAGCCACATGGGGATGGATAGCCCGAGACCAGGCCTGGATATCGGAATCCTGACAAGCAAATTTACCCGACTGGCATTCTTCAGCATGGGTGGAAGCCAAATAAATCTTACTAATCAGAATACCTTCTTCCCAACCTGGCAAAGGAGTTAAGGTCTTGGCATCAATCAAACGAGCAAAGATGCTGGAAAATTTTTTATCCGCTTCAGAGGCAGGAAAATCAGCCCTGCCTTGAACTTCCCAAACGAGCAAATAATGGCCATCGTTGTAAGCGACCGCTGGATTGAGATTATTATTACAATGCTTAGGGGTGGTGATGGCCCCGTTATCTTCATCAAAACCCTGATAAAAACATCCTTGCTGCGGACGATCAGGAGACAGGCGTAATTCCGCACTTGTTTTATCACTCCCATCTTCATTGAGGAGTTTTCCCATGATTTGGGAACCTTGCTGGGCATCGCCTTGCTCCCACACCATGAGAAATTGTTTTTCATAACTATCATAGGCCAGCGCCGGCCCCCGACTGTCATAGGCCCAAGCCTGCCCGCCCATGCCCCAGGTACAAAGCACCCAAAAAAGAATTATTTTTTTCGTTACAATTTTATAAAAATTCGCGTGCCGCATGGATTCCTCGAGCTTAAGCCTGCCCCGCCTTCTGAACTGATTTTAAAAGGATAGTGCCCTTGGCTATCGGTGATAAAAACAAGAAGTTGCCAGAGAATTCACCGTTTTCAATAAATCCCTACCCAAGACCCCATTGATCCCATCCGCCTAGGAGATGGGGGTGGTATGGCGTTGATTTTTGAATCCATCAGACCGAAATTCAAACCCATCCCCAGATGGAAACCCTTACCAGGCAGGAAAAAAACTATTTCGTTTTAGAAGGGTTCGGGGCCCTAAGTCTTTATTTTTAAGGCATATCATCGTTTACAGGCGACGTCCCGAGGCCAGAGGCAGGCATGGCATAATTTTTGATATTCTTTGGTGGGATTAAGCTGCTTCGCCATCTTCGTTGAATCAAATCAGGAGTATCTATGGTCGCTTTTAAGTTTCTCCAATATTTCGGATTTACCCACCGAAATTGGGACGAGAGCCCCACTCCAAAAATCCAAAACAACATCAGTTTAAATCAAGAAGGTTTTATCGAACTCTTCCGTAGCACCCTCGATAATCTGACTCAGGAAAAAATTACCTATGACTGCCTATTCGAAAAAATTTACCCCCTATTGTTGAAACACCGGGCCCTAGCCCAAGAATTATTTTGCAAACTTCCCGAAGAAAAGGCCGATGCCTATGGCTACTTCAAGGAATGGCTAAAAAATCTCAAAGAAGAAAAACGCTAGTTTCTTGCCAACTTAAAAAATTTCAACAGATAACTCAAAAATGACCCCTGACCCTCCCCCAGTAACTAATACGGTTACGGTCTGAGAGTTAGTTTTCCAAAGTTAAGCCATACTTTCTTTGCAAACTCGATCAATAAACTCGTTCGGAGAAAACCCTTTCAATGCGGAGGTTGTTTGGAATATTCGTCTTGGGTCAAGTCTACGGTGCACAACGGAGGCTTAAGCTTTCATAGCACCTACCCAGCGCCCAAGGTCATTTGCGAACCAGAGGACCCTTTAAAAATGCGGTGAAATCTAAATATGTTTAGAAGCCATGTGAAAGCTAGCTTGGACTGAGTAAGGCAAAAGTTCTCAAGCCCCAACAACTCCCAGACTTTCTATCCCCTTGTGGGCTCGAGAGTTCGGCCCGATCTCGACAGACTGCCCCTCGAAGCCACGACCTAAGACGCTAGCATGGAACGCCCCCACCGCTTATCAATGCACCCTTGACAACCCGCCTCCATGGACTAGAGACCCACTTCAGGATCTTTTATCGAATTCCATCTTAGTGACGTTTGTCACAACCCTGCTTTGAAACTGTCTTTTAAAATCAAGGCACCACTAAACGAGGTCGAAATCCCGTAGCGGCGGGAGCCGGTGCCCAATGAATCTTAAGCCCAAAAATCGTCCCTTCAAAAGGGGACACCCCAGGCGATAAAGGGTCAAGGAAAGTTGTGGTCAGTTGCGCTTCGGCATTTTTAATCAAGGCCATGCCCACGGCCACCGACCCAGAAGTCTCAAGCGCCTCGAAATGATCCGTCATCGTCCATTTTGCGCCCAACACGCTTACGGTAAACGCAGGGGCGAGCGCTCCTTCTGCTACAGGCTCTACTACCAAGCGAGCTTCGGCGGCTCTTAGTAAGAGCGCAGCACCTTGCTCAAAACTCCACGCAGTAAAAGCTTCGAAGGAGGCGTCTGTCCCTGGAGGTAGGGCCAAGGGAGCAAGCTGCACAATTTGAACATCACCCGTAGCGGCACCCCCGGAGGGGTTCTCATCATCAAAATCGTCTGTTTCAGGGATCCCTACATACCTTTTTAATCCGTTCCGTAACTCTTTCCAAGGTCTTTGTTCCTGCTCCGTCAGATCTCCTAAAGCGATGCGTTCCTCACAATAGGAGATCAAGTCCGTAAAGAGGTCTTTCATTTGCTCGTCGAGGGCAATGATTTCTCCCCGATAAATTTGCTGAGCAGGCTCTAATAGGATTAAAGCGTCGTATCTTCTTTTTATTTCTAGCGAGAGATTCCTACTCTCTACCACAAACCTAAAAACCGATTCTGGACTGAGCTCTGCATTCTTCATGGCCTGACGTATTTTTTTAACGTGACCATAAAAATCTACACGCAATCGCTCAGCTTCTAATTTTACTCTTTCTATTGAAGAAATTTCTTTCCCGGCACCATCCCCACTTGTGATTTGCTTGGGTCCGGTCTCAGCACTGGTCGATGGCAATCCCCTTTGGGCGAGTTCCAGCTGTCTCGCCTGCTCCACGATGATTTTAAACTCCCTCCAGGCTTTTTTTCCCATGTATTCAGGTCTGTCACCCAGAGGCTTTCCTTCAAGAATATATCTTGCCCCCATGTTATAAAGCCTTCTGGCACGCTTAACACCGACCACGTCATTTTTATCTTCATTCGCCCAGCCGTATGCCCTATTAAGGTACCTTATTTTAGAGAAAATAATCTGGGACAACTCAGCTCTTTGTTCATGACTGAGCAATCGATAAGGATCGTTGGAACTTGTTGTATTCTCAGACAATGCATTCTTTAAATGCTCCGCTAGTTTTAGCCTATCTAATCTGGCATTATCAGCTCTTCTCAGAGTGACACAAGTCCAACAAAGTAAAGCAAGAGGTAAGCCCGCTAATGATAGCACCGCCATGACACCCGCCAAACTCTGTATCCCAAGCTCCCCACCCTCTGCTTTGCTCGGTGCACCCTGAGCAAACCCAGCTTTTTTTTGAAAGAAACGCGACAACACCAGCGAAGACGGTGTCATGGAAGAAAGCCTAAGACTGGCCTGACGAACCGCTTCTACATATAAGGGTAAGGGGTTTTCAAGCGAGCGCCCAGTGGAAGCTTGGGCCTCTGCTCGCACGTCCTTTAGCGTTTTTCGTGTGAATTCCTCGCCTCGCTCTGCGAAGTTCAAACCTAAAGAGGCTAGCGCTTTTAAAACCTCTGCCATGGCATTTGTCCCCTATCCTATTTGCATTTGTATGGTCCCATCATCGATGGGCTTCGGCAAAAGTTGCCTCGTTAAAATAGTTGGTGCTGAACAAATAGGAATTTACTGTAGGCCGATTAAAAAAAGGAAACTCCCAAGTCGGAAATTAAATAAAAAATCGAGATTAAAAATGGGCGTGAGGAAGTTTAACAACTTCCTAAATTTAAACCCCGCGCCAGCCAGGCATTGATATGATCTCCAGCTTTTCCCTTCAAAAGATTCCGACTCAACCGATGATCGTGTTTCATATGCCCGATAATCGGTTCGATGGCGGACCGCCTCTTCAATAGCTTCTCTAATACAGGCTTCAATCGCCTCCTCCCGCAAAGTAATACCAACTTTTCCTTCGTCTGCCGTAGGACAATCCCGTGCTTTTTCGCTGCCAAAACTAAGCTCCGCCTAACACGATTTAAAAGCTTGCCGTCCGTGGGATCGGTGATGTTCTTCTCTTGAACCGTAGTATCCACAATCACAGACTCAAGATGGGAAGTTTTCAAAAGCTTCAGCGAATGC
Organism: bacterium; assembly: GCA_031972375.1. Taxonomy (GTDB): domain Bacteria; phylum UBA10199; class UBA10199; order DSSB01; family DSSB01; genus DALYDW01. The sequence continues at coordinate 88,782 of DALYEU010000001.1, read as the reverse complement.
GCTATTCTCAAAGGTTCGGACAATAATTTCCCACAGACTTCCTCACCGATACGTTTTCTCCAACGGGTCATCGAACTGGAATCGCACGGAAACTCGTGTTGAAAATACTCAAACCCACAGAAATACTGCCATCATTACCACATCCTGAAAAGGCTCTTAAACTCAACATTAAAGTGGGTATCAATAGGAATTTCTTCATAGCTGAGACCAGAAGAAGGGCCTGAAAAAGCCATTTTCAGGATATGAAACAACTGTTGAGTTAGAAATTGATGACCGCCTGATAACGAAAAAATCCCCGTTATGAGACAAAGTCTTCTGCTAAAATTAAAAAACCTTCTTTAAAAATTACTTTTCTTTTAATTCAATTCTCTCGACAATTGGAGCTGGGGTTAGATTTCTCTGGCTTGATGCGAAGTAATGCCACTCGCTTTGCCAAGATGAATTCAAAGTAATTTGGGGGGGTTATGCTGAGACTCTTCTCTCTTGCTCTATTGACGATTCTGTTTTTTCCTCTATCTTTTTTAGCTTGTGGTTCCCAGTCTTCTTCTGGAGATACGCCTCAAACTATCGATGTTGCCCCACTTGAAATTTACCAGTCTCAATGTCCTTACGATACCGTTCCTTCCATTGACACCCCTCAAAACGACAATGAGGCCATCGTTATCTCAGATCAAGAAACCCTCGATTGCCAACTCGATTACACTAATCAAACCTTGGAGATTGCTTCCTCTTCATCTTCGTCAGAATCTATTTCAAAGTCCTTTCAATTCAGCGCTTCTGAAAATTCGCTTCCACAAAAACTAAACCTAATTTTAGTGGGAAAGGTCGCTCCACCCGTAGTCAATGGAAACTCGCTAGGAGCCTCCGACGTATTTTTTAACGGAAATACCGCAGTAGTCACTTACAACACAGCCGGAGAAAGCTATCTTGGGGCCGTTCAAATCGTGGATGTCAGCACCCCCACGAACCCAAAGGTTTTATCTCAAACCGTTTTTCCCAATCGGGATGTTAGCTCGGGATTATTGGACGAACCCTTTCTCTATCTCATGGCCGGAGAGGACATAGACACGACGGGCTTTGATTCTCCCGCCGAAGTATTCAAGGCAGAAGTAGATGAACTGGGAGTTCCAGACTCTTTTTCTGATCCTGTCTCCATCCCCTCTTTTGTTGGCACCGATGGAGTCTTGGCCGAGGGACTGCTCTTTGTCACCAGTGGGGATCAAGGAGGTCTCAGTAAGATGAATCCAGAAGATCTCAGTGTTCTTGATTTTCTGGATTTAGAGGACGCCCGCTCTGTGGACTACGATCCAGAGGCAAAAATTCTTTATGTATTCCAAGGAACTCCAGGAAGAATTGCGTCGGTCAATCCTGAAAACTTGTCCCATGAGACTTTTCTTGTCGGTGGAGCCAATATCCCAGAATCCAAAAGTACTCTGGAGTTTTTTAATGGCCTGCTTTTTATCGGAGCTGGAGACCAAGGAGCTCTGATCGTGGATCCCCTCTCGACTGAGATCCTCGCAACTCTTGAAAATCCTGATGACGCATCCCTGGAAAATTTTTTAGAAGTGACCAACGCGGTTACGGCGCAAGAAGACCTCCTGTTTATCTCAAACGGTGAAGCCGGGATCCGAGCGGCTTCTTGGCTACAAAATGAAGGGCAAGTGTCCACATCCATCATTGGCAAGCTGCCCTTTGAAGAAAATGTATCGGCAAACTCCATTGCCTATCGGGGAGACTTCCTGATGATTGCAGCAGGAACGGCTGGACTCAAAATCGTCAAAGTCGTCAAAAGCCCTTACCTACAACCCATAGACTGCAGTTTGATAGATGCCGTTTTTTGTGAGGGTTTTTCCCTACCCGATGAAACCAGAATTGATGATTCGATTGTCTGGAATGGACAAGACAAATCCAGGCACCCCAACGGCACTACCGTGGATGAAGGAGCTCGGATCAATAAAAACAAATACCTTCAAACAGTAGAAAGCTTTAGCCACTCCCCCGAGGGAAAAATCTACAGCGCCAAGCTTTTTAAGTCGGGGGTTTTTTCTGTTCTCTATAACAAAAACAATCAAGTGGGAACCGAACTTCGCTACGACGGGAACACCAAAGCGGCCGCCTATATTGGCCAAGTTAACAATTCTCAAAAACGTATTACGGTCAATTTTACCATTCCTAAGAATCAACCCTATGTTGTCGTCCATTTTTATCGTGAAGAGACCAAGGTAAAGGTCGTTCTTGAATTCTTCGATGGTAGCACTCTGGAATCTCCAGAAATTACCAGCCAAGATACCGACATGAGCCTGGATAGCGTGATCCGGCTTTCTCCCTTCGACAAAGAAGACCAACCCGATGATGCCCCCTCTTTCGATGATATTCTCGTGGAAAATTACAATTTCCCTGAATAAATCGAAAATCAAGGCTTTTAGTCACTCCCCGTGGGGGGGTATACCATCGAATGGGATTTCAAATCGGGAAATAGCTCTTGGCTATTCGCACATTCTAAGCTAGACGGGCGCTCCCTCCGAAAGCCTATTGATTTTCAGAGGCTAAATTTTCTTATTTTTAAGAGTCTAAAGAACCCCGTTTTAGCCTTCTCCACGACGACGCCGAATGGATCCACCTCGCCATTCTTCATCCAAGAAGCCTAAATTTAAAAAACAAAGCCAATACCATGAAAACATTTTCCGAACTTCCGCTCAAAACTGCCCTGCTCCAAGCCATTAAGGACCTCAACTACCAAACTCCCAGTCCCATCCAGGCAAAATCCATCCCCATCTTACTCGAGGAGTCTGGGGATTTCATCGGATTGGCTGCAACCGGCACGGGAAAAACGGCTGCTTTTTCGATCCCTCTCTTAGAGAAAATCGATCCATCGAAAAAATCACTACAGGCCTTGGTCTTGTGCCCAACTCGGGAACTGGCGGTGCAAGTTTCAGAACAAATCAAACTTTTAGGAAAGCATCTTAAAATTCACTCTACCGCCATTTATGGGGGGGCCTCTTTCAGCGAACAACTTCGAGCACTCAAAGCTGGGGCCCCTATCGTGGTGGGAACTCCAGGCCGCCTCTTCGATCATCTGGAACGCGGCACCTTAAAATTAGAGAATGTCAAAACACTTATTCTCGACGAAGCTGACGAAATGATCTCGATGGGCTTTAAAGAACACCTGGAGGCCATTCTAAAAAGTCTTCCCGAAAAAAATAAATCCATCTGGCTTTTTTCGGCCACCATGGGAAAAGAGGTTCGTAAGGTTGCAGATACCTACCTCCATAAACCTAACCAGGTGCAAATCAATAAAACCGAAGTGCTCTCCAAAACTGTCGAGCAGCTCTATTACAAAACCCAAGAACATGAAAAACCACAACTCATCTGCAAGCTCATCGACACCGCCGAGGATTTTTACGGACTTGTTTTCTGCCAGACAAAATCTCTGGTGATAGAACTCACCCAATATTTAAAAGACCAAGGTTATAAAGTTGACTGCCTGCACGGAGACAAAGATCAAAACGCTCGGGAAAGAACCATGAAGAGCTTCCGAGACGCCAAGATCAAAATTTTGGTTTGTACCGACGTAGCTTCCCGTGGCTTGGATATTCAAAACGTTAGCCACGTCATCAATTACTCCATTCCTAAAGAATTAGAAAGCTATGTCCATCGCATTGGAAGAACAGCTCGAAGTGGAAAAACAGGCTTTGCTATGAGCTTGGTCACCCCAAGTCATTTTTATTTAATTTCTAAAATAGAACACATGACCCATAGCCGAATTAAGCAGGGAAAGGTTCCCAGCAGAATCGAAATTCGGGATAACAAAATTAAAAAAATTGCGGAGCTCTTTCATCAAAAAGAAATCTCAGAAGAACACGTAGAAACTATTGAAAATCTATGGAAACAGAGCATTGCCACCATGAGAAAAACCGAAATCGTCGGAAGATTTCTCAGCATGCTCTATCCCGACCTCTTTGAAGAGTCTTCTCTTCGAGAAAACTTTTCTTTCGAAAATTCGCAAGAAGCCCAAGACAATCGATCAAAGAAACGATTGAACAATGAAGAACCCAAAAACTTAAGAGAAAAACGGAGAAGAAAATTTCCCCCACACTTCAAACAAAGATCGAGTCAAAAAATAAGATCGAGAAAGGGCAGCAAACCAAAGGGGAAAGGGAAAAAGGAAGCCTAATTTTTGAATTATTTTCCCTCGTTCCTCGGGTCATGCATGAAGTCACCAAGAGCCGAAACCAGAGTCGACGAAACGTCAATCTGACTGGACTTAGAAAAAATCGTATTGGTGGTTACGACCTCACGAGCTCCTGCCCTGAGCAAGTCTTCGTGGGCCGTTCCAATAAAAAGCCCATGAACTCCAACACATATTGGAGGTGCCATTCCCAGCCTGTTTAAATGCCCGATGGTTTCCATCATGGTGTGACCCGTGGAAATAATATCATCCACCAAAACCGGAGTATGCGTCTTCCATTTCTCCACTTCAGGAACGGAAACCTTCACGGTTCTATCGCCATATCTGATCTTTTCTAAAACGACATAAGGAGCCTGGGCGAGCTGGGCTACATCGGCAACCCACTGTCGACTTTCCTCGTCTGGACCAATCAACAGTGGCGAGGGAACATGATCTCTAATCCATCTGGCAATGGAAGGCGCCCCGTGGAGAACATAAGTAGGAATTGTGTAGATTTCACTTAATGAGCGATAACGATGCAAATGAGGATCGATTGTCATCAACCAAGAGAAGGTTTGAGACAATAATTTCGCGAAATATTTCGAGGTAATTCCCTCTCCCTCATGAAATCGATAGTCCTGCCTCATATAAGGCAAATAGGGCGCAATCAAACCCACCTTGGATGCACCTAAATCCTTAAGCGTCTCGGCAAGAAAAACAAGGGGTAGAAATTTAGAATTAGGACTTTGAAGATTGCCAACTAGAACGACACTTTCTCCTGCTACGGCTTGAAGAATTCTGAGATAACTCTCTCCATCGGGAAAATTTTTTATTTCAACAGGGGATAAATCCAGCCCTAAACCTTGAGCTATTAAAGAAGCTAAAGCAGATTCGGCATCCAAAGAAAAAACGAGCGCCATGATCATTCACCTAAAGTAAGGATGTTGGGATGCCGTTTCACGTAATCCATCGCATAAAGCAATTCACCCTCGGATTCGGCATAAATAGTAAAAAGAGGCTCTCCGCAGCCCACAAAATTGTCGAGATGCGCGTGTAAATATAATCCAGCGGTTTTATCGTTGGGAGCTCCGGCTAACTTGGCCACCCTAGCCAATTTTCGATTATCGATATTGCGCACATATCCCGAACGTGAAGCCAAGATTGCTTTAGAAAAACGCGCCTGACCAGGTTCATGAAAACCACCTTGAGCCTCGCAGATACGATAAAATTTTTTCCATGCTTCACCAGAAAACAGCAGTTGTTCCGCTCGAGCTCTCCCCTGATCTGGAGAGGCATATCCAGCGAGCTCCAAAACGCTGCCCGCCAAAACGAGAGCGCGCTCACGAAGATCCTGAGGCGCATTATTTTCACCCCGCAAAACCGCCAAAACATCCCGCGCCTCTAAAGCGGGACCAATCCCTGAGCCCACAGGCTGATTTCCATCACTCAAAAGACATTTTATCTTCAGTCCCATTTTTTTTCCGGCTTGTTCAAAAAGTGATGCAAGGCGCTGGGCATCGTGCTGAGACCTTATCTTAGCGGTTAATCCTACAGGAATATCCAAGACTACGTGACTCGCTCCCGCCGCTTTTTTTTTGGAAAGTACAGAAGCGATCAATTGAGCCTCACTATCCAAATCGAGAGAGCGTTCCACACGAATCAAAATATCATCCGCTGGACTCAAGTTCGCCGCCCCTCCCCAAACAAGACAGGCGCCTTCCCTCTCGACAACCTGACGCATCTCAGAAAGGGAAAGCGCCACAGAAGTCATCGTTTCCATCGTATCGGCCGTACCGGCTGGAGAAGTAATGGCTCGTGAAGAAGTTTTGGGCATCGTCAAACCCGCCGCTGCCGCAATCGCCACTACGATGGGAGTGGTACGGTTTCCGGGCAACCCCCCCACACAGTGTTTATCGATGATCATCTTATTTTTCCAATGGAGCTTATCGCCCACTTCTACCATGGCTTGAGTCAGATAGATAATCTCATCCAGATTTAGGGCATCGCCCGAACAAGCGGTAATGAAGCTGGCCAAATGAACGTCAGCATATTGACCACTCACAATATCTTTGATGATGTTTTGGAAGGCAGGGGCACTCAAGCGATGCCCATATACTTTAGCACGCAATTCACTTAAGGATTCGACCGTAGGTGGATGGGAGAACTCAGCCATTTCTCCTTCGGCGGGTTGTAAACGAGCCCAAGCGGCCTCTGACAAACCTGCCTCATCAATGGTGAGAATGTGGTCGTAAACCACATTAAGAGTGGCGATAATTTTTTGTCTTTGCGTTTTAATCAGTACCCGCGCCTGAGCTTGAAAACCCTCGGAACGACAAATGGGGCAATCCGCCCTCATATAAACCACCGCCTCTTGATGGGTATCAATGCCGATCCGCCTAAGTTTTAAAGAACGGTGATGATTGTATTGGAATGGCTCCATATTTTTACTTCTTGAAAAGCTGCCAACAGTCCGCTCAATCGCACACCAATTGGTTATGGCATTTTTTTCCGCTTTCAAAACAATTCAAATTTTCCAAAGTGGTTCGAGCGATATTTTTTAAGGCTTCACGGGTCAAAAAGGCCTGATGACTGGTAATCAAAACATTAGGGAAGGTCATCAAACGAGCAATGATATCGTCTTGCAAAATATCTTCCGAACGATCTTCGAAGAATAGATCATTCTCCTCTTCGTAAACATCCAACCCTAGATATCCCAACTGACCGGATTTAATTCCCTGGATAACTTCGCGAGTATTGACCAAGCCACCTCGTCCGGTGTTAATGAGCATCACTCCTCTTTTCATCTTCTGAATACTCTGGGCATTGATCAAATAACGCGTCTGAGAATTGAGGGGGACATGGAGGGTGATGATATCCGAACGACGATAAAGATCATCCAGATCCGTAAAAAAAATCCCATTCTCTTTTTCTAACTGAGTATCTCGAATCAAATCGTAAGCCAAAAGAGAACAACCGAAACCAGATAAAATTTTAGCAACTACCCTTCCTATCTTTCCCAAACCAATGATTCCCACGGTTTTACCGTGCATATCGAAACCCACCAAACCATTTAAGGAAAAGTTCAGATCCATAAGACGATGGTGGGCCCGAATCAACTTACGATTGAGGGCTAAAATCAAGGCGATAGCGTGCTCGGCAACAGCATAAGGTGAATAATCAGGAACATTGGCAACCTTAATATCTAGGGACTTGGCTGTCTTTAAATCGATATGATTAAAACCTGCGGAACGGGTAACTAAGAAACGGACTCCCATTTCCTTTAAAATTTTTAGATTTTCCCCAGAAACATCGTCGTGAATGAAAACCACCACAGCATCGCACCCCTTGGCGTATTGGGCGCTATGAAGATCGAGTTTAGCCTCGATAAATCTTAGCTCATGAACACCCAAGAAGGTTTCTTCCAAAAAATATTTTTCAAATTTGTGAATATCGAAGACGGCCACGCGCATGATGAGTATCCCCCAAATGCTCCAGAAACACTCGGCGGAGTGTAGCTCTTTTCATAAAAAAAACCTTTTAATTTTTTGACTTCTCTCCTCGAATCGAAGAAAACTACGGATCTGTGGATCTTTCCAATCCTAGGCCTGACTATGCCCCCAAAGCTCAAGAAAGAGATCTATAAAATTGGCCTGCTGAGTCTTTTCAACGACTTTACCGCTGACATGATCACGCCCCTGCTCCCGGTCTACCTGGCCAGCCTAGGTATGGGCCCCGCCTTTCTGGGGATCATGGAAGGATTAGCCAATTTTTTTTCTTACCTCACCATGCACCTGGCGGGAAATTATGTAGACCGTCACGGCAAAAATAAAGAGATGACCCTCACTGGCTACTCGATCTGCGCCGTTGTTCGAGTTTTTATGGCGATTCCCTGGGCTCCATCCGTACTGGCCGTACGCATCACCGATCGCATCGGAAAAGGCATTCGCACCGCCCCGAGAGACACTCTCATTACTTCTTTAACCGAAAAATTCCAATGGGGAAGAGCCTTTGGAGTGCAGAGGGCCATGGACCATACGGGATCCATCCTCGGTGCACTGACGGCGACATATATTTTGTTAAAGGTGTCGATTTCCCTATCTTATCTTTTTCTCCTCGCCAGCATCCCCGCCTTATTCTCGATTATTTTTCTGGCAAAAAAAATCCCTTCCGTCCCCTTTACTCCCAAACCTTCAACAACCCGCTCGGGCTGGACCCAACTCAATGGCTCCCTCAAACTCTATCTCGGAGTTATTTTTTTCTCGGCCCTGACTTCTCCCTCAGAGCTCTTTCTTCTCTTAAAAATGAAAGATTTGGGAATGGCCGAATATCTCATGCCGATGGCATGGATCGTCATGACTTCCTTAAGCCTCTTGGCCACCTATATCGGTGGAAGACTGGCCGATACATGGAGCCGACGCTCGACCATCGCCCTGGGTTGGTTTTTATTTTCTTTGGTTTATATTGGTTTTGCATTCAACCAGAGTCTAACTTTTGCTTGGATACTCTTGGCCACCTATGGCCTTCAAATCGGTATCGTCGAAGCTTCCGAAAGAACCTACCCCATTCATATCAGCGATGAAGGCCTTCGAGCCACGGCACTAGGTTGGTATTACTTTGCTTATGGTATCGGGCTGTTGCCCGCCTCGCTCATTTTTGGGCTTCTCTGGAAATACTGGAACTCGCAAAATGCCTTTCTTCTCTATGCTTTTTTCAGCCTACTCGCGAGTTTCATCGTAAGAAAACTTCCCGATAGCCGAAACCATTTCAAACAAACCTTACCTTTATCCACTTTACCTAAGGAAGCTCATTGAAATGAGCACAATGCCACAACCTTCAAGCTCAACATCCCAAAATCAGCGCCGCCCCGGTGCTCTTTTTTATCCGAAGATTCTTTCACTGAAAAATTATTCTCTTCGTTTATTTTTGACCGACTTCCGAGCTGGAATCATTGTGGGCATCGCCGCATTTCCCCTAGCCATCGCCTTTGCCATCGCCTCAGGGATGGATCCCAGTCGAGGACTCATCGCTTCCATCGTGGGAGGCTTTTTAATTTCCCTCCTTGGGGGATCCCGGGTGCAGATCGGAGGTACCACCGGAGCCTTTGCCATCATTGTTGGTCAAATATTGGCCCATCAAGGAATGGAAGCATTGCTTCTCTGCACCTTGCTTGCCGGACTCATGCTTATCATCATGGGTTTACTCAAATGGGGCGCCATCATCCGTTATATCCCCTACCCACTCACGGTAGGTTTTACCGCTGGAGTCGGCGTGCTTATCGCCTCTTCACAAATCAAAGACCTTTTAGGTTTGAATATGGAGAAATTACCGGGAGATTTCCTCGAAAAATGGCGAGCCTACTTTCATGCCTTGCCATCGATAGATTTTACAACGAGCCTGCTCTCCCTATGCTGCCTTCTGTTATTAGTATTATGGCCAAAGATAAGTCGAAAAATTCCCGCCCCTCTCGTCGCGATTGTCAGCAGCACCATCGTCGTTAATTTTTTTTCCATTTCTACCCCAACCCTAAATACAAGCCTTAGTTTTCTTAATCTTGGTCCCGAACATTTCGATTGGAATCCAACGAACCTAAAAAATTTATTGAGTCCGGCTTTTACCATCGCCTTTTTGGGGGCTTTACAAAGCCTGCTGTCCGCCAGCGTAGCCGACGGATTTATCGAAGGACGCCATCGCCCCAATACAGAACTTATCGCCCAGGGGGTTTCCAATATGATCGTTCCCTTCTTCGGAGGCATGCCAGTTTCTGGTGCCCTAGCGCGAACCCTCACAAACGTAAAAAACGGGGGGAAGACTCCCATAGCAGGGATGATTCACTCCATATTCCTATTGGGCGTAGTATTTCTTTTCAGAGAGTGGATCGCTCATATCCCTTTGGCTACGCTAGCCGCCGTTTTGTTGATGATTTCGTATAATATGATCGATTGGAAGTCTTGCGAGTCCGTCTTAAAATCCCCCAAAGAAGATACCCTGGTCATGTTAAGCACTTTTTTTCTGACGGTCTTTGTCGATATTACGGTCGGAGTTTCGGCGGGGATTTTCATCGCCTTCGCCCTATTTGTAAAAAGGATGTCCACAGTATCGAGCTTCAAAAAATTGACCTCTACTTCTGAACAAGAAGAAAACGACGAAGAAATATTGCACCAACAAAGCGATTCCATCACCTTAAGAAAAATTCCTGAAAACGTTTCGGTTTATGAAATTGAAGGGGCCCTGTTTTTTGGAGTCACGGAATTATTCCGGGATCATCTGGACATCGGACGAGATCCGCCCAAGGTTCTCATTCTCAGAACCCGCCACATTTTAGTCTTAGATGCGACCGGACTCAGGGCCATCCGAGATTTATACCAGCAGTGCATCCACAGCAAAACCCAACTTATCCTTTCGGGTGTACAGGCCCAGCCTCGAGAAGCTTTAGAACATTCGGGATTGCTCCATGAAATTGGAGAAAAAAATGTGGTTTCCCATATCGACTTGGCCCTACGGCGCGCCCAAGAACTGTTAAAAAACAAAACAGTTCACTGAGGAATACAAACTCCCTCTTGATACAAAGCGTGCAAACAAGCGCAGCCCGCAGAACAATCTGCATCGGATGCACAAGGTGTTCCCCCCGAACAATATACACAAAAGGAAGACTGAATCGGCAAAATCAAGAACATAAGCAGAACGAAACCAAAGAAAAATAACCTCATAGACCACCCCCTCGTAGGATTTTCCAAGGAAAGGGATAGGAGATCAAGGACAAGTTTTAAGAGTATTTTCCCAGGATTTCCTGTCTCAATAGGGAAGGAATAAAGTGGCTTTGAGAAAGCTCAGCCAAAATTTCTTCTAAATCCTCAAAGTCATCCTCCAAAGAAGATGATTTTTTCTTTTTTCTAATTTTTTTCCATAACGCCATCCAAAAAATAACTTCTGCCTCACTCATCTCTGCAACCGAAATGGAAACCTGACCCGGGAGGATTTTTTTGATCCAACTCTCCAACCAGGACAAAGTCACTTTAGGATCTTTTCCGGAAGTGCGAAGCGACGTCACAAGATTTGTCATAGGATAAGGCAAAAAGGTGCCGTCTTGATTTTTGACAAGAGCTTTTTGTGGTAAAGGCCTAAACGAAAGCTTCAGATTAAAAAGATTTTTAATAAAGTTAGCAAACATCCCCCCAGAAGCTTTGTTATTTACCAATAGGGTAGGAATATTTCTAGCAGCAACAGCGTGGGGCTGCGCCCCATTGACCAGCCCGTTTTTTACCGAGGCATCAGGCAACATCTGCCTTGCAGAAAAACTTCCCACTTCTTTGGAAAGCCGATAAAAAACATCGTGGGAGTTCATCGTCTTGGAGTCTCTCCCCTCACTACTTCTTAAAAAAGATAAAAAAGAAAATTTTAAGGAATCAAAACTAAGACTACGCTCCCCAATACCTACGCTAGAAAAAGTCGCCTGAGAAAACGACTGTTTTGAAAGCAGGCCGATCAAGCTCAACCGGTCGGCAAACCCTCCCGAAGTCAATTTTGAATTGGAAATTAAATTTTTTCCTTCTCCACGAGGCTCTCCTTCGGCAGAGTTTCTTCTAGTCTCGGCGGAAGCCTCCTGGGTTGATTTGTTTCCAGGAGGATTACTACTCTCAGAGCGAGCCGACACAGAATTTTGCCTCTGAGTAAGCTGTGAATCCCTCATGGGAACCTGCTCTTGTCCACGACGCAAAATGGGCGAGGCGTTGTTTCCCGAACCTTTGGATGACTCCTGCCTAAAACCCGAATTGATTTGCCGAGCTCCAGACTCAGCTTGATCTTGGGAAGAAAACTCAAATTTGGGGATAACGACTTCCTCTTGCTGCACCTGTTTATTCAGTGTCTCCAATTGACTCATGGTTTTAGCCATGGCCTCCTGTCCGCCTAATTCGGCAGCTTGTTGGCAAGATGGGCAAAAATTTTTGGAAGACTGGTTAAGGGCGGTGGCAGCATCTCCCCTATCGGTAGGCAGCCCCCCCAGGGCCTCCAGATATTTATCTCCGGAGGCCACCTGGCTTGCAGGAGGGACTTGCTTTTCTCCACCTGGGGGGACGCCTGTTTTCACCCGAGAGAGCGCTTGTCCCTCTGCACTTGAGGGAATAGAAACTACCTTACCAGCGACTGCTATGGGAGGAGTCATTACTTCAACTCTAATTTTTTTAGTTTTTGCATTTTGCTTCGAGATTTAATGTGAGAATCCCCTCGTGCATCCCAAAGAACGGGCACTTCTCACGGGGCTGGCCATAAATGTAGTAGGTCAAACTCGTCATTTCTGAGTCATTTAAAACATTAAAAACACCGACCAAGGTCACCATGTTCGAATATAAATCAGGAGAAGCCCCGTTCTGCGTCAAATTACAAAAACCCTCAGTAGAACGACAGTCACTGACCCGGGGTTGTAAACCAAATTCCTTCAGTTTCTTGTTCAATGAGCGATTCTGATCAATCCACTTTGAAACAGCTGTGGTCTGCAAAGCCATGGCAGGAGGACTTTGATCTTTGCTGACTTGTTTTAGATCCTGATAAATTTCCTGTAAACCATCGTGAGGATCGTTAGCGTCGCCCTCCATAACGGACACCACTAATTTTTTTAATTTTACAAGGTCCTCCCCCTCAATGGTGTATTTTGAGACGGAGGAGCAGTCTCCAAGATTTTTCAGGGCCACGGATACAACCGACATAACCAACACTCCTTTTTGGAGATTAAAAGTATAAGGTCACGGTTCATCCTGTAAAAGTTTTTAAGAAATTCAACAATTGGGTGAAAAGCCGCATGGGATGCGACAAAATGCCGCACCCGCCTCTTTTCTAAGACGTGAGAGGATCTATTTTTTTTAGCCTTCTCTGCAATGTCCTACGATGCAAACCCAATAACTTTGCGGCCTGAGAAATATTACCCCCACATTTTTCCAACACTTTGATAATATGGTCGTTCTCTAAGTCCCATAGGGGAAGTGCACCATGGGAAACACCCCCCTTTTCCTCGAAGGCCTGCTCGATGAGATCAGGCGCGATGGGTTTGCACAAGTACTGGTTGGCCCCCTCCTTAATGGCCCGCACGGTCGATGGAATCGAACCGAAGCCCGTCAGCACCACAATAATGGAATGAGGGAGAATCTTTCTTAATTGAGGGATTAAATCCTGAGTTGTCTCTTGGCCCAAATTAAGATCCAGCAATAGATGGTCCGGCTGTTGTTCTTGAGCCAGCACAAGAGCCTCCCGATTAGTATCGGCTAAAAAGCAAGAATAACCTCGTCGGGAGAAGGTTCTCACTAAACCTGCGGCAAATACTTCGTCGTCTTCAACGATCAAAAGTTTTTTCATAAAAAATCTTTTTAGGAAAAGTCATGATGATCTTGGTTCCCCTACCTAAAGAAGACTCGATGGACAATACGCCAGAATACTTTTGAGTCATCTGTTGGCAAATATAAAGCCCTAATCCCGTACCCGTTTTTTTACTTGTAAACAGAGGTTCTAAGGCCCGCTCACAGGTAGCTCGATCCATACCGATTCCATTGTCTCGAACCACAACGCATAAAGAATCATCCCTATCCTCCACATCAACTCCAATCTTCAAGGAAGTCTCTTCGGCTCTCGCCTCCATGGCATTTTCTAAGACAGCTTCAAGACAAGGAATAAATTCCTCCAAAAAGGCACCGGCAGCGAAATAGTTTTTCACACTAGAACGAAATTCGACGTCACAAGATCGAACCGAAGCCCAACGCATGACAATCGTCTCTAAAGAACGAGAAAACTCAGGCTCTAACTTTTGGAGATTCTCCGATTCTTTTTTTTCCTCCTGTCGCAACACCACAAAAATATGGCTAATTTGTTCGATGGCTCTTTGCAAATCCCGTAGCCACTGTCGCTTTTCGAGATCTTCTAAGGGATTTTTTTCATCGGCAAGTTCACTGATACCTAACTGTAGGGTAGCCAAGGGAGTATTCAATTGATGGGCTGCTGAGGCCAGAATACGTCCCATTGAATCCATTTTTTCAAGGTGGGACAGAATACGATAGGCATCCTCTTGTTTTTTAGCCAGTTGCTCTTTTTGTCGGTTGAGATGCCATACCCAAAAACTAACCACACAGAGTCCTAAAGCATTGGCAAATCCCATTCCCTTCAAATGAAAACCATAATCATGTCCCATGGCGTGATGGGACATGTCATGAAACAGGCTTGGATTATAAATTATTCCAATGGCGATCAGACTGGTTGCGAGAATCCCTAACAAATAGGGAAGGCTTAAGTTCATGGCCGCCACGGCACAAAGCACGATAAATAAGATCGAGAAGGGATTATGGGCTCCACCATTGAAAAGCAATAGCAGGCTCAAACAGATAAGATCTAAAAAAATAAAACCAAAAATTAAAAACTCAATCCACGATTCGAAAACACGCCTGGCAACCAGGGTCAACAGAGCGTTGCTCGACAACATGAACAAAGCCACATAAAAACTGAGCTTGGAAATGGGATAAATGTGAAAAGACAGCGAAAACAGTAGAATGGAAAACACCCCGAGAATAGCGTACCAGCGGAGAACGATCAAACTACCGAGTTTAAGCCTCATGCTTAAATCTCCTCAGAAATCCTTCTAAGATTTTCGAAAAATAAAACAGCAGGTAAAAAATATGGCGCGGTTTTTCCGCGCCATATTTTTAAAATCACTAAAAAGACCACCATTACTCGACGGAAACAACTTCAATCTCAAAATCCAAAACCTTTCCCGCCAAGGGATGATTGAGATCCAAGGTCACCTCTTGATCGGTGAGATTGACGATCGTGGCCTGAAAGGGCTGGCCTCCAATTTCTCCCGAAAGGATCTGACCAACCTCAATATCTTCAGGATCGGGAAAAGCACTGCGGGGCAAAACCTCGATGGCCGCTGGATCGTGGGAGCCATAACCCTTTTCAGGAGATATCTGGAAATTTTTCTTGTCTCCAGGCTTGAGCCCGAGTGTCGCCTCTTCAAAACCTTCGAGGACCTCACCTTCTCCATGAAGGTAAATCAAGGGCTCCTCGCCCACAGAAGAATCGACGACTTCTCCCTCCACGGTTAAAGTATAGTGTAAAGAAACCTTTGAGCCATTCTGAATCATAAAACCCCACTGGTTGATTTTTATTAAAGCTTAGGTAATGCCGGGCTCAGCGTCCCATTGCTTATCGGAGGTGTCAATGAAGAATTACCGAAAAGGCAGCTTCTTTTACTTACATGCCCAACAAAAAGTTCATTACCCCCTCATGGAAGTTTTTGAATTCTTTAATCGTCCCGAGAACCTTGCCAAAATCACTCCACCCTCCATGGGTTTTATCATTAAAAGTCCCTCTCCCGTGGTCATGGCTGAGGGAAGTACCATCGAATACAGTATTCAATTGGGACCTTTGCAACAAAGGTGGGTTTCAAAAATTCGGGATTATCACCCCCCCCATGAGTTTACTGACCTTCAATTGTATGGCCCCTACCGTTCGTGGATACACCGCCACACTTTTTTAGAAGTCCCCGATGGAACTCTTGTTGAGGATCTGGTGGAATATTCTTTACCTCTGGGCCCATTAGGACACTTGGCCCATTGGCTTTGGGTAAAACGAGAGTTAAAAAAGATTTTTTCTTACCGAGAAAATAAAATTCGAGAATTTTTCCCGTAATAAATTAAAATTCTCAAAAAAACGCCTTATTGGAGCTATTTTTCATCCAATTGACCTCAAGTAAAGCTAGCTCGGTTTTTTACCAATCTTCCATTGATCCCGCCGTTCAAGTTAAGCTAGGGGCCCGGCATGAATAATTTTTCCACATACCAGGGCAGTGATGACTACGTAGCTGCCGACGAACTTTTACAATCGGTCAACGTCGCCCTTTCCATAGGCCGCCCTCTGCTTTTAAAGGGCGAACCGGGAACCGGAAAAACCCTACTGGCCTCCTCGGTGACCCAGGCGCTGCAGAGGCGTTTATTTCGTTGGAATATCAAGTCCACCACAAAAGCCATCGACGGCCTGTATTTTTACGACACGGTACAACGTTTGAATGACGCCCGTTTTGGAGATGGCAAC
Organism: bacterium; assembly: GCA_031972375.1. GTDB lineage: Bacteria > UBA10199 > UBA10199 > DSSB01 > DSSB01 > DALYDW01. Next base: position 72,545 of record DALYEU010000001.1, on the reverse strand, counting down.
ATCCAGGATATTAGCCGGTATATTAAGTTGGGAAAATTAGGGGAAGCCTTAGTTTGCCCAGAGCCCGCCGTACTGCTCATCGACGAAATCGACAAGGCAGACTTGGAGTTTCCCAATGATCTTTTGGCGGAACTCGATGAAATGCGCTTCACTATCAATGAAACCGATGAAGAAATTGTGGCTCGCCAACGCCCCATGGTGATCATCACCTCTAATTCCGAAAAGGAATTACCCGACGCTTTTTTACGGCGCTGCGTTTTTCACTACATAGAATTTCCTGATCTTGAACTCATGAAAAAGATCGTTCACGTGCACTTTCCCGATTTGGATAATCGTGTATTACAGATAGCCTTAGACCGGTTTTACCGCATTCGCTCCCGTACAGATCTGAAAAAACCTCCCTCGACCTCCGAGTTAATCGATTGGATTCATGCCCTACTAGCCTTGGGCGTAGACACGAAAACCCTAGAGAAAGAAACCCCACTCTTGGGGGTTTTATTAAAAAACGAACAAGATCTTGGCGCCCATTCTTTTCGACGTTCCGGGAGATAAAATGCTGCTCCCGTTTTTTTATACCCTGCGCCATTTTAAGATTCCTGTGGGAACACAAGAGTGGCTCTATCTTATGGAGGCCCTGAGTCAAGACCTGCACCAATGTTCTCTGGAAAGATTTTATTATTTAGGCAGAAGCTTACTGGTCAAATCAGAAGCTCTTTTCGATGCCTACGATCAAGCTTTTTTGGCGTGTTTTCGAAATATGGAAGGAAACTTCCCCATTCGAGACGAAATTCTAGATTGGTTAAATCGCCAACTGGAAGGAAAATCTCGCCCCGCCCTTCCCCCAGGTATCACCCCCCTCGACCTGGAGGAATTACGTAAAAAATTTCTGGAACGTCTCCAACAGCAAAAGGAAGCCCATCATGGAGGAAATTTCTGGATAGGAACTGGTGGAACCTCCCCTTTCGGCCATTCCGGAAGCCATCCTTCGGGCATTCGCCTAGGTGGACCCGGAGGAGGGCGTTCAGCCGTCAAGGTTGCTGAAGAACGACGGTTTCAAAATTACCGACAAGATCAAATCTTAGACACAAGACAATTCAAAGTGGCACTGAAGCGTTTACGTCGCCTAGAATCAGAGGGAGCTCCCCAAGAGCTGAATATCAAAAAAACCATTCAACGAACGTGTCAAAATGCCGGAGAAATCGAACTAGTCTTCGAAGCCACCCAAAAAAATCAAGTAGAACTGCTGCTCTTGATGGATTCCGGGGGAAGCATGGACCCTTATTCTCATTTGGTGGAAGCTCTGTTCTCCGCGGCTCATGCCTCCACCCATTTTAAGGCCTTTCGTCATTATTATTTTCATAATTGTGTCTACACCAAGCTTTACACCGACATGGCACAAAGACACTGGATTCATACGGACGAAATCTACCGAAAATATCGGGGGTCTTTTCATGTGGTCATCATGGGAGACGCCTGCATGAATCCCTATGAGCTTTTTGCTCCCAATGGATCCATCGACTACTGGGAAGAACACTCGGCCCCTGGCTTCGAATACCTAAGAAAATTACGGGAACACTTCCCCTCGATTGTCTGGCTTAACCCCGAACCCAGGGATTCTTGGAACTATCATCCCACCATAAAAGCTATTTCTGAGTTGATTAAAATGTATCCCTTAACGGTGGAGGGTCTGACTGAGGCCGTAAACGATCTGAGAAAAGGCATCGTCCTCCCGAAGATCGGTGACCCTCAAACCATCGGTTAGGGAATCACTGATGGCTTGTGGTGAAGAAGACCCTCCTCCGACATCCGATGAAACCGCCCCCTCGGACTCCGTAAGCCTCTGCCGCCCCACCCAATGAATGGACTCCCAACTCCAAGCTAATTGTTTTAGTTGTTCTGCCATACGCCCCCCTTTCGCGATGGAATCTTACGATGAATCTGCGGGGGCTTCGAGAATTTTTTTATAAAAATGAGTTAACTTGAAGCCTCATTTTCATTTTTAAATTCCTAACAAAGCGGCTACTCTTCCCGACACTATGGGAAAAACTATTTTTATACCCCCCTTGAAGTCTTACCTAAGGGGAAAATTCACCCTGCTGTTTTTTTCTTTTATTTCCCTCTTCCTCTTTTTTCCCTTTGTCTTCGAAAAAGGTCCCCTCATGGACATATTTTTCACCTTACTGCTTATCTCAAGCAGTTATGCCATTCGAGGGCGTCGCAATCTTCTGATAATCGCCCTAATACTCGTGGCTATCGACCTCATCATGACTTGGAGCTTGCACCTTTTTTTCGAAAGACGAGTAGACCTGTGGGGAGTAGACCTGAAAGTGCTATTTCTTTTCGATCTATCCGTTCGACTACTCTTTTTCTCAATGACGACAGTCATCATTCTTTTTCAAATCATGAAACAGACCCACGTCACTCTGGATACCATCTTTGGATCCTTCTGCGTTTATCTCCTGATCGCAGTCGTGTGGGCACTGATCTACGTCATGCTGGAAATGCTCTCCCCTAATTCATTTTTCTTTTCCAATCCCGAAGAGTGGAGCCATTCCGCCTCTTTTGTCAGGGAAAGCTTTATTAGCTTTCTTTACTTCAGTCTCGTCACCCTCACCACCTTGGGTTACGGGGACATCTTACCCATGAGCATTCCCGCCAGAACTTTTGCGTCCTTAGAAGCGGTATGCGGTCAATTATACCTGGCTGTACTCGTCGCTCGACTAGTGGGACTCCACATTAGTACCCAATCCAGTGGCAAAAATACCACCACCGACCAACATTTACTTATCCCTAGAGATTAAAATTTTCCTCCGAGGGATTTTTGATCTGGACCTTTATTAAAAATTAAGTAAGCGCTTACTTTATGAAGCCCGCCCTAGAAACGCGCAAACGAGTTTCCTCAGCCGAACGAGAGACCCAAATCTTAGAAGTGGCCACACGCCTTTTCTCTCTAAAGGGCTACAGCGGCACCACCACCAAAGCGATTGCCGAGGCCTGCGAAATCAACGAAGCTCTGCTTTTTAGACATTTTCCCAATAAAAAATGCCTTTATGAGACCCTACTTGAGAAGATGTTAGAAAAGTGGCGCACCGAAGTCGTGCCCATTTTAGAACCCCTCAGACAACTTTCCTTAAAAAAGGCTTTATTTCGGATCAGCCAAGTAGTTGTGGATTACGTCAGCCAAGACTCCACTCTGATGCGAACCATGCTCCACGCCGCCCTTGAGGACTATAAATGGGGCCAAAATTTCCTCAGCCGCCCGCTTCCTCTCAATGTGTTTATGGAAAAATTTTTTTCGGAAAGAATCCAAAAAAAAGAAATCCGCCGCGTTCATCCAGTCTTAGCCAGTACAACTTTTCTTTCCATGCTCTTCCACTATCTCCTCATCAAAGAAGTTTATAAATCCCCCGATCTCTACGGAGCTTCCCAGGAAAAAACCTTGGAATTTTTCGTTGATACCCTGCTGCGAGGCCTAGAACTTGTATGAGACCCGTATTGATATTTTTGATTTTATTGTGGGGAAATCTGCTCCATGCCCAAACCCCTCTGGACATTCGGGAATGCTACCGAATCTCCAAGGCATATAGCGAAAGGGTCTCTATCTCAGAAGAAGATATCGCCGCTGCCCAAGCTTATTACAAACAAGCCCTCGCTGAGGTTTTGCCCCTAATCAGTTTTAGAGCAAGTGAGTTTCTGCAAGACAGCAGTACCGACTTTGCCGACGACAACGTTGGGCAAACCTTTACTCAATTTAGTCGTCCTGAGATAAAATTCAACGCCAAGCAGAGTTTGTTTCGCGGACTGAGAGAGATCACCCGCATCAAGCTGGCCAAGACCAATATTCAGAAAACTCGCTTCGATTATCAAGACGTAGAGAGACTTCTCTTTCAAGATGTGGCCACGTCCTTTTATACAATTGCCCTCATAGAAAAAGACATAGAAACCACCCGAAAAATTATTGGCGTCGTTGAACAACGGATTATCGAACTCAAGGTCAGAATCAATCTGGGCAAATCCAGAGAAGGAGAACTTACTCAAGAAGAATCGCTCCACGCCCTGCTAGAGGCCGATCTCCAGAGAAAACTAGGGCAAAAAACAGTCGCCTATCAGATGATGTCCTTTTTGACGGGGTTGGATCCCATGCCTCCTATCGCATGGCAAGACCCCATTCCCTCCGAACAAAAAAGTTTGGACTATTACCTTGGCCAAGTGGAAAATCGCCCCGATTTAAAAGCCGCCAAACAAGAAATTCTCATCAAGAAAGACGAAGTTAAGATCGCTCGAGGAGAATTTCTTCCGACCATCGACGCCGAAACCAACGTCTACGCCCTTCGCAGTGGTTTTCAACAAGGCATTCTGTGGGACGCTGAGTTTCGCTTTGAAGTCCCCGTGTTCAACTATGCCAATTTCGGCAAGCTTGACGAAGCCAAAGTCAGAGAAAAGCAATCTGAAATGCGAACCGAAAATATTCGACGTATCGCGGTCGATCAAATCAAAAAATCCAACGACGAATTGCAATCTTCTTTGGAACAGCTGCGCAAATACCGCGAAGCAGTTTCCTTAGCTTTCCGAAATTTCCAATTACAAAATGAGGATTTTAAGATTGGACGAGCCAATAACCTCGACGTACTCACAGCACAACGTACCTGGCTTGAATCCCTTGAACAACGTAACCGCTCGGAAATTCAGTCTTGGCTAGACTGGACCAATCTGCAAATCGCTTCAGGAGTTTTTCCGTGACCCTCTCCGAAATCTCAATCCGTAATCCCGTATTCGCTTGGATGCTCATGGCTGCCCTTATTCTTTTTGGCGGCCTCTCCCTTTCGAGAATGGGGATCAGTGAAATGCCCGACGTGGATTTTCCTGTCATTAACGTCAACATCACTTACGAGGGTGCTTCACCAGAAATCATGGAAACCGATGTAGTCGATAAAATCGAGGAGGCCATGTTAACCCTCGAAGGCTTAAAGTCCTTGCAATCGACTTCAAGCCAAGAACGGGCCAACATCACCGTCGAATTTCAGTTGGATCGAGATATCGATACCGCCCTGCAAGACGTCCAAAACAAAATCGCCCAAATTCGCAATAACCTACCCGATGATATGGATCCTCCGGTGGTTTTAAAAACCAATCCCGAAGATCAACCGATCATGTGGGTCTCGCTAAGCGCTGATTTTCCTGTTCGCCAAGTCATGAGCTACGCTCGCGATCACCTGAAAGATCAGCTTCAAACCGTTCCTGGAGTGGGAGAAGTTTTACTCAGCGGTTATATCGAACCCAACCTGAGGGTTTGGGTCGATGGTCAAAAGCTCAATAGCCTCGAATTGACCATTATCGACGTTATCAATGCCATCCAAAAAGAGCATGTGGAAATCCCCGCCGGTCGTCTGGAAACTCCTGATAAAGAACTGAATATTCGTTCTTTCGGAGAAGCCAAAACTCCTGCGGATTTTAGGAAGATCCAGATAAGAGAACGGGGCGGACAACCTATCTACAAAGCCTTTTATATTTCGGATGTGGCAGAGGTCGAACCCGGGCTGGCCGATGTCCGTCGCATCAGCCGTACCAACGGTGTAAGTTCCGTAGGATTGGGAATCAAAAAACAACGGGGATCCAACGCGGTACAAGTGGCACGGGGCATCCGTCAGCAAATGGATAAACTCAATAAAACCCTTCCCGAAGGCTACAAGCTCCAAGTCAACTGGGACTCCACCAAATTTATTGAAGAAACCGTTGAGGAAATGGAATTTACCTTATGGCTTTCAGCCATTCTCACGGCCGTGGTCTGTTTGTTTTTCCTAGGCTCATGGGGCTCGACCTTCAACATTCTCATGGCCATTCCCACCTCCATTGTGGGCTCCTTTATCTTTCTGCATTTTCTGGGCTTCACACTCAACACCTTCACCATGTTGGCCCTCATTCTAGTGGTGGGTATCGTCGTCGACGACGCCATCATGGTTTTGGAAAATATTATGCGCCATCGAGAAATGGGAAAGAGTCCCCTCCAAGCGGCACGGGACGGCGCAAAAGAAATCACCTCCGCTGCCGTTGCCGCAACCCTGGCCTTGATCGCCATTTTTATTCCCGTTGTCTTCATGGAAGGCATCATCGGAAAATACTTTTTTCAATTTGGCATCAGTCTTTCCGTCGCCGTAGCCCTCTCTCTCGTTGAGGCACTCACCCTCACTCCCATGCGTGCTTCCAGATTCCTTAAGGATCAAAAACATGATGGAGCCTTTGCACGAGGAGTCCATGCGGTTTTTGAAAAATTTCGCGTGCTCTACGAAAGCATCCTAAAAATTTGTCTACGATTTCGTTGGACCGTCATTTTTCTCTCCATCCTACTTTTCGCAGGTTCCCTCCTGTTGGTACCTGGGATTCGCAAAGAATTTGTTCCTTCCCAGGACATGAGCGCCATTCTCATTCGGGCACAAACCCCGGTGGGTTCCTCCCTGGTCTTCACTGATAAAAAAATTAAAGAAGCCGAGGCCGTAGCGTCCCAGGTTCCAGAAGTTTTGCGTTATTTCGTGGCGGTGGGAGGTTTTGGCGGCGAAGAGGCCAATCGCGGCGTTATTTTTGTGACCTTGAAGGATTTTAAAGACCGACCTGTAGATCCTAAAACAGGAAAACGGCGGAGCCAAAATCAGGTCATGGCAGAATTAACTGAAACGATGAATACCATCGCCGATCTTCGCGTTGTGGCACAGGATCTCTCCACCAGAGGTTTTACAGCCCAACGCGGTTTCCCCGTGGAATTCACGGTACGTGGCCCCGAATGGGAAACTCTGGTCGACTCCTCCAACAAACTATTGGAAAAAATGAAACAAGATCCTCTATTCACAGACGTTGATACCGATTACGAGTTCGGCCAACCGGAGATCCAAGTGTTTCCATTACGCGATGCCGCTGCCACACGCGGAGTCAACGTAGAGGATATCGGCCGCACCATTCAAGCTCTAATGGGAGGCGTCAAAGTTGGCGACTTCACTGAGGCGGGGAGACGCAACGACATCAGAATTCGTCTCCAAGAATCGGGCCGACAAAACGCACGGGACATCAGCCGCTTTTTTGTCCGCAACAACGAAGGAGAATTGATTCCACTCACCGATTTGGTCGACGTACAACAAAAGACCACACTCAAAAGCATCACCCGTCGCGACCGAGAACGAGCGATCGGTATCTTTGCCAACGTAGCTCCGGGACAATCCCAAGCAGCAGCCTTAGCGGAGGCTGAAAAACTGGCCCAAGCCTCCTTGCCTGAAGGATATCGAATCGTCTTCAGTGGATCAGCCCAAACCTTTACGGAGAGTTTTCAAAGTCTGCTATTCGTCTTATACCTCGGCATCATAGTGGCCTACATGGTGCTGGGAACCCAATACAATAGCTTCGTCCATCCTATTACCGTACTTTTAGCCTTACCCTTTTCCGTATCGGGAGCGTTTCTCGGCCTATGGCTAAGCGATCAATCCCTCAACATTTACAGTTTGATAGGATTAATCTTGCTCATGGGAATTGTGAAAAAAAATTCCATCATGCTCGTCGACTTTACCAATCAAAGGAGAGAAGAAGGTCTACAAGTTCGGGAGGCCTTGTTAAGCGCGTGTCCCCAAAGACTGCGCCCCATCCTGATGACCAGTTTCGCCACCATGGCCGCCGCGGTTCCCCCGGCCCTGGCCCTAGGACCAGGGGCGGAAAGCCGAATTCCCATGGCCGTGGTCATCCTTGGAGGGGTCTTTGTCTCCACGTTTTTGACTCTTTTCGTCGTACCCTGTGCTTACAGTTTGTTGTCGCGACTTGAAAAGAAAAAGGAATCTCTCGCAAGCACTT
>DALYEU010000001.1:0-64618 GCA_031972375.1 bacterium | reverse complement strand
AAGAGCACGGCCCAATTCGATGGATTGTGGACTAACCTTAGCCTGGTAAGCCAAAATTTCGACTCCCTGCCGGGCAACCTGCCGGAGAGCCTGACCGTAGGTGGGGTCGATCTCGTCAGCGGGAGCCACCTCTTTAACGTCCTCTCGCTGCACCACAAAACATAAAACGGCACGACATCCCCGCTGTACCTGATCGGACAGTTCCCATAGGTGTTTTAAACCGCGTTGGGTTACGGCATCGGGAAAATAAGCGCAATCCCCTTGAGCTAAGGTGACATTCTTCACTTCGACGAAACAATCTTCTCGATCACTTTGTTGAAGTAACAGATCAATTCGAGAGTTTTTGCCGTAAGGAACCTCGCGGCGTAAATGGATGTAGTCCGAAAGTTCTGGAATCTTTCCCTGTAAAATCGCCTCCTCCACGAGACGGTTGGGCCTGTGGGTATTCACCCCGACCATCACTTCACCAATCCGAATTATTTCTAGAGTGTATTTCAACTTCCTTTGAGCAAGATCATGAAAACTAAGAAAGACTTGGTTTCCAGGGTCGACTAAGCCCTTCATGGATCCAGAATTAGGAGTGTGGGCCGTAACCACTTCTCCAGTCTCCAAACGAACGTCCGCTAAAAATCTTTTATAACGCTTCAGCAAAAAACCCGAAATTAATGGAGTTGAGAACATCACCATAAGCTCAGCACCTCGAGATTCATTTTTATTTTTTATAAAAAATAATTATATTTAAAATACAATTATTTAATTAAAATAAGTTAAACTTATTTGTTAATAAGAAATAGCAAGAAACTTTTTAAAAAATCCTCCGATACAAGCTCCAGTGAAAAAAGTTTTTTTTCTCGCCATTCTTAGTTTATTTATCTCGGGGGGGCCGTTTTTTTTGCACCTGCCCCCCGTTGTTTTAGCCCTGAGTCCAACCCATCCCCCAACCGATGACATTGACTACCAAGATCCCACCCAAGATTTGGATCCCGATGGAGACGGCCTTATCGAATCCGAAGCAGACTGTACCGATCCCTTAGACCCCGACAGTGATGGTGACGGACACAACGATGCCACCGACAATTGCCCCTGCGATGCCAACGCAGAACAAAATGACTGGAATCAAAACGGATGGGGAGATGCCTGTGACGATCTAGATTACTTACCCGAACCCACCACCAGCCCGGATCCTATTTCTTCTCCCACCCCTGCTCCATTGCCTTTTTCCGATCAAGATGGAGACAACATTGACGACGAACAAGACAACTGCCCTGAACTGAACAACGCCGACCAACTGGATACCGACCAAGACGCTCTTGGGGATTCTTGCGACGACGATTTTTATTTCTCTACCGAAGACTTCGACGGAGACGGTGTAAAAGACACAGAAGACAATTGCCACAATGTGGCCAACGCCTCTCAAGCAGACTCAGATCTAGATCAAGTAGGAGACGCCTGCGATACCGACATCCCTTTACAAGATCTCCAGCGTTTTTCTGGATTCAGCGAATCGAATACACAGTGTTCCCTAGGTCGTGCAGGGTTCCCCATTCGCAAGTACGACTTGGGGATGATTTTACTTTTATTGGCTCCTGGACTAATCCTCCTAAGATGCAAGGATATCTCTTCCCCTCAAACGCTTCCTCGCCCTTAAGCGTCACTCAATTGGTAGAAAAAATCCAAGAAACGCTACAATTTCATTTCGACGAGGTCTATGTAGAGGGAGAAATCTCGAACTTCAAAGCCTATCCTTCGGGACATTTCTATTTCACCCTCAAGGATGCAAAAGCCGAAATAGCGGCGGTCATGTTCCGTGGACAAAACCGCTTGCTCAAATTCCAACCTGAAGACGGTATGGCGATATTCGCACGAGGACGTGTGGGGGTTTTTGAACAACGGGGAAGAATGCAACTCCTGGTGGACTTCATGGAGCCTCAGGGATTGGGGGCTCTCCAATTAGCCTTTGAACAATTGAAAAAAAAACTCGAACAAGAAGGCCTGTTCTCACTAGAACGAAAAAAACGTCTCCCCTTTCTCCCCAGCACCCTGGGCATCGTCACTAGCTCCCAGGGAGCAGCACTGCACGATATGCTCCACGTGCTACGTAGGAGAAACCCTGGAATCAACATTCTCTTTTGGCCGGTTAAGGTTCAGGGCGAAGGCGCCTCACAAGAAATCGCCGAAGGAATCGAAAAACTTAACCAACAGGGCGAATGCGATGTAATTTTGGTGGGACGCGGAGGCGGCTCTTGGGAGGATCTCTGGTGTTTCAACGAAGAAATCGTTGTGAGAGCAGTCGCCAACTCGACCATCCCGATTATTTCCTGTGTGGGGCATGAAACGGATTTTACTCTTTGTGATTTAGCGGCCGATCTCAGAGCCCCCACTCCTAGCGCCGCCGCTGAATTAGCCGTCCCCGTACTTTCCGAGCTACAGGAACGACTCCAAAGCAATTTTATCTCCCTCAAAAAAAAACTCACAAGACTGTTAGAAAGCAAATCCAACACCCTTAAATTCCTAAGCCTCCACTTAAAACATCCGCAAAGACGTTTAGAAGAATCTCGTTTTCGCCTCGACGACTTGCAATCAAGAATTTTTAAGTCCGCCGATGAAAAGATAAATTGGGCCCGCCACGCCCTTCTCTTTCAGACCGCAAAACTCCAAGCCTTATCGCCCTTAGGAATTCTCAACCGAGGTTACTCAATCGTAAGCCTAGATCGCGGCCCCCAACTTAGCAGCTTGCTTTTAAAATCCTCCCATCAAGTCTCTATGGGGGATAAAATCCATGTCCAATTGCTCGACGGCACTCTGGAAGCCGAAGTTCTACGAACTCAACCTAGTTCCTCTGATATTCCTGATTCCATAGAAAAACCTTAACCCCCAAAAGCGTTGACGCCTGAAACGGGGACTTGCTAGTGACCCCAATATGTCCAACAAAGATTCTTTTGAAACTTCTCTCAAAAAGTTAGAAGCACTGGTAGAAAAACTAGAAGCCCCCGATCTTTCCCTTGAGCAGTCCTTAAAATTTTTTGAAGAAGGCGTTAAGCTCTCTCGAATTTGTGAAAACAAATTACAGGAAGCTCAAGGTAAAATCGAAAAACTAACCGAACATAACAACATTTTTCATAAAGAGCCTCTGACCCCATGAAGTCCTCTTCTCCCTTTTCTCTGAAATCCTACATGGAAGAACGCCGCCTCTGGGTGGATCAAGCCTTAGATCAATACCTTGCACCCGAAAATGTTTGGCCCGAAAGACTCAACGAATCGGTCCGTTACAGCCTCTTTGCAGGAGGCAAACGACTAAGACCCATTCTCGCCATTGCAGCAGCGGAAACCTTGGGAAAAAACCAGGAAGACGTCATGCCCTTTGCCTGCGCCCTGGAAATGATCCATACCTACTCTCTGATTCATGATGACTTGCCAGCCATGGACAACGACGACCTTCGACGAGGTCGCCCCACTAATCATAAGGTTTACGGCGATGCCATGGCCATCTTGGCTGGAGATTCCCTGTTGAGCGAGGCCTTTCGAGTCCTATCCGAATCACTCCCAGAAAAAAATCCAGCGCAAGTGCTCCATGTAATCAAAAGATTATCCGAGGCTTCTGGCCCCCAAGGCATGGTAGGAGGACAGGTGCAAGATCTCATGAGCGAAAAACAAAAAATTTCCATTGAGGCTCTTGAGCATCTCCATCGGCACAAAACAGGGAAGCTCATCCAGGTTTCGGTAGAGGGAGGCGCCTTGTTAGCAGGAGCCGATCCCAGGCAAGTGGAGGCCTTCCGCGAATTCGGTGCCTGTATTGGCCTCAGTTTTCAAATTGCCGACGACGTTCTGGATATCGAAGGAGGAGAAGAAATCGGCAAAGACTTAGGAAGTGACCTAGAAAAAGAAAAGGCCACCTACCCTTCCTTACTGGGCTTGGCGGAATCTAAAAAGCTGGCCCATCACTGGACTCAACGCGCCCTCCAATCCCTTGAGATGTTTGGAGACTCCGCCGAACCCCTCAGAGAAATCGCGGAGTACGTAGTCTATCGAAAGAATTAAACTATGCGAGCTGCCATCTACTATCCCGATATGGGGATTCAAATCGAAGAACAAACCATTCCTAACATCGGACCCGAAGAGGCCCTACTCAAGGTTCGAGCCTGTGGAATTTGTGGTACGGACGTTCTCAAGGTACACCGTTCCCTCCCTAAAAAACCCGTGGTTTTGGGGCATGAGCTGGTTGGAGAAATCATCGAAGTAGGAAGCAACGTAGCCCGTTTGCAACAAGGAGATCGAGTTGTCGTTGCCCACCACGTACCTTGCAACGATTGCCATTATTGCCGTCACGGCAACCACTCCATGTGCCGCTATTTTAAAAGTACCAACTTGGATCCCGGTGGTTTTGCCGAATATTTAAGAATTCCCGCGGAGCATCTTAGATCGACCACCTTTAGGGTACCCGAAGATTTACATGACGATGAAGCCCTCTTTACCGAACCCCTGGCCTGTTGTGTCCGTAATATTCGTCGCGCTGCTCCCATGCCCGGAGACTTTGCGGTTATCGTCGGAATGGGATCCATCGGACTCATGACCTTACAATTATTAAAACTGCTCAACGTCGAAGTGCTGGCTCTTGATCTTTTCGAAACCAGACTAGCCCTGGCCCAGGAATTGGGAGCCGATCACTGTCTGCCAGGACAAAGTGAAGAAATTCATTCTTTTATCCGAGAACGTACTCAAGGACGAGGCGCTGATCTTGTAATATTCACGGCAGGCGGCGGCAAAGTGTTTCAACAAGCCGTTCCCTGGGTGAGAGACGGAGGCGCCTTAAACTTGTTCGCCTCTCTTTCGGAAATCCCCATAGAAACTAGCTTGGATACGCTTTACCACCACGAAATCACCGTATTCAGCTCCTACTCCCCATCACCGGAGGATTTACGCGAGGCCCATCGTCTCCTCGTAGAACGTAGAGTACGCGTCCTGCCACTGGTGACGCATCACGTACCCCTAGCCGATTTGGCAAAGGCCATCGAGCTGATTACCCAACAACAAGCGCTTAAAGTCGTTGTCCATCCTTGGAAATAATCTTCTACGGAGAGTCCGCATATGAAATGGAAAGACCTGCAACACTTTGTCGATTTTCTTAAAGAACGAGGCGAATTGGTTACCATTTCAGAACCTGTTGACCCTCGACTCGAGATCACCGAAATCGCCGATCGCGTGATGAAAGCCGGAGGACCCGCCTTGCTCTTCGAACAACCGAAGGGCAGTCAGTTTCCTGTCTTGATTAATCTGTACGGCTCAATGCAACGAATGGCCTGGGCCCTAGGCGCCGAAACCCTTTCAGAACCTGTGGCTCGATTGAGAGATCTATTGCGAACCCAAGCTCCTCAAAATTTTTGGGATAAATTAAAAATGATTCCAAAAGCCGCCAGCGTGGCCCGAGCCCTTCCCAAAAACGTCAAAAGAGGCGCTTGCCAAGAAATTGTCTGGGACAAGCCCGATTTAACGCGCTTGCCCATTTTGAAATGTTGGCCCCTTGATGGCGGCCCTTTTATCACCCTTCCCATGGTCATCACCCGAGATCCTGAAACAGGATTGCGCAATGTAGGTATGTACCGAATGCAAGTCTTAGATGCCACTAGCACAGCGATGCACTGGCAAATCCACAAGGCCGGGTCTCGACATTTTCAGTCGTACCGAGAAAAGAAACAAAAAATTCCCGTGGCGGTCGCCCTGGGGGGAGATCCTGCCCTCACCTATTCGGCAACGGCTCCTTTACCGGACGGTGTGGATGAATTTCTTTTTGCCGGATTTCTCAAAGGTTCCCCGGTGGAAATGGTACCTTGCCTCACCCAAGACTTGGAGGTTCCTGCCTCCGCCGATTTTATTTTGGAAGGGTACATTGATCCAGAAGAAGCCCTCGTTGAAGAAGGTCCCTTTGGGGATCATACTGGCTACTACACTCCCGTGGAATATTTCCCCCGTTTTCACATCACCCAAATCACCCAAAAGAAAAATCCACTCTACCTAACCACCATTGTTGGGATTCCGCCCATGGAAGACGCCTTTTTGGGTAAGGCCACCGAACGTTTGTTCCTCCCGCTCATCCAACTGACTTTCCCGGAAATCATCGACATGAACTTGCCTCCCGAGGCCTGTTTCCACAACCTGTGCATCCTCAGCATCAAAAAATCCTACCCAGGCCATGCGCAAAAAATCATGCATAGTCTTTGGGGAATGGGACAAATGATGTTTTGTAAATGCTTCATCGTAGTCGATCACGATGTCGATGTCCAAGATCTCAAAGAAGTCGTGTGGCGGGTAAGCAATAATATCGATGCTCGGAGGGATTTAATCTTTGTCGACGGCCCCGTTGATCATCTGGACCACGCCTCTCCAAGACAATTCATTGGCAGCAAACTAGGAATCGACGCTACGCGTAAATGGAAAGAAGAGGGTTACCTCCGAGAATGGCCACAAGATATCGTCATGGACGAACAAATCAAAAAAAGAGTTGATGATTTATGGCAGCGACTTAATATCCCCTTGCCCCTAAACAAGTGAATTGTTGCCCGATAAGGTAATCCATGAAAAAAACTCTCTTCTTACTTTTATTATTAGCCTCGGCCTATATCCTAGTAACCCGCTTTACCTATTACGACAATCCTCAACGAGCCGGCAGCCCAGACCCCTATCCTTGTACGCAAGATGCTTCTGCTCCAGCCAATGTAGAAAAGGATCAATATCCTTGCTCCGTACTCGAGGCCCTGAATCAAAGTTATAAAAAAGAGATCGAACCCATTTTTGAAGCTAAGTGCCTCATGTGCCATGGCATGCCCAAACAGTTACCACTCTACGCCAAACTCCCCCTCAGTAAGGCCCTGGTGGATCATGATATGCGAGAAGCAGTAGAAGACATTAACATGACTTGGGGGTTTCCCTTCCGCACCGAAAAAGGGGTAGACCACGGACTTGAAGAAATCAAAGAAGTCATTGAAGAAGGTAGCATGCCTCCCTTAGTCTACAAGGTCATGCATTGGAAATCAGGCCTCACTCACGAGGAGAAAACGAAGATCCTCTCCTGGGTGGGTCAGGCCAGAGCAGCTTTACGTGGCCATAATCCTCCGGTGAAAGCCTCACAAGAGTGAAAAAACTTCAAAGCTTCCCTCGGATTAAAGAATTGTTGTGAGCGACATGCGTATTCAGGACGACCCCTCCCTGATCCGATGCCCTTGGTGTCTTTCGGATCCCCTCTATCGGCTTTATCACGATCAAGAATGGGGTGTTCCGCTAGAAAACGATCAGGATCTCTTTGAATTTCTCATCCTAGAAGGAGCCCAAGCTGGCTTGAGTTGGTTGACCATTTTAAAACGCCGAGAACATTATCGCAGAGCATTCAAACAATTCGACCCACAGCAAGTAGCTCGTTTCACCGAGGCCGATCAAAATAGACTTTTACAAGATTCGGGCATTATTCGAAATCGCCTTAAAATATCGGCCGCCATCGGCAATGCCCAGGCCTTCCTCAAACTGCTGGAAAGCCATGGAAGCTTCGCGAAATATATGTGGGAATGGGTAGAGGGCCGTCCGGTCCAACACCATTTTCGCTCAATGAAGGAAATTCCCGCCCAGGACAAAATCTCCGAAGCTTGGAGCCGAGACATGAAAAAACGCGGTTTTCGCTTCGTGGGTCCCACCATCCTCTACGCTCATATGCAAGCCGTAGGCATGGTCAACGACCATTTAACAGATTGTTTTCGTCACTCCGAGGTCAAAAAACTGGGGTCCAAGCCTCAATCAAAATAAACCCAGCCGTCTAAAACCACAGGCTTTCTCTTGGAAAATTTTTAATTTTCCGTTGAAAATTCCAACGAAGACGAACTCAAAAACATGCTGCCATTTCCTCGTACAATGGGCACCGTCCCGCTGGTGAATAAGTCTCTCAATTATTTTTCAGAAGAATTTTCGGCATAGAAAGGCATCCATCGTCCCCCCTCCATAAGCACCCCCATGCGCATCGTGTTTACATTGAATTTCAATGTTTTTAACTGGGCTTCTGAAAGATTTTCTAAATGGAATATCGCAAAAAATTCGCCCCTATCCAAAGGCAATAAATTTAACAAACCCTCTTCGGAATCCGAAGGAAGGAGCTGTTTTAAAAATTTTTTTTCTGATTTCCCGGAGGATGAAATCATTTCCACTGCCCGTAAAATTCTAAAAAGGGGATCCCGATAAGTTAAAAAAATGGACCCATCCGCTAAAAAACGGGGCTCATAAAGGTCTGGAAACGGACCAGAAATCTGCTGACTTCCCAAAACTTGAGGATTCACCTCCTCATTTTGATTTTCCAACAAATAGTCCACGGCACGTTCCCCCTGTTTCAGGACAAACCAACGCTGATTTCCCGATGGGGAAAAATAAAAATCCAACACACTCCAATTATTCCCCAAGAGGGATTGCCAGTTTAACGACATTACTGGCTCTAATTTTAAATTGCCCTCAGAAAAAAGATTGACCTTCACCAATGCATAGCTGGGACTCTTGGAAGAAATTAATGTATTTCGTTCCAAACCATAAAGCTGCCCCTGGGGAGAAAAATGTAATTTAATTACTTCTTTATTTTCCCCCGAAACCAAATAAGATTTCATTCCACTTCCGTTCTCATGAAAGACCAAAAGTACAATTGAGTCGACCCCTGCTTGAGTTTTGGAGTAAAGCAAAATCTCTCCTTCTCTTCCCAACAACACCGTGGAAACAGGAAAAGAAATCACTTCCTTGTTCAAAGCAAAGCTCAAATCAGGCTTCCCATCGGAAAATAAACGATAGAGTTTTAAAAAACGCTGACCGGCTTCTCGATTATCGATCTCTACTAACAGGAGCAAACGTCCCTGAGAATCACGTGTCGCATCTAAAAAATGTAAACTAGCGTCTGGATTTCGATAGTGAGTTTGGAGATCATCCTGAGGAGAAAACTTCCATCGCGCCATTGTTCGACGAAGGCCACGCAATAGAGATTCTCTCACCCAGGCACCAGGCAAATACCAAAATTCAGCAACACGCACCGAGGCTAAAGGCATGACAGGTCGGGTCTGCCACTTGAGCGCAGAAAGTAAAATCAAGACAATAAAAGGGAAAAACAGAGAAAAACTTAATCTCCATTTCTCTGGCCACCCTATCCAAGATGTCAAAAACCACATGAGTAAAAAATAGAACGCACCACTAAAACTCAGACTGAAAAATAACCCAGCCCTTTCGCTACGAAAAACAAGGTATCCCAAGGCAGAAAAAAAGATCGTCATTCCGAACAATCCATAGATCCACCGAACTCCCTCTTTGAAGAATATGGCCATCACTTCCTCATGTGCTTGAAAAAGCGTACTCGAAAAACGACCCAAACTAGCCCTGATATAAAAGCACCTTCTAAATGACTGATGGATTTTATTTTACAGGATGTAAAGACGTGAAGCCTTTATAATCCCAAGCTAAACAATCATGGGCCAACTCCACAGAGACTAAATACTCAATTTTAGTTGGCCACCCGAAAGGGCTTTGATCACTTGGGTTTCTCGTAAGACTTGAAAAAATAGATCCCCACGAAATTTTTTCAACGGTAAATATTCCTGACCTGAGGCCGCATAAAGTTCGCCATTATCCAGTATTTTTTTTAATAGAGTCACACCGATCTTCTGGCGCGGAGACAAACCTTCGACTCCATGGAAAAGAATATTTCCCAAAGAGTTCCTTGTTCCGGAAATCGGTAATCCTTTTAAAAAGTTGAAAATTCGTGTGGTCACCAAAAGGGTGTAGAGATCCTCTCGACTAAAATCTTGGGTTTCCACCGCCATGGCGGTCAATCGGGCACGAAAGGCATCGGGCTTTGGCCCTATCCAAGACTTGGCCAAAGGTGAAGCCGGGGTCAAATAAAAGGGACTCGCTCCTAGTAAAACTGGCAAGCGGGCATTGACAGACAAAGTCTGCACCATGCTCGTCAAAGTTTCCTGAGGTAAGCCTAAGATTTGATAAGAGACCACCTTAAAACCAAGATCGATAGATTGCTCTACCACTTCCAAATATTTTTCCAGGGTATGGGGACGCTTGGTCGATTCTCGTACCGCTCGATCAGAAGTCACCAAAGCCAGATTCAACTGGGAAAAACCACTCCGCTTCATCAATCGGAGCAAAGTCTGGTTTAAACTCAGGTACGAGATACCATTCATGGCGGTAAGTTGTATTTCCCCTTCGGGAATGGATTTCAAAATACCGTGACAAATTTGCTCCATCGGTTCTTGGTAAAAAGAAAGATTGTCATCCTCAAAATCTAAAACCCTGTATCCTTGGGCATGACGAAATCGAATTTCCTCCAACACCCGAGACACGGAATTTCGTCGATAAACATTGCCAAAAGTCGTGTGTACCGAACAAAAAGAACAACGATGGGGACAACTTCTAGAGGTCACCAAGAAGGACAAGGGCTTACCCTCATGAGAATAACGATTGAGGGGGAAATCGCTTAAATCAGGCATGGGCAATTGGTCCGGCGGATCATTTTCTTCCAGGGGATTGAATATGAGTCGTGCTCCTTCCTTATAACCTAGATTGGGAACACGATCCCAATGGCGCCCTCCACTCTCCCATTCTCGTAAAAATAAAGTCAGAGCCCGCTCCCCCTCACCTCGAATGACGAAATCCACTGCGGAGTCTCTCAACATGGTCTCGGGCTCTGCCGAGACATGAGAGCCTCCCAAAAGCACCGTTGCCTGACTTACACGTTTTACCCAATGGGCCGTTTCCAGGGCTTCTCGATAGTAAGGGGAAAAAAGAGAAGAAATCCCTACCACGTCTGGGCTCTCCTTTTGCACAAGCTCACCGATGCGATCCCAAGGGGCACCAAAATGGTAATAATGATAAAAGGTCGAAAAGGGACTCCGATCAGGATGGGCGTAATACTCACGGAGATAAATCAAATCCTGAGGCAAGGGCAAAGAACGCTTACCCCACCCCTGGTGCAAATCGAGAATCTTAACATCCCAATGGGGAAGATCCTGCCGAACGGCAGCCTTAAGATACGCCAAACCGATGGGTTGCAACCGCAAGTCTGTGTTGTAGAAATCCTGAACGGGCGGTTGCAACAGGAGAAGCTTGGGCATGGCAACCTAAGAGAGAATTTCCGGATCGCGATGAACCGTTTCTGGAGAAAAAGCCGGAAGACAAACCGCGATATATTCTGCCCCTGCTTCACCTGGAGTGCTGTAACGCACCCATTCCCCCTTTTTCACCCATACCCCTTGACCCGCTCCAATAAACATCTCACCGCCAGAGAATTCCACTCGCAATTCTCCCGATAAAACCACCGTATATTCATCAAATTCGGGACACTGCCCAGGCTCTTCCCATCCCGAAGGGCTTTTCATGCGAGCAATACTCAAAGCAGCACTACCGGTTCTTACATGACCAAAAAATTCTTCGATGCGTTTGGGACGATTACCCACCGCAGGAATAACTTCAGGAGCTTCAATTTTCTCTGGCATCTGGGACCTCCACTAGGGGCCAACTGTCCCGATTCTCTCAAAAAAGAAATAAAAAAGGCGACCCGCTCTCAAAAAAAACGGATCGCCCTCTTACCCAAAAAAATCAAAAATTACTGGGCCTGGGGAGCCGCGGGGGCGGCTGGCTTGGGGGGAATCGCGGCTAGACGACTTTCTAAAGCAGCCATCTGATCGTATTGAGCCGCTTTTTTCAGAGCATGATCCTTGAGTTGATTGCATTGATCGGGAATGTTGTCCTGAATACCATCGTAGTGTACGTAACTTTCTTGATAAGTTTTTCCCAATTCTTCGTGCATCAACGCATCGGAACGCTCTTCATCGGCCAAAGCCTTGTAATACTGAGCCAAAGTTTTGTGATCTCCTGCCGCAATGGCCTTTTTCAAATCAGCCTTCGAAGGCAAAGGGGGGGATTGGGGAGCGGTCTGTGCCCTAGCAAAGCTGGAAATTCCAAGAATGAAAATGGATAAGAGAAGCAATAGATTTTTTTTCATAGCGTCTTTTCTCCTCGTGCAGAAGTTAGCCAATCATAATTCTGAGTTAAACAATGAAAGAAAATAAAATTGGGTAGGGATAGTGTAGTTTTAATCTCCCACCCAGACTAGAAAAAACAACGCATCAATTTTTTGATTTTTTTATCAAAGTAATGCCCTCTTGTTTCCAGGATGAAAAATTGCTTTAACGGAAGTCGGACTCCACGATGAAATTCCAAGAATCCAGACAAAAAAACACCTTTTCACCTCAGATAAAGGCCTCATCATGAGCTGTTGTCATTGCCCTTCCCCAGAAACCCCGGTCTCTCCCCCACCTCAATCGGCTTATTTTTGTCCCATGTGCCCCTCCATCGCCTCAGAGAAGCCCGGCCCCTGTACCCTATGCGGCATGGCTTTAGAAAAAAACCCAGCCTTCATGCTCGCCGATACCAAAGAATACCTCTGTCCGATGCATCCTGAAGTCGTTCAACAACGACCCGGAAACTGTCCTCTTTGCGGTATGGCCTTGGAGATCAACATCCATACAGCAGAACCCGAAAATACAGAGTTACAAGAGATGACTCGTCGTTTCTGGATCTGCCTCCTTTTAACCCTACCCATCTTAATCTTGGCGATGGGAGACATGCTCGGCATCCAATCACTATGGATCAATCCCTTACCGGTCTCCATGTCTATCACCCAATGGATTCTCAGCACCCCCGTGCTCTTCTGGGGAGCATGGCCTTTCTTTGAACGCGCCTACCTAGCCTTGAAAAACCGCAGCGCTAATATGTTTACGCTTGTAGCCATGGGAACCAGCACAGCCTATACCTATAGCGTGGCTTCCATTCTTATTCCTCAGGCTTTCCCTAAATCTTTACAAGCTCACTCCGACCAAGGAAGTTTACCCGTTTACTTTGAAGCTACCGCAGTCATTATCACCTTAGTATTGTTGGGCCAGGTTCTGGAATTACGGGCCAGGGAAAAAACCGGTAGTGCCATTCGGGAGCTATTAGACTTGGCCCCCAAGCTTGCCCGGCGCATCGACCCATCGGGATCCGAAACAGAAGTTCCCTTGAGCGAAGTCAAGGTAAGAGATCTAATCCGAGTAAGGCCTGGAGAAAAAATCCCAGTCGACGGTATTCTCTTGGAAGGCAGCAGCTTCGTAGACGAATCCATGCTCACAGGAGAAGCTAATCCGGTGAAAAAAAATCCGGGCGATAAAGTCACCGGCGCCACACTCAATAGTAGCGGTATGTTCATCATGGAGGCAAAGCGTGTCGGTACCGAGACACTGCTCAGTCAAATCATCGCACTGGTTCTGCAAGCCCAACGTTCCCGAGCTCCAATTCAAAGCCTCGTCGATAAGATTTCCTCCTACTTCGTCCCCACGGTCATCCTCATCGCCCTAGCCACTTTTTTCATCTGGATGGTAGTGGGCCCAGAACCCCGCTTAGCTCACGCCTTGACCAATGCCGTTGCCGTTTTGATTATCGCTTGTCCCTGCGCTCTGGGATTAGCTACGCCAGTTTCCATCATGGTGGGCACAGGACGTGGAGCTCAAGCGGGCATTCTCATCAAAAATGCCGAAGCCCTGGAAAAAATGGAAAAAATAGACACCTTAGTTTTCGACAAAACCGGAACCCTTACGGAAGGAAAACCTACTCTCAAAAGTATTGAAGTCTTAGCAGGAGAGGATCCAGAAAATTTACTACGCCGAGCGGCTGCCCTTGAAAAAGGCAGTGAACACCCACTGGCACGCGCTTTCCTTGAAGCGGCTCAAATTCGTCAACTGCCGCTCCCCGAGGTCAGTTCTTTTCAAGCTGAAAGCGGACAAGGCATCCTCGGCGTTGTCGAAACGCAAAAGCTGATTTTAGGAAATCGCACCTGGATCAATCGCCATGGCATTTCTTTGGAAAATTTGGAGCAGCCGTCCCAATTGGCCCAGGATCAAGGCCAAACCATAGTTTTTGCGGCCAACGACTCCCAAGCGCTGGGTTTCTTTATCATTGCCGATCCTCTCAAATCCCATGCCCCCCAAGCCCTCAAACAACTGAAAAAAGAGGGACTACAGTTGGTCATGCTGACGGGCGATAATCGAGCCACTGCCGAAGCCATCGCTTCCCAGCTCGAACTCGACCAAATGACGGCCGAAGTCCTCCCCCAAGAAAAACACCAGTATTTAAAAAATCTCCAAAAACAAGGGCGTCACGTCGCCATGGCGGGGGACGGAATCAACGACGCACCCGCCTTGGCTCAAGCTGATTTAGGAATTGCCATGGGCACAGGAACCGATATCGCCATCGAAAGCGCACAAATTATCTTGGTAAAGGGAGACCTCATGGGGATCGTCCGAGCCTTGCATTTAAGTCGCAAAGTCATGGGAAATATCCGACAAAACCTATTCTTCGCCTTTTTCTACAACTCCTTGGGGATCCCCCTGGCGGCCGGCTTGCTTTATCCACTGTTAGGATGGACATTAAATCCCATGATTGCCGCAGCAGCCATGAGCCTCTCTTCGGTTTCGGTTCTTGCCAATGCTTTGCGCTTGAGAAAAACTCCACTATGACAGAATCCTCAGAGCCACTTTACAAACAGAAAAGAATCCCTCTATAGGCTGCAAATGTCCAAGGCTGTCCAAGAACTTTTTACCGCCATCGCCGCCGATTACGATCGTCTTAATCGTACCCTAAGTCTTTCCATCGATAAGCGTTGGCGAGAACAAGCCTTGGCTTCCCTGAAAAAACACATCTCACAACAGTCTCCCGTAAAATTGCTCGATCTATGCGCCGGAACCCTAGATCTTACAGAGCGACTTTTAGAGATTTTTCCCAAGGCACAAATATTCTCCCTCGATTTCTCCCTGGCCATGCTAGAGCAAGGTAAAAAAAAACTTAAGGCCAGCCCCCGAGCCCATCGACTCTGCGCCGACGGTCATCAACTTCCACTCCCTTCCCAAAGTGTGGATGCCATTATCTGTGGTTTTGGAATTCGCAACTTAGAAAATCGAGCCCAAGCGGCCTCCGAAATTCGTCGTATCCTCAAACCAGGAGGACCCCTGGTGGTCCTTGAATTTTTCCGACCTGAAGGCTGGATCTCGAAAGGCTTCTACCAAACCTATGGAAAATTTGTGATCCCAAGAATAGGAGGCTGGCTCGCTAACAATCGTCAAGCCTATCAGTATCTACAAGACTCCATTCTGCAATTTTTGAGTGTTGAAGAATACCGCCGCTTATTGCGAGAACACGGTTTCACTTCCTTTGAATCAAAGTCGCTTTCAGGCGGCATCGTGCACCGCGTTCTTGCCCGGTAATACCACTACCATGTTGCGCCGCCTCCGACATACTTTAGAACTCATTAAATTTTCCCACACACTGTTCGCCCTGCCTTTTGCCTTGTCAGCTTACTTTGTGGCCACAGAGGGCAGACTCCAGGCTAAAACTTTGGGATGGGTCTTGCTCTGCTTAATCAGTGCCCGCACCTCCGCCATGGCCTTCAACCGTTGGGCGGATGCGAAATTTGACGCCTTAAACCCACGAACCCAAGGCCGTCATCTCCCTGCTGGCTTACTCAGCTCGACCTATGTGCTCGGCCTGGTGATCTTAAGCGCTCTGGTTTTTCTCACCGGAGCCTTCCAATTGAACAGACTTGCGGGAGTTTTAGCCCTACCCTGCCTGTCGCTGTTGCTCTTTTATTCCCTCACCAAAAGATTCACCCACTATACCCAATTTTTTTTAGGACTCGCCCTTGGCATGGCTCCCATCGGTGCCCACATCGCAGTCACCGGTTCCCTCTCGTGGAGTCCAGTCCTACTGGGAATTGCTGTCTGTCTTTGGGTCAGCGGTTTCGATCTACTCTACGCCCTACAAGATTTGAGCTTCGACCAAAGTCAGGGGCTTCACACCCTGACTGTAAAATGGGGAATGGAAAAAACCTTTCGAATCTCTTTTTTTCTTCACCTGGGCTTTTTTATTTTGCTGGCCCTCTACGGTCAATGGAATCAATTGGGATGGCTTTATTGGGTAGGATGGCTGATCACAGGTGGACTTCTGTTATGGCAACACAAAATTCTCGATCACAACCTTAAAAAAATCGACACAGCCTTTTTTACAGCCAACGGTCTACTGAGCCTATTGTTCTTCGGATTTGTCCTGGCCGACCAACTTTACAAGCAGTGATCCTAAGAACGAATCTTGCTCACAGAAATCACTCCTTTAATACTTTCTAAGGCGCGGATCACGTCTTCCAACTGTTCTCGACTCTTAATATCTAAGGTAAAAATATTCATGGCCTTCTGATCGCTTGTAGTGCGAATGCTAGCCTGAGAAATATTAACACCCATATTGCTGATCTTTTTAGTGATGGCGGCTAGAATACCGGGGCGATCCACATTAACGGTTTTCAGCTTAGCTTGATGGAGCAAGTCTTGTGAGTTATCCCAACTCACTTCAATGCGACGTTCGGGGTCGCTAGCCAACACCTTAGGGCAGTCTACCGAGTGGACAATCACCCCACGACCGCGACTAATAAAACCCGTAACCGAATCCCCCGGAAGAGGAGTACAACACTTTCCTAAGGTCACTAAAATATCATCGTGTCCCCCAACCTGAATCCCGGTGCGATTGCGTTTTTTTACCTTCTGAAAAATTTCCTCCAAAATACCCGAACGTTTGGGATGTTCACCCGCTCGCAAAACCGACTCTTTGGGTAAAAGCTTCGATACCACATTGCTCGCGGTAAGTTTCCCATAACCCAGTTGGGCCAGGAGCGAGTCCGCACTCTTGAGATGAAAATAGCGTTCTGCCACTTCGGCAAGGGGCTCTTCCTTGAGATAGAACGACCCAGACTCCCCATATTTTTCAATCTCACGCCCCAACATGTCCCGTCCCAGCGCTACTGATTTATCTCGCTGCTCTTTTTTAATTTCCTGACGAATCTTCGCTCTGGCACGACTGGATTTAACAAATTTAAGCCAATCTCGCTTAGGATGGGAGCCCGCCTTGGTTAAAACCGAAATCGTATCTCCACTGCGCAACTGATAATCGAGGGGAACAATCTTATCGTCGACCTTCGCCCCAATGCACTGGTTACCGACATCGGTATGAATAGAATAGGCGAAATCAATGGGAGTAGATCCATAAGGCAACTCGATGAGATCGCC
Organism: bacterium; assembly: GCA_031972375.1. Taxonomy (GTDB): domain Bacteria; phylum UBA10199; class UBA10199; order DSSB01; family DSSB01; genus DALYDW01. The sequence continues at coordinate 47,459 of DALYEU010000001.1, read as the reverse complement.
CTTCGGAGTAAATACGTAGACATCGGTGGCAAAGAGGTCCAGCTTGACCGTATCTAAAAATTCGGCAGGATCCTGCACATCTTTCTGTAGATCTATCAACTCTCGCAACCACTGAAAACGCTCTCGATCTGCTTGAGAGATATTGCCATCCTCTTTGTAAGTCCAATGGGCCGCGATTCCGGACTCGGCCGTATCGTGCATTTCTTGGGTGCGGATCTGAAACTCAACCTGTTGCCCCTCCAAACACACCACTGTGGTATGCAAGGACTGATAGTTATTGACCTTGGGCATGGCGATATAATCCTTGAATCGCCCTGGAACAGGCTTCCACTGCTCGTGGAGAATACCCAAAACCTCATAACACTGCCGGATACTTTGTACGATGATGCGAAAAGCGATGATGTCGTGAACCTGACCAAACGCCAAATTCTGAGTCTCCATCTTACGATAGATGCTGTAAATATGCTTCATTCGACCCGAGATGCGATGCGGTATTTTGTAAAACTGCAACTTTTCATCCACCACCTGTTGCACCCGGGACATATACTCTTCGCGTTTTTTTCTTTGTTCTCGAGAAGCCTGATACAAGGCATTGTAAATATCGGGTTTAAGATACTTGAGACAAAGATCCTCCAACTCGATCTTCATCCATTGGATTCCCAATCGATTCGCTAAAGGAGCGTAGATATCAAGTGTCTCCGAGGCGATCTTCATCTGACGGCCCGGAGATAAAGCTCCCAAGGTTCTCATATTGTTGAGACGATCCGCCAATTTAATCAAAACCACCCGAATGTCCGACGCCATGGCCAAAATCATCTTACGAAAATTTTCCGCCTGCTTTTCTTCTTTAGAAGAAAAGTGCATCCGACTTAGTTTTGTAACCCCATCAACCAATTGGCTAATTTCTGCACCAAAGACATCGCGAATATCCTCTAACTTCACCAAAGTATCTTCGACCGTATCGTGCAATAGACCCGCGGCGATGGAAGAAGAATCCATACGCATCTGAGCAAGAATATCGGCTACTTCCAAAGGATGAATAAGGTAGGGATCGCCAGAAACGCGCTTCTGTCCCTCATGGGCACGAGCGGCTAATTCGTATGCCTTTTGTATTTTTTCCAAATCGGCGTGGGAATCGTACTCTTTTACTTTGGTCTTAATATCCTCGATGCTGATCACAAAGACTCACTTATTTTTCAGATGGAAAATTAACCCCATGGCTTCTCATGATTTGCACCAGCTCTTGATGGGCCGCTTCTAAATTTTCGTTTACCACGGTATAGTCATAATGGTGTTTTAAAGCCATCTCATCACGGGATCTTTCAATACGACGCTGAATGTTGGAAAGCTCGTCGGTTCCACGACTCAACAAACGTTTTTCTAATTCAGCCGAATTGGGAGGAAGCACAAAAATCAATACCACATCCTCTCGCTCTTTTTTCAACCTCAAAGCACCTTGCGTATCCAAATCTAAGAGAACACTACGTCCCGACTCCAAGGCTTGTTCGATGGGAAAACGGGGAGTTCCATAATAGTGGCCATGCACCTCAGCCCACTCCAAGAATTCTCCTAACTCAATTTTTTTTTGAAAATCCTCATGACTCAAAAAGTAATAATCTCTTCCTTCCAACTCCGTGCTTCGAGAAGGACGGGTCGTTGCGCTAACCGAAAAAAAACAACCAAGTTCTTCCTGAAGGGCTCGGCTTAACGTGGTTTTTCCAGCACCCGAAGCTCCAGAAAGAACAAAAAGTTTACCTTGACGCTTTTCCATGAAATCTACTCTACGTTTTGAACTTGTTCTCGCATTTTTTCAAGAGAGTGCTTACACTCGACAACTTCCCTAGAAATAGCCGCATTCTGTGATTTTGCACTGAGGGTATTAACCTCCCGATTCATTTCCTGCAGCAAGAAATCTAATTTACGACCCGAGGGGGTCTTACTGCGAATGAGCTCCGCAAAGTGTCGCAAATGCTCTTGTAAACGATGCAACTCCTCAGCAATATCGGTTCTATCCACGTAATAAGCCATCTCCTGGGCTAAACGCTGAGGATCCACCTCGTTGGAAGCCGTCAAAAGCCGCAAGCGCTCCGTTAAATTTTTCTGATGATTACGGACATTCTCTGGAACCAACTCTTGAATGGAATGGATCGCCTTGGATAGAAACTCCAATTGCTCCGAAAAAAAGGCTTGAATCGCCTTACCCTCGCGGGCTCGCATCTTCTCCAGGGATTGGAATGCCGACTTCAACAACACCTTGAGCCGAGTCCAGTGTCGTTCAGGATTTTCCTCCTCCTCCCCCACAACCACATGGGGAAGCCCCAATAACCCCGTCAAACGGAGCTCTTGAGTTAGTCCTAGATCTTTAGAGATTTTTTTTAATTGCTTGTAATAGTCCTTTAACCGTTCACCATCGATTTTTGCCGTCATATGACTCGGAACACCATGGTCTTCCCGAATCACGATATCGATACGACCTCGATTGAAAAAGGTTCGAGCAAGCTCCACGATTTGTGGCTCCAAGGACAAATAACGCGGAGACACTCGAAGACTCACTTCACAATATTTATGATTTACACTTTTGGCCTCAATCGACAGATGCCGAGATCCCACTTTACCTTCGGCCATTCCATAACCCGTCATGCTTTTTACCATGAAAACCGCCTCCTACCTCGACCTAAAATAGAACTGCCATCTTGCCGGTGTAAAATACACTCGTGCCTTCCAGCGGCGCAAGACAAGAATAAACCAAATTTTTTAGTAAGATATGATAGAAAGAGAAGACTAACGGTAGGAAAACACCAATTTGGATCCACCTACCTCGACTAGGTCCCCGTCTTGCAGAGTACGACTCTCAATTTCTTCACCGTTAACAAAGGTGCCATTCCGGCTCACCAAATCGAGAATACCCGCACCAGCACCATCATGAAACATCATGGCATGGAGTCGAGAAATGGCTGGATCGTCTAAAATCAAATCGGGCAAACGTTTGAAGGAACCGATAAAATCGCCGGAAACCTCCCGAGGAGCAGAAGAAACCTGATCAGAACGCTTAGCAATGTAGTTCATGATCAATTTTTTAGTCATGTCGTCTAGGGACATGGTGAAATCCATACTAAACACTTGAGTTTTATTGATATCGTCCAGACTGCGGCCAATAGCCTTACAAGTACCCAAGGGAAGTTTCACCACCATCCCTTTGTTTTTTCCCTCGGTAACCTCGAAGATGGCAATACGCCTGTTTTCAGGAGCCATAGCTTCCCCCCCCTCTTGTAAAGGATGAGCCTCGTCCTCCAACATCACCGGAACATCATTTTGTACCGGGTAAAGAACCTGGCATTTCCCACAAATGAGCCCCGCTTTTTGTGGTTGGTAAGAAACTGCTCCCTTGCAACGGGGACAAACCAACACATCAAGGAGTTCTTGACGAACAGCCATAGAAACCACAAATCCGATTACTGACCGGAATTATAAGCACCAATCACTTTGGTCGTTAAATCAACCGCATTAGGAGCATAGAGAACCGTCTCACCTGATTTTTCAAAGATAAGATCGAAATTTTCTTGTTTACCCACCCGCTCCACAGCTGTCTTAAGCTTCACAACAATCCCTTGTGTCATCTCGGCTTCTTTGGTGGCCATCTCTTGACGGAATTGAGCCAGAGTTTTTTGCAGATCTAAAAATTTATCACGATACTCGGCCTCTTTTTGCTTCATCGCTTCGGCACTTAGGGCGGCGCGGCGAGCCTCGATGTCTTCTTTAAGTTTTTGCAAGGCATCTTGTTTGGCCGTAAGAGAATTTTGCTTGGCCTCAAATTGGGACTTAAGCTGGTTCTTAGCTCGTTTTCCTTCTTCAACTTCGTTCAAAGCACGTTGAAAATCCACCAAGCCCAACTTTAGACTTTGGGCATAAGCAGGGGCAACATACAGAAGAAGAATTAGGGCTACTCCGAAACGTTTCAAACGAACCATAATATTTAAGCCTCCGTTAGGACTTATCGATAACTAGATTACTGAAAGAGGAAAATCCACGCTTAAGACCCTGAGCACCTAACGTAATTCTCTAGGATATACAAGGTTAATTCTTAGAGAACTTCAAGGAAGTCAAAAACCCCAAGTCGTTGGAAAAAGAATCCATTGTCGAAAATTAGCAACGGAGTTCTTCAGACTTTGGTTTTTTAAAAGAAGGATCCGATCGTAAAATTAAACACGCTGCGATCCTCTCCAGGTTTACGCTTGAAAGGAAAGCCCCACTCGAAACGCAAAGGCCCAAAAGGAGAAATCCAGCGAATTCCAGCACCAAAATCGGCCCTAAGCTTTAAAGGATTCAAGTCTTGGTTTTCGGCGAAGGCATTACCGGCATCCAGAAAGACTACACCACGAAATCCTCCGGCATCGTAGATGGGAAACTCATATTCCAAATTGAGCACCATCATCTTATTACCTCCGTAGACGAACTCTTCATCCACACCGGTAATGGAATCGGGAATGGTAATCATGGGACCCACGGATCTTAATTGATAACCTCGCAAGGAATTGATACCCCCCGTGAAAAATCTCTCAAAAAGCGGCACGGGTTCATCGTCCAAGGATTTAATGTAGCCCACCCGGGCGTTGAATTTGACTACCGAAGAGCCCCAAACCGGGTAGTAATAACGGAGATTCCCGGTTACCCGAAAGAAATCCACATTACCTCCCAGCCCATGACCCGCGTATTCCAAAATAAGGGACTCGTAATCCCCCTTCGTCGTCACTAGGGGGTTATTTCGGGTATCACGCTGCAAAGTCAAAACACCACTCGAAGTCAATCCATCGGCGTTATTTCGAAAAAACTCCGGCACGATCAGGTTGAAATCCGTCAGATCGACATCTTCAATTCGATAACCAAGGGACACAGAGGAAAAATCAAACAATCTTCTACCGAACTCGATTCCACCCCCAAAGGCATTGCGTCGAAAATCATCATACAGCACCGAAACTCGATAGGCGTTGCCGCTGAAAATCCAGTTTGAATCGAAGAAATAAGGATCCGTCACCTGTGCGGAAAATTGCTGTCTACGACCCGACACCTCAGCACTTAAGCTTCCACTAATTCCTAATCCAAAAAAATTGTTCTTCGACACGGAAGCCGTAAACAGAAAACTTTCCGCCGAACTATAACCCGCCCCGATGCTGAAAGTTCCAGTGGGTTTTTCTTTAACATTGATATTCAACACTAGACGATCGTCAGAGGATCCCCTGGGAGTTGAAACATCAATACTCTCGAAAAAACCCAACTGCTCGAGCTTCTGCTTGGAAAGGCGCAGCAACTTTTCGTTATAGAGACTATTTTCCATCACCCGAAGTTCGCGTCGAATAACCTTGTCACGAGTGATGGTATTTCCTGTGATATTGATTTTCTCGATGAAAACCCTTTGTCCTTTGTCGATACTGACCCGAATATCGGCGGTCAGGGTATCATCGTTGGGAATGGGCTGTGGATTGATGTTGGCAAAGGCATAGCCCTGGTTTCCGTACAATTCTTGGACTCGAGAAACATCTTCTTCGAGGATTTTCTGACTGTAAATATTGCCCTTAAAGGTCTGAAAGAGACTCACGACCTCTTGTTCGCTCGTGAGAATATCTCCCTCCACCGTAATGTCACCCACCCGATACTGGGGCCCTTCATCGATGGAGAAAGTCAAAACCAAGCCCTTTTTTTCCTCTGAAAACTCAACCTTAGGCTGTCCTACACGAACGCGCAAATAACCTTTATTGAGATAATTGTAGGTGATGAAAGCCACATCCCGCTCAATGGCGTCTTCCCGAAATTTTCCCGATCCCGTAATAAAGCTAAGAATATTCTTCTTTTTTGTTTTAATCATGCCTCGAAGTTTACGGTCACTGAATACCGTATTCCCCTCGAAGTTCACCTCACGAACGACCTTCCCCTCTTTTTCAGAGATATTAAACACCAATTGTTTTTGACCGTCTCGATCTCGAGTTTGGGTGCTGATCACGGCATCAGGGTACCCTTCCTCCATGTAGAGCTGCTGGATCTTTTGTTTGGATTCGGCAATTTTTGTATTATCGGGGGGCTGGTTTAACTTTACCGTAATCGCCTCACGAATTTTATTCTCTTTAATCTTCTTATTACCCTCGATCACGATCTTCTCGATAGGGGGCTTCTCGACCACCACGTAAACCAAGCGCACTCCGCCACCGGTCATTTCTTTCTCGACTTGAACGTCTTCGAATACCCCCAAACGATAAATGCGCACCACATCCTGACTGGTTTTGGTGCGATCAAAGGCACTGCCTTGGGTACTTGTAATCTGGTTGAGGATGGTGGCCGTATCTACTCCACGGTTACCCTTAACCTGCACTTCTACAATGGCCTGCGCCCAAGCCTGAGCCGGCTCGAGACACAAGGACCCCAACAGAGCAAAAATAACAAAAAAAAGGACCTTAAAAATAGGCTTCATGTGAATTGACTATTCAACCAAATTTCCATCCGACAACAGGATCCGCCGATCTAACTGAGCGGCTAATCCCTCGTTATGGGTCACGACGATCAGCGTCATGCTATGGGTTCGCCCTAAACTCAACAAAAGTTTTGAAATTTCCTCACCGGTTTGGCTATCGAGATTACCCGTAGGTTCATCCGCCAACAAAACCTTAGGTCTTAAAACCAAGGCTCGGGCAATGGCCACCCGCTGCTGTTCACCCCCGCTTAGCTGGGAAGGTCGATGTCCCAGCCGATGGGACAAACCCACCTGACTGAGTAACTCCCTGGCCCGCTCGCCAGCCTCCTTACGGGAAACACCTGCAATCATGCAAGGAAGTTGAGTGTTTTCCAGGGCCGTTAACATAGGAATAAGATGATGGAACTGAAAAACGAAACCTATACTTCGATTTCGAAAACGACTCAGATCCCGCTCTCCCAGAGCGAAAATGTCCCTATCTTCGTACAATACCTGCCCTGAAGTGGGGCGATCTAGGGTGCCTAAAAGGTGCAAAAGCGTTGATTTTCCCGACCCTGAAGCCCCGAGAATCGCCAATTTTTCTCCGGACTGAATCTCAAGATTAATGCCGCGCAACACTTCTAAAGGTCGATGGTCGCTCTCGTAGGTCTTATGCAAATTTAAGGCACGGATCATGAACTACCTTTTGTAAATGCTATCGGCGATGCAAACTCTGATGACGGCTCCCAACTATAAATCGAGAGGATTGCGACTGAGCCTCCAAACCGCGAAACGAACCGCCAAATAGGCGATGCACAAACTTCCCAAGACCACACTACCCGCCACCGCCCAGCTCAATTCCACGGGAAGCTCTTCGACTAAATAAACTTCTTTGGGAAGCTTAAAAAAGGTCGTGTGCTGTAGAAACACCCCCAAAGCCCCTCCGAAGCTGAGCCCCAATACACAACCCCAAAACGCAATTTTCATACCCTGTCGACGAAACAATGACTTGATGGAACCGTAAGGCGCGCCCAACACCCTTAAAATGGAAATCTCACGGGATTTCCCCATCACCATCAACCACAAGACGCCCACGATATTGAACGCAGCCACAGCCACCACCATGGAGATGACTACAAAAAATAAGGCTCTTTCGTAACGCAACGCCGTAAATAAAGGGCCATTCAATTTTTGCCAGGGAATGACCTCGTAGCTTAAACCCAAAGCAGCTGAAATCTGCTTGGCCAAAACCTCTCCTTGTTCAGGATCCCTGAGACGATACTCAAGACCCGTAATGGCAACCTCCAGCGGATCGGAGCGGGGGGATTCCAATCGACGCAACGTGGCCAAATCCACAAAGGCATAGGCTTGATCGAATTCCCTCATCCCTGTTTCAAAAATTCCTGTCACTTGGAATTCCTGAAAATCTTTTTGCCCTATTTTGTCTGCTTCGCGAGACTCACGGGGGAGAAAGACCTTAAGACGATTTTTCTCCGGCCCAAGCCCTAAATCACGAGCCAGATCCTTTCCCACAACCAGGGGAAGACCCGAATGGGCCGTCAGTAATTCTTCCATGCTGGGTGGAGCATCGGACTCCGTGAAGCGGCTTAGCTTAACGGTATAAACTTGAGAAAAACTCTTCCAATCCACCCCCTTTAATACCGCACCCTTGACTCGGCCATGACTGACCAACAAGCCTTCACGATAGAGAAAGGGAGTGCCTGGCCCCAGTTGTTCTGGAAAAATCTGATGTAACTGTTGGTTCAGCAGCTCTGGATCGGAAATCCCGCCACGATGAAGCACCACCAAATGGGCATTGAATCCCAGAATGGTTTTATGAAACAACTGCTCCATGCCCCCCAAAACCGCCTGGGTAATGAAAAGCGTGGCAACTCCCAAGGCCACCCCAAGGATGGCCAATCCCTTCACCAAACGGGTTCCCCCCATTTTGCTGGAAACCGCAAAACGTCGACTCAAAAAGGCGACCCAACTCACAGTAGCCCCCTCTTCTTACTCATAACGGAGGGCCTCCACTAAATTGAGCCGACGACCTTCCCGACTCGGCCATACGGTCGCCAACACACAGAGGGTAGGAGCAAGCAGTAGAGCCACCAACAACCAAGCACCATGAAGCACCACAGGCAGAGAATCAATATAGTAAGGCGCAGGCAATGGCAGTCGGGAAGTCTTCAAAGCCCAGGCTATCAAGACCCCCAAGGAGACACCTAATGCCCCTCCTAGAATTCCCAGCATAGCCCCAGCCCGTAAAAAAATGGCGCTGATCGACCCTTCGGACATCCCTAAGGCACGTAACACGGCTATCTCCTGTCGCCGTTCGTACACCACCATCATAAACAGAGAAACGGTATTAAAGGTCGAAAGCGTCAGCATCAATCCCAAGACCAACCCCATCCCAATCCGTTCTAATTTCAGGGCAGAAAATAAACGGGCATGGACCTGTTGCCAGGGAGAAACAGATTCAACCCCAACAAGCTGTTCCAGTGAATTAACCAGCCCCTCCGTCCGATGAGGATCCTGTAAATAGAGACCAAGACGCACGGGTACGGTATCACCAAATAAGGCCCTAGCTTCCGAAAAATCAACCAAAGCGAACTTACTATCGTAGTCGTAGTAACCTGAACGAAAGGTCCCCACCACGCGATAGGCTCTTACTTGGGGAAGCATTTCACCCGTAGGCCCCACTTCTCCGAAGGGATAGAGCAGCTCCACCTGCTCAGAAAGTACGGGCACAATCGCCAGTTCATGGGCTAACTCCTCCCCCAATAAGATGGCGGGCAATGCCCCTGGCTTCGGCACTAAGGAATAGGCATCCTCGCCTTCGATAAAATTCACTTCAAAATTTTTTGGAGAAAACTGGAAATCAGCCTCAATGCCACGAATCTTCACTCCCAGCGTCTCGGATTCTGTCGTGCGAATGACAGCTTCCCCCTCTTGGTAGGGAGACCAAAAACTCAGCTCCTGACGAGCTTTCAAACCATCAGAAAACCCCCTCCAATCCTGATCTTTTTTCAGAGTTACGGTAACATGGGCGGAGAAACCTAAAATTTTATCTTGAAGGTCTTGCTTGAAACCCGTCATCACGGCGGTGACTAACACCAGTGCCATGACTGAAAGAACAACCCCAAAAAAAGCGACAAGGGTCAGTCCGTTGATCAAACCCCCACGCCTCTTCCCATAAAGAAACTTGACGGCAAGGAAGGTGGAGATTTTCAAACGTCTTCCTTTTGCCTCATATGAGGAAATAATACGACATCACGAATGGAAGCCTGGTCGGTCAGCAGCATAACCAAACGGTCGATACCGATACCCTCCCCTGCAGTGGGAGGCATACCGTACTCCAGAGCCGTCAAGAAATCCTGATCCAGATACATGGCCTCCTCATCACCGGCCTCACGGGCACTTACCTGTTTGAGAAATCGCTCCCGCTGATCGATGGGATCATTCAATTCGCTAAAACCGTTGGCAATTTCACGACCATAGATAAATAACTCGAAACGGTCGGTCACCTCGGAATCCAAGGCATTACGACGCGATAAAGGAGAAACTTCGGTAGGATAATGAGTAATGAAAGTGGGCTGAATCAGCTTGGCTTCTACCACCTCTTCGAAGATCTCGGTGAGAATGGCGCCGAGTCCCTCTTTTTCTTTTTTTAGGACAATACCCAAACGCTTAGCTTCAGCCAAAGCCGCCTCACGGGAAGTTAACACCTCAGAACTCAAGCCACCCACTTGGATCAGAGATTCTTTCAGAGTCATTTTACGAAAGGGTTTTGCAAAAGATAGTGTCTCCCCTTGATAATTCAACTGATTAGTCCCCGTCACTTCCTGAGCCAAAGACTCCAAAAGCTCCTCGGTGAGACTCATCAAATCTTCATAATCTGCATAAGCCCAGTAAAACTCTAACATGGTAAATTCAGGGTTATGCTGGATACTGATCCCTTCATTTCGAAAATTACGATTGATCTCGAAAACGCGTTCGATCCCCCCCACCACCAAGCGCTTCAAATAAAGCTCAGGCGCAATACGTAAATAAAGATCCATATCCAAGGCATTGTGATGGGTCACAAAGGGCTTAGCTGCCGCCCCTCCCGGAATGGGTTGCATCATGGGAGTTTCTACTTCTACAAAACGGCGCTCCGTAAAAAATTGACGAATTTTCTGCACAATTTGGGAACGTCTCAGAAACACTTCATGAACATCCTCGTTCATGATCAAATCAAGGTAGCGCTGACGGTAACGTAATTCTTTGTCGGTAAGGCCATGGAACTTCTCCGGGAGAGACTGTAAAGACTTCACCGCCACCCTGAGGGACTGCACGTGAACACTCAGTTCTCCAGTTTTTGTGCGAAATAAAAAACCTTTTACCCAAAGAAAATCTCCCACCTCAATCAACTGAAAAACATCAAACTCGCGATCACTTACCTCCCCCTTTTTGACATAGGCCTGAATCCTTCCTTCTCGATCCTTCAATTTCACGAAGGCGGCCTTACCAAAGGATCGTAGAAACATCACCCGTCCACACAGGGTTACCTCCACAGGCTGGGAGCTTAAATCCCCTTCGGAACTCGTGGAGAAGTTTTTCAGGATATCCTGAGAGGTATGGGATACCTTTAGATCGTTTGGGAAGGGAGTTTCACCCAACTCACCCAAACGCTTCAGTTTTGCCAATCTTTGTTCGTAATAAGGAGAATCTTGCATAAAAGCCTTAAATTTAAACAGGTTAGCCCCTTAAGCTCAATGGAAATACAGGTCAAGAAAATAGTCTATATCCATTTAGCCTCTCGGCTTTTTCGAGAAGCTAAACCAACCCTTCTTCATGACTCACCAGCGATAAAACAGCCCCGCCAGGTAGGTATGAACCGTTTGACCGTTATTTCTGTTCTCGTAGGCAGGATCGAATTTAAGCCCGATATTATGCACCATAATCCACTCAAATCCTCCCCCCACCACCTGGGCAGTAAAGCTTCCCAAGGGATTGACAGGATTACCCGCATCAAAACTTTCTTCATTGCGGGCATACCAAACATAGAGAGTGAAACGGTCTTCAAGTGGGATAAAGGTCAATCGGGTTGAGAAAGAATTGTTTACCGGTATTCCTGAAACACCCTGCAGGGTTTGAGCGGTCATCGTGTAGTTTATATCCCACACCCCCCAGGAGTTAAAATACCAGCTAATACCGGGCGTCAACATGTGAACGTTGGCCACAGAATAGTGCCGGTAATTGTAACGCAAGTAGGGATTCAGCCCATGGGGAGCTTCACCGGAAATTTCAAATAAATTGGAAAACTGAGGGACCACGACAGCCGTAGGGGCAAAGGCGATTTGATCACTTAAAAGTATGCGAGGATGAACAAAATACCCCCCCCCGAGGGTAGAGGAATAACTCTTATCATCGAACTTATCCAAATAATCAAAACGGCCTAAGACAAAATATTTTTTAGGTTGTTTATAAATGATTTGAAAATAGGCTCCAGTTGCATCGGAAAAAAAATTATACGCCTCGGCCAGCCCCCCCACATCTACCCTAAAATGCTTGGGAGCCTCATCCGGAAGAAACTCTAACTGATTCAGTCCTTCTAAAGCCTCGTAGTTGTCGGGATCAGCCTGCAAAACCTCTTGAAAACGCTGGCGACTGACTTCTTTACGTCCTTGACTGCGCTCAAGATGAGCCAGACCATTGAGCGCATCGGTGTTTTTTGCGTCTCGTTCCAATACTTCCTTATAACAAGAATCGCTAGCCTGCCATTTGCGTTGCCAACGGTACAAAGCACAAAGAGTATTTTTCCAATCGGTGTTTTCTGGATGGGACTGAACTAAAGGAAGCAATACGACCTCGGCTTCAGAAAATTTTTCTCCCTGAATCAAAGCTCGGGCTTGCTCATAAGAACGCAGCGCCTCTTCCTGTCCATAAACCTCCAAGTTCTGAGCTTGCACCTTCGAAGAAAACGAAAAAAACACGAAGATAAAAAGCAAGAAAAACCTTAAAAAATAAAAAATGGAATTTAGGCGAAAATTCATAAACAAACTCCGTTACTTTCCATCACAGTAGTTTTATTCTTTGAGTTCTTTGCCTATTTAAAAGAAGCGCCTATAATTCTCAAGGGTACACTGTTAGTCCGGGTAGAGGATGAGGATGAGGGGTTTCATGTTGCCAAGTCCTATCCCCACGCTGGAGCATCAATTGCACCGATGGGCTAGTTATCTTGCCTATCTGCTCATGGGAATCGCCATTGCAGTGCTCATTGGCTGGATTTTTGACATTTACCTTCTTAAGCATGTCTTCGAAGGTTATGTCAGCATGCGACCAACTACGGCGATATGTTTCTTATGTTCTGGAATCGCCCTACTCCATCTTTCAAAAGCTTCGTCTATTTCATCCCAACATTGGCGCTGCATACTTCCCATCGGATTAAGCCTAATCATTGCCACGGCTAGTCTCAGCCACTACTTATTAAATGGCCCCCTGGGAATTGATAGTCTCATTTCTTACGCTGAGAAACACCTAACAAAGGAAGAATTCTCATGGCGCATGTCCTTTGTTAGCGCACTCTGTTTTATACTCAGCGGTATCGCCCTCATTCTTACAGAATTCCGAAAAGGCTCACTCCTCCCCAACTTATTATCAGGGATCACTTTAGCTACGGGCTTTATCTTTCTCGCAGGATACATTTTCAAGAGTTCAGATTTTCAAACAATCCTAAACTTTACAGCCCTAGCCATTCACACGAGCATCGGTTTTATCATTCTTGGTATCGGAATTCTATTCTGCCAACGCCGCAGCCTATTTCTTCATATTCTCCTAAGCAAAACTCCTACAGGTTCTATGTATCGTCGATTGATTCCCGGCATTATTATCATCCCAGTGATCCTGAGTTTATTTCGATTTTACGGAGAAAAACGCAATTTTTACGAATCGGAAATGGGGATTCTTATTTTCACGATCAGTAGCATATTTCTACTGATTCTTTTTGTCAGCATCACTGCCAAACTTACCTATCACTATGAGTTGAAACGTCAGGCTTTAGAGGTGGAACTGAACTCATTTTTCAATTCAAGCTTCGACCTCATGAGCATTTCAACCCTGGATGGTATTCAAATAAAATTAAATCCGGCCTTTGAAAACATACTGGGTTGGAAAATCGAAGATCTCCTGGGAAAAACACTTATAGGCATTATGCATCCGGATGACCAAGAAAAAATGAAAATTAAGATGAAGGAAAAATTGCTTGGAGAGGACTCTGTTAGAACACGTAATCGGATTTTATGTCGAGACGGCTCTTATAAGATCATCGAATGGAATTGTCCCGCAATACGAGAGGGAGACAATTTTTTCTACGCCACTGGGAGAGACATTACACAAGCTGTTAAAGACCAAGAATTCAAAGAACGCATGGCCACCATAGTAGAAAATACCGAGGACATGGTATTAACCCTAAACAGGGAAGGAAACATCACCAGCTGGAATAAAGGTGCCGAGCACATTTCCGGATTCTCCAAAGAAGAAGTTTTAGGAAGGCATGTATCTCTTCTTTTTCCAAAAAACTTTCACGTCAAACTGGAAAAACTCCTAAAAATTGTCCACCAGGGTGATAACGTCATCCATTACGAAATAAAGGGAGTCCGAAAAAATGGAGAAATGAGAGATATTGCCCTTACCATATCTACCTTCAAGAACGATGAAGGAAAAATCATCGGAAGCTCCTACATAGGGAGAGACATCACTGAGATAAAAGAAATGGAAAATAAGCTAAAGCAAAGCGAGGAAAGACTTAAATCTATTTTAGAAAATAGTCCCACAGCCATCTACCTTCAAGATATTGAGGGTCGATACCTCATGGTTAACAAAAAATACGAAGAACTTTTCCAAATCCACTCAGAACAAATCAAAGGAAAAAATTTTTTTGATGTTCTCCCCGAGGAACAAGCCCAAATTTTTTACGATCACTCCAAATCTATTTTAGAAAAAGCAGAACCTATTCAATTTGAAGAGATTATTCCCATAGGCGAAGAACAACACACGTTTCTTTCCTGGCATTTCCCCCTACTAGACAATCAAGCACGACCTTACGCATTGTGCGGTATTTTGACTGATATCAGCGAAAGAAAAAAAATAGAGCAGATGAAGAACGAATTTATTTCTACGGTGAGTCACGAACTACGCACACCACTCACTTCGATTCGTGGATCCTTGGGGCTTATCATCGGAGACATGGAAGAAAACTTATCCCCAAATTTAAAAATACTCTTCGATATTGCCATCAATAATTGTGAGCGACTTGTGAGACTCATTAACGACATTCTTGATATTGAAAAAATAGAATCCGGAAAAATGATTTTTCACTTCAAGCCTATTCTCATAAAAAAATGGATCGAAGAAACCCTTGAAGCAAATCAAGGACTCCAAGCTCAAAACAACGTCCATTTTCAATACGATTCAGAAGATGACCATCTTCAAGTCGAAGGAGATAGAGATAGACTTATACAAGTGTTGACAAATCTTATCTCGAATGCTGCCAAATATTCTCCAAAGGGGGGCACGATCAAACTGAGATCATTCTCTTTAAACGATAAGGTAATGATCACCGTACAGGATCAAGGCCCTGGCATACCGGAGAGTTTTAGAAAAAAGATTTTTATGAAATTTTCCCAAGTAGATTCCTCTGATACCCGACTTAAGGGAGGAACTGGCCTAGGACTGAGCATTTCCAAGTCAATTATTGAAAAACACGGAGGGGAAATTCATTACTACAGTCGAAATAACGGAACGACTTTTTTCTTTCTACTTCCGAAATATCATTTCATTCCTTCTATAAAGAATCAGAATACAAAAAGAAAAATTTTAATATGCGAAAATGATCCTGAAATTGTTTTAGCACTTTGCCAAATAATCCAAAAAATAGAACTCGAAGCCAACATCTGCTTTTCAGGAATCCAACTCTTAGAGCAACTAGAAAAAAACACATATCAGGCAATAGTAATAGATCTACGCACACCTGATATCAACGCAAATGAGCTTATTCATCAGATCAGAAACCACCCAAAAGGGAATAAAATCCCTCTTATCGGAATAAGTGGGGTCGCAAAGCACGA
Source organism: bacterium (assembly GCA_031972375.1). Taxonomy (GTDB): domain Bacteria; phylum UBA10199; class UBA10199; order DSSB01; family DSSB01; genus DALYDW01. The sequence continues at coordinate 31,910 of DALYEU010000001.1, read as the reverse complement.
TCTAAAAAAGCGCAATAAATTTCATTTTGAAGGTCAAGCTTTAAACATATTGGACTGGTTCAAAAAACCCATTAGTCCTCATCAAATAAATACACTTTTAAAACAATACAAAACGGAATCTTCCAACAACATTCTGAGGATATTGGATATAAACTCATCATCTGTAATCGATCTCGGAGAAAATACCATTCATGAAGCGAACGTAACGCGAGTCACTAACATGACTGAAGCAAAAAAGATGATCATAGATAAAAATTTTGATGTCTTTTTTTTAGATCTCGATTTTCCTGATGAAGATAGCGAAGAGGTCTTATCATTAATCCAGAAAAAAAATCATAATAAAGTACCCATAGTATTTTTTTCATCTCCAGATACTTACGAAAAGGATCCAGAAAAAATCGCTTTTCTTCTCATAAGACAAAAAAGTTATGACGAAATTCTAGAAAAAATTCTGCAGAAAATAATTCATCCACCAATATTCAATTTCACCCAGATAAAACAGGAAGAAAAAAATTGTGATACAATTAGAGCACAACAAAAAAATTAGCACTCTTATTGTCGAAGATGACCCAGAAATCGCCTTTCTACTGAAATATTTATTCGAAAGAGAAATGTGGAATGTAACCCTGTTAGAGGATGGCCATCAAGCATTTGAATATATCGGATCCAACTCTCCTCCTGATCTTATACTTCTAGATATCATGCTTCCCTATCAGGATGGTTATCAGATTATATCCAAGATTCGAGAAAACAAAGAATGGCAAGAAACTCCTATAGTAATGCTCACCGCAAAATCTCAAGAACAGGATATCGTGAGGGCATTGGAGTTGGGTGCCAATGATTACATTACAAAACCTTTTCAACCCATAGAGCTCTTAGCAAGGATTAAAAGACTCACACTAAAAAATGCAAATAACAAATGATGAAAATACCCCTAGAATCTCATCTCACTCATCTGGCAGTTTTAGTAGGATTAATAAGCATCGGCCTCTCTTTACTACTTTTACTCGCTGTCTTTTTATTGCGTATTTCCTGGAAAGAAAAGGCCAGAATAGACGAGAAATTCTTAGAAATATGGAGACCTATCTTCGCATCTTGCATGACTAAAGTTCCAAACGAACTTCCCCATCTCCCAAAAATGCAAATGGGAAATTTTATTCAAATTTTTAATCGGTATCAAGAAACCTTAAGAGGTCCCAGTAAAAAAAACCTTAAGGAGATGGCTAAAAAACTCAGGATCCCCGAATATTGCCTAAGAATTTTAAAAAATCATCCCAAGTATTCTAAAATTGACGCCATCAAGACATTAGGACATCTCCAAGAAAAAAGAGCTGTTCCCTATTTAACTTCCTTCTCTAAAAGAAAAAATCCCATTTTCTATACTGCAGCAATACAAGCCATCGTCCAAATTGACTCAAAATTAGGTTTAGAAAAACTGATGCAATCTATTCTTCAAGGAAAAAAAATACCGACCATGCATCTTTACTACATTTTAAGCGACGTTCCAGTCCACCTACTCGATCAAGCCCTAAGCGAGACTATCGGCAAAGCATCGATTGAAAACATTCCCGAACTATTAGGCATTGCAGAGCGATGCCAATGTAAAAACTCGACAAAGCTCTCTCTGGAGATTTTGGAAAAAACACAAGATCCTGAAATCATTCAATCCTGCTTAAAAATCTTTAGATCTCCGGAATATCTTCCCATTGGTAAGAAATTCCTCATGAATCCAAATTGGAGAGTCCGACTACAAGCCGTCTTGCTTTTACAACGGATTGGCACAAAAAATGAGACACCTCTGCTTATCCCCTATCTCTTGGATGAATCTTGGTGGGTACGTTACCGCGTTACCCAAACCTTACTAACACTATCTGAGGGCGGAATTTTATTTTTAAAAAAATTAATGGAAACACAAAAAGAGGAAAAAGCTATCAAGATCCTGAAAATGGTAATTGCAGAAAAGGAACTATCATCATGAGCTCCAGGATTATCGAATGGGGATCAGTATTTTTTCTACTTTATTTTATACTACTAAACCTGTCTTATCTCTTCCTAAATATCATCGCCGCATTTTCAATAAAAAAATATCGTCATCAACGAAGAATAGATCCCTCCATAACGATTTTTTCAGGTTTTGAACTTCCTGTGAGCATCATCGTACCCTCTTATAATGAAGAGAAAACGGTATGCCAGACAGTCTTTTCTCTACTACAGCTCACCTACTCTCAATTTGAAATCATAGTCGTTAACGATGGATCTTCAGACAGAACTCTCCATGAACTCATAAAAACTTTCGATCTCATTGCATTTCCAGAAGACTTTCCAGGAAATCTAGTCACCCAGCCCCTCCGTAGTTGTTATCGATCAAAAAAATATCCTCAAATCAGAGTCATTGATAAATCTAACGGAGGTAAAGCCGATGCCTTAAATGCAGGACTTAACCTCGCAAAATATCCTCTTTTTTGTTCCATTGATTCTGATTCCATCTTGCAAAGAAATAGCCTGCAACAAGCTAGCAAACCATTTTTAGAAGATCCTCATACCGTGGCGTCCGGGGGCACTATTCGCATCATTAATGGATGTGAGGTGAAAGACGGTTATCTCATCAAAAACGGACTCCCTAAATCTTTTAGGGTTAGCATTCAGATAGTAGAATACCTGAGAGCTTTTTTATTTGGAAGAATGGGCTGGTCTCCTTTCAACGCTTTGTTAGTAATTTCAGGGGCGTTTGGTTTATTTCACCGCGATACCGTTCTAAAATACGGGGGTTATCGTACCGATACGGTCGGTGAGGATATGGAACTGGTGGTGCGTCTACACCGCTCTCTCAGAAAAGATAAATTAGACTATCGAATTTATTATATTCCTGACCCTATTTGTTGGACCGAAGCCCCAGAAGATTTAAAAACCCTAAAAAAGCAAAGAATGCGTTGGCAAATTGGTCTTTCGGAAAGTTTGGTCAAAAATCGACAGCTCCTCTTCTCTCGTGGAGGAGGATGGTCAGGATGGGCAGCTTTTCCTTTCATGGTATTCTTCGAATGGATAGGTCCTCTCATCGAATGCCTTGGATATCTCTTCTTTATTCTAAGCTACCTATCGGGGACCATTTCGTTGGAGAGTTTTTTAAGTTTTTTACTCCTGGCTTTTGGGATTGGATTATTAATTTCCACCCATGCTATTTTTTTAGAGGAAATTTCCTTTCATCTCTATGGCCGTTACCAAGATATTTTTCGACTATTCGGAGCGGCTATTTTAGAAAACTTTGGTTACCGACAATGGAACAGTTTCTGGCGTTCAATTGCTCTGTTCAAATGGCTGTTCTTTAAAAAACATACCTGGGGAAAAATGGAACGAATGGCTCATTGGAGTACAAAACATGCTACAAGCCCTCAAAAAAATCCTCTTAGTTGAAGATGAGGAAGACATCCGATTAATTACCCAAATGTCTTTGGAAAGAGGCAACATGGAAGTTAATGCTTGCTCCTCGGGGCTTGAAGCTCTGGACCACCTCAACTATTTTCATCCCGATCTTATCCTGCTTGATATCATGATGCCTGAGATGGATGGCATGACTGTCTTCGCAGAGCTGAGAAAATTACCCCAGACCCAAAATACTCCCGTCGTCTTCATGACAGCAAAAACACAACGTAAAGAACTGGAAACTTATTTAAAAATGGGGGCCATAGAAGTAATTCCCAAACCCTTCGATCCTCTTACTTTAGTAAATCATCTCAAACAAATCTGGTCAGATTTGGATAAGCCTGAAAAAGGCTTAAAATAATGTCCCCACTCCAAAAAAAAATTTTTTTATGGATAATACTTATTTTAATTTTTTCAAAAAATGCGCAAAGTGCTTCCCTGGAAATAAAACTCTCCGACTGGGGGATGCAAAAAGCCCAAGAAATCAACTTTGTCTCACTAGGCTGGAACTCAAATTCTCCATCACAACTTGTTCTTTATGATCTCAGAAAACAGGTTCCTCAATTGCAAAAACCTCCAATTATTTTGGAAGAAAAAAGACAAAAAAACACAGAACCTCTATGGCTAGTGCCCTCGAGAATAAATTTTCTTAATTCTTTAGGTGGTGATTATCAAAGTTTTTTCCAGACTCCATCCACCGGAGAAATTAGCTATCTTTCCCAACAAAAAAACCAAGCCGATTTCGAATTTATCTTTAATAAAATTGAAGATCACTTTGTAGGATTTTGGATTCACCTCTTCAACTCTACCATTCTTGAATCAAATCTGGATTATCTCGATATTGAAAAATATTCCTATCTCACTTTTGAAGTAAGAACTCAAAGCGCAGGACAACAGTTTGAAATCAATCTTGTCGATGAAAATTGGCGAAAAAAAGAAGACTCTATTTCCATAGGAGACTTGAAATTTTTCCTGGAATCAAAAACCTTGAAAAATGAATGGCAAAGAGCTTGGATTTCCTTAGATCAAATTCCGCCATCCTTAGATAAAAAACATATGGCCAGCATCGTGATAACCGCTAAAACTCCGGGTAGAGGCAACTTGGAAATAAGAAACATGGCCTTTACCCAAAGCAAGCCAAGAGATCTGACACCACCGTCAAAGCCATCTTCCCCATTAGATACCTCTGATAAACAAAAGGCTATGTGGGTTTGGAGCACAGCGGATATTTTGAAAAGTCCTGCAAAACAACATCAATTGGTTAACTGGAGCCAACAACATAAAATAACCGATATTTTTCTACAGATCCCTTACCAACTGACTCATCAAGATAAAAATTGGCACATCACTTGGAATCAACAAGGTTTAAAAAATCTAATCGAACAACTCAATGATCGTAACATTCGAATCCACGCCCTCGATGGAGCTCCCCAATGGGCTCTTATGGATTCGCATGAAAGAGTACTTGCGTGGGTAGAGGAGATTCTTAAATTTCAAAGAGAAGTGGCTCCAAATCCGGGGTTTTCGGGTATTCATCTGGATATTGAACCTTATTTATTACCGGGCTTCGGTGGCATCAATAGAGAGTCTATCCTTAGGCAATATCGAGATCTCCTTAAAAAAATCCGATCAAAATTGCAGAAGTCCTCGCTAGTCCTGGGCATAGATATTCCCTTTTGGATGGATGCTTACAACGAATACGGGGAACCTAACGCCATTTTAGAAGGTCGTCATTTCTCAGACTGGGTCATGGAATTAGCCGATAACGTGGGGTTAATGAGCTATCGAACCCAGGCAACAGGACCTGATGGAGTCTTGTCCATATCAGCAGAAGAAATCCAAAAGGCCAACCAACTTGGTAAAAAACTCTGGATTGGATTGGAAACCACAGCGCTACCCGATGAGACCCTACTTCGAATGGAAAAACTTGCCCAATCGGGCCCTTATTTACAAATTGAAAATTTACCCCAAGGAAAAGCCCGTTTAAGCTTGCTAAACTCACGTCCAAGCCAAGGAATAGTGCTTGGCACTACTTCGACCCGTATTCTACCGGGATCCCGGTTAAGTTTTTTTGACTCTACGCCTCAATCTTTGGAAACAACAATGAATGAAATAAAGAATGCACTAAACTCTCAACCCAGTTTTGCCGGTTTTGCACTCCACTCCTATGAAAGCTTAGAAAACTGGCTAAAATAACCAGTCCTTTAAAAAATAAAAAATGCCCCCTCGCCTGGGTATTTCTGAAAAATACTTTCAGAGTGCTGGCACAAAACAAACTAAGATAGAAAACAAGTGCACACGTATTTTTAACAACAGGATCAAACCCGCCGAATACGGCGCCATACTAAGACCACCGATTGGGCGCGTAACAACACCAGCATCATAAGATAAAAAACGGCCCCTCCCACGATTAAGGAAAATACATAGGCCAGTCGTTGAAGCCAAGGGGCATAGGTAAGATTCCAAAAATGTTGTAAGAGCAAGAGTCCAAATCCCATCGACAACGCTGCTAAAACAATCTTGCTAATCTCCCCAGCCATACTTTTTAAACCCAAGCGCCCCATTTTTTTTCGAAATAGGAAAATCAAAAAACAAAAATTAGATAGGGATCCCAAAGCGACACCCAGGGCCAAACCACGATGACCTAAAGGCTTGAGCAGCACGAAGCCAGCTAGAACATTAACTAACACTGCTAAATTGGCCGCTAAGACCGGTTTTCTGGAATCTTGTAAGGCATAAAATGCACTGGAAAGAATTCTTGAAGCCGAAACAAAAGGAAGACCTAAGGAAAAACACATCAGGGCCTGGGCCGTACTTACGGTAGACTCTACTTTGAAATCACCTCGAAAAAATAAAAGCGAGATAACAGGCTTCGCTAAGACCGCCAGACCCAAGGCAGCGGGAATATTTAAAACCCAAACAAGTGACAAAGTATTTTTTAAACTTTCCAGTAACCGACTGATATTTTTCTGGGCCGCATGATCTGAAAAGGTCGGCAGAGCCACAGTGGCCAAAGATACGGCAAATACCCCCAAGGGTAACTCGATGACACGGTCAGCATACCACAGATAGGAAACGGATCCCGTAGGAAGAAAGGAAGCCATAAAGGTGATGGCTAACAAATTAAACTGATACACCGCCGATCCGTAAACTGCTGGCAGCATCAGGCGAAAAATCTTCTTAACAGCGGGATCACGAAAATGAAAATTGAAACGCGGGAAAAATCCATCTCGAATAAGAGGCGGCAACTGAACCAAGAGTTGAAACACCCCTCCTAATAAAACTCCCCAGGCGATTCCAACAGAGGGATGAGAAGTATAGCGAGACAGAAACCACGCCCCAACGATGATTCCTAAATTCAATAAAATTGGAGATAAGGCAGGAGCTGCGAAGTGTTTTCGGGCATTAAGGATGCCCATGGTTAAAGCTCCCAAGGAAACCAACAGGATATATGGAAAGGTGATTCTGGTCAGCAAAACCGTAAGCGCAAATTTATCCGGATCTTCCGTAAATCCCCAAGCCGTCAAACGAACGAATATTCCAGAACCTACCACTCCCAAAAACGAAACCAGAAGCAAGACCCAAGACATCAAGGTGAAGGTGATATCAGCAACCTCACGGGCCTCTTTTTTAGAACGATGGAGAGATTCCGTAAAAACAGGAACAAAAGAGAGGGTTAGGTTACCTTCGGCGAACATACGTCGCAAAAGATTGGGGATGCGAAAGGCCACATAAAAAGCATCGGCTGAAGCTCCGGTGCCCAAGACATTTGCAATGACAGCATCCCGAGCCAAACCGAAAAATCGACTCAGTAAGGTTAAAACTCCCACTACTGAGGCACTACCCATCCAAGATCCAGAAACTACTTGCGAAGGGAGTGATTTATCGGCTGGGTTAGGCTCAGAAGCCGTGGAAGATGGAAAAGCTGAAGGTGAGGAGGAAGGCGCTGAAGACATACACAGCCTATTCGGGATAAAAATTCAGGGTCCATCTAACGATAGATCAGAATAAATACTAGTCTTTTCAATGAATTTAAGAGAGAAGCCTCTACTTGCTCCGGACTTCTTCCCCAAGTTGACATAAAGGAAGGGCTCTGCTAAGAGCCCCGGGCCCAAGAAAGGAATACCCCATGGCAGTGGCCAAAAAAAAGAAACTTCCCTCCGGCCGACACCGCTCCCAGATTAAGCGGCAACGGCAAAACTTACGCATCGCCGAGGCGAACCGTACGGTTCGTTCCGAGGTACGCACCTTCATTAAGAAGGTCAGACAAGCGGTAGAAAAGAAAGACCTTTCCTCCGCGAAAGAGGCTCTCCAAGCCGCTGTCCGCATCTTAGACAAGGCCGTCACTAAGGGGATTTTGCACCGTCGCAACGCCTCGAGGAATGTGTCTCGCCTGTCTCGTTCGGTAGCAGCCTTAGGAAAGTAAGACACCCACTTCTTCTAGGCAACGCTTGAAGACTAAGGTGGGCGCCAAGGGAGATCCTTTGAGCTCTTGGTCTGCCTCTGCTAACGGCCTTAACAGGCCGTAATGTATTTTTTTGCCTAGGGTTCTTACCTGATTTTCGTATTTTTTCAGCGCATACGGAGAAATTCGAAACAGTCGCTGGGTGGCTTCAATTCCTTCAAATTTCAAGGCGAGTAAGATGCCTATTTGACGATAAAGCAGGGCCAGCAAGCGCAGGGGTGGCTCCCCAGCCTCCAAAAGGCGATCCAAGGAACGGTGCCCCCCCTGTCCTCTCCCCTGACTTAAATCGTCCAAAAGGGCGAAGACATTCTCCTCGGAAACCTTGACGAGAAGGGTTTCCACATCCTCAAGCTTTACTTCAGGCACCTCCCCCACAAAAAGGCTGAGCTGGATCACAGCCTGCTGCAAAGCAGAAAAAGAAGTCCCGATCCACTCGACCATACGAAGCATAACATCTTGAGTCGTCTTCTTTCCCTCCCTTGAAAAGCACTTATGCACCCACGAGAGAACTTCCCCCCCAGTGGGTTCTGGAATCTCTAAAACGGTTCCATGTTTTTTAGCGGACTTAACCCATTCAAAACGACCATCGAGTTTCTCCGCCTCTAAAATCAAAATAGTACTCAATTGGGGATTGGCAAAATAATTGGGCCACAGTGTCATTTCTTTTTTCTTCATTTTATCGGCTTGCAAAAACAGTACAACCCGACGTTCCGCGAAACAGGGATATTCCAAACAGGCGTCCACAGCTCGCTCTGCCCCCTCCTCCCCTCCGTAAAAACGACTCAAATTCATTTCTCGTAGACCAGGAGCCAAGGCCCGTTCTATGAGACTATCCCGCAGTTTTTTGCGCAAGAAGGCATCTTCTCCCACTAATAAAAACAGGGGAGATAAGGGAATTACTTGAACTGATTTAAAAAGTTCGAAGAGCACAAGGGCTACCCCAGAACCCAATTAATTAATTTGTTGGGCACATAGATCACCTTGCGCACTTCCTTTCCTTGGAAATGAATTTTTAGCCTATCATCGGCCATAATGGATTCCTTGACCTGCTCCTCAGATAAACCTGGCGCCAGAGATAATTTACCACGTACCTTACCGTTAATTTGCACCACCAAAACGATCGCCTGGGCTTGAATGATAGCCTCGTCGTACTGTGGCCAAGAATGGCAAGAAGCCACATCTTTATGTCCTAAAATTCTCCAAAGCTCTTCGGAAAAATGCGGCGTAAAAGGGGTGAGTAGCAAGATGAGATTCGCTACGACCTCTTCAAGTAAAATACGACTTTCCTCCACTGAAACGACATCGTCCCCAAGCAAGGAATCTTCCGAAACTGTCTGGAGAAAAGTACTCAGGGTATTCACCAACTCCATCATAGCGGCGATGGCCGTATTAAATTGAAAACGGGCAATGTCTTCCGTCACCTTTTTAAGGGTATGGTGGAGCTTGAAACGTAACTCCTCAAAAGATTGTCGGCGACTCGCCCCCACTTCAAAAGACTTAAGCTGAAGTTCTGTTACCAAAGCCCATACCTTTCGGAGAAAACGATGGGCCCCTTCTACACCACTATCCGACCAATCCAGATCCTTTTCAGGAGGGGCGGCAAACAAACTGAATAACCTTGCGGTATCGGCTCCGTATTTTTCGATCAAGTACTCCGGATCCACCACGTTACCCTTAGACTTGCTCATCTTAGCGCCATCTTTAATCACCATACCCTGAGTCAGTAAATTGACGAAGGGCTCCCCTAATCCCAGATAACCTAGATCCCTTAGGACCTTGGTGAAAAACCTAGAATAAAGCAGGTGCAATACCGCGTGCTCAATTCCTCCAATGTATTGATCTACTCCCATCCAATAATCAGCAGCTTTGCGATCGAAAGGCCCTCGATCGTAATGAGGAGAACAATAACGAAGAAAATACCACGAGGATTCCATAAAGGTATCCATGGTATCGGTCTCGCGACGAGCAGGACCTCCACAACTGGGACAACTCGATTGAACAAATTCTGGAATCTTAGCTAAAGGACTTCCACCTTCTCCGGTAAACTCCACCTCTAAGGGAAGTCTTACAGGAAGATTGTTTTTTGACTCGGGGACAATTCCATCTCGTTCACAATACAACATGGGAATCGGAGTTCCCCAATACCGTTGGCGGGAGATACCCCAATCTCTAAGACGATAAGTTACCTTTGACTGCCCTACGCCTTCCTTCTCTAAAAGACGCACAATAGCCACTTTTGCGGACTCACTTGGCATCCCAGAAAATTCACCGGAATTTCTCATTACTCCAGGATCAGCATAGGCCTTATCGAGTTTTTCCAAAGTTCCTGAAGGTGGCTCAATCACTTCCCTAAGAGGCAAACCGTATTTTTTAGCAAATTCGAAATCACGTTGGTCATGCGCTGGAACAGCCATAACGGCCCCAGTACCGTAATCCATCAAAACAAAATTTGCCGCGAATAAAGGAATTTTTTCTCCCGTCAAGGGATGGATCGCGTTTATACCCAAAGCCAGTCCTGTTTTTTCATATTCGTCGGCCACACGTTTATCACGGTCAATGGCTCGAACCTGCTGTTGAAATTCCTTTAACTGTTTTTGTTTATCCGGATCTTGAATACAACGCTCTAACAAGGGATGCTCTGCAGCCAACGAGAGAAAAGTAACACCGTAGAGCGTGTCAGGACGAGTGGTAAAAACCTCAATTTTCTCCGAACTATCTTCGATGGCGAAATTTATTCTCGCCCCTTCGGAACGACCAATCCATTCACGCTGCATAGTTAAGACGCGTTCAGGCCATCCTTGCAGCTGCTGAGTATCCTCCAATAATTCTTCCGCATATTGGGTGATTTTAAAAAACCACTGAGCCAAAGGTTTTTGAACCACCGAGGTGTCACAACGCCAACAGACCCCATTGACGACCTGCTCGTTAGCCAAAACCGTTTGACATTTTTCACACCAGTTAACCAAAGATTGCTTCTTGTAGGCCAATCCACGTTCATACATTTCAATGAAAATTTGTTGTTCCCAGCGATAGTACTGGGGATCACAAGTCGCCAGTTCCCTTTCCCAGTCGTAACTAAACCCCAAACGTTTCAACTGTTTTTTCATGGACTCGATGTTCTGCCTCGTCCATTGGGCTGGATGGCACTTATTCTGAATCGCGGCATTTTCGGCAGGCATGCCAAAGGCATCCCAGCCCATTGGATGTAGTACGTTATACCCCCTCATCCCCATAAAACGGGCCAAAACATCTCCAATGGTATAGTTGCGCACGTGACCCATGTGAATCCGCCCAGAAGGATAAGGAAACATCTCCAAGAGATAATATTTTTTTTTCTTGGGATCTTCTGTGACGCGAAAGGTTTTTTTTTCCTCCCATAAATCTTGCCATTGGGGCTCGATGGTTTGGGGATCGTAGACGGGGCTTGTCATAACTTCCTCGATATTTTTTATTTTAAATTCTGTTTACAGGAGATGTTGACTCATACAGTTAATAAATCTTTTTTTCGAACCGTGCCGACCATTCGGAAAACAGCCCTAAGGATTCTTCCCGCATAAAACCTGAAACAATCTCTAAATTCAGACCAGCCCATTCTTTGATCTTTTGATTGGAAAGAGAGAGTTCGCTAAATCCCAGAAGCTTGGCATCTTCAATCGTAGTTCCATAAACCACACGGTCAATCTTGGCCCAATGAATGGCAGAAAAACACATGGGACAAGGCTCACAAGTCGAATATAAAGTGCATCCACTGAGATTTACGCTTTTCAAAACCTGACAAGCCTCACGGATCGCAACGATTTCGGCATGAGCTGTGATATCGTTCAATTCCCAAACACGATTGTGTTCGCAACTGAGAATAGAATTACCCTTTACGATACAAGCCCCAAAAGGAGCCTGCCCTGCTCGAACACCTTGGCGGGCCTTTTTCAAAGCCAGCCCCATAATAAAGGAATTAGAAAAACCCATAGCGGGGCCAGGTTTATGCAAAAATACAGTCGGGGAAAAGGATTTTTATGGATTAGCAAGACGCGACCAACGTCGCTCCACAAGATAAGCCAACGGAGCGGAGAGTTCTTTAAGAATCTTGAGCTCATTCTGGGCAACTTCACTCTGTCCAGAACGAAACAGACAATCCACCCGCTGAGCCATGACTTCCATTTTAAGCGGATAAAAAGGATAAGTTTTGATCAAGTTTCCCAATTGTTGAGCAGCCGCCTGACAATCGCCCATTGCCCGCATTTTAAGAGCCTGACGGTGCATAAATTGTCCAACGGACTGCTGGGCCTGAACCTCTAGCTTCTCAATATCAGGATCGGAAACATCCAACAAATCATCAGAGGGAAAGACCTCGGAGGATCCAGGATGAAATCCAACCAAACTCACCCCGGTCTGAGGATAAGCCGAACGTCCTCCCCTCTGTCCCCGCCAAGCAGGCACAAGAGAGGACTGCAGAGGCACAAGCGCCTGAGTCGGTGGATCCCAGGATTCACGCCAAACCGGCTCACGCTGCAAAATACGCAAATCCTCTCCTCCTTGATGAAGGGAGGAGGCGACCGTGGCTACAGGAGATCTCAAGGCACTTTCTTCGGAACGATAATAACGAACTCCTCCCAAGGTCAGAAACAAAAGCATGACACCCGCCAATACGGGTTTAAAAAAACCCGAAGTCCAAGTTTGATACCAAGGCTTTCGGATCCCTAAATCCACCAGAAGTTTTTGGGTCAAACGTGAAGACACCTCTTCTTGGGGCAAATGTTTGGCGACTAAACGCCGCATTTGCAGAAGACTCTTCAACTCGGACTCGCTCTGTGAACAGCCCTCAATCTGCCTCCTCAAGGCCTCTCGCTGAACCGGGGAAAGGTCTTCATAGAGGTAATCCAATAATAAATCTTCTTGATCATGCTCCAGCATAGCTGCTGCTCCCAAACGAACTCGCTGTCTCTCTTTTAAAAATAGCTTATTATCGCTTAAGTGGATTTTTCTTCTAACAACTCTCTAAATCGAGACTGCTTCAAAGAACGGCGTAAGCCTTCTAAAGCATAGCGCATACGACTTTTGACCGTATTGACAGAGACGCCCGTAATCTCGGCAATCTCTTCAAATTTTAACCCCTCTTTTTCTCTGAGAAGAAAAACCTCCCGCTGGTCTTCATTAAGTTTACTGAGAGCAAATTCTAGAACTCCCTCAATCTCATGCGCACTGGTTAAAACATCCTGAGCGACATCCTCGCTTGCCAAGGTATCTATCAGTTTTAAATCTTCGTCTTTGTTACCTTCGAGACTAATCGCTTCCCTAATTTTTTGTCTTCTGAAGGTATCAACGCACTGATTGCGAACGATGGTGTAAAGCCAAGTCGTAAACTTGCCATTAGGCGTGTAACTCTGAGCCGCACGACACACCTTAATAAACACCTCTTGGAAAACCTCTTCGGCGGTTTCACGATTTCCTAGAAAACGCAGGACGAAGTTATAAACCCCGTGCTGGTGGCGTTTAACCAATTGTTCAAAGGCGCGGGTATCCCCCCTCTGAAAAGCCACCATCAGATCTTCATCGCGCAGTTGAGTCCCCATAAAAACCGGGCTCAACGTAATGTTGGTCAGTGTTGCCGTCAAGATAAGTATGGGAACGCGCCCAATAAATTTTGGATTTAGAAAAGACAAAAAAAAATCAATCTCTTTGAATCTTTCTTTGCCGCCCCATTTTCTCAAAAATCACTTGGGGACATGGAGGGCATCAGACAAATTCTTGGTGAGTTTTATTATATTTTTCAAAGCTTTAGATCTATTTTGTTCTTCAAGACACTGCACCAAAGCGGAACCTACCACCACCCCGTCGGCCAACTTCGCCACTTGGCGAACCTGTTCCGGGGTTTTAATGCCGAATCCCACACAAAGGGGCAAAGTCGAAATCTTCTTGAGCTTACGAAAGGCGTTTTGTTGATGAATGCCCTGAGTTAACTTGGCACCCGTAATCCCAGTCATGGACACATAGTAGAGAAACCCAGACCCCTTCTGAACCACCTTACGAATACGACCCTCGTCACTGGTGGGGGCTAAAAGAAAAATCAAAGAGAGGCCTTCCGCCTTAGCTGCTAACCTTGCCTCCTCAGCTTCTTCGGGAGGTAAATCCACTAATAAAACTCCATCGACTCCCGACTTGCGGGCCTCAGAAAAAAACTTTTTCAATCCAAACTGTAAAACGGGATTGTAATACCCCATCAATAACAATGGAATTTGCGAACCTTGACGGACTCGCCCCACCATCGCCAGAATCTTTTTCAAAGTTGTACCGGCTTTTAAAGCGCGCTCACTACTTTTCTGAATTACTGTTCCATCGGCCATGGGATCACTAAAAGGAACACCCAATTCAAGAATATCGACACCGGCCTTTTCTAATTGAGGAATCAGGGCTTCAGTAGTTTCAAGATCGGGATCTCCTGCCGTAATAAAAGCCACGAAGGCTTTCTTTTGCTCTTGCCTGAATTGTTCAAATTGTTTTTCGATCCGGTTCATAGATTGCATTGCCTAACTTGAAATTGACTCTCCAGAGTCCCTGATCTGAGAGACTGAGAAAAGTGCCTATTCTAACTCTACTCCCAATCGTTTCGCCAGCGTGCCCATATCTTTATCGCCGCGTCCGCTCAGATTCACAATGACAACAGAATTTCGACGAAAGCCTTTCGCGGCTTTTTTGAGATAGCCTAAAGAATGAGCGCTCTCTAGGGCTGGTAAAATTCCTTCAAGTCGGGTGAGAAGATCAAACCCCTCCATAGCCTCTCGATCGGTCACCGCCACGAACTGAGCCCGTCCTAGGTCTTTCAACAAACTCAGTTCTGGACCAACCCCCGGATAATCAAGCCCCGCGGAAATGGAATGGGTAGCGAGAATCTGACCTTCGGAATCTTGCAACAAATAAGATTTTTGTCCGTGCAACACCCCTGGCTTTCCCCCCACTAAAGCAGCGGCATGACGCCCCGTAGCAACCCCCTCTCCACCCGCTTCGATGCCATAGATCTTGACTTCAGTGTCTTTCAAAAAGGGGTAAAACAATCCCATGGCATTGGATCCCCCCCCCACACAGGCGATAATCGCATCGGGAAGCTGACCCGTAATTTTGAGGATTTGACGACGGGCCTCTTTACCGATGACACTTTGAAAATCCCGAACCATCTGAGGATAAGGATGGGGCCCAGCTACTGTTCCAATGCAATAGTAGGTGTCTTGGATATTGGTGATCCAATCGCGCAAAGCCTCATTCATGGCGTCTTTAAGTGTGGCTGATCCGCTCTTGACAGGGACAACCTTCGCTCCCAGAAGCTTCATGCGGAACACATTGAGGGACTGTCGATGGATATCTTCCTCCCCCATATAAACTTCACACGATAAACCAAAACGGGCACACAAAGTTGCCGTAGCCACACCATGCTGACCAGCCCCAGTTTCAGCGATAACTCGTTTTTTGCCCATACGTAGGGCTAAAAGAATCTGTCCCAGGGTATTGTTCACCTTGTGGGCGCCAGTGTGACATAGATCTTCTCTTTTGAGGTAAACCTTGAGCTTCAACTTTTCACTCAGACGCTCGGCAAAATAAAGCGGAGTGGGACGCCCCACGTACTCTTTCGCATAGTGTTGATACTGCCGATGAAATTTCCGATCCCTACGGAGTCGAGAATAAGCAATTTCTAGTTCTTGCAGCGCAGGCATGAGGGTCTCCGCTACGTAGCGCCCCCCATACTCGCCAAAATGCCCACTAGAATCGGGATAACGATATTTTTTAAAATCGAAAGATCGACTAGCCATGTTTCTTCTCCACAACGGGACTTATCCCAAACCCTTCGCCCTCGCAATAAACTCCGCCATTCTCTGACGGTCTTTTCTACCAGGTTCTGATTCTACACCACTCGATACATCCACCATAAATGGCCGAACAGCTGTCACAGCCATGGCAATATTTTCTTCATTGAGACCACCAGCCAGAATTAGTTTCTTCCCAATATTTTTCGCCTCACGAACCAGATCCCATGGAGCCACAAGCCCGGTCCCACCATAGGCTTTCTGGGAATAGGCATCGACGAGAATCCATTCACACTCGTACTGGGAAATCTCCTTTAATACCGACTCATCCTTGAGACGAAAAGCCTTGAACCAAGGGCGTCCCAGCACATTCAAAGATTGAGGCGACTCATCACCATGAAACTGCAAATAGTCTAAACCTAAGCGAATCGCCTTATCCACCACCTCTTGGATCGGCTCGTTGACAAAAATGCCCACCTTCGGAATATTGGTGGGAATTTCCTGAAATAGCTGAAAGGCCTGTTCCTCTTCAATAAAACGAGGAGATTGGGGATAAAAATTGAAACCAAGAAAATCAGCCCCCAATTCGATGGCATCCAAAGCATCATCAATATTCGTCAAACCACAGATCTTAACTAGCGTATCTTGAGCATCTTGCGACATATTATTCATCCCCACCCTTAAAACTCTCATGATGTTCTTCTTGTGCGCTAAGCATCGCAGCCAAAGCTTTTCCGGGGTGAGGAGCTCTCATAAAACTTTCTCCGATTAAAAACGCTTGAGCGCCCGCCTGCCGCAAACGTCTCAAATCCTTGGGATGCTCCAACCCACTCTCAGCAATTCGAACTGGCACATTGGCGAGGGCAGGCAAAAGAAATTCTGAAATCTTCAAATCGACTTCGAAGGTCTGGAGATTGCGATTATTAATACCTACCAGACTGGGAGCGAGCGGCAAAACCCGCTCGCACTCGTGAAGATCATGTACCTCGATAAGGGCCGCCATACCCAACTCTCGGGACAATCCTTGTAGATCCTCCATTTGAGAATCCTCCAACATAGCGGCAATCAATAAAATTGCATCGGCTCCCGCGTCCCGGGCAGCATAAATCTGATAGGGATCCCATAGAAAATCTTTACGCAACAGCGGTAGAGTGACCTGAGCACGAATATCCCTTAGATAATCGAGGGAGCCCCCAAAGAAATGTTCGTCGGTCAAAATAGAAAGCGCGGCGGCTCCGTGTTCCGCATAGTCACGAGCATGGGACACCGGATGAAAATCCTCACGAATCACCCCCTTGCTCGGAGAACGATGTTTAACCTCCGCAATAATCGAAAAAATTTGCTGACTTTCCAACAAGGCTCTTGGAAAATCCAAAGTAGGTTGGCAATCCCGAACTCGATTTTTCAAATCTAAAAACGAAAGGCATCGTCGATAGTGGGATAGCTCTTCTTGTTTGTACTCAAAAATTTTTTGCAAAATCATGGAGCTGTTCTTTCCTTCCTTGCTCTCTCGTGCCCTTCAAGTCATCGGGCTTAAACTTTCTCAACACTGGGAAAAGTCTCCGACGAAGCCAGTTCTTGTAATAAACGACTCGCCCGTCCTTCATCTAAGGCAAGACGCGCCAAGGATACTCCTTCCCTAAGATCTGAGACACATCCCGATACCACCAAAGCCGCACCCGCATTGATTAAAATTCCGTTCACCAAAGGACCAAAAAAATTCTTTTCGAAAATACCCCGCAACAACTTGGCGTTGAAAGAGCCATCTCCTCCACGCAAAAATTTAAGTTCGCATTTTCTTAGGGCCACCTGTTCCGGCTCTAACACTCGCTCTACAATGCCTTGGGGAGTTACCTCGCTCAACCAGGTTTTTCCCGCCAAACTAATTTCGTCAATCCCACCCTCACCCCAAACCACCCAAGATTTTTCAGTGCCCAAACGTTGCAAGGCCTCTGCCATGGCTGTGCGCAAATTAGGATCGGATACTCCAACGACTTGTCTTTTTACCCTGGCCGGATTGAGCAAGGGGCCCAAAAAATTGAAAACCGTCACACCGCCATAACGACGTCTGGCTTCTTGAACACGCCGAGTTGCCCCATAGTAACGGGGAGCCAACATAAAGCCAAAACCGCGCTCGCGAATTGACCGGGCAACTTCCACAGGACTAAGCTCGATAGGGATTCCCAAGGCTTCGAGAAGATCAGCGCTTCCAGAGCGGGAGGTAATGGAACGATTTCCATGCTTGGCCACCGCTACTCCGCAGGCAGCGGCCAATAAAGCTGCTGCCGTGGAGAAATTAAATGAACCGCTTCTATCGCCGCCCGTACCGGCAGTATCAATAGCATCGATTCCGAGGAGTTCCACCTTGAGACCAAATCGCAAAAAAGCGCGGGCAGCTCCGGTCAATAGATCCGCGTCTATCGGCCGTTTCGCAACAGAAAGCAAAAGGTCGTAAATCTGTTCGTCAGACAGTTCTTCGGAAAAAAAATCGGCGAAACCTCGTTCAATTTCATCCTCGGAAAGCCTTGCCCCTTCGCTCCAATTTTGTAGCAAAAGCGACATAGACTAGACCCACCCCACAGAAATGAGAAAATTTTTCAGCAAGGACTTCCCCTCACGAGTCAAAATGGACTCAGGGTGGAACTGCACCCCTTCAACGGGAAATCGACGGTGGCGCAACCCCATAATCTCCCCCTCCTGAGTCCAGGCACTGACCTCCAAACAATCGGGCAAGGAATGTCGTTCTACCAACAGGGAATGATAACGAGTCGCTTCAAAAGGATTCGTCAAATTCTGAAAGAGGGTTTTCCCATCGTGAAAAATCGGACTGGTTTTACCATGCAGCACATGGCTGGCACGGATTACCTTGCCACCAAAGGCCTGCCCGATGGCCTGATGTCCCAAACAAACCCCTAGAATAGGGAAGCGAGCGTGCAACTTTTCGATCAGTTCTAAACACACACCGGCCTCATTGGGACTACATGGCCCCGGAGACAACACGATGGCTCGAGGGTTCAATTCAATAATCTCATCCACAGAGATTTTATCGTTGCGCCTCACCTCAGGCAAAACACCAAGTTCGCCAAAATACTGCACCAAGTTATAGGTGAAGGAGTCGTAATTATCGATCATCAAGAGCATCGTTTGAGGGCCTCCAACACCGCTTTTGCCTTGTTATTGGATTCGAGATATTCCAAGGCGGGCTGTGAATCGAGAACCACCCCACCCCCCGACTGAAACCACACCTTACCTTCGGCAAAGAATAAACTACGGATCGTAATAGCGGTGTCCATGTTGCCAAAAAAATCAAAGTACCCCACACACCCGCCGTAAGGTCCGCGCCTTCCCTTCTCTAACTCTTCGATAATTTCCATAGCGCGAATCTTAGGAGCACCACTGAGGGTACCTGCGGGAAAAGTGGCTTTTAAAACATCAATCGCATCTTGACCGGGCTTAATTTTACCTTCCACATTGGAAACGATATGCATGACGTGAGAGTACTTTTCTACGGTCAGCATTTCGGTGACATTGACGCTCCCCACTTGAGAAACACGCCCCAGGTCGTTTCTTCCCAAATCCACTAACATGATATGCTCAGCGACCTCCTTAGGATCGGAAAGCATCTCTTGCTGCATACGCATTTCATCCTGGGCATCCCTGCCACGGCGACGGGTTCCAGCGATGGGCCGTAAGGTGATTTTTTCTCCTTCCAAGCGAACCATGACTTCAGGAGAAGAACCCGTTAAAACCTGATCCCCCATCTGCAAATAAAATAAGTAGGGGGAAGGATTGATGCGCCGCAACTCTCGATAAACCTCGAAGGGAGAATTGGAAAAATTGGCCTCCCAACGTTGTGAAGGAACCACCTGAAAAATATCACCAGCACGAATATACTCCTGAGCCTTTTCGATCATTCGATAAAACTCAGTTTCAGAAGTATTACTCTTCGGCCGAAGCACCGTGGTCTTTTTGGAAGTTTTCAACTTAGGCAAGGAAGCATTCAGTCGTTTAGCCAATCGATGAATTTTATCGACAGCCCCATCGTAAGCCTGACGCAGGCCCTTTACCCCCCTAAGATCGGTCATGACCACAATCTCTAACTCGTGGGCCAGATTATCAAAGGCAATCACCGTATCTTGCAGAGCCAAGTGACAATCGTCATTGGGTAGAGCCGGTTTTCCCAGATCAGGCAAACGCTCCATATGACGAACCATATCGTAAGCTAAGGATCCAACCCACCCTCCGGAAAACCTCGGCAGACCTTCGAAGCTAACAGGATGGGATTCTTTCAACAAAGAACGGAGAAACTCGAGAGGATCACCATAATGAGTCTCCTTGCGACGCCCGCGCTGCAGCTCAATCTGATGGCCACGAGAACGGAGCACCATGGAGGGTTCTGAACCCAAAAAGGAATAGCGCCCCCAACGTTCGCCCCCTTCCATACTTTCCAACAGAAAACGAAAGGGGCCACGGGTCATCTTCAAAAAGGCAGAAACAGGTGTCTCAGTATCGGCCCGAAAACGCGCCATCACGGGCACCCGATCGCCTTGTGAAGCTAATTTTTGAAATTCCTTAAAGGAAACCAAATTCATTTTTATGGCGTATCACAGCCCGATGGAAACGGTCAAAGGGGGAAGCCTTTTATGGATTCTTCAGGGCTTGTTCGATAATCTTTGCAATCTCCGTGTTATCAATGAAACCCCGAACCTTGTCGGTATACCGACTGGGACCCACCGCCATAATAGGAACCGGTGTGGAGGTATGGGTACCTGTGGCCCAGACTACGTGGTTTTGGTCGGCCACGACTCTCCCCAAAAGATCTGGGTGCACCGACTCATGCACATAGAAACTGGAAAAATCATGGGGTTCAGCGTCTTTTTTACCCGGCTTACGAGTTAAAACTTCCTCAGCCATGGCCGGAGTCAAACGGTATTTTGATTGGGTTTCCACCACCTTAATCAATTCAGCCACCGCCTGGGACATTCCATACTCGGAACCCTTCTGTTTATTTTCAGAATAAAGCTTCTTCTCGATGGGTTCGAGCATAGCGCGGAAAGACATCTTCTGCGTGTCTAGGTAAGAAAAAACTGCAAAATCTGCAAAGTCATAGGGCTTGGTATACTTGAGTCCGGAAGGCAATACCATCTCCAGCCCCGTCTTTTTACCGTAGGCAAACCCAAAACCTCCGGTCTCATGGTCCGCCGTAACCAATACCAAAGTATCCTGATGCTTTTCGGCAAAATCCAAAACCACACGGAGAGCCTTGTCAAAATCGAGAGTCTCTTGCAACAAAGTCCCCGCATCGTTATCGTGACCAGCGTAATCAATCAGCCCGCCTTCAACCATTAAAAAAAATCCGTTCTCCTTTTTGGAGAGAATTTCCAAGGCTGATTCGGTCATGTCTGACAAGCTGGGCAAAGTGGAAATTTTCTCCCTTTCTTGAATCATCGGCATCACGGAACTCGAAAAAAGACCCAAGACTTTTGTCTGAGCATCGGCCTTGATCCCTTGAAGTTGGTTACGATTACAAACGAATTGATAGCCTTTACCTTGTGCGCTCTGAATGAGATTCTTCGAATCACTTCGTTTACTTTTTCCATCCAGACTAGAATCCAAATCGGCACACTCCGCAAGGTCGGAAGCCTTCATGGCCACCGCATCGGATTTATATTGGGGAATAAAATGGCGAATTCCACCGCTAAGTAAAACATCCACTTCATGACCTTCAACGATATCCACCGCAATCTCATTTTCCATATCCCGAAAAGGTTGGTGTCCCACAAAAGCAGCTGGAGTGGCGTGGGTGATGCGAGTCGTAGAAACCAAGCCCGTGGCTTTGCCTATTTTTTCTGCCTTCTCTAGTACGGTTTCACAGGGATACCCCTTAGGATCCAAACCCACCATTTCATTTCTTGTCTTGAGACCGCAAGCCATGACAGTAGCCGCAGCAGCGGAATCGGTAACGATATCCCCATAACTGCTCGTACGCACAAGACCGTTAGCTTCCTGCTCCAAAAGCTGCTCCAGGGCGAGAGGCTTCATCTTATTTTTACTGAGCTGACGGTAGAGCACAGCCAAAGAAACTTGCTGTACCCCCATGCCATCTCCGATCATCAGGATGACATTTTTTACCTTTCCGGAAGATGATTCGTGAGCCACAGCCGTATTGATCCAGGAACCTCCCGAATATCCCACGCCACTACCCAAGACAAAGACAGGGACCGACAAAAAACAGATAAAAAGCAGACGAAAAACGACGAACATGCATCTCTCCTCATGTAAACCGATGAAGGTTAAAAAACAGCCGGATTTCTGGGCAAAAAATTTAGAACTTAGTCTGTAAACGAAGCCGCCAACGCTGGCCTTTTTCCAGACCATCCTTGGTATTGGTGGGAAGATAAGAATAATCGGTTTGCAGTTTTACATTCTCTTTATAGAGGAATCCGTTCAATCCGAACTGAACTTCTCCTTCATCATTCTGCACACCGTGGAAAAAAACCTGGGAAAGTCGGGCAGCCACTTCCATTTTCTTAGGCAATACAAAATAGGAAGCCTGAGCATAATACCCGTAATCGTTACCGCTGGTGAGCAAAACATCCCCCGGCTTGGTATTACGGAGCATAAACTCACCGCTCGCCGCAAATCCTTTGTACTTGATTCCCGTTTCTCCCCCCATAGAGAAAACCTTATCCTGGGAAATATTGCGTTGATTGTAGTTAGCAGCCGCTCCAAGAAAAACGGCAGGAGCATCGAGATTGGCGTAGTCGCCCTCGTAGCTATAACCCGCATCCCCTAAAATATTGACAACAGCCCTACCTGCATAAAGGAAATGATTATTAAAATTTAAATGATTCGTACCATTCCCGTTAAAAATGCCCACCTGATATTCCACCTTATTTTTTATGGGGGTGCCGTGGACCATGATACCGATATCACGACCATTTTTAACCAGCTTATCGGCAATACCATCTCCATCACTGTCCTGATCATCAGCATTAGTAAATTCAATGGAAGCTAAAGAACGCTCCACGAAGACTTGGGCACTACTCGAGATAATCTGCTGCCGGATATAGGGTATGGTGAACTGCCCCACCTGGATATTCAAATCCTTGTTCAACAAGGCATAATTAACGTAGAGATCCAATAACAAATCAGTGCTAAACTGGACAAGATTCAACTGTAACTTGTAGGTCAGCTTAGGATTAACTAAGTTTCCACTAAACGCAATCCGAGCGCGACGGACTTGAAAACCATAATCAGTCTCCCCGCCTTCGTTCTCCAGATTGAACTGAAATTGAAAATACCCGGTGATTTTGAGCTTATAATTGCCGTCGGGGCTCTGAATAAAGAACCCTTTGTCGTATCCCGCCTCTACCTTCTTTTTACTTGGTGAAGACTCAGTTTTAGGAGCTGCCTCGGCCATAGCGACCACCGAAGTTTCCGAAGACAGCTGTTTCTCACCGATCACCGAATCCCGGGCCCGCAACACTCGAGGCCCAAAAAGAAGCACAAAAAACAGAGCTAGCCCAATTCGATACCGATACATAAAATTCTCCCCGATAAAATTCCCCTAGGCAGATCCACGCTGCCGCCTTCGTGAACCCTCTCCAGGGTCGCGAATAAAAGACCTACGTGTCATTTGTATGGCAAAAGAGTAAAGAGTCCGTCACTCTCTCCAGCCCATAGACCGATCATTGACAATAATATCGGCCCCATGGGAGGAGGCTTGGCCGGGGATTATGGAAAAAACTATTAAAAAACAAGAAAGAAAACAGAAGCTTCTTGAGGCGGCCCTCGGAGCTTTTGGAAAACTTGGGTATCATGACACCCAAGTGAGTCATATTATCGCCGAAGCCAAGGTGGCTCGGGGTACCTTTTACCTTTATTTCGAAAGTAAAAGGGAAATCTTTGATGCCCTGGTAACCGAAATTTCCGAACGGGTTCAACGACTCATTCATCCCATTGAGACCGGAACCATCGAAGGTATTTTGTATCAAATTTTAGGGAACATCGAACGGGCAACCCACCTGCTCTTCCAAAATCCCCTCTATATCAAAATATTTTTCAGCGACGCCGTAGGCTTAGACCGAGATTTCGACAATCGACTTAAAAAATTCTACCAAAACGTCCTGACCCTCATTCAAAACGGCCTAAACAAGGGCCAGGAGCTTGGACTGATTCGACGCGGAGACACCCTACTCCTGGCCCTGGGACTGCTGGGAAGCCTGAAGGAAATTCTCTACCAATTTATTTTAGGGACCCACCAAATCCCCGAGGATAGGGTCATTCGGGAAGTCTACCACATGGTAATTCACGCTTTGGTAAAACCCGAATTAATCCCTCAACTCTTGGAAAAAGTTCCCGAGGCTTCCAGCGTTCTTCCAAATCCTTAATGAAAGAACTTTGATGCCGTGACATCGGAGCCAACCCTCACAATTTGAGTTGGTAAATTTCTTCCAGATCTTCGTTAGATCTGAAATTGACACCCAAGTCCGTAATGTAGCCCGAATTCAAACCGTAGACCCAACCGTGCACCGCCAAAGACCTACCCGCTTTCCAACTGGATTGCACAATAGAGGTCTTGGCCAAATCGTAGACTTGTTCTCGAATGTTCACTTCAACAAAACGGTTAAAACGATCGGTTTCATCGGCGATGGCATCTAGCTCTGAGCGATGAAAACGGTAAACGTCCTTAATGTGGCGCAACCAATTATCGATGAGTCCCACAGAGTCATGTCCCATGGCAGCCTTGACCCCACCACAACCATAGTGACCGCAAACAATGATATGCTGAACTTCCAAGACATTCACCGCGTAGTCGAGAACGCTAAGCATATTCATATCCGAATGCACCACCATGTTAGCGATATTGCGATGCACGAACACCTCTCCCGGCTGCGCACCGATGATCTCATTCGCGGGAACCCGGCTATCGGAACATCCAATCCACAAAAGGGGCGGCTTTTGTCCTTTAGAAAGATTTTTAAAATATTCAGGATTCAGGGACAATTTTTCTTGAACCCACCTTTTATTGTTTTCCAAGATTTTTTGATAAAACTCGCTCATGGGTATTCCCTCTATTTTAAGTGTTAAGACCAAACTGTCCGCTCAAAACTCCCTTTTCTTGTCGATGCTTCAAGGAAACGTGAGGAATATCATCCTGAGTATTTTCCAAATGGTATTCCTGCTTAAATCCTACCAACTTCACTTTGATATTCGCCTCAGGTGCTCGAACCGCCTGAAATTCACGAATGAGATCCAACACGTCGTGGGTAATATAGACAGTGTCCGAAGCGTCGATGATCACCGTGCTATCCTCCGGAATATTATTCAAGGTGGTTTTTATAGCCGCTTTGTTCAGAAAAGAAACTTCTTGGGCTAGGTCGATGCAGATGATGTCACCTTCGTGATACTCCTCCTTGCGGAAGGCGTAGGCTCTTTTAAAATTTCCTTTTAGAATGGAGAAGATACTTACCAACATTCCCAAAGCCACCCCTTTAAGCAAATCTAGAAATACCACAGAGGTCACAGTGACAAGAAAGGGAACGAACTCGTATTTTCCCCTCTGCCAAAATCGCTTAAACAGTGCAGGCCTTGCCAGCTTATATCCCACCAACAATAAAACGGCTGCCAAAGTGGCTAAGGGAATCTTGTTTAATAAAGTTCCCAAGGTTAACACGCTAACCAAAAGGAGGAATCCGTGTAAGATCGTGGACATCTTTGTCTGAGCCCCGGCATTGACATTCGCCGTAGAACGAACCACCACCGAGGTCATGGGAAGCCCCCCCAATAAACCACTTAATAAGTTACCCATTCCTTGAGCCTTAAGTTCTACGTTAGTATCGGTATAGCGTTTGTGAGGATCCATTCGATCAGAGGCCTCTACACAGAGTAGAGTCTCAATGGAGGCCACAATGGCAATGGTACCCGCAACCAGCCAAACTGAATAGTTGAGCAAAACATCTTTACCAAAATCTGGAAAAGTAAACATGGCCTTAAAATCTGCCATCGATTGAGGAACAGGCAATGAAACCAGATGTTCTTTGGAAATCGCTAAGGGACTTCCAGTACGAACCCAAAACTCATTGAGTAGAACTCCAACAAAAACCGCCACCAAAGCCCCTGGAATAAATTTAATTTTTTTGAGGAAAGAAATCTTTTCCCATCCCAACAAAATAGACAAAGCAATAGAAGTGATAATCACCGCTCCATATTCGATGGAATTTAAGGCGTTCATTAAAGTGGAAAGGACGGTCTCCCCACCCTGCTCTACAAAACCAGTATCACCCTCGACAACCTTATCGTAACCCACCGCATGGGGAAGTTGTTTTAGAAAAATGATAATGCCGATACCCGCCAACATCCCTTCGATAACATTGGTCGGAAAATAATTGGAGATACTTCCCGCTTTAAGAAATCCCAGGCCCAGCTGGATTATCCCTGCTATCACCACGGCACTGAGAAAGATTTCGTAGGATCCCAACTCGGTAATAGCACTCAAAACAATGGCCGATAAACCAGCAGCGGGCCCCGTCACACTCACATGGGAACGACTGAGTACACCCACGAGGATCCCCCCGATAACCCCCGAGACAATACCCGAAAAAAGTGGTGCTCCAGAGGCTAAGGCGATTCCCAGACACAGCGGCAAGGCCACGAGAAAGACGACCAGGCCTGAAGAAAAATCAGATTTTAGGTGGGCAAAGGGATGGCTTGTTTTCATGATCAGGTTTCTCTCTGCAGTTAAAAAGTTAGGAGATAAATTTTCACAGACAAGAAATCTTGTTTCCCGACGGACACCCACCAAGACGGGGTGCAGTTGTTGAACGCAAATATTTCGTTCTTAGGTCTTTATTATTTTGGTTCAAAAAAAATATTTATCGATACCGGAATAGTAATCACCTCATTGAGAAATCCCTCTGAATAGAAAAACTATTTCTCATCTAAAATAAAAAATTCTTCTCAAGAAAACAGACTCTACAAAAGTGGCGCATAAACAAACTGAAAAAAACTAATCTTCCAACGACAAATAAAAAAGGGATCCCGTAAACTGGGGATCCCTTTCTATCCGTAACACGCCTTGTTTTGCCAAAAGATCAGAGCTAAGCGACCTCATGCAGCAAATTCGCAGCCGTACCCGCGACCTTGTGCTTAGAATAATGAATGGCCGAAGCCTTATTCCCACGCACTTGCTGTTTTAACTGTTCCGAAGTGAGGCCCTTCTCCTGCAAAGCTCCTTCAAATTCTGCTTCAGCGGCCCGCTTTGCCTTGAAAAGCATCATCTGAATACGACTATAAACATTGACAGCGCCGTCGCCGCTTGTCTCGATGGGCAAGAAAATCGCCTCGGGATAACGCTCGGTAATCACACTCTGCACACCATCGGAGACACCACTGGAAGGCATACAACCAAAAGGTTTTACCGAAATCGTCATGTGAGCTTTATTATGCAACACATTCTGAATCAGCTTTCCCACTTCCATATGCCCTTCTCCACCACGAAGCTCATTATTGTAGTGTTCCGCAGCCACACGGGCATTTTCATCCATGTCGGGAAGTTTGTAATTCTTTAAACCCAGACAAAAGGTAAATGTCTTAAAACCAGCCCGAAGCACCTTTTCAGCAACCCAGAGTGTAGCGAATTTTTTAGCGACCTGAGTGGTCTTTAAACCTTTGCGAGCTTCGGTATCGGCATGGCGCAACACCATGCGACTTCTCGTATCCACCCTAGCCTGCCAAATGTTGTAGAGAATCCAACCTGCAATCAGCTGAATATCAACCTCAGCACCTTCTTGTTCTAAAAACCGTTGCAGGCGGTAATTGCCTTCTCCCTCTGTGGTCATAGCCCAAAATTCACCGATGACCGAAACCTTGGGTTTCACCAAGGTGCGGTCGACTTTTACTTTCTTCAACTCACCTCGACACTTCCACAAAGCTCGCAATACCGACTTACGAGATCTCAAAGCCACCATCAGGTGCTCGCGACATCGTTCAATAGCCCGATCTGTGGCCCCTGCTTCCACCTCGTATGGGCGAATTCGATACATGATCGCATTCAAGGCATCTCCGGCAAAAATAGCTTTAGCCAGAGTAATAAAAAACTCCTTATCCATTTTTAATCCGACTTCTTGACCCGTCGCTTGATTCATTCCTCCATTGGGCTCGAACAACATAACGCGAAAGCCATCAAAACCCGCATCCCGCAAAGCCTTGCGATATTCAGTAACGTACATACCGAAACGACAAGGGCCACAGCCTCCCGCCGTAAGGAATACGTGCTTATCGATAATATCCTGGGTGCTCATTCCCTCGACATCGCGCAACTGAATCAAATATTTCACCAGGTTACCGACGGTAAAATAGGTGGGATTGCACTGGCCTCGATTTCCATACTCTTTACCGAACTGCAGAGACTCGTGATCGGGGCAATCCAAAGCTTTGATCTTGTAACCTAAGCCCTCCAAACCCGCCTGAACAAAAAAGTCATGGGCCATCGTCAAGCCAGAAACCAAAATGGTGGTGTGGGCTCGTTGATCCGCAAAAAAAGCCCGATTTACCTTATCTTCCCATTGGGAACGCTCTTGGTCTAATCCTAGACGTTTGCGTTCTTCTTCTTCAAAGCGCTTGAGTTCAGCTTCAATGGCATTGAAGGGAATGGAATTAGAATGGGTTGTATTATTCACGAGGGGCTGCGGCATAGGAGTCCTCCTTTTCTGGAAAAAAATCTTCTTGTTTGGAATTGGAAGAATAAGAAATATAAGTATCTTCTTCGTCTTCACCAGAGCGCGACACCTCAACTTGAGTTTGTCCTAGCAGTTCTCGTTTCTTTTCCTCTAGGCGTCGGGCTAATTCTTGTTTTTTCTTGGCAAGGTCATCCATCATTTCCTCGCGAAGTCCAAGAGAATGGGCGTAAGTTTTCACTCGGATTTTGATGGACCCCCCTGGCTTATTAGCGTCGATATCATGCAAAGCCGAATAAGGGGTGTTGCTCACTGAGATGATCTTATCGATGATCCCGTAAGTCGGCGCATCATGACCGCATTTAAAGCTGGAAAGATCGAGAACCGCCACATTGGGATGATGAGCGGCGAACTTGGCGGACCATACTTTCTGCGAACTGTTGGCACTGTAATTTTCGGGCCACACATCGGTGACATCGAGAATCTCGGAAATACGTCCCGCTAACAGCTCTTTTCCAAAATATTTTTTCAAATAAGCTTCATCCTTAGGAATGGAGCGCATCGAAAGCACGGGATATCCCAGGGCTTGAAATTCATCGAGCACGTTATGATTGAGGCCCGGATCCGAATGATAAGGACGACCGATCATCAACAGAACCATACGATTATTAGTTTCGGCCCAATCCAAAATCTCGCGCCCTTTTTGCTGTAATTTCTCGTCGAAAGCCTGCAAAGCCTTCCAGCCTTGATCCACAGCGAAATCGCTCTCGTCTTCAGTCATTTCAAAAATTTCTGCAAAAGCCTGGAACATTTGCTTTTTGAATAAGGTGGGCTCGTTCAAGGTGAGGGCCGGATTTAAATAAGTAATGCCCCTCTCTTTAAAAAAATCATTTTCCTTGGTAAAAGCGGCCTTCATCACCTCAGGAACGCCGGCCACGATGGGACAAGTGGCCGTGTCCATGACATTTTTTAAGTAGGTCGTAACGTGCGTCAAAATCGGAAAAAAAATGTGATGCAGCGGCTTTTCTTCAGCATGATGATGGAATAGTAAATTGTGTAAGTGGGCTTGGGCGACCTTAGAAGGATAACAAGGATCAATGGAACCGTACTTGCCTCCCTCTTGCCACATTTCTTCAGAAGTATAATCAGAGAAAACCACATTCTTAGGTTCAATTCCCAAGCTTTCAAAATAGGCCCGCCATAAAGGAGCCGTACTATAAATATTCAAAACTCGTGGAATGGCGATGCGTAAGGAACGGCGCTTCAACTGCGCCTTGGGCGAAGATCGACGGAAAGGGCGCTTCACCGGAACCCGTTTGATATTGCCAAATAAAGTCTTTTTCACCTCAATGTCTTGGATCAAAACACCGTCTTCAGGCATGGAATCCAAAGGATAGCTATTGAAGGCCACATGAGCTTCGTAATCGACTAAATTCGGAAATTGTTTTTTAAGCTGGTTGCGTTCTTTCGCCAGCTCCAACATGGCCTCCTTGGACTCGACCGTGCCTTTTTCACAACTAAAGCCCGAAATATAGCGACTGGTTTTTCCATCAGGAGTCTGGGTATCGATGAAAGTACGGCTACAATTGTTGGGACAAAAATGACATTTGGTGCTTTCGTCGTTTCTGGAGGTGTAATGCAAACCAATGGCCGCCGATAGTCCGACGAAGGTGGAATATCCGCGGCGTTGCACGACACGCCGAGTTTCCATAGCTGCGCCGATCGCTCCCGCTTCACCACAATGGGGATGCACGACTACTTCGGCTCCGGGAACCCGTTGCTTAATGTAATCTACCTGAGCTTTCACTGCGGCCAAATTGTATTGAGTTCCCCCCTGCAATACGAATTTTTTTCCCAATTCGGCCATGCGAGGAATCTGCACGACATATTGCCAGACGTTTTTTGGCAAGACCTGAGCTAAACCCGCTAATAATTCTTCGCGAGAATAACCCTCTTTCTGAAAATTCACCCGATCGCTGTCGAGAAAGACGGCACAACCATAAGAAAATTTAGGCGCCAAGGAGGCTTGAAAAGCCACATCGGCGTAGTCTTGAACCTTAACCCCGAATTGGTCGGCCATAGCCTGTAACAACATACCGTTGCCGGCGGAGCATTGATTGCTGAGGCGAAAATTTTTGATGTCGCCATTCTGCATGAACAAAACTTTGATATCTTGACCTCCGATGTCACAAATCACATCGACGTCACCGAAATAATGAACGGCGCTCATCATGTGAGCCACGGTTTCTACGACATTGACATCGGCTTTGACGCTCTCTTGCAATACATCGGCGGCATAACCCGTGGCCCCAAAACCCAAGACCTCCAGGCTTGCCCCACGCTGCTCAAAGTAATCGTTCATTTGATGCAAAATATCTTTGGTGTCTTGAATCGGATTACCCTTACTCAGCTGATAGGCCTTGAGCAAAATCTCGCCATCCTCGCCCACCAATACCGCCTTTGAAGAGGTGGAACCACCGTCCAAGCCCACATAGCCACGAACTCTGGACCCAGCTTGCACCGGAGGTGGTTCAAATTTTGGAATACGATATTCGCTTCGGAAGGCTTCCAATTCTTCATTGGTTTTAACGAGAGGGCCCATGGCACTTGCCCCCAGACGGGCCTGCCGACCGTTTTGCATGTAGTCCTTCAAACCCGCCAAACCTTGGTAACGCCCCACTTGGGCCTCTTCATAAGTGCCGTAGATCACCGCTCCATAGGCAGCGTAATACTGGGCATTTTCGGGCACCATGATCAACTCTTCCAAGGGAACATCGGTGGGATAGGGATAGTTTCGCTCTTGCCATGTCTCAGGAATGCGTTTTCTCCAACATTCTTGCAGAAAAGGCAGATAGGTATTGGGCCCACCCAATAGCAAAACCTTGTGACGAAGGGTGTTTCCTCGGGTCAAAACCGAAAGATTTTGCATAACAATGGCGTCGGCCAGACTGTTGAGAATTTCCTCGGAGGGAATTCCTGACTTAACCAAGTTGACGATATCCGTCTCGGCAAACACTCCGCATTTAGCCGCAACATGGTGTAATTTTGAACCGTCGAAATGCAAACGAGCCAAGAGCGAATTTTCGACCCCTACTTTGATCACACACTTATCGATAGTAGCCCCCGTACCCGAAGCGCACTTATCGTTCATCGAAGTGATGGCCTGCTTCTCACCTGTTTCTTCATTGGCTTTGTAGATGATAATTTTAGCGTCTTGCCCCCCCAACTCGACCACGGATCCCACATCGGGGTGGAGTTTTTCGACGGCAAGGGTAACCGCATTGACTTCTTGAACAAACTTAGCACCCATGACCGGACACAAAGGCGACGCACCCGAGCCCGTCATAAATAAACGAATGTTTTCTTGGGGAACATCGGAGAACTCATTGCCAATCCTTACAAGAAACTCGAAAACCTTTTCGGGCTGACGGGTTTCGTGGCGCTGATAATCGCTCCAAAGAATCTTTAAATCCTGGGCATCCACCACACAGGCTTTGACGGTGGTCGATCCCACATCCATTCCGATCAGGAGTTCACGGGCCATAGGAGTCT